>JBKQTE010000060.1:0-3114 GCA_052143315.1 Acidimicrobiales bacterium | reverse complement strand
CCGACCCGACGACCCACCAGCTGGCCCTCCTCTCCATCCCCCGGGACCTGTTCATCCCCAACGCCCGCAGCACCGGGGCCAACAAGGTGGACGCCGGGCTCTTCGAGGGCCTGACCCAACTGGTGTCTGCGATCGAGGAGGACTTCGCCATCCCGATCCAGCATGCCGTCTCCCTCAACTTCGATCAGTTCGCCAACATCGTGGACGCACTCGGGGGCATCAACATGGCCTTCCCCATCTCGGTGTTCGACGCCGAGTCGGGCCTCAACGTGCAGGCCGCCACCTGCGTCCATCTCAACGGCACCCAGGCCCTCCAGGTAGTGCGGGCCCGCCACCTCCAGTACGACCAGGGGACGACCAGCACCAACGCCGAGCACTGGCCACAAGAAACGCAGAGCGACCTGGCCCGTATCCGCCGCGATCACGAATTCCTCCGGGTGCTGGCCACCGCCGTGGCCAAGAAGGGCCTCGGCAACCCGATCACCGACATCGACCTGATCAACTCGGTGAAGAGCGATCTCACCTTCGACCAGTCGTGGTCGGTGAACGATATGGCCAACCTGGTCCTCGACTTCCACTCGGTCAACGTCAACTCGGTGCCCCAGCTCACGCTGCCGGTGTCGGTGGTGACCGATCCGAACGGCTCCGGGGGGGCCTACATCTACCAGGGGGGCAACTACGGCGACGTCGAGTTCCCGGTCCAGTCGCAGGACCAGGCCGCCATCGATCAGGTGCTCGGCATCTCCGCCACCACCGACTCCATGACCGGGGAGCCGCTGCCGGCCCCGTCGTCGGTCTCCGTGTCGGTGATGAACGGCACCGGCGCCGCCAACCAGGCCGCCACCACCGCCAGCTCACTGGCCGCCCTGGGGTTCAAGACCGTCGGCGTGGGGGACAGCACGCCGGTGGGCGACGTGGGCGAGACCGTCGTCTACTACGGGTCCCGGGCGCCTGCCACCGAGGCGGCGGCCGAGGCGGTGGCCCGCTCGATCACCGGCTCGGTCATCCTGGGCTACAACCCGAGCCAGGTGACCGACGGTGCCCAGGTGACGTTGGTCACCGGCACCCAGTTCGCGGTGAACCCCCCGTCGGCGACGCCCGTCGGCGCCACTGCCGGCTCGTCTGCCTCCACGGCTCCCGCCGCCACCACGGTCACCACCACCGCCACCTCAGCGGCCGCTTCGGCCATCGCCGCTCCGTCAGCTGCCAACGAGAGCCTCCAACCGTGGGATCCCCGGGCCTGCCCGGCTGAGGCCACGCCGACCGCCCCGGTGCCCAACCAGACGTAACGACCGGGTGCGGACGGTTCTGGCCTGGGCCGGACGCCACACCGGCGGAGCGGGGTTTCGAGCTGGACCACCGCCCGCCCGCTCGAAGCAGGTAGCCGCGGTCCCCGGACCGTACGGTCGGAGCTGGCCGGTCCCCGAGATGCCCTGCGTAGGGCGACTCGTGGCGGCAGGCGCCGACGAACTACCAGGGTCGGCACCCGATCGGACTCCGTAACTTCAGGGTTGTGCCGTGGCAGTGAAGGGTAGCTAGGCCATGGCTCCGGGCTTACGGTCCTAGGGGGATCGAGGCGCGTGCGGCGCGCTCATTTGAGAAGGACGGGGATTAATGACTCGTTTTCGGCTTTCCGTCGTGACGGTGGTGGTGGCCTCGTTGGTGGTGGCCGCGTTGGTGTCGGGGGTTCCGCGGTCGGCTGGTGCCGTCGGTGCGACGCAACTCAACCTCAACGTGCTGCTGGTCGGTGACGGAGCGTCGGATCCCACCACCGCGGCGTGGCAGTCGGCCCTGAGCAGCGAGGGGGTCAGCTACACCCTGGCCACCGCCGCCGGGACATACGGTGCCGAGACGGTCACCCTCCCGGCGCTGACCACCGGGGCGGTGGGCAACTTCAACGGGGTGGTGATCGCCGACTCCCCGGCAGCCTTCGCCGCCGGCCAGCTCACCGCGCTCGACACCTACGAGTCCACCTTCGGTGTCCGCCAGATCGACGGCTACTCCTACCCGTACCTGGGAGTCACCGATGCCTCCGCCGGTGCGCTCGACGGCACCACCGGTCAGCTGACCGCCGCCGGCCTGGCGGCGCTGCCCAGCCTGGCCGGCCCGATCCCGTTCAGCACCGGCACCTACGGCTACCCGGCCACGGTCACCGCCGGGGCGCCGTTCACCCCGTGGCTGGACAACGCCACCGGTCAGGTGCTGGCCGGGGTCTACCAGCACCCGAGCACCGACCCCCAGGCGGGGGTGTCCGAGCTCGGCCTCAACTTCGACTACAACGCCACCCAGCTCCAGTGGCAGCTGCTGGCGCCCGGGCTGATCAACTGGGTCACCGAGGACACCCATCTCGGCATCGACCGCAACTACGTCGAGGTGGACATCGACGACACCTTCACGCCGGACAACGCCTGGAGCACCGCAGTCCACGACAACGACTACTCCGACGCCGACTCGCTGCGCATGAACGGCCAGGATGTGGTCACCGCGGCGGACTGGTCCAACCCGACCCAGGAGGCCAGCCCGGCTGCCCGCCCGGCCGGCGAGCCGTCCACGCCGTTCCGCCTGGACCAGCTGTTCAACTACGGCGGCACCGTGGAGTACCAGAACAACGAGCTGGACCTGCCGGGCGAGACGGCCGGCCCCGACCCGGTCCTGGCGCAGTTCCAGGCCACCGACCCGGCCACGAGCAAGCCGTACTCGGACGACTTCGGCTGGCTGAGCCACACCTACGACACCCCGTACCTGGACGTGGGCTGTGCCACCCAGGACTACATCGAGGCCGAGCTGAACGAGAACACCAGCGATGCCACCGCGGCACCGGGCGCGCTGCTTCCCGGGGCGGACGAGTCGGGAGTGGCGGGCACCGGCGGTCTGGGTCTGACCACGCAGACCATCGCCGCCGGCGCTACCGACGTGGCCAACCCCCTCGGTACCTACAACCCCCAGGTCTTCGTACCCGGCAACCACTCCGGCTTCGCCGACCTGGAGCCGGGCACCCCGGCCACGGTCGACCCGCCGGACCTGGACGCCGCCGACGCCACCGCCGGAGGCGGGTCGCTCGGGGCGGGCACCTACGAGTACGCGGTGACCGACCAGTTCAACGGGGCCGACTCG
>JBKQTE010000059.1:0-35805 GCA_052143315.1 Acidimicrobiales bacterium | reverse complement strand
TCCATGGGGGGCACGCCCCTCAACCGCCCGATCGTGGGCATGGCCGCCACCCCCGACGGCAACGGGTACTGGCTGGTCGCCTCCGACGGCGGGGTGTTCGCCTTCGGGGACGCCGGCTTCTACGGCTCCATGGGGGGCACGCCCCTCAACCGCCCGATCGTGGGCATGGCCGCCACCCCCGACGGCAACGGGTACTGGCTGGTCGCCTCCGACGGCGGGGTGTTCGCCTTCGGTGACGCCCCCTTCCTCGGCTCCATGGGGGCCACGCCCCTCAACCGACCGATCGTGGGCATGCGGTCGCTCGGAGCCGGCAGCGACGGCAGCTTCCACTACGGCGAGGGCTACTGGCTGGTCGCTTCTGACGGGGGCATCTTCTCGTTCGGCGGCGCCGGGTTCCACGGATCGACCGCCAATGACCTGTTGAACCAGCCGATCGTGGCCATGGGCTGACCGGGGCCGGTGAGGGGTCCGAGGGCGGCCGCCATCAGGCGGTGAAGTCACCGTGGGCCTGCTGTTCGGCGTCGCCCGGGTCGGGGTGAGCGCCCAGGTCCTCGCCGACGATGATCCGGGGGCCGGAGGTCCAGGACAGGTACCGCCACGACCAGTTGACCAGCACGGTGACCTTGTTGCGGAAGCCGATCAGGTAGACGACGTGGAGCCCCAGCCACGACAGCCAGCCGAGGGTGCCCCGGATGAGGCGGCCCTTGGGGAATTGGGCCACCGCCGCCCGCCGGCCGATGGTGGCCATGATCCCCTTGTCGCGGTACCGGAAGGGGACGGTCGGCCTGCCCTCGATCCGGTTGAGGATCTGCTCCGCGGCGTGCCTCCCCGACTGGATGGCCACCTGGGCCAGCTGCGGGCAGGTCTCCCCGGGCCTGTCCGGCCCCCACGGGACGGCGGCGGCGTCGCCGATGGCGTACGCCCGGTGGTGATCGGGGAGGGCCAGGTCGGCACGGACGACCAGGCGTCCGTTCCGCTCGGCCGTCACCCCCAGTTCGGACGCCACCGTGCCGTGGACGGAGACACCTCCTGCCCACACCACCGTCCGCGTGGGGATGAGCGCGCCGGCGTCGAGCTCCACGCCGGTGGCGGTGACCCGCCTCACCATCCGGCCCAGCATGAGCTCGACCCCCCGGTTCCTCAGCGTGTCGGCCGTATAGACGCTGGCCGCCTCCTTGAAGGAGGTGAGGAGCCGTTCGAGCCCGTCGATCACGATGATCCGGGCCTTGCCCCGGTCGAAGCGGAAGCCGTCGTGGCGGACGGAGACGTCGAGCAGCTCGGCCAGCGCCCCGGCCACCTCCACGCCGGTGGGCCCCCCGCCGACCACCACGAAGGTGAGGGTGCCGTCGTCGGACCGTTCCGGGTGGGCGTCGATCTCCTCGAAGCGACGGAGTAGGTGGTCCCGCAGGCAGCGGGCGTCGGCCAGCGTGTAGAGCGGGTGGGCGAACTCCTCGGTTCCCTCCACGCCGAAGAAGTTGGCGATGGCGCCGCTGGCGATGACCAGCGAGTCGAAGCCCAGCGGCCCGGCGCCTTCGAGGGCCACCGTCCGGGCGTCCCAGTCGACGCCGGTGACGGTGGCGTACCGGAACCTGACGTTGGGGATCCGGCCGAAGATGGCCCGGATCGGGTAGGCCACGTCGCCCGGATCGAGGCCGGCGGTCGACACCTCGTAGAGCATCGGCTGGAAGGTGTGGAAGTTCCGCTGGTCCACCACCGTGACCTCGGCGTCCCGGTTGGCCAGCGCCCGGGCGGCGGACAGGCCGCCGAACCCGGCGCCGATGATCACCACGCGGTGCATGGGGTCCATGGTGACATGGTGGGACAGTGGGGACCGGGTGGGGGACCTCCGTCTCCGGCACACCCCCCCGGTACGCTGACCGGCAACGGCCCGACCGGCCCGGATGGCTGCCGCCATACGGGCGTCGTCCCGAGGAGAACCAACCATGACCACCGGACTCATCATCGGACTCGCCGCCGGAGCCACCCTCGGGCTGGTCGTCGGCCTGCTGCTCAGGTCCGGACACGTCGCCTCGACCCGGACGGCCGAGGCCCGTTTGGCCGACGCCGCCCAGGCCAACCAGCGCCTGACCGGCGAGCTGGCCGCCCTCCAGCAGCAGCTCGAGGCCGGCCACGGCCAGGTCGCCTCCCTCCGGGCCGACGTCGCCCGCCTCTCGGCCGAGCTCGACCACGAGCGCCGGTCGGCCGAGGAGCGGGCCGTCGACTTCGACCAGACCCGGCAGCAGCTGACCGGGGAGTTCGCCCGGCTCTCCACCGAGGCCCTGCAGAAGAACAACGAGCAGTTCCTCCAACTGGCCGACACCAAGTTGAAGGAGACCCGCCAGGCGGCCGAGGGCGAGCTGTCCAAGCGACAGGAGGCCATCGAGCAGCTGTTGAAGCCGATCGGCGAGCAGCTGGGCAAGTACGAGGTGGGGATGCAACGGCTGGAGGTCGAGCGCAAGGGTGCCTACGCCACGCTCACCGAGCAGATGAAGCAGCTCTCCACCTCCCACGACCAGCTGCAGAAGGAGACCGGCAATCTGGTCAAGGCGCTCCGCGCCCCGCAGACCCGGGGCCGGTGGGGCGAGCTCCAGCTCCGCCGGGTGGTGGAGATGGCCGGCATGCTGGAGCACTGCGACTTTGACGAGCAGGTCACCTCCGACGCCGACGGCGGCCGGATGCGACCGGACATGGTGGTCCACCTCCCCGGGGGGAAGAACGTGGCGGTCGACGCCAAGGTCCCCATGCAGGCGTTCCTCGACGCCAACGACGCCGACGACGAGTCGGTGCGGCGGATGCACCTGGCCAGTCACGGCCGGCAGTTCAAGGCCCACGTGGACCAGCTGGCGAAGAAGGAGTACTGGAAGCGGGTGGACCCGTCGCCCGAGTTCGTGGTGGCCTTCGTGCCCGGCGACCCCCTGCTCACCACCGCCCTCGAGCACGAGCCGGGGCTGATGGAGTACGCGGTGGCCAACCACGTGCTGCTGGCCACACCCACCTCGTTGATCGCCCTGCTGCGGGCGGTCGCCTACGGCTGGCAGCAGGACTCGCTGGCCGAGAACGCCCGGGAGATCCAGCAGCTCGGGGCCCAGCTCTATGAGCGGATCTCGGTGCTCGGCGAGCACATGGCCGGGGTTGGCAAGGGGCTGAACAGTGCGGTGGCCGCTTACAACAAGGCGGTGGGCTCGCTCGAGGTCCGGGTGCTGGTCACCGCCCGCAAGTTCTCGGAGCTGGGCGTGATCGGTGCCGGGGAGAAGGAGCTGCCCCCGCCGGTGCCGGTGGACGAGGTCACCCGGGCGCTCCAATCGCCCGAGCTGGCGCCCCCTGCGCTCGACCTCCCCTTCGGCGAGCTTCCCAGCGCCACCCTGGTCGACCGCCCCCGGCCGGTCTCGGCGGAGCCGCAGCTCCCCGACGCCGAAGCCGGTTGAGGCGCCCGGTCCTGCGTCTCTCGTCGCACCCCCTCCCTACGATGTCGCCGTGCCGCTGAAGATCCAGGCCGTCCCGTTCGGCCGCCAGGCGAGCCGGGCCCTCAGGGACGAGATCGCCGCCGCCCAGGCCGACGATCCTCTCGCCGCCGTCACGGTGGTGGTGCCGCGCAACCTCACCGGCCTCGGTGTCCGGCGGCTCCTGGCCTCCGGCGATCTCGGCCCGGCGCCGGGCGCGACGCACGCCGGCCTGGTGAACACCCGCTTTGTCACGATGGCCCGCCTGGTCGACGAGGTCGCCGGGCCGGGGCAGGGCGACGGGGCGCTCCCGGCCGCCCCGGCCGTCCTGCTGGCGGTGGCCCGGGCGGTCCTCGCCTCCGTCCAAGGTGGACGGTTCAGGCCGGTGCGCGACCACGCCGGCACCGCCCGATCCCTGGTGTCGGCCTACGGAGACCTCCGGGGCGTGTCGCCGAGGTCGCGGCGGCGACTGGCCGACGGGGGACGGGGGGCCGCCGAGGTGGTGGCCCTGGTGGAGCAGATGGAGGAGCGCCTCGGCGACGGCTGGTACGACGAGGTCGGCCGCGCCGACGCCGCCGTGGCGGCCTTGGCGGCCACCGGGGAGGGTGGGGTCGGGCCGGCCGCGGTGGTGGTCCACCTGCCACTCCGGCTCTCCTCCCCGGACCAGCGGTTCGTGTCGGCGCTGGCGGCTACGCGCCCGGTGTCCGTCATCGTCGGCACCACCGGCGACACCGCCGCCGACTCGTCCTCCCGTGACATTGTCGCCCGCCTGTCGGCGGGGGACGGCGGCGCCGTCGAGCCCCCCGGGTTCCCGGCGGCACCGGGGCCGCCGTCGGGCACGGCGGTGCTCAGTGCACCGGCCGCCGACGCCGAGGTGCGCACGGTGGTCCGCGAGCTGATGCGCAGGTTTCGGGCCGGCACCCGTCTGGAGCGGATGGCCATCGTCCACGGGGGAGCCGGCCCCTACGAGCGCCTGGTCCGCGAGTCGCTGGAGTCGGCGGGGATCCCCTGCAACGGCGTCGGGAGCCGGACTCTGGGTGCCACGGTGGCCGGGCGGACGCTCGCCGGCGTGTTGGAACTGCACGAGCGGGGCTGGCGGCGCGACGAGGTGATGGCGTGGCTAGCGGCCGGACCGATCCTCGACGTGAACGGAGTACCGGTGCCCGCCACCGCCTGGGACCTCCTGTCGAGGGAGGCGGGCATCACCGGCGGAGCCGATGCCTGGCGTCGGCACCTGGCCGACTTCGTCGAAGGTCGATCGGACCGGATCGCCGAGCTCGACGGCCCCGGCGGAGCCGATGCCCACCCCACCCTCCGTCCCCGCCTCGTGCGGGAGCGGCACCGAGCGGAGGGTCTGGCTCGCTTCCTCGACGGGCTGATCGGCGTGGTCGAGGCGGCCCCCACCTCCTGGGCAGGGTGGGCCGGCTGGGTCGACCGCCTCTTCGACCGGTACCTGGGTCGGCCGACCCGGCGGGCCCCGCTCTGGCCGGTCGACGAGGAGGAGGCACTCGGCTCGATACGCTCCCGGTTCGAGGGCCTGGCCGTGCTGGACCGCCTCGGGGTCGCCGCCGACCGCGCCTCGTTCCGCCAGACCGTCCTGGCCGAGCTGGAGGCGCCGGCTCCCCAGACGTCCAGGTTCGGGACGGGGGTGCTCGTCGGGCCGGTGCACCTGCTGGCCGGACTGGACTTCGACACCATCTTCGTCCTCGGCATGGTCGACGGCGGCTTCCCGGCCCGCCGACGGGACGACGCCCTCCTCCCCGACGACGAGCGGGCCGCCGCCGGGGACGACATCCCGTTGCGGGGCCCACGCCGACACGACGACCACCGCGACTACCTCGCCGCCCTGGCCACCGCGCCCGAGCGGCTGCTGTCGTTCGCCCGGGGGGACCAGCGGCGGGGACGCGACCAGCGCCCGGCCCGGTGGCTCCTCGACACCCTGGGCGAACTGGAGGGGGAGGGCCGCAAGCTGTTCAGCCGGGACGTGGCCGACCTGGGCCCGATGGCCGGTCTGACCACCATCCCATCGTTCACCGAGGCGGTCCGGCGCCCCGGTGAGGCGCTCTCCCCCTCCGACCGGGATCTCCGGTCGCTCCTGCGGTGGAGCGACGACGACGGCGACCTGGCCCACCACTACCTGGCCGGGGTCGTGTCCCGTCTGGATCTGGGCCTCGAGGCGATCCGCCAACGCCGGTACCACGGCTTCACCCGCTTCGACGGCAAGGTCGACGCGGCTGACGTCCCGTCGCCGATCGGGTCCGGGGCGCTGTCACCGACCAGCCTCGAAACCTATGCCGAGTGCCCCCGCCGCTACGTGATGCAGCGGGTCCTCCGGGTGGAGGAGCGCGACCGCCCCGAAGCCGTCCTCACCATCGATGCCACCGACCGGGGCACGCTGATCCACGCCGTCCTCGAACAGTTCATCGCCGATCAGCTGGCGTTGCCGCGGCCCGACCGGATCCAGCCGGCGATCCCCTGGTCGGCCGACGACCACGCCCGCCTCGAGGCCATCGCCGCCACGGTCTGCGCCGAGTTCGAGGCCAGGGGGCTGGTCGGCCGCCGCCTGCTCTGGGACGTGGAGCGGTCGCGGATCACCCGTGTCCTCCATCGGTTCCTCCACGAGGACGACCGCTACCGTGCCGCCGGCGGCTGGGTACCCGAGCGCGTGGAGCTGCCGTTCGGCCCGGGCCGGGGCGCCCCGGTGGTCCTCGACCTGCCGGGGGGCCGGCGGGTCACGTTCCGGGGACTCACCGACCGGGTCGACCTCCGAGCCGACGGAGCACTGTCGGTGTTGGACTACAAGACGGGGCGGTCCGACGAGTTCAAAGGGGTGCGAGACGGAGATCCCGTCCTCCGGGGCAGAAGGCTCCAGCTCCCTGTGTACGGGCTGGCCGCCCGAAGCCAGTTCGGCGACCACCCGGTCGGGGTGGCCTACTGGTTCGTCAGCGACGCCGGCAGGTTCGAGCGGATCGGCTACGACCTCGAACCGCCGGTGCTCGAGCGGTTCGGCGAGGTGGTAGCCGTCCTGGTCGACGGAATCGAGGCCGGCGCCTTCCCGGCGCGTCCCGGTGCCGCCCGGGCCAACTGCACGTACTGCGACTTCGCCGTCATGTGCCCGGGCGACCGCCAACGGTCGTGGGAACGGGTCCGCTCGGCTCCCGAGCTGGACCAGTACCTGGCCCTGACCGAGGGCTCGGAGGAGGACCGTTGAGCGAGCCCGGCACGCTCGGCGACGAGGAGACCCGCGAGCTGATCCGGACCGGCCTCGACCTGACCCAGTTCGTCGAGGCCGGCGCCGGCACCGGAAAGACGACGGCCCTGGTGGCGAGAGTTCTCGAGCTGGTGTGCTCGGGCACCGCCACGCTCGGGCACATCGCCGCCATTACCTTCACCGAGGCGGCGGCGGCCGAGCTTCGGGACCGTGTCTACGAGGCGCTGGAACGGGTGGCCGGTGGGTCCGACGGGGCCGGCGACCCGTCCGGGGACGGTGCCGCCGACCGGCGGGCCCGGGCCCGGGCCGCCCTCGACGAGATCGACGGCGCCGCTATCAGCACGCTGCACGGTTTCGCCCAGCGGATCCTGACCACCCATCCGTTCGAGGCCGGTCTCCCTCCGGTCTTCGACGTTCTCGACGAGGGGCGCTCGGCGCTGGCCTTCGACGACCGCTGGGACGGTTTCGTCGACCGGATCCTCGACGATCCGGCGCTGGAGGACGCGCTGGGCCGGCTCGTCGTCTGCGGTGTGACCATCCCCCACCTGCGGAAGGTGGCGGAGCAGTGCAACCAGAACTGGGACCTGCTGGTCCACCTCGACCGGCAGCCCCCGCCGCTGGCTCCCGTCGCTGCCGCCGCCGTGCTCGGCCCGCTCGACGAGGCGGCCCGCCGGTCGACCGACTGCGTCTCGGCCGACGACTTGTTGGCCCGCCACCTCGACGGCCTCACCGGGTTCCGGTCGGCCCTCCACGCTTCGGGTTCGGAGCTCGAGACCCTCCAACTGCTGGTCGACGCGCCGCTCCTCACCAGCAAGGGTGGGAAGGCCGCCAACTGGACCTCCCCGGTGCAGGAGGTGAGGGACCTGCTCGCCCAGGCCAAGGCGGCCCGGCTGGCGCTCATCGCCGGGGTGGCGTCGAGTGCCCTGTCGAACCTGATGCCCGCCATCCGGGCCCTCACCCTCGAAGGCGCCGAGGCCCGGCGGAAGGAGGGGCGGCTCGAGTTCCACGATCTCCTGGTATGGGCGCTGGAGCTGGTCCGGAACCGCCCGGACGTGCGGGTCCAGCTCCATCACGAGTACCAGAGGCTCCTCATAGACGAGTTCCAGGACACCGACCCGATCCAGGCCGAGCTGGCGGTGCGGATCGCCAACGGGTCGGGCTCCGACGATGTCGGCGTCCCCTGGATCGACCTGCCGGTCGAGGCCGGCCGACTCTTCTTCGTCGGCGACCCGAAGCAGGCGATCTACCGCTTCCGCCGGGCCGACATCGGCCTCTTCCTGGCAGTCCGCCGGCGGTACCTGGCCGACCGACTGGCCCTGACCGACAACTTCCGGTCGGTCCCCGGCATCCTCGACTGGCTCAACTCGGTGTTCGGCCGCCTCCTGGGCGACGGCGACGAGGGCGTCCAGCCCGCCTACGAGGCGCTCCACCCCCGTCGGCAGCCGCTCGAGTCGCCGACGGGCGGATCCCCGCCGGTGGTCCTGCTCGGCCAGGCGGCCGGAGACGGGGGCGTCGACCAGGTCCGGCGGGCGGAGGCGGAGGAGATCGCCCTGACCATCGTCCGCGTCCGCGACGAGGGGTGGCCGGTCGGCCCCGAGGCGTCTCCGGCCCGCCTGTCGGACATGACGGTACTGCTACCGGCGCGGACCGGCCTGGCGTTCTTGCAGGAGGCGCTCGACTCCCACGGCATTCCCTACCGGCTCGGGGCCAGCTCGCTGGTGTACGAGGCGGTCGAGGTGAGCGAGCTGCTCACGCTGCTCCGGGCGGTCGACGACCCGACCGACCAGGTCTCGGTGGTGGCGGCGCTGCGGTCGGCCTACCTCGGCTGCGGTGACGACGACCTCGTGGCGCACCGCCGGGCCGGTGGGGGCTGGGACTACCGGGCTGGCGCCCCGGCCGGTCGGCCCGACGACGATCCGGTGGTGGAGGCCATGGCGCTCCTCGATGAGCTGCACCGGCAGCGGTGGTGGCGCGACGTGAGCGGGCTCGTCGAGCTCGTCCTCGAGCGGTGCGGCCTCTTCGAGCTGGCCCTCGACGAGCGTCGCCACCGCGACCTGTGGCGGCGGCTGCGCTTCGTCGCCGACCAGGCCCGGCAGTTCGCCGACGCCTACGGGGGCGACCTGCGCCGGTTCCTCGCCTGGGTCGAGCTCCAGCGTCGTGACGACGTGCGTGCCGTGGAGGTGGTGCTGCCCGAGGAGGACGACGATGCCGTCCAGGTGATGACGGTCCACGGGGCCAAGGGACTCGAATTCCCCGTGGTCTTCCTGGCCGGCCTCAGCCGCGTCCGCACCGCTCCCAGTGACGTCAGCGTGCTATGGGGCGCAGAGGGGCCGGAGGTGAAGATCAAGGGCGATCTCCGTACCGACGGCCACGCCGAGCTGGCCGCTCGCGAGGAGGTCATGGAGCGCGCCCAGGATCTTCGCCTTCTCTATGTGGCGGCGACCCGGGCTCGGGACCTGCTGGTGGTGTCGCTCCACCACAAGGTGGGGAGCGCCTGCCATGCCGCCACGCTGGCGCCCCTGTGCGAGGCGGACCCGGTCCGGTCCCGGAGGCTCCGGACCCTCGCCCCAACCACGTCCCCAACCACGTCCCCGGCCCCGCCGGCCCCCGACCGGGCCGACCGGGCGGGTCGGGGGTCGGCCGACCCGGCAGACTCCCCCGAGCTCCGGGAGCGCTGGATCGAGGGCCGGGCCGAGCTGCTGGCCGCCGGCTCGCGGCCACGGACGCTGGCCGCCTCCACGGTGGCCGCCCTGGGCCGGGAGGCCGGCCGATTGGACGGCGGTCCGGACAGCGTCCGCCCCACGGTGTCCGAGGCGGCCAAGGACGACCTCGACGTCGACCTTCCGGCCTGGCGCCGGGGCCGGGCCGGAACCTCCATCGGCCGGGCCGTCCACGCGGTCCTCCAGGCCGTCGACCTGGGCACCGGGGCCGGACTCGAGGACCTGTCCGCTGAGCAGGCGGTGGCCGAGGGGGTCGTCGGTCGCGAGGGGGAGATCGCCGCCCTGGTGCGGGCGGCGCTCGGGTCCGACGTGATCACCCGGGCGGCGGCCGGAGGCCGGTACTGGAGGGAGCTGTACGTGGGGGCCCCGGTGGGCGACGGGGTGGACGCACCGGTGGTCGAGGGGTTCATCGACCTGCTGGTGGAGGGGGACGACGGGTTCACGGTGGTCGACTACAAGACCGACACCGTCCAGGGCGAGGAGGAGATCGGCCGGGCCGCCGAGCGGTACCGGCTGCAGGGCGCCACCTACGCCCTGGCTCTGGAGCGGGCCCTCGGCCGCCCGGTCGCCCGGTGCGTGTTCCTCTTCCTTCGGGCGCCGTCGGTGGCCGAGGAGCGGGAGGTCCCCGACCTTCGATCGGCCATGGACGAGGTCGTCGGCCTGGTCGGACGGGTGTCACCGGCCCGGACCGGTCCTGCCTGAGCCGGGCCGCCGGCGGGTGCAGGGGCCGGACCACGGCACTTCTCAGCTCTCGTTCAGTATCCACTCAGGTGTCGTTCAGTTTCATGGGTAATGCTGATGGGGCAGAAGCGCTCCGGGAGGTCGACCCCGCCCTCCCGGAACCGTCCGAAAGAGAAAGAGGAGACAGCGTGAGGATTCTGGTACTCGGAGGCGACGGCTATCTCGGGTGGCCCACCGCTCTGTATCTTTCGCGGCGGGGTCACCAGGTGGGCGTGGTGGACAACATGGTCCGGCGCCGGTACGACGTCGAGATGGGCGTCAGCAGCCTGGTACCGATCGTCGGTCTCGACCAGCGGATCGACCGCTGGCAGGACATCTCCGGGTTCTCCATGGACCTGTTCGAGGGCGACCTGACCGACGAGGTCTTCGTCTCGGAGACGTTGGCCTCCTTCCAGCCCGACGCCGTGGTGCACTTCGCCGAGCAGCGTTCGGCCCCGTACTCGATGATCGACCGGTCGCACGCGGTCTACACCCAGGTCAACAACGTGGTGGGCACCCTCAATCTGCTCTACGCCATCGCCGAGCAGAACCGGGACATCCACCTGGTGAAGCTGGGCACCATGGGTGAGTACGGCACTCCCAACATCGACATCGAAGAGGGCTACATCGAGGTCACCCATCGCGGCCGTACCGACGTCCTGCCGTACCCGAAGCAGCCCGGGTCCTTCTACCACCTGTCGAAGGTGCACGACAGCCACAACATCATGTTCGGCTGTCGCATCTGGGGCCTACGGGCCACCGACCTGAATCAGGGCATCGTCTACGGCCACCAGACCGAGGAGACCGTCCTCCACCCCGAGCTGGCCACCCGGTTCGACTACGATGGCGTCTTCGGCACCGTCCTGAACCGGTTCTGCGTACAGGCCGTCAGCGGGCACCCGTTGACCGTCTACGGCGCCGGTGGGCAGACCCGGGGCATGCTCAACATCCTCGACACCCTGGCCTGCGTGGAGCTGGCGCTCGAGACACCGGCCGAGCGGGGCGAGTTCCGGGTGTTCAACCAGTTCACCGAGACCTTCTCCGTGGCGGAGATGGCCGACATGGTGGTCGGGGAGTTCAACGGCGCGGCCACCATCGACCACATCCCCACGCCCCGGGTGGAGAAGGAGGAGCACTACTACCGCGCCGCCCACACCAAGCTGCTCGATCTCGGCCTCCACCCGCACCTGCTGACCAAGGGCGTGGTCCAGTCGATCTTGTCGGTGGTCGAACGGTACAAGGACAACGTCGACCCGAACGCCATCCTCCCGACGGTGGAGTGGTCCAGCACCGCCAACGGGGTGGTCACCGCGGACGGCTCGTCGATGGCCATGCCTGCCGACATGTCCTCCGACGTGGCGCCGCCTGCCTGATCCGGGCAGGTGGCCGGTCGGTCTGATCCGGCGATCTACGGGTCCGCCGCTGACGGTCCGGCACTAACGTCGTCGGGATGCCAAGGGCCCGACGTCATCGACGCGGTCGCCGACCGGGTCGGCGTTCGCTCGGCAGCGTCCTGGTGGCCTGGGCGGTGGTCCTCCTGCTGGTGGGCCTGGTGATCGGCTCCTTCGCCGAGATCCACGCCCAGTCCGCCGGCTATCGGCAGATGACCGACCAGGCCTACGGCGAGATGGCTTCGCGGGTGATCGACGCCTCCAACCAGACCGGGTCCCAGCTGGCCACCCTGATCGAGGACGCCCCCACCATCCCGAACGCACCGTGGCCGACGACGAACGGCCAGGGTGCGTCGCTTCCCAGCCAGAGTGCGTCGGTGGCCGGCCACAGCGCCCGGGCCCTGATCCAGCAGGGGTTGGACGCCGCCGTGGCCGCCGCCGACCAGGAGTCCGTCCAGGGAGCCCAGCTCGCCCCACCCGGCCCGGCCGGGGACGTGGCGGCCCGGTTGGCGGCGGTGCTGGCCGACCGGGCGACGGCGGTGACGGACCTTCGGACCACCATCGACCGGCAGCTGGGCATGGCGCCGCTCGGCGTGGCCGGTGCGCCGGCGCCTAGCGGCCAGTCGACTGCTGCCGCCGACGGGGTGGCCTCGATCACCCCGGCCCAGGCCGGCCAGCAGGCAGCCGCCGAGGGCGGTGCCTTCGAGCGGTCCGATCGCTCCTATGCCCGGCTGGCCGCCCAGCTCCGGGGCGGGAAGCTCACCGGCGCCGGCCCGATCGGCCTGCCCGCCTCGGAGTGGGCCCGACCCGGCTCCCCGCTCGCCTCCGCCCAGCTCGCCGGCACGCCGGCGCTCCTGGACGGCTCGGTGGCACTGGTGCCGTACCACCAGCTGATCATCTCCGCCGTCGGCCTCGTCCCGCCGGCGGTGCCGTCGGCCACCCCGGACGATCTGCCCGGCTCCGGCATCGTCGGGACTTGGTGCTCCCAGAGCCCGACCCCGCCGACGTCGGCGACGCCGGGTACCACCCCCACGGTGCTCCCGCCCACCACCACCGTGGCCGCACTGATCACCGTGACCAACTGCGGGACGGTCACCGAGGTCGGTACCCCGGTGACCGAGACACTGAAGCTCTCCGATCCACCCGGCACGGCGGCGCCACCGGCGGGCGCCACCGGCGGGACGTTCCAGACCGCGCTGACCGTCACGGCCGGCAGCTCCCAGGCGCTGACCCTGGGGAACCTGACGGTGGCCGACGGCCACTCCTACACCCTGACCGTCGACCTGCAGGTGCCGGGAGGCCCGGCCGGGCAGCACAACCTGGCTGCCACCACCCAGGAGTTCTGGCTGCAGATCGCGCCGTAGCCGTGGACGAAGCCGGCGCCGCCCGCTGGCCCCGGGCCCGGCCGCTTGAGCGGAACGTCGGCTCGGCGCCGGCCGGATGCCCGTATGGCTGGAGGTCGTGGCCGCGCCGTAGTATCGACAGCGACGACCGGTAGAACAGAACAAGGGAAGGGGCTGAAGTCAGTGGCCGAGAGCATCACGATCACCGACAACCGCACCGGCGAGTCGCTCGAGATCCCGTTCCACAACGGGGGTATCTCGGCGTCCGACTGGTCCAAGCTGCTTCCGGGCGTCTGGTTCTACGACCCCGGCTTCGTCTCAACGGCCGCCTGTGAGAGCGCCATCACCTACCTCGACGGCGACGCGGGCATCCTCCGCTATCGGGGCTACCCGATCGAGGAGCTGGCCGAGCAGTCGACGTACCTCGAGGTGGCATACCTCCTCCTGAACGGCGAGCTGCCCACGCCGGCCCAGTACGGCATCTGGCAGCACGAGATCACCAACCACACCTTCATCCACGAGAACGTACGGAAGCGCTTCCTCGAAGGATTCCACTACGACGCCCACCCGATGGGCATGCTCGTCTCGGCGGTGGCCGCCCTCTCCACCTTCTACGGCGACGCCAAGAACATCTTCGACGTCGACTCACGCCAGAAGCAGATCATCCGGCTGATCGCCAAGATGCCCACCCTGGCCGCCGCCGCCCACCGGTTCAGCGTGGGGATGCCGTTCGTCTACCCCGACAACTCCCTGCCCTTCACCTCCAACTTCCTGTCCATGATGTGGAAGATCGCCGAGCCCCGCTTCGACGCCAACCCGGCCCTGGCCCGCGCCCTCGACGTCCTCTTCATCCTCCACGCCGACCACGAGCAGAACTGCTCGACCACCGCCATGCGGGTGGTGGGCTCGTCGCACGTCGACCCGTACTCGGCCACCGCCGCCGCCGCCGCCGCCCTCTACGGTCCCCGTCACGGGGGCGCCAACGAGGCGGTGATCCGGATGCTGACCGACATCGGCCACATCGGCAACGTCGAGGCCTTCGTGGACTCGGTCAAGTCCGGCTCGGGCGGGCGCCTCCAGGGCTTCGGCCATCGGGTGTACAAGAGCTACGACCCGCGAGCCACGATCGTCAAGAAGACCGCCGACGAGGTCTTCGAGATCACCGGAAAGAACCCGCTGCTCGACATCGCCCTGAAGCTCGAGGAGATCGCCCTCTCCGACGACTACTTCACCTCCCGGAAGCTCTACCCGAACGTCGACTTCTACTCGGGCCTGATCTACCAGGCGATGGGCTTCCCGCTCGAGATGTTCCCGGTGCTGTTCGCCATCCCCCGCACCGCCGGCTGGCTGGCCCACTGGCAGGAGATGCTCGACCAGGACTCGAAGATCGCCCGGCCCCGCCAGCTCTACATCGGCTCCGAGCCCCGGAACTACGTGCGCATCGACCAGCGTTGATCAGGCCACCGGGGCGGGGGTGGCCAGGCGCATCAGCCCCTCCTGGACCATCGATACCACCAGCTCGCCCCCCCGGGTGAACATGAAGCCCCGGGCCAGGCCCCGCGCGCCGCTGGCGGTGGGGGAGTCCATGTCGTACAGCAGCCACTCGTCGGCCTTGAACGGCCGGTGGAACCACATGCAGTGGTCGAGGCTGGCCCCCATGAAGTTGGGATCGTCCCACCGCACCTGGTGGGGCGCCAGCATGGTGTCGAAGAGCGACATGTCCGAGGCGTAGGTGGCGATGCAGTCGTGGAGCAGCGGGTCGTCGGGAAGGGTCCCGTCGGCCCTGATCCAGAGCCGCTGCACCGGCTCCTCGCCGCCACCCTGCATGAACGGCAGGTCACCGATGTGGCGCTGCTCGATGGGGTGCGGCCGCGAGAACCAGTCGGCCAGCTCGTTCCGGTACGGCTCCAGCCGCTCGGTCAGGGTGGCCAGTGCATCGGGGGGCGGCACGTCGGGCATGGGGAACTGGTGGGACAGGCCCTCCTCCTCCACGTGGAAGGAGGCCGACAGGTTGAAGATGGCCCGGCCGTGCTGGATGGCCACCACCCGTCGTGTGGTGAAGGAGCGACCGTCGCGGATCCGGTCCACCTCGTAGAGGATGGGCACGGTGGGATCGCCGGGTCGCAGGAAGTAGGCGTGCAACGAGTGGGGCCGGCCCACGTCCACCGTGCGGCCGGCCGCCATCAGGGCCTGGGCCGCCACCTGGCCGCCGAACACCCGCTGGCGGTCCTCGTTGGGGCTCACCCCACGGAAGATGTTGACCTCGATCGGCTCGAGGTCGAGGAGGGCGACAAGGATCTCGAGGGCTTCGCTCACCGCCACATCCTGCCAGCTGTGCGAAGGGGTCTCCGCCCCCGTCCGCCCCCGGCCGGCAGGCCCCGCTACGGTTGCCTGCCGTGCCCGACATCGCATTCCCGGACGGCTTCCGGTGGGGGACGGCCACGTCCGCCCACCAGATCGAGGGCGGCAATGTCAACAACGACTGGTGGGCGTTCGAGCACGACCCGGAGTCGGGCTGCGTGGAGCCCAGCGGGGACGCCTGCGACTCGTTCTACCGGTATCCGGAGGACATTGCCCTGGTGGCCGACCTCGGCCTCGACTTCTACCGGTTCTCGGTGGAGTGGAGCCGGATCGAGCCGGAGGAGGGCGAGTTCTCGGTGTCCGCCCTCGACCACTACCGGCGGATGGCCGCCACCTGCCGCCAGCACGGTGTCATCCCCATGCTCACCTACCACCACTTCACCCACCCGCGGTGGCTGGCGGCCAAGGGGACCTGGGAGGCGCCGGATGCCCCCGAGCTCTTCGCCCGCTACTGCGGGCGGGTCACCGCCCACCTCGGCGACCTGGTCGGCATGGCCGGCACCCTCAACGAGCCCAACGTGGTGGCCGGCATGGGATGGCGCCACGGGATCTTCCCGCCCCGGGTTCGGGACCGCGACCGGCGCCACGCTGTCAACGAGGCGATGGTCACCGCCCACCGCAAGGCGGTCGAGGCGATCCGCTCGGGGCCCGGTGACTTCCCGGTGGGGCTGACCCTGTCCATGACCGACTACCAGACCCAGCCCGGTGGCGAGGAGTGGGTGGAGCGCCTCCGCCGCCCGTCCGAGGACATCTTCCTCGAGGCCACCGAGGGCGACGACTTCATCGGGGTCCAGACCTACACCCGCACCCGGGTCGGCCCCGACGGCTCGCTTCGGGGCGAGGAGGGTGTGCCCGTCACCCAGATGGGCTACGAGTTCTATCCCGAGGCGCTGGAGGGCACCATCCGGCGGGCCTGGGCGAAGACCGGCGGTCTGCCGGTGCTGGTCACCGAGAACGGGGTGGGCACCGACGACGACCGGGCCCGCATCGAGTACATCGGCCGGGCCCTGGCCGGCGCCCGTCGCTGCCTCGACGACGGCATCGACATCCGCGGCTACACGTACTGGAGCCTGCTCGACAACTTCGAGTGGATCCTCGGCTACGGGCCGACCTTCGGGCTGGTGGAGGTGGACCGCCGGACGTTCGAACGGAAGCCCAAGCCCAGCGCCGCCTGGTTCGGCGGGGTGGCCAGGGCGAACGGGCTGTGAACGCCCGGGCCGGGGGCGAGCGCCGAAGACCACGGATCGGTTGCGGGTAGGGTCTGGTCAATGAATTCCGTCTTCACCAGGGCTGAGCATGTCTGGCAGAAGCGGGACACCCCCGAGGCCAGGAAGCTCATCCGCTACACCATGGTCTCGGTCATCTCGACCGGTGTCTCCTTCGCCACCCTGGGCCTGGTCTTCGGCGTCTTCCACGTCTGGGACGAGGTCGGGAGCACCGTCTTCGCCAACGTGGTGGCGAGCGTGCCCTCCTACTTCCTGACCCGCAACTGGGTGTGGGGGAAGACCGGTCGCTCTCACCTGGTGAAGGAGATCATCCCGTTCTGGGTCATGTCCGCCCTCGGCATCGCCTTCTCCATCGTCGGAGCGGCCGTGGCCAAGCGCGTCGGCGCGCACTACCGCTTCAGCCACTTCGAGCAGACCGTGCTGGTGGAGGCGGCCAACGTCACCTCGTTCGCCGTCTTCTGGGTCCTGAAGTTCCTGGTCTTCAACCGGATCTTCCAGGTGCACCCGGTCGAGGAGCTCGACGAGCTCGTCGAAGCCGCCTGACCGATCAGAATCGAGCCGCACCACCGTGCCTGACGCCCGCACCCCGTTCGACGCCGCCGTGGCCGCCATCGACCCGGTCGACCCGGTGGCCGCCAGCGCCACCTCGGACCACCTGGACCGGCTGACCAAGCCGCAGGGGTCGCTGGGCCGGCTCGAGGACCTGGCCGTCCAGCTCTCCGGTATCGCCGGGGAGTCCCCGCCCCCGCTCCCCGAGCCGGCCACCGTGGCGGTGTTCGCCGGGGACCACGGGGTGCTGGGCCGGGGCGTCTCCCCCTGGCCGGTGGAGGTCACCGCCCAGATGGTGGCCAACTTCTGCTCCGGTGGGGCGGCGGTCAACGTGCTGGCCACCCAGGCCGGGGCCGACGTGGTGGTGGTCGACGTGGGTGTGGCCACCGACATCCCGCCGGTGCCCGGAGGCACCGAGTACCTGGCCCGGAACGTCCGGCGGGGCACCGCCGACCTGTCGCGCCAGCCGGCCATGACCCTCGACGAGGTGGGCCGGGCCCTCGACGTCGGCGTCAACGTGGCCACCGATGCCATGGCGTCGGGGGCGCGCTGCCTGCTGACCGGCGACATGGGGATCGGCAACACCACCGCCTCGGCCGCCCTGATCGCCGCCGTCACCGGATGCCCGCCTGGCGACGTCACCGGGCGGGGCACCGGCATCGACGACGCCCGCTACCAGCTCAAGCTGGAGGTGGTGGAGGAGGCGCTGGCCCGGCACGCCGCCGCTCCCGGCGGGTCCGGCGACCCTGCTGATCCGTTGACGGTGCTGGCCTCGTTGGGCGGTCTCGAGATCGCCGCCATGGTCGGCTACCTGGTGACCGGGGCCTCGGCCCGCTTCCCGCTGGTGCTCGACGGCGTGATCGCCGCCGCCGCCGCCGTGGTGGCGGCGGCCATGGTGCCCGACATCGCCGGCTACCTCATCGCCGGCCACCGCTCGCCCGAGCCGGGGGCGACGGTGGCCCTCGACCACCTGGGACTGGAGCCGGTCCTCGACCTGCACCTCCGGCTGGGGGAGGGGACCGGAGCGTGCCTGGCCCTCCCGATCGTCCAGGCCTCGGCCCGGATCGTCCACGAGATGGCCACCTTCGACCCGGCCGGCGTGTCCCCCGACCACGACTGAGGTCGTCCGCCGACCGTGACCGTCCAGCTGCACAGCGGCGACGTCGTCCTGGTGGTGGCGGTCTTCTTCGCCTCGGCGGTTGAGGGGGTCGAGGCGCTCACCATCGTGCTGGCCGTGGGGGTGACCCGTGGCTGGCGCTCGGCGCTGGAGGGCTTGGCCGCGGCCCTGGTCGTCCTGGCCGCGCTGGTGGCCCTGCTGGGGCCGGCCCTGGTCCACTACGTGCCCCTGTCCACGCTCCGGCTGGTGGTGGGCGGGCTCCTGCTGGTCTTCGGCCTGCAGTGGGTGCGCAAGGCGGTGCTCCGGGCGGCCGGTCTGATGGCCAAGCACGACGAGGACGCCATCTATGCCCGCCAGGTGGCGGCCCTGTCGACAGGTGCCGGCGGTGCCGCCGCCCGCCCCGGCCGCCCCGCCCGCCCCGCTCGCCCCGGCCGGGAGCGCGACCCGACTGCCTTCGTCGTGGCGTTCAAGGGGGTGTTCCTCGAGGGGCTCGAAGTGGTGGTGGTGGTGGTTACGCTCGGCTCCACGTCGCACCGCCTCGGGCTGGCCGCGGTGGTGGCCGCCCTGGCCGTGGTGGTGGTCGGGGCGGTGGGTCTGGTGGTGGCCCGGCAGCTCTCGGCGGTGCCGGAGAACGCCCTCAAGATGGGGGTCGGTCTGATGTTGGTCAGCTTCGGGACGTTCTGGTCCGGGGAGGGGGTCGGGGTGCACTGGCCCGGCTCCGACCTGGCCATCCCGGTGCTGGTGGCGGTGTACGGAGCCCTGGCCTGGGCGCTGACGGCGGCGGTGCGCCCGTCACCGGCCGCCGGTGCGGCAACCACCGCCGGAGGTGGCGGTGCCCGCTGAGCCGGCCGGCGGCGCTCCGTCCCTGCCGCTTCGGTGGCTCTCCGCCTTCGGTCGGTTCTGGTGGGAGTTCCTGATCGGGGAGACCCCCGAGCTCTTCGTGGGGGCGGTGGCGGCCGTGGCCGTGGCGGCCCTCATCTGCACGGCCGGACGGGCCCGCACCTGGGCCGGTGTGGTGTTGGTGGTGCTGGTGGCTCTGCTGCTGGCGCTGTCGGTGTGGCGGGCGGCGCGGCGGGCGCCGTAGCGCCTGGCGGGCGGCGGGCGGCGGTCGTTCGGCGGGCGGCGGGCGTTCGGCGGGGCCGGCGGGCGGCGGGCGTTCGGCGGGGCCGGCGGGCGTTCGGCGGGGCCGGCGGGCCTCAGTCCCGGAAGTTGTTGAACTGCAACGGGATGCCGAAGTCCTCGTCCTTCACCGCGCTGATCACGGCCTGCAGGTCGTCCCGTTTCTTGCCGGTGACCCGTAGCTGATCACCCTGGGTCTGCGAGCTCACGCCCTTCAGGCCCAGGTCCTTGATGAACTTGTTCAGTTTCTTGGCGTGGTCGGACGAGATGCCGGCCTGGATCGTCAGGTGCTGTCGGGCCGCCCCTCTCGACGCCTCCTCGATCTTCCCCACCTCGAACGACTTCAGGGAGACCGACCGCTTGACCAGCTTCTCCTGCAGCACTTGGTAGAGGGCTCGGAGGCGGTCCTCGGTGGAGGAGCGGAGCACCAGCTCCTTGTCGGTGACCTCGATGGTCGAGTCGGTCCCCTTGAAGTCGAACCGGGTGCCGGCTTCCCGGTTGGCCTGGTCCACGGCGTTGCGGACCTCCTGCATGTCGACTTCGGAGACAACGTCGAAGGTGGGCATGTGGGAACAGTAGCGCCATGCTTGGCGTATCCTTCCCCGTCTGCGGGTCGGTACCCAAGTGGCCAAAGGGAGCAGACTGTAAATCTGCCGGTTCTGCCTTCGAAGGTTCGAATCCTTCCCGGCCCACGCAGGCGGAAGGCCTGGCAGTGAGCTCACGAGGCTCCCTGTCAGGCCTTTCCTCGTTGGGGCCAACCTGGCTGACGAGGTGGGCAGCTGCGGGCGATCCGTCATGGCAGTTCGTATGGCTTCGTGCCGCATGTCGATGGCGCCGGCGCAGGTGACAGGTGAGCGGACGCCCATTCGCTCGCCCGCGGGGCGAGGTTGGGTAGCGTTGGACGGCCGACGCCCTGTCGACCCGCCACGGTCCCCGGGGCCGCATGCCACCACCCGTGGTCCGCCGTGGACGCCGGGCCAACCAATCCAGGAGACCCGGTCCGATGCTGGCTGCCCGCATCCGTCAGACGCCCACCGTGTGGGTGGCGGTGGCCGCCGGGCTGGTCTGGCTGGTGTCGGGCGCCTACATGTTCCACTTCGGCGCGTCCTGGCACCTCGACCTGCGGGTCTACCGCGACGCCGGGCACGCCCTGTACCACGGCGGATCGCCGTTCACCGCCTACTTCACCGCCAACCATCTGCCCTTCACCTACACGCCGTTCGCCCTGCTGGCGCTGAGCCCGCTGGCGTTCGGGCCACTCGGCCTGGTGGAGACGGTGTGGTGGCTGCTCAGCGCCGCCTGTTTCGTGGTGGCCGTCTACCTGATGCTGACCACCGCCACGACGGTGGCCGGCCCCCGCGCCTGGGCGGTGTCGGGGCTCCTCTGTGGGGTGGCCTCGCTGGCGCTCGAGCCGGTGCGCAGCAACTTCGACTACGGGCAGATCAACCTGGTCCTGATGCTGATGGTGGTGGCGGACCTCACCCGGGTGCGGGCACCGTGGCGTGGGGTCCTGGTCGGCCTGGCCGCGGCGATCAAGCTCACCCCGCTCGTCTTCCTCCTCTACTTCGCGGTGGCCAGGGACTGGCGCTCGCTGCTCCGGGGCGTCCTCACCGCGGTGGTCGCCATCGTCGCCAGCTGGGTGGTCCTGCCGCACGACTCGGCCCTGTACTGGTTCCACGAGGTGACCGACGCCGCCAGGACGGGCGACCTCGGAGTGGTGAGCAACCAGTCGTGGAACGGGATGGTCCACCGGGCACCCTTCCACGGCGGCCACCTGGGGACGGCGGTGTGGCTGGTCCTGTCGTTGGCCACCCTGGCGTGCGGGGTCGTGCTGACCCTATGGCTGGCCGACCAGACCAGGACGGCGGAGGCGATTGTGGTGCTCGCCCTGACCGAGCTGCTGGTGAGCCCGGTGTCGTGGACCCACCACTGGTCGTGGCTCACGGCGGTGCCCATCGTGGTGGTAAGCCTCTGGTCGGTCCACCGGTCGGTGGCGGTCGCCCTGCTGGTGCTGCTGGGCCTGGGGGTGGCTGCCCCCTACCTCTGGCTGCAACACGCCCCGCTCTCGTACCTGGCCGGCAACGCCCTGGTGCTCGGGGCGGCGGTCGTGCTCGGGCTGTGGACGGTGGCCGAGGCCCGACGACGCCGGATGCCGGCTGCCGATGTAGCCCGTGCCGGGGCCACACCGCCGGCCCCCATCGGCCGCCCCGGCTGACACTTGCTCGGTCCCCGATCTTCGTTACAATACCGTTACGGAATCGAGCGACGCCTGGGTGGTCCTGCCTGTGCCCCTGCCGTCGGACACGACTCGCTCGTACGAACCGGACCGCTCGACCGACCCCCACCGAGGAGACCCGACCCACCCATGACCATCGAGTCCCCGGCAGCGGAAGCGGACGCTGAGCGGCGCCCGGCGTCCGGCGACGCGTCGTTGGAGGACCGTTGGTCCACGGCGTCGGTGCTCCTGGCCGGAGGGGCCCGGGTCGTCACCGACCTCGCCGACACCGTCAGGGAGCGGCTGTCCACCACCGAGGGGGGTTCCGACGGTCATACCGCCACCCGGGCCGACGGGGCCCAGCCGAGGGGGCTGGTCCTCCGGCCGGCGATGCTCGGCTTCGTCGCCATCGTGGCCATCTGCATCGGCGCGTCGCTGCCCAGCTCGCCGTTCAAGCTCGAGATGCCCGGCACCTGGTTCTTCGGCGTCCCGTCCACGCTGAACGGCAGCCACTGGGGCGTCTACTTCACATTGGCCGCCGTCTACGGGGGCCTGCTGCTACTGCTCCGGGTGTGGTGGGGGATGACCCGCCTCTATGCCCGCTGCCCGGGGGTGCCCATTCGGCGGCTCGGCTGGGTCTTCGCCCTGTGGTCGCTGCCGATGCTGATCATCGCCCCGATATTCAGCCGGGACGTCTACTCGTACGCCGCCCAGGGCGAGATGGTCAGCCACCATTTGAACCCGTACCTGTACGGGCCCTTCGAGCTGGGGAACAACAGCTACACGGCACCGGTCGACCCGCTGTGGGGCAACGCTCCCGCCCCGTACGGCCCGCTCTTCCTGCAGATCGACGGGTTCCTCGCCAGGATCACCTTCCACAACGAGCTGGCCACCCTCGTCCTGCTCCGCCTGCTGTCCTACGCCGGCGTGCTCCTGATCGCCTTCTGCGTGCCTCGTCTGGCCTCCCTGTACCACCGGGACAAGGCGGAGATCTTCACCCTGGCGGTGCTCAACCCGGTCACCATCCTCCATCTGGTCGGCGGGTCCCACAACGACGCGCTGATGCTGGGCCTGCTGCTGGCCGGGATCGTGGCGGCCAAGGAAAGGCGGCCCATCGTCGGGATCCTGCTGGTCTCGCTGGCCACCGCAATCAAGGCGCCGGCCGCCCTCGGACTGCTCTATATCGGGTGGAGCTGGCTGGGCGACGCGGTGCCCATCCGTCAACGGATCAGGCCGGTGGTCACCGCCGGACTGATCGGCCTGGGGGTCCTCGGGTTCTTCTCCTACCTCAGCGGGATGGGCTGGGGCTGGGTGACCAACCTCGACACCCCCGGGGTGGTGCGGTCGTGGTCGGCTCCGACCACCGCCTTCGCCTTCGTCGTCAGCGGGCTGTCCCACTTCGTCGGGGTGGGGCTGGGCGTCGGCGGCGTGCTCACGGTCACCCGCTTCTTCGGCATGGTGATCGCAGCGATCGCGGGAGTGTGGCTCCTCCTGAACAGCGACCGGATCGGCACCCTCAAGGCCCTGGGGCTGACGTTGCTGGTGTTCGTCCTCCTCGGCCCGGTCGTCCAGCCCTGGTACCTGGCGTGGGGCATCATCCTGCTTGCCCCGGTGGCCCTCGGCCGGCTCCGGTCGGTGATCATCGGGCTGTCGATGTTCACCGCCTTCATCGAGCTGCCCGGGGGTGCCCAGCTGCTGAACAGCCTGATCCACGGCGATCCGCTGTCCATCGTGCTGACCCTGCTCTGGGTGCTGTTCATCCTGACCGTGCCCCTGGCCACCTGGGAGCGTCCCGAGACACTCACCGTCCCGTCGGCGCCCCGGTTGGCGGCGGCGGCGACCGGTGCCTGAGCAACCGACCCGTGGCGGTCGGTCCGGTCCCGCACCATTGTGCCGGTCATGCGGTCAGAGCATCCGCTCCAGCACCTGGACGTCCAGCCACCGGTTGAACTTCCGGCCGATCTCCCGTTCCACCCCGACCGGCTCGAACCCGCACGCTTTGTGGAGGGCGACCGAGGCGTCGTTGTCGCCTCCGATCCTGGCGATGAGGGTGTGGAACCCGTGCAGGGTGGCCCGTTCGACCAGCTCCTCCAACAGGGCCCTTCCGATCCCGGCGCCCCGATGGGCGGCGCCCACGTAGACGGAGCACTCTGCGGTGGTGGCATAGGCGTGACGGTCCCGGTAGTAGGAGAGTGAGGCGAAGCCGAGGACGGTCCGGTCGTCGTCGACGGCGACGATGGCCGGGTGGGCGCCCTGGTGGACGGTCATCCACCGGGCCTGCTCCCCGGGGGTGCGGGGCACCACGTCGAAGGTGGCCGTCGACCGCAGGACCTCGTCGTTGTAGATGGTGCGGATCGCCTCGGCATCCGCCTCGACGGCCAGTCGGAGCTGCATGAGGAGTGATGGTAGCGAGCGGTTGGTGGCGGGTGCGGGCGTCACCCGCCTCGTTGGCTATGATGGCCTGCTGCGACTTCGCTGGAGCCGCACTGCCCTCTTAGCTCAGTAGGTAGAGCACCGCCATGGTAAGGCGGTTGTCGTCGGTTCGATTCCGACAGAGGGCTCGCCCGTGGCGGCGTAGCTCAGCTGGTTAGAGCACACGGCTCATAATCGTGGGGTCGCCGGTTCGAGTCCGGCCGCCGCTACCAATTCGGGACATCGGGAGCACGCCCGACCGGCCTACGGACCGGTGCGGACACTAGGGAAACCAGAGGAGCCACCGTGGCAAAGAACGACAAACGGATCCAGGTCACCCTGGCCTGTGAGACATGCAAGCGACGCAACTACATCACCACGAAGAACAAGCTGAACGACCGCGAGCGGATCGAGATGAAGAAGTTCTGCCGCTGGGACCGTGCGCACACACTGCACAAGGAGACCCGCTGACGGTCGGTCCGATCGACAGCTTCCCGGTGGTGGACGGTTCGGCCGGGCCCCTCGGGCCAGCGGAGCCGGCCCACGACCCGCTGATGGACCGTGCCCGGACGGGCGACCGCGGGGCGTTCGAGGAGCTGGTGAAGGCCACCTCGGCGGACATCTACGCCCTGGCCTTCCGGCTGACCGGCAACGAGCACGACGCCCGGGACATCGTGCAGGAGACGTACCTCCGGGCCTTCCGCTCCATCCGCCGGTTCCGGGGGGAGTCCTCCTTTCCCACCTGGCTCTACCGGATCGCCGCCAACTGCTCGGCCACCATGCACCGCCGTCACCGTGGCGCCGTGGTGGTGTCGATGGACACCGACCCCCGGGTGGACGAGCTTCCCACCGACCCGCTCCACGACGCCATCGCCTCGGGCACCGTCGAGCGCGACCGGCTGGTGCGGGCCATGGCCACGCTGCCGCTGACCCTTCGTTCGGTGGTGGTGCTCCACGACGTCTACGACCTGAGCCACGACGAGATCGCCGACGAGCTGGGGATCTCCGGGGCCTCGAGCCGGGTGCGGCTCCACCGGGCCCGCCGCCAGCTCCGCACGGTGATCTCCGCCGGGCTGCCCATGGTAGCCGCCCCCCCCGGGGCCGTCGGGGAGCGATCCCCGGGAGCGACCTCGGCGCCGGTGGCCGGCAACGGCGCCGCCGAGGTGACCCCGCTTCGGGTGGCCGGTGCCTTCGAGGACGACGCCCGTGCGGGATGAGTTGGTCGCCCAGTAGCTGCCGTGAGGCCGACGGCTCTCGGGGGTCGACCGGCGTACCGTTCACTACGCCCCGACCTGCCTGCCGGGCCGGGGCTGGCCGGGCCGGTTCCACTCGCCGGTCCGCCGGCTCCACCAGTTCCGCTCCCACCGTCCAGGCCCGGGCCGGCCGGCCGCTTGGGACTCCGCCCGTGTCCGGTGGTAGCCTTTCGAACCGCCCCTGCGATCGGCTGGCCGTTCGCGGCACGGCAATCGACAGAGGGCAGTAGCTCAACTGGTAGAGCACCGGTCTCCAAAACCGGCGGTTGGGGGTTCGAGTCCCTCCTGCCCTGCTCACCACCCGCGGCACCGCTCGAAGGAAACGGCACGTGAACCGAGAACAGAAGCGCCAGATGCAACGTCAGGGACAGGACCCCGAGGGTGAGTCCGCGCCCCCCCGCAAGAGCACGCCGGCACGCCGGCCGCCCAAGCGCGACCCCTTCCGTCCGGGACAGTTCTTCCGCGAGGTACGCTCTGAGCTGCGCCAGGTAGCGTGGCCCAACCGTTCCGAGGTCGTCAACTACACGACGGTGACGTTTGCGACCCTGGTGGCTCTGATCGCTCTGATCTTCATTCTCAACTACGCCTTCTCCAAGGGCGTCTTCTGGCTGTTCAACGCGTGATCGGTGTGACTGTGACCCAAGACGAAGCAACTGGCCCCCTGGGCGACGACGGAGTCGGAACGGACGACGGCCCGGTCGCGCCCGTCGACGGCGACGTGGCCGTCGAGCCGGTGGTCGCCGGGGACGCCACCGACGAGGAGGACGTCACCCAGACGACCACCGACGAGGACGGGGAGCTCGACGGGGACGGGGAGTTCGACGGGGAGGAGCCGTTCGTCGTCAGCCCCTTCGACCAGCCCGGCCGGTGGTTCGTGGTCCACACCTACGCCGGCTACGAAAACAAGGTGAAGTCCAACCTCCACAGTCGGGCCGCCTCCATGAACATGGAGGACCGCATCTACGAGGTCGTCATCCCGATGGAGGATGTCGTCGAGTTCAAGAATGGCAAGAAGGTCGTCGTCCAGAAGAAGGTGTTCCCCGGCTACCTCCTGTGCCGGTGCGAGCTCGATGACGACAGCTGGTCGGTCATCCGCAACACCCCCGGGGTCACCGGCTTCGTGGGTCCCGGCACCAAGCCGACGCCCCTGTCCCGGCGCGAGGTCGAGTCGATCCTGCAGGTCAAGGTGGAAGGCGGCGAAACGCCGGCCAAGCGCAGCCGGCCCCGCCTCGAGCACGAGGTGGGAGAGACGGTCCGGGTCAAGGAAGGCCCGTTCGCCGACTTCTCCGGACAGATCGCAGAGATCAACGAGGATCAGCTCAAGCTGAAGGTCCTCGTGAACATCTTCGGCCGGGAGACCCCGGTCGAACTCGAATTCAGCCAGGTCGCGAAGCTGTAGGCCGGCGGAGACAGGTAAGGAGCACACCCGATGGCACCGAAGAAGCGCGTCCTCGCGAACGTCAAGATCCAACTCCCGGCCGGCGGGGCCACCCCGGCGCCCCCGGTGGGCACCGCTCTTGGACCCCATGGCGTCCAGACCATGGAGTTCTGCAAGCAGTACAACGCCGCCACCGAGAGCCAGCGCGGCTCCATTGTGCCGGTGGAGATCACCATCTACGAGGACCGGTCGTTCTCGTTCGTCCTGAAGACCCCCCCGACCCCGGCGCTGCTGCGGGCGGCCGCCGGGCTCGAGAAGGGTGCGGCCACCACCGGTCGCGAGCAGGTGGGCACCGTCACCGATGCCCAGGTGGCCGAGATTGCCGCCGTCAAGCTCCCCGACCTCAACACGACCGATGTCGAGGCGGCCAAACGCCAGGTCGTCGGCACTGCCCGGTCGATGGGGATCGCCGTCGCCGGCTGAGGCCGAGCGACCGAACAGGTTCGAGGAAACGGAGAATCACCAGCATGTCCAGAGGGAAGAAGTACAAGTCGAGCCTCGCCCAGTTCGATCGTCAGGAGCTCTACTCCGCCGGCGACGCCGTGGACCTGGTCAAGGCCACGTCGAAGGCCTCGTTCGACGAGACCATCGAGCTGGCCATCCGCCTGGGGGTCGACCCCCGCAAGGCGGACCAGATCGTCCGCGGCACCCTGTCGCTGCCGGCCGGCACCGGTCGCACCGCCCGGGTGGCGGTGTTCGCCTCCGGTGAGAAGGCGGCCGAGGCCCGCGCCGCCGGCGCCGACGTGGTCGGGGCCGATGACCTGGTTGCCCGCGTGGCCAACGAAGGCTTCCTCGACTTCGACATCGCCATCGCCACCCCCGACCTGATGGGCCAGGTGGGGACCCTGGGCCGCGTGCTCGGCCCCCGCGGCCTGATGCCGAACCCGAAGACGGGAACCGTCACCGATCAGGTGGAGAAGGCCGTCACCGAGTTCAAGGGCGGACGGGTCGAGTACCGCACGGACAAGGTGGGGAACATCCACATCCGCATCGGCAAGGCGTCGTTCGACCGGGCCAAGCTGCTGGAGAACCTCCACGCCGTCATGGACGAGATCCAGCGGGCCAAGCCGGCGTCGTCGAAGGGACGGTACATCCGTGGGGTGACGGTGTCGTCGACCATGGGCCCGGGTATCCACATCGACCCGGTGTTGGCCCGCAAGACCGACGAGGAGCTGGCCGCCACGGCCTGACCGGGGAGACCGGGCCGGCCCCGTCGAACGACGGGACCGCATTGTCGTACCGGGCGCCCACGCGCTAACGTGAGCGCCTTACAACTGAAGATCGAACTGCCGTAGACCTCCGGTGTGCCACCAACACGGTGCCGAAGGGACCCTTCCCGGGTCCGCCTGATGAGGCGTTCCGCACAAGAGCGAGAGCTCGTGCGTCACCCTGTGAAGGTGTCTACGGCCCGTGCCAGAGCGGAACGCTCGGTGGAGGGACCATGGACAATCCAAGGGCTGACAAGGTCGCCGTCGTCGACGAGGTACGCGGGCGCCTCGCCACCTCCGATGCCGCGGTGCTCACCGAGTACCGCGGCCTGACCGTCTCGGAGCTGGCGGACCTCCGGCGCCAGCTGGCCGCCGCCGGCGGCGACTACAAGGTGTACAAGAACACCCTGGTCCGCCTGGCGGTGGCCGACAGCCCCCAGGCCTCGATCCACGACCTCCTGACCGGCCCGACGGCCATCGCCTTCGTGGCCGGTGATGTCAGCGCGGTGGCCAAGACCCTCCGCGACTTCGCACGGGCCAACCCGAAGCTGGTTGTCAAGGGCGGGATCGTCGGCGAGGGGCTGTTGACCGCCTCGGACATGGGCCAGCTGGCCGACCTCCCGTCTCGCGACGTGCTGCTGGCCCAGTTCGCCGGGGCACTGTCCGCCCCGATGCAGCAGCTGGTCGGCCTGATCCAGGCACTGCCCCGCAACCTCGCCTACGGGCTGTCCGCCCTGCTCGAGCAGCGGCAGGCGGGTGCGCCCGCCGAGGCACCCGCCGAGCCCGCCGAGGCGCCCGCCGGGCCCGCCGCCGAAGCACCCGCCGAGGCGGTTGTCGAGGCCCTGGCCACCAACGAGGCCCCGGCCACCGACGAGGCCCCGGCCACCAACGAGGCCCCGGCGGAGTAGCCGGGCCGCCCCACCACCAGTTCACCCACGACCGAACAACGATCCAGTACAGAACCAGTAAGGAAGCAAGGAGCAACGACAATGGCAGGCACCCTGACCAAGGACCAGATTCTGGACGGCATCTCCGAGCTGTCCGTTCTCGAGCTGAGCGAGCTGCTCAAGGAGTTCGAGGAGCGCTTCGGCGTGACGGCGGCCGCCCCGGTGGCCGTGGCCGCCGCGGTACCGGCGGGCGGAGGCGGCGGTGACGCCGGAGCCGAGGAGGAGCAGAACGAGTTCGACGTCATCCTCACCGCCGCCGGCGACAAGAAGATCCAGGTCATCAAGGAGGTGCGTGCGCTGACCAGCCTGGGCCTGAAGGAGGCCAAGGACCTGGTGGACGGCGCCCCCAAGCCCGTCCTGGAGAAGGCGAAGAAGGAAGACGCCGAGAAGGCGAAGGCGCAGCTCGAGGCGGCCGGCGCCACCGTCGAGCTCAAGTAGCGCAGTCCGGCTCCCGGTCACCGGTACCACGGTGACCGGGAGCCGGAACGGCGTCCCGGCGTGCACCGGGGGCATCGGACCCTCCCCCGCCCAGCGGGCCGGATCCGGACCGAACGACCTCCGGAGTCCTTGACTCCGGGCAGTCGGCCTCCTACCCTGTGCATGCTCGCTCCGGGCATCTGAATTCCCGGGGTTGTGGAGTTGTGCGCGCCAAGGTATGCTTACTTGTTGCCGTGCCTGCTCCTGACGCCTTTCCCAGCTTTCTAGGCTAAATGGCTCGCGCCTCGGCGCCCCTCCAACCACTCGGGTGGTAGTCGTCGACCCCCGAGGCGTATCGAAGTCCGCAGTACCGAATCACCACGTCGTCTCCCCATCCACCCCGCAACTGGGAGGAGTAGGCACTTGCCTGCACGGTCCAACAGCCCGGAACGCTTTTCGTTTGCCAACATCGATGAGGCGCTGCCTCTGCCGGATCTCGTGGCGATCCAGCGCGACTCCTTCCAGTGGTTCCTGGACAAGGGACTTGCCGAGACCTTCAACGACATCAGCCCGATCGAGGACTTCACCGGTCAGCTGAGCCTGGAGCTCGAGTTCGATCCCACCGATCCCGACCTGCGCCCACCGCCGAAGTTCTCGGTGGAGGAGTGCAAGGAGAAGGACATGACCTACGCGGCCCCGGTCTTCGTCCGGGCCCGGTTCATGAACGCCAGCACCGGTGAGATCAAGGAGCAGACCGTCTTCATGGGCGACTTCCCCGTGATGACCGACAAGGGCACCTTCATCGTCAACGGTACCGAGCGGGTGGTCGTCAGCCAGCTGGTCCGCTCCCCCGGGGTCATCTTCCAGCCGGGGCGCGACGCCAAAACGGTCTTCACCGGCACCATCCACCCGTACCGCGGCGAGTGGATCGAGTTCGATGTCGAGGCCAAGCCGGGCAAGGACGTCACCGCCGGATGCCGGGTGGCCCGCAAGCGCCGCCTGTCGCTGTTCGTGCTGCTCCGGGCCCTCGGCTACGAGGACCAGGCCTTCCTCGAGCGCTTCGTCCGTTACTTCGACTTCCTCGAGGGCCAGTGGGAGAAGGAGCAGAACCTGGCGCCCACCCGTGAGGAGGCCCTGCTCGAGATCTACAAGCGTGCCCGCCCCGGTGAGCCGCTGTCGGTCGAGGCCGCCCGCCAGTACTTCGAGAACGCCTTTTTCAACCCCAAGCGGTATGACCTGACCCGGGTCGGTCGGTACAAGCTGAACAGGAAGCTCGGGCCGGAGCTCGACCGCATCGAGGAGATCTTCGGGATCACCCTGGAGAAGCCGTCCCCCACCCAGGGCGTGCTCAGCCCGGCGGAGATCCTGGCGTCCTCCACCTACATGCTCCACCTGGCCAAGCACATGGCCGATGGCGAGTCGAACTACCGCATCGACGACCAGGACCACTTCGCCAACCGACGCATCCGGTCGGTGGGCGAGCTCATCCAGAACCAGGTCCGCGTGGGCCTGTCGCGGATGGAGCGGGTCGTGCGTGAGCGGATGACCACCCAGGACGTCGAGGCCATCACGCCGCAGACGCTGATCAACATCCGCCCGGTGGTCGCCGCCGTCAAGGAGTTCTTCGGCACCAGCCAGCTGAGCCAGTTCATGGACCAGAACAACCCGCTGTCGGGTCTGGCCCACAAGCGGCGCCTGTCGGCCCTCGGCCCCGGCGGCCTCTCCCGTGAGCGGGCCGGCTTCGAGGTCCGTGACGTGCACACCTCGCACTACGGCCGGATGTGCCCGATCGAGACCCCCGAAGGCCCGAACATCGGCCTGATCGGCTCGCTGGCTACCTATGCCCGGGTCAACGAGTACGGCTTCATCGAGACCCCGTACCGCAAGGTGGTCGACGGTCGGGTGACCGACGAGATCAACTACCTGGCGGCCGACGAGGAGGAGGAGCATGTCATCGCCCAGGCCTCGGCGGTGCTCGACGAGAACGGCCGGTTCACCGAGGACCGCATCCTGGTCCGCCGCGGCCCGCAGGGGACCGGTGTCCGGGTCGGCGCCGTCTCCACCTCCTACGGCACCACGTCGGAGATCGACTTCGTGCCCCCGACCGAGGTCGACCTGATGGACGTCTCGCCGAAGCAGATCGTGTCGGTCTCGACCGCCCTGATCCCCTTCGTCGAGCACGACGACGCCAACCGTGCCCTGATGGGCGCCAACATGCAGAAGCAGGCCGTGCCGCTGGTGGTCCCCGAGGCCCCCTACATCGGCACCGGCGTGGAGGCCCGCGCCGCCCGCGACGCCGGCGACGTGGTCCAGGCCGAGGCCGAGGGCATCGTGGTCGACGTCTCCGGTGACCAGATCACCGTCGAGTACAAGGCGGGTGCCACCGACCGCAACGGCGCCGTCCTGGGCCGGAAGGTCTACCGCCTGGCCAAGTTCCGACGCTCCAACCAGAACACCTCCATCAACCAGAAGGTGATCGTGGAGGAGGGACAGAAGGTCCACGCCGGCGACGTGCTGGCCGACGGGCCGTCCACCCACAACGGCGAGCTGGCCCTGGGGAAGAACCTCCTGGTCGCATTCATGCCCTGGGAGGGCTACAACTACGAGGACGCCATCATCCTCTCCGAGCGACTGGTGAAGGACGACGTGCTCACGTCGATCCACATCGAGGAGCACGAGGTGGACGCCCGAGACACCAAGCTCGGCGCCGAGGAGATCACCCGGGACATCCCCAACCTTTCCGAGGAGATCCTGGCCGACCTCGACGAGCGGGGGATCATCCGCATCGGGGCCGAGGTGGGCCCGGGCGACGTGCTGGTCGGGAAGGTCACCCCCAAGGGTGAGACCGAGCAGACTCCGGAGGAGCGCCTGCTCCGGGCGATCTTCGGTGAGAAGGCCCGCGAGGTGCGCGACACCTCCCTCAAGGTTCCTCACGGGGAGGAGGGCAAGGTCATCGATGTCCGGGTCTTCTCCCGCGAGGACTCCCACGAGCTCCCCCCCGGGGTGAACCAGCTGGTGCGGGTGTACGTGGCGCAGAAGCGGAAGATCTCCGAGGGCGACAAGCTGGCCGGACGCCACGGCAACAAGGGCGTCATCTCGAAGATCCTCCCCATCGAGGACATGCCCTTCCAGGCCGACGGCACTCCGGTCGACATCATCCTCAACCCGCTCGGCGTGCCGAGCCGGATGAACGTGGGCCAGGTGCTCGAGTCGCACCTCGGCTACGCCGCCCGGTGGGGTTGGGAGAACGCCGGCGAGGTGGCCCGCACCCCGTTGCGGGGCACCGAGACGAAGACCCGTCCCCGGACCGATCCGGCCGTCTGGGTCTCCACGCCGGTGTTCGATGGTGCCCACTGGGACGAGGAGGCCGACGCCGGCCGCCACCCGACCATCCAGAAGATCTTCCGCACCCTCAACTCCGATGGGGTCGACGGCGCCGTGCAGGTCAACGACGATGGGAAGTCCCAGCTGTGGAACGGCCGAACGGGTGAGCCCTACGACAACCCGGTCTCGGTCGGCTACGTGTACATCCTGAAGCTGCACCACCTGGTGGACGACAAGATCCACGCCCGTTCCACCGGTCCCTACTCCATGATCACCCAGCAGCCGCTGGGTGGGAAGGCCCAGTTCGGTGGGCAGCGGTTCGGGGAGATGGAGGTGTGGGCGCTCGAGGCGTTCGGCGCCGCCTACGCCCTCCAGGAGCTGCTGACCATCAAGTCCGACGACGTGCTCGGGCGGGTGAAGGTCTACGAAGCCATCGTCAAGGGGGAGAACATCCCCGAGCCGGGGATCCCCGAGAGCTTCAAGGTCCTGATCAAGGAGATGCAGTCGCTCTGCCTGGACGTCGAGGTGCTCGCACCCGGCGGGGAGGAGATCGAGATGCGCGAACTGGACGAGGACGTGTTCCGCACCGCCGAGGAGTTGGGCATCGACATCAGTCGGCCCGAGCGGGGTTCGGACGAGGAAGATGAGCGGCGCGCAGCGGAAAGGGGCTTCTAAATGCTCGATGTGAACGACTTCGATCAGCTCCGGATCGGTCTGGCCACGGCCGACTCGATCCGGGGATGGTCAAACGGTGAGGTGAAGAAGCCCGAGACCATCAACTACCGGACCCTGCGTCCGGAGAAGGACGGTCTCTTCTGCGAGAAGATCTTCGGTCCCACCAAGGACTGGGAGTGCTACTGCGGCAAGTACAAGCGCGTCCGCTTCCGGGGGATCATCTGTGAGCGCTGCGGCGTGGAGGTCACCCGGTCGAAGGTCCGCCGTGAGCGGATGGGCCACATCGAGCTGGCCGCCCCCGTCGTCCACATCTGGTACCTCCGCGGCACCCGTAGCTGGCTGGCGTACCTGCTGATGGGCACCGAGCCCCGCGAGGAGCTCAAGGCCAAGCAGCTCGAGAAGGTCATCTACTTCGCCGCCAACCTGGTCACCTGGGTCGACGAGGCCAAGCGCCACGAGGACCTTCCGACCCTGGAAGCCGAGCTCCGTGACGAGATCGCCGACCTCGAGAAGAAGCGCGACCTTGACATCGACCGCCGGTTCAAGGTGCTCGAGGAGGAGCTGGCCGAGCTCGAGAAGGGCGGGGCCAAGGACACGGAGATCAAGGCGCGCCAGCGCAACGTGGAGAAGGAGATCGGCGGCGTCCGCGAGCGCTACCAGAGCGAGATCGAGCTGGCCCAGCGGTCGTTCGACGAGTTCAAGAACCTCCACTCCCGGAAGATCCTCGAGGACGAGATGCTCTGGCGCGAGCTGCGGGTCCGCTACGAGGACTACTTCGAGGGCGGCATGGGAGCGGAGTCCATCCAGCGCCTCATCGACCGCATCGACCTCGATGTGGAAGAGGTCAAGCTCCGGGCGATGATCGACGCCGCCGACGGCCGCAAGCCACTGTCGGCTCAGCGTCGCCAGAAGGTCATCAAGCGGCTCAAGATCGTCACCGCCTTCAACCGGCGTGACGAGAACGGCAAGCGGGCCAACGACCCCCGGGCCATGATCCTCGAGTCTGTCCCGGTCATCCCGCCCGACCTGCGCCCGATGGTGCAGCTCGACGGTGGACGCTTCGCCACCTCCGACCTCAACGACCTCTACCGCCGGGTCATCAACCGGAACAACCGGCTGAAGCGACTGCTCGACCTGGGCGCCCCCGAGATCATCATCAACAACGAGAAGCGGATGCTGCAGGAGGCCGTGGACGCCCTGTTCGACAATGGCCGCCGCGGCCGTCCGGTCACCGGGCCGGGGAACCGCCCGCTGAAGAGCCTGTCCGACATGTTGAAGGGGAAGCAGGGGCGGTTCCGCCAGAACCTCCTGGGCAAGCGGGTCGACTACTCGGGCCGCTCGGTCATCGTGATCGGCCCGACCCTGGAGCTGCACCAGTGCGGCCTGCCCAAGCTGATGGCGCTCGAGCTGTTCAAGCCGTTCGTCATGAAGCGGCTGGTGGACGCCGAGTACGCCCAGAACATCAAGTCGGCCAAGCGGATGGTGGAGCGTCGCCGGCCCCACGTCTGGGACGTGCTGGAGGGGGTCATCAAGGAGCACCCGGTGCTGCTGAACCGTGCCCCGACCCTCCACCGCCTGGGTATCCAGGCCTTCGAGCCGGTGCTGGTGGAGGGCAAGGCCATTCAGGTCCACCCGCTGGTCTGCACCGCCTTCAACGCCGACTTCGACGGCGACCAGATGGCCGTGCACCTCCCCCTGTCCGCCGAGGCCCAGGCCGAGGCCCGGGTGCTGATGCTGTCGGCCAACAACATCCTGTCGCCGGCCACCGGCCGCCCGATCACGGTTCCCACCCAGGACATGGTCTTCGGGATCTACTACTTGACCCTGGAGGTCGACGGAGCCAAGGGCGAGGGCAACGTCTACCGCCACGACTACGAGGTGGAGCGCGCCTTCGACTCCGGCGACATCGACCTGCACGCCAAGATCACCGTCCGCCCAGTGGCCGGCTCCCACCTGGCCAGGTCGATCGCCCTGACCAACGGGGCCGAGCTGGATGCCGACGGCAACCTGGTCGGCGTGGACGAGAACGTCCCGGTCGAGATCGTGACCACCGCCGGCCGGATCTTCTTCAACACCGGCCTGCCCGACGGCTACCGGTTCATCAACGACCTGGTCGGGAAGCGGAACACCGCCATCGCCCTGATCGTGGAGGAGATCGCCTCGGGGTTCCCGAAGCACGTGGTGGCCAACAGCCTCGACCGGATCAAGGCGCTCGGCTTCCGCTACGCCGCCCAATCGGGCCTGACCATCTCCATCAACGACGTACGGACGCCTCCGGACAAGCAGAGCATCCTCGACCGCTACGAAAAGGAAGCGGAGAAGGCGGAGGCGCAGTTCAAGCGGGGAATCATCACCGACGACGAGCGTCGCCAGAAGGAGATCGAGATCTGGACGTCGGCCAACTCGGAGGTGGGACGGGCCATGGAGAAGTCACTCTCCACCCTGGCCTTCAACCCGTTGAACATGATGGTCGACTCCGGTGCCCGCGGTAACTCCCAGCAGATCCGCCAGATCGCCGGTATGAAGGGCCTGGTCTCCAACCCCCGCGGTGAGATGATCCCCCGCCCGATCAAGTCCTCTTTCCGTGAGGGGCTGTCGGTGCTGGAGTACTTCATCTCCACCCACGGAGCCCGGAAGGGCCTGGCCGACACCGCCCTCCGGACGGCCGACTCGGGCTACCTGACCCGCCGCCTGGTCGACGTCGCCCAGGAGCTGATCG
>JBKQTE010000058.1:0-30279 GCA_052143315.1 Acidimicrobiales bacterium | reverse complement strand
ATCGGCGACCGCCAGTTGATCCAGCTCAAGCTGGCCAAGATGGAGGTCGCCCGGCTCAACGTCGAGAACCTGGTCTTCCGCCACATCGAGACGTCGGCGGCCGGCCGGAGCCTCACGTTGGCCGAGGCCTCGGCCATGAAGCTCTATTCGGCCCAGGCCGCCTCCGAGGTGGCAATGGAGGCGGTCCAGCTCATGGGCGGCAACGGCTACATGACCGAGTTCCGGGTCGAGCAGCTCGCACGCGACGCCAAGGTCTTCCAGATCTACGCCGGCACCGACGAGATCCAGGTCACCCACATCGCCAAGGACCTGCTCGACCGGTAGCTTCCCGGGCCTTCCTGGCCCGGCCTCCGGCGGCCCTCTCCGGCGATAGGCAGGGGTGGTGGGGTGCCTGCACCGGCTCCCGGGTGGGCCAGCCGGTCGGGCGTGGCTCGGGTGCGGTGTCATACCCTCCTGATGTACTTGGTGCATGGAGCTCGACGTCCTGACGGAGGCGATCGACCGGCTGGTCGGAACGGATCCGTCTGGCTGCGCGGGCGCCGAGTCGGTGGTGGAGCTCCAGCGCCAGCTGGCTCGCCTGGAGGCCTTCGCCACCCGGGCGGTCGCCGCCTTCGACACCTCGGGGGGCTGGGTCCCCGACGGGGCGTACTCCGCCTCGGCCTGGATCGCCACCCGGTGCCGGCTCCCGCAGCGTCACGCCCGCCGCCTGGTCCGAAGGGCTCGTCACCTCTCTGACCTTCCGGCTTGTGAACGGGCGTGGTCGGAGGGGGAGATCACCGCCGCCCACGTCGACGCCGTCGCCTCGGTGCGCACCGACCGGACAGCCGAGGCCCTCTCCCGGGACGAGGCGTTCCTGGTGGGACAGGCCACCGAGCTCCGGTTCAGCCACTTCAACCAAGCGCTCCGCTACTGGGGACAGTTGGCCGACCCCGACGGGACGGAGTCCTCCGAGGAGCGCCGTCGTGACCGGCGGGACGCCTACCTGGTGGCCGGCTTCGGTGGCTTGTGGGTGGGACGGCTCACCCTCGACCCCATCTCGGGGGCCATCGTGGCGGGGGAGCTCGGACGGATCGAACAGGAGCTCTTCGAGGCCGACCGGGCCGAGGCCACCGAGCGCCTGGGGAGGGAGCCCGCCCCGTCAGAGCTCTCCCGGACTCCGGGCCAGCGGCGGGCCGACGCCTTGGTGGAGATGGCCACCCGGTCCAAGGCCTGCCCGAAAGGCGCCCGGCGGCCCGGCCCCCTGTTCAGCGTGCTGGTGGACTACGAGACCCTCTCGGGCCGGATCTGCGAGCTGGCCGACGGCACCGTCCTCTCCCCGGGGAGCCTCCTCCGCTGGCTGGAGAGGGCCGACATCGAGCGGGCGGTGTTCGGGCCCGACGGGCGGGTCGAGGTAGGGGCCACCGCCCGGTTCTTCACCGGGGCCACCAGGCGGGCCCTGGAGCTCCGCGACCGGGAATGTGCGCATCCCTACTGCGAGCGACGAGCCGAGGCCTGCCAGGCAGACCACGTCCACGAGTACTCCAAGGGCGGTCCGACCATCCAGGACAACGGGCGCATCCTCTGCGGGTTCCACAACCGGCTGCGCAATCAGCGGCCGCCACCGGACGAGGCGAGGTAGGGCCGGGCGACTGCGACCGTCCGGACCTCCTACGCAGTGCGGCTGCCCGAGGTGGCGGTCGTCGACCCCGAAGGTTCCCGGGCCAGGTCTACCAGGACGGCCAACTCCTCCTCCATGCCCCGGGCCACCGTGGACGGATCGGGCACCGCGTCCGCGCAGGCGTGCAAGCCGACCATCACCCGGTCGCCGTAGCTGAGGGCGGTGATGCTGAGGCCGCATCCCGAATTGGGCGGCCCCTGCAAAAAGACACCCTCGACCGCCGCCGACCCCAGCGACCACGGGGTACCGGTGGCGCGGACCAGCGACACGTTGACGTTGATGTCCGCCACCGACCGGTCGCGGTCGCGGGTGGCCACGTGCCGGCGCACCAGGCGCTCGCTGGCGAAGGGGGGGATCTGGTCGAGCCACTCGCAGAGCTTCTCGCCGCCGAACGCCTCCATCGAACGACGGGCCTGGTTGCTGGCCACAGCGATCGCCTGGAGGCGGTCCCAGGGGTCCTCGACATCGGTGGCAAGGCTGGTGTTGAAATTGATGAAGTGGTTGCCGTACTCGCGAACGGAGCCCGGCGGGTCGAAGGCCATCGGCACCCCCGAGAGGAGGGGTCTCTCCGGGAGGTCCCCCCTAGCCATGAGGTGTCGACGCAGGCCGCCGGCCACCACGGCCAGCACGACCTGGTTGATGGTCACCTCCCCCGCCCGCTTCACCAGCTGGATGTCCTCTAGCGGCAGCACCAGGTTGGCGTGGGCCCGGCGGCTGGAGAAGGCATCGTTCAGGCTGCATGGCGGGGTGTCCTGCGGCGAGGTGGCGAGGGGCGCCGCCAGACCGGCCTCGAACACCTGCTGGGTGCGGTAGCCGCGCCAGGTCCGGGCCACCAGCGACGGCAGCCGGCCGACGGTCCGGCCCTCGTCGGCCACCGCGTCACGCAGCAGCAGGCCCCGACCCGGGATCGGCACCGGCTCCCACTCCCCGGCCGGACGGGCCACCGGATGGTCTTCGTCGGAGAGGATCCGGGCCAGCGTCCGGATGGTCGGCCCCCCGTCCATCAAGGCGTGGTGGAAGCGGATGACCAACCCCTGGCGCCCGCCTTCCAGCCCGTCGACCAGGGTGAGCTTCCACAGGGGCCGCGAACGGTCGAGGCACTCCCCCGCCAGCACGTCGCAGACCCGGGCGAACCCCCGATCGCCGTCGCCCCCTTCGACCGTCACGTGTTCGAGATGCTCCTCGATGGCGAACTCGGGGTCCTCGACCGCCACGTGGTGGCTCAGCCCGAGCGGCACCCGGAGGATCCGCCAACGGAAGGTCGGTAGCTCGCCCAGCCGTCGGGCCATGTGGGCCGTCAACTGTTCAAGGGTGACCGGGCGTGGCGTGCCGTCGGGATCCACGGTGGGACGCAGTACCACCACGAACTGGGACGTCATCGGCTGGGTGGGCAGCTCCAGGGACAGGAATCCGGAGTCCTCCCCGTTGAACCGTCGCATGCCGGGACGGCGCACCCCCATCGGCTCGATCGAGGGATGGGTGGACGAGTCGCTTCCGACGACAGAGGCGGCGCGCCGGGCCAGCCGGTCGGGGATACCGACGGGGCCCACACCGCCGCCGGCCGGGTCGGCGGAGAACTCCGTCAGAAGGGTGTTGAACCCCTCGGGCTGCTCGAGCATCAACATGTGCCCGGACTTCGGAAACGTCACCAGCTCGGCGCCGGGGATGCTGGCGGCCAGCAGCTCGGCGTGCTTGGCCGGCAGGAAGCTGTCCCACGTCCCCGCCACCACCCGCAACGGAAGGTTCACGGCGCCGTACCGGCCCCGGGCGTCGTACGTCATCATCAGGCGCATCTGCTCGGGCCCCGCGGCCGGGTCGGCCGACTCCGTGGCCCGGCGGACCAGGGCCAGCTCGTCCGGCTCGCCGTTGCCGCGGCCGAAGGAGAACCACGCCCCGAGGCGCGCCATGCCTGGCATGCGGGTGGAGGGGTGCCAGCGGTTCTCGACGGCCAGCACCGAACCGAAGAGGGCGTCCTTCACCCCGGAGGAGCCGATGGCCGGCACCGTCCCGCCGGTGGTCGAGGCCAGCACCAGCCCCGACACCCGCCCGGACAGCTCGTGCGAGCGGGTGATGGCCGCCTCGACGACCACCATGCCGGCCACCGAGTGGCCGACCAGCACGGCATCGCGGACGTCCAACGCCTCGAGCACCGCCATCAGATCGTCGACCAGCCGGTCCAGGCCGTAGCCTTCGGTGCCCGCCGTCGAAGCGCCGCACCCCCGCTGGTTCCAGGCGATCACCCGGTGTCCCTCGGAGAGGGTCGGGAACTGCCTGGCCCAGATGTCGGCCGAGAGCCCCATACCGTGGAGGAGCACGATGGCCGGCCCATGGCCGGACTCGAACACCTCGATCCGCCCACCGTCGTCCACCTCGACGACGTGGCGCGTGAGGTCAGGCGGCAGCTCGATGGGGGGTGCCTCGGCGGTGGGTGCCGGACCCAGGACCTGCCAGTCGGGTGCGCTCGGCAGCCGGCGGGGCTGCTCGTCCACCACCCGAGCGAGCTCGTCGACCACCCGGTCGTCGTCGCGCTCGGACGCCAGGGTGGCCGCCATGCGGGCGGCGCCGGCGCGGATGGCCGGGTCCCAGACGGCCCGGGCGATGGCCTTTTCGAGCCGGGCGACGCCGGGCTCCTTGCCCAACCGGACTCCGGCGCCGGCGTGGACCACCCGGGCGGCGTTGTCAGGCTGGTCGCGGCCCAGCGGCGCCACCACCAGCGGCACGCCGGCCCGCAACGACTTCATGACGGTGCCGTGCCCGCCGTGGGTGACCACCGCCGCGCAGTGGGGCAGCACGTCGGAGTGGCGCACCCAGCGGGTCACCACCACGTTGTCCGGGGCGGAGATCTCGGCCGGGTCGACGGCCGGCCCGGTGGTGATCAGCCCGTGGACCGGCAGGCGGCCGAGGGCATCGGCGGCGTGCTGCAGCAAAGGCTGCTGGCCCATGAAGGTGCTGCTCAGCCCGACCAGCACCAGTGGCCGCTTCGGCGAGCCGGCCCAGGGGTCGTCCCAACGCCGGCTGTCGGCGTCCTCGAACTGCGGACCGACATAGCACACGTTGGCCGGGGTGGTGTCTGACCCGAAGTCGTAGCTGGGGCTGGTGCACACCAGAATGCGGTCGGCGTCGTCGAACAGCTCCAACGGGGAGGCGTACGGGGCCAGGCCCAGCTCCTTCCTGGCCTCATTGAGCGGGGGGAGCCCGCTGTCGAAGAGCTTGAGGGTGAGCCCGGTCACCGCCCGGTCCCGGAGCCGACCGGCGGCGTTGGTGGCCGGCAGCAGGCCGGCGCCCATCGGCGGTGCACCCGGGCGGGGGATGCCGTAGAGGGCATGCATGAGCAGCACCCGGGGTACCCCGGCGGCCTCGGCGCCACAGAGTGCGGAGGCGATCAGCACGTCGACCACCACCACGTCGGCCGGCTGGCGCTCGAGCTCCTCCACCACGTCCCGGCAGAAGTGGCGGGCCGGCCCGAACAGCACCCGGTCGCGGATGCGGGCAAAGGCGTCCAGGGGGTTCTTGGCCTCCCAGTCGCGGAGCAGGTCCGTCTCGGCCCGGCTGCGGTCGTTGTCGGGTGCGTACCGGTACGGCCGGAAGGTGGCACCCGCCGCCTCCAGGCCGGCTCGCAGCCCCTCGGTACCGAGGACACGGACCTGGTGTCCGCGTGCCACGGTCCGCCGGACCACGGTCTCGACGACCTCGACGCCGCCGCCGCTGTCCCACGCCACCACCAGCACCCTCATCAGCACATCCCTCCGGACCCGTCCCGCTCGTCGGCGCTGAAGCCTAATGTCCCAGGTAAGGCCGGTACGGATCGCGACCCCGCGGTCCCACCGCGTGCCGGCCACCGACCAGCGAAAGAAGATCGACATGCATGGCAAGGTCGTCGTCATCACCGGCGCAAACTCCGGCATCGGCAAGGAGACGGCGGTGGCCCTGGCCGGCATGGGCGCCACCATCGTGCTCGCCTGCCGCAACCCGAAGATGGCCGAGGTGGCGGCGGCCGAGGTGCGGGCGACCACCGGCTCCGACGACGTCCACGTCTCCGATCTGGACTTGGCCGACCTGGCCTCGGTCCGGCAGTGCGCCGACGACCTCCGGAGACGGTGGGACCGGATCGACGTCCTGGTCAACAACGCCGGCGGCATCTGGTCGTCCCGGAGCGAGACGGCCCAAGGCCTCGAACAGACCTTCGGGGTCAACTACGTCGGCCCCTTCTACCTCACCAACCTGCTGCTCGGTCACCTCCACGGCGGCGACGGGTCCCGCATCGTCAACCTGTCGTCGTTCGCCCACCACGCCGCCTACAAGGGCATGGCCTGGGGCGACCTCCAGAGCCAGAAGCGCTACTCGCCCTTCGGTGCCTACGCCCAGTCGAAGCTGGCCGACCTGCTCTTCACCCGGGCCCTGGCCAACCGTCTCGACGCCTCGGAGGTGACTGCCAACGCCGCCCACCCGGGCGCGGTCAAGAGCGGCTTCGGCATGGACGGCGATCTCGCCGGGTTCTCCGGCTGGGGGATCCGCCTGGTCCGGCACTTCGAGATCACCGCCACCGCCGGGGCGGCCACCTCGGTGTACCTGGCCTCCTCGCCCGAGGTCCAGGGCAAGACCGGCGGCTACTACGCCCACAGCAAGCCGGGGAAGCCCTCCAAGCACGGCCGGTCCGACGTGGACGCCGAGCGCCTGTGGGCGGTCACCGCCGAGCTGATCGCCGACAAGGGGTTCGAGCTGGCCTGACGTCGGGGCCTCAGCCGGGGATCGGCACCCCGGTGACGGCGTCCGCCACCGCCGCCACCAGACCTGCCACCGCCAGGTCGTGGGCCACCGTGATGGCGTTGACCATGGCCGTGGCCGACGACGACCCGTGGCTGATGACACACACACCGTCCACACCGAGCAGCATGGCCCCGCCGGTCCCCTCGGGGTCGAGGGCCTCGGCCAGCGGCAGCATCTCGGGGACGAGCACCTTGGCGGCCTCCTCCAGGGCGGGGCGACCGAGGATGTCGGTCAGTGCTCCGATCAGGAACCGCATGGAGCCCTCCATCGTCTTGAGGGCGACGTTTCCGGTGAACCCGTCGGTGACGATGACGTCGGCGGCGGCGGTGAAGAAGTCACGTCCCTCGACGTTGCCGATGAACGTGAGGCCGTCCCCGCCGGCGCCTGCAGCCAGGAGGGCGTGGGCCTCCTTCTCGAGGGGCGTCCCTTTCGACTTCTCCTCCCCGATGGAGAGCAGCGCCACGGTGGGCCGTTCGACGCCGTAGCGCTTGCGGGCGAAAGCGGCCCCCATCTGGGCGAACTGCACCAGCATCTGCGGGTTGCACTCGGCGTTGGCACCGGAGTCGAGCAGCACGGTCGGGGGCTTCCCCGTCCCGGGGTTGGGGATCGGTGTGGCGATGGCCGGGCGGATCACGCCGGGGAGCCGGCCCATGCGCAGCAGGGCGGAGGCCATGGTGGCACCGGTGTTGCCGGCCGACACCATGGCCAGGGCATGGCCGTCCCGCACCGCCTCCGCCGCCCGCACCAGCGACGAGTCCTTCTTCCGACGCACCCCCTGACCGGGATCGTCGTCCATGCCGATCACCTCGGAGGCGTGCAGCTCCGGCAGCCCGCCGGTGTCCCCCATCTCCCCCGGGCGCCCCACCAGCAGCACGCCGATGCCCGCCCGCTCGGCGACCTGTCGGGCGCCGGCCACGATCTCACCTGGGGCCCGATCGCCACCCATGGCGTCGACCGCCACCGGGAGGGCGGCGAACGCCTCGCCCGTCGGCCGCTCGGCCCCTCGGGGCACTAGTCGACTTCGATCGCCTGGCGGCCCTTGTACCACCCGCAGTTCGGGCAGACGATATGGGGCAGCTTGGCGGTGGTGCACTGCGGACACACCGAGCGCGCCGGCGTCTTGAGCACCCAGTTGGATGCCCGGCGGCTGCGGCTCTTGGACTTCGAGGTCTTCTTCTTCGGGACGGCCATAAGGGCGACAGTTTAGGCCAGACCGCCGCCCTCGATGTCACGCAGCTGATCGAGGGCCGCCCAGCGCGGGTCGGCGGGGGCCTCGCAGGTGCAGGACTCGAGGTTGAGGTTGGCCCCGCACTGGGGGCACAGGCCCCGGCAGCCGTCGGAGCACAGGGGGGCCAGGGGCAGCTCGAGCAGGACTGCGTCCCTGGCCAGGGGCTCGAGGTCGAGGAGGTCGTCGGTCAGCAGGTAGACCTCCCCCTCCGGGTCGACCGCCGCCGCCACGGTCCCCTCGGGCACGTACCGCTCCCGCACCGAGGCCACCACCGCACCGGCGACTGCACCGCCGCACCGCCGGCACTCGCCCTGCCACGGGGCCGAGACGGTGCCGGTGGCCATGATCCCGCCCGGGTAGGACGACAGCGTCACCTGGGCGTCGATCGGGGCGCCGTCGGGCACCACCACGCTGACCGTGCCCAGACCCTCGATGACCCCGCGCCGCCGCTCGTGACGGGTCGTGCCGGCCACCCGCCGGAGGGCGGCGGCATGCACGATGAACGGGCTGCTGGACTGCACCGACATCGGTCCGCTCAGTCGAGGTCCTGGTCGAAGAAGCCCTCGGGGTCGTCCACGCCCTGAGCCGGGAAGCCCGGTGACGCCGGCGTGGCCAGGGAGGTGTCCCCGCCCTCGCCGATCTCCACCGGGGGCAGGGGGGTCACCTGGAGCTTCTCCCGACCGGCCTGCACCGTCTTCATCGTGCGGTCCAGCACGATCTCGAAGCTGGCCAGCTTCTGATCGGCATAGTCCTCGGCCTCGTGACGGAGGCGCCGAGCCTCCTCGTTGGCGTCGTCGAGGATGCGCTGGGCCACGTGGTTGGCCTGCCGGACGATCTCCGTGCGCTGCACCATCCGCTCGGCCTGGACCCGGACCTCCTCGAGCAGGGCGTCGGCCTCACGGGACTTCTCGGCGATGAAGTCCTGGCGCTCGCGGAGCAGCCACCGGGCCTGGCGGATCTCGTCGGGCATCCGGTCGAGCGCCCCCTGGAGGAGCTCGGCCACCTCGTCCCGCGAGATCAGGACCGAGGCCGACAGCGGCATGGTCTTGGCATTGACCACCAGCTCGAGGGCCTCACGCATCAGCGCCTCGGCGTCGGGCTCCTCGCCCGCCGACCGTTGGGCCTCCAAGTCCTCGAACAGGTCACTCATCGGCGAACTTCTCCTGGAGCCGGACGGCTACCGCTTTGGGCACGAAGGCGGTGACGTCGCCGCCGAAGCGCGCCACCTCGCGCAGCAGGCGCGAGGCGATGAACGAATGGGTCGAGCTGGTGGGGATGAAGATGGTCTCCACCCCGGAGAGCTGCTTGTTCATCTGGGCCATCTGCAGCTCGTTCTCGAAGTCCGACACCGCCCGGAGCCCCTTGACGATGGCGCTGGCCCCCACGTCGGCGGCCACGTTCACCACCAACGTCGAGACCGAGACGATCCGCACGTTGGCCAGGTGGGCCACCGACTCCTCCAGCATCTCCTGACGCTCGTCGAGGTCGAAGAGCGCCTCGCTCTTCTGCGGGTTGCGCAGGGCGGCCACCACCACCTCGTCGAAGAGACGGGCCGCCTGCTCGATCACTTCGAGGTGTCCGTTGTGGACCGGATCGTAGGACCCGGGAATCAGCGCAATCCTCACGAGGCACCTTTCTGAGCGACCCGGTCCGGTCGGACCACTGTCACGATGGTACTGCCATACCGCTTGGATTTGAGGACTTCCCACCCATCGGGTCCGACGATCTCCGCACCCGACTCGAGGACGGCCAGGTCGGCGGGAAGCCGGTCGACGAGGTCGGCCCATCCGTCGTAGGCGTAGGGCGGATCGCACAGGACGAGGTCGTAGCGGGAGACGGTGGTCCTGACCCAGCTGTCCACGTCCGCCCGGATGAGGGTGGCATGGCCCTGGCGCTCGGCATCCGGCAGACCGAGGGCGGCCAGGTTCCGCCGCACGGCGTCCAGGCTGACCGGGTCACGGTCGACGAAGGTCACCGAGGCCGCCCCTCGCGACAGGGCCTCGATGCCCAGCGCCCCGCTCCCGGCGAACAGGTCGGCGACCTGGAGCCCGTCCACGCCGCCCAGGCTGAACAGCATGTCGAAGATGGCTTCGCGGGCACGGTCCGAGGTGGGACGGATCGACCGGGTGTCGGGCACCTGCAGCCGGCGTCCCCTGAACTCACCACCGATCACTCGCACGCCCCCAACTCTACCGGCCACCTCCCGCCCGGCCCGCTCCGCCCGCCGCCCGCTCAGCTCTTGAAGAGGAAGGCGGCCTCGTCGTCGTCGACGAAGATCCGGAGCTCGTCGACGAGGAGCGGATGGCCGGCCAGAGCCGGGTCATCGCCCACGATCTGCTCGGCTGCCTCACGGGCGCCGACGACCAGGTCCCGGTCTTTCAACAGGCTGGCCAGCTTGAGGTCGCTCCGCCCCTTCTGGCGGGCCCCAAGGATGGTGCCCTCGCCCCGCAGTCCGAGGTCCACGTCGGCCAGCTCGAAGCCGTCGGTGGTCCTCTCCATGGCCGACAGCCGGGTGTCGGCCTCCGGGCTGTCGTTCTCGGAGAGCAGGTAGCACCACGACGGGTCGGTGCCACGGCCCACCCGACCGCGCAGCTGGTGGAGCTGGGCGATGCCGAACCGATCGGCGTCCTCGATCACCATCACGGTGGCCTCGGGTACGTCGACACCGACCTCGATGACGGTGGTGGCCACCAGCACATCGAGAGCCCCGGCGCGAAAGCCGGCCATCACCGACTCCTTCTCGGCCGGCCGCATCTGGCCGTGGAGCAGCCCGATGCGCAGCCCGGCCAGCTCGGCCGTGGCCAGGCGTTCGGCCTCCTCGGTGACCGACCGGGCCTCCACCCGCTCCGATCCCTCCACCAGCGGGCAGACCACGAAGGCCCGGTGGCCGGCCGCCACCTCGTGGCGGACCCTGGCCCACGCCGCCTCGGCGTCGAGCGGCGTCCGGGCCCAGTGGGTGCTCACCGGAGCCCGCCCGGGAGGCAGCTCGGCCACGATGGACAGGTCGAGGTCGCCGAAGACGACCATGGCGGCCGTCCGGGGGATCGGGGTGGCCGTCATCACCAGGAGGTCGGGGTCGTGCCCGGCCCCGTCGTCGCCCCGGCCCTTGGCCCGCAGCGCCGCCCGCTGCTCGACGCCGAACCGGTGCTGCTCGTCGATCACCGCCACGCCGAGCGACCGGAAGCGGACGTCGTCGGTCAGCAGCGCGTGGGTGCCGATCAGGAGGTCAACTGTCCCGTCGGCCAACCCGGCGTGCAGCCCGGCCCGCTCGGCGGCCGGCGTCCGGCTGGTGAGGAGGGCGACCCGCAGGGGGCGCTCGCCGGTGAGGGTGGCGGGGTCCGGCACGGTCATCCCGTCGAGCAGGCGGGCCACGCCGGAGGCGTGCTGCTCGGCCAGCACCTCGGTGGGGGCCATCAGTGCCCCCTGGTGACCTCCCTCCACCGCCACCAGCACGGCGGCCACTGCCACCACCGTCTTGCCGGCACCCACGTCCCCCTGGAGCAGCCGATGCATGGGGAGCGACCCGGCCAGGTCGTCCCGGATGGTGTCGATGGCGGCCCGCTGCCCGGTGGTGGGCTCGAACGGCAGTCGGTCGAGGAACCGGTCGACCAGGGTCGGTCCTTCGGCCCGGGAGACCACATGCCGGATGCCCTGGGCGTCCTCCTCCAGCCGTACCTTGCGGAGCACCAGGGCCAGCTGCAGTCGGAAGAGCTCGTCGAAGGCCAGCCGGCGCCGGGCCGGCTCGCACTCGGCCAACGCGGCCGGCCGGTGGATGTGGTTGTAGGCGGTGGTCCGGTCGACGAGCCCGTACCGTCTCCGCCACTCGGGGGGCAAGGGCTCGGCGAACCGCTTGGCCCGGTCGAGCGCCTCCCCTGCGAACCGACCCAGGCGCGCCGAGGTGAGGGCGGCCTTGTCGCTCAGGGGATAGACCGGGAACACCCGTCCCGATTCCGGGGCGGCCCCACTGTCTCCGTCGTCCCCCGAACGGAGCACCTCGACGGTCGGGTTGACCATCTGCCGGGCGTCCCGGTACGTGGCGACCTTTCCGTAGAACAGGGCGAGGGTGCCCACCGGCAGCTGGCTCGCCCGCCACGTCTGGTTGAAGAACACCACCGTCATCCGACCGGACCGGTCGCTCACGTCGAGCTCCACCCGGGCCGGGCTCCGGCCCCGCCCCCGTCCGTACCGGGCCGGGGGGCGGTGTACCCGGCGCACCTCGGCCAGCACCGAGGCGGTGTCGCCAACCTCCAGCTCGCCCAGGGGAACCAGCCGGGTGCCGTCGATGTAGCGCCGGGGGTAGTGGGTAAGCAGGTCGAGGACCGTCTCGATCCCCAGCGCCGCCAGCTCCGCCTCAGCCGCCGTCCCCACCCCGTTCAGCACCGAGACCGGCAGCTCGGCCAGCTGCCGCAGCTTGCGGCCCGGCCCGTCGGCCGTCGGGATCCTCGGTGCGGCGGTCGGGGTCATGCGGCGATCGACAGCCGCTCATTCGATCGAGAACAGGTATGGGTAGAGCGGCTGACCGCCGTGGTGGACCTCCGTCACCACGTCCGGGCGGTGCTCACCGAGCCACTCGGTGATCCGTCGGGTGTCAGCGGCACCCGAGCCTTCGCCCTCGATGAGGGTGACCAGGTCGTGTTCGTCGGTCACCAGCCGGTCGAGCAGCGCGCAGGCCACGCCAGGCAGCGAGGCGGACACCGCCTCGATCCCCCGACGCGACAGCCCGAGCCAGTCCCCCGCCCGGATCGGACCGACGTCGCTGTCGCTGTCGCGTACCGCCCGGGTGATCTCGCCGGCCACCACGTTCTGGGCTGACGCCTCCATGGCCCGGGCGTTCTGGTCGGCGTGCGACTCGGGGTCGTAGGCGAGAAGGGCGCCGAACCCCTCGGCCACCGTGTTGGTCGGGACCACCCGGACCACCTTGTCGGTCAGCTCGTCGACCTGCTCGGCGACGGGGCGGATGTTCTTGTTGTTGGGCAGGATGATCACCTCGCGCGAGCGGAGGGACTCCACCGCCTCGAGCAGGTCCGCCGTCGACGGGTTCATGGTCTGACCCCCAGCGATGATCCGGTGCACACCGAGCGAGCGGAAGATCCGGCCGACTCCGTCGCCGGTGGCCACCGCCACCACACCCGTGGTCGGTGCCGGCCCTGGCGGCATCTCCGACGGCCCGGTGCCGGCTGTCCCGGCGCCCTCGCGGACCCAACGCTCCTCCTCCACCTGCTCGAGAAGGTCGGTGACCCGGATATTCCGCGGCCGGCCGGCGTCCATGCACGCCTCCACCGACGCGCCGATGTCGTCGGTGTGGATGTGGCAGTTCCACAGCCCGTCACCGCCGACGACCACGATGGAGTCACCGAGGCCAGCCCAGACCTCCTTGAAGGAGGGGATGGTCTCGTCCGGGGCCTCGAGCAGGTACATGACCTCGTACCGCAGGCTGGCGATGTCACCGCCCTCCTCGTGGGAGGCGATGATGGCCTCGTCCAGGGGCGACCCCGCCCCGCCCCGCCAGATCGGCTCGTCGGGCAGATCGGGAAGGTCCGGCACCGGCCGGCCGTCAAGCACGTTGAGCAGGGCGTCGAACAGGAGGAGGAGGCCGGTGCCCCCGGCATCGACCACGCCGGCCTGGGCCAGTACCGGTAGCAGCTCAGGGGTGTGCTCGAGCGCCTCGGCCGCACTGCGGCGGGAGGCGTCGGCCACGTCGAGCAGGGACTTGCCCGCCTCGGCGGCCGCGGCGGCGGCTTCGGCGGCGCGGCGCGCCACGGTGAGGATGGTCCCCTCCACCGGGCGCATGACCGCCTGCCGGGCCATCTCGTCGGCGATGGTGAGCGCCCTCGAGAGCTCACCCGCCCCCGGCTCGTCGACGGTGCCGAGACCGTTGGCGATCCCCCGCAGCAGCTGGGAAAGGATCACCCCCGAGTTCCCCCTGGCCCCCATGAGCGACCCGTGAGCGATGGCGCCGCAGGTGGTGGTCATGTCCGGGTGGTCCAGCTCGGCCAGCTCGGCGACGACCGACTCGAGGGTCAGGGCCATGTTGGTGCCCGTGTCCCCGTCGGGCACCGGGTACACGTTGAGCCGGTTGATGAGATCCTGGTGGATCCGGAGCGCGTTCCGATATGCCACGATGACCTGGCAGAGCTCCGCGGCGTCGAGTGTGTCGGGGACCCCCATGGCCAGGATGCTAACCTTTGGCGCGTTCCCCGAGGTGTTTGAGAGGAAGTCGACGCGTCATGGCAGCGGTGTGCGAGGTCTGCGGTAAGAAGCCGTCGTTCGGCATGAACATCAGTCACTCCCACCGGCGTACCAAGCGTCGCTGGGATCCCAACATCCAGAGGGTCCGCGCCCTAGTCGACGGCTCGCCCAAGCGTCTGCACGTCTGCACGTCGTGCATCCGCTCGGGCAAGGTCACCAAGCGGCCCATCCGCAACATCCCCGGTTGACCAGCCTCCCCATCCGGCATCGCTGACAGCGCCGGACAGCTCCCACCGGATCGGGACCGGCCGGCACCGAACCACTTCGTGGCTGCCCGTGGCCGATTCGTGCATGCGACACGGTCGGGCCAGAGGTTCTCAGTATTCTCCAAGGAATTTCCAGGCGCTTTCCAAGGTCCGTCACCTGAACTGCAGGTCGGTGTCCCCGACCAGGTCGTATCGCCCGGTCCTCCGGCACCGACGACAGCTGGGACGTGACCCCGGAACGCCATGAGATCGAGGAGGACCTGTGGGGTCGAGCGGTAGGAAACTGTTCACGAAAGGACGCCTGGCGATCGTCGCCGTGGTGGTGGTGGTCGGCGGAGGCCTGGGCATCTGGTTCGGCACCCGATCCACCCAGTCGGCGGCCGCGGTCACCTCCAAGGTGGAGACAGTGACCACCGGCACCATCGTCCAGTCGGTCTCCTCCAGTGGGACCATCGAGCCGGCCGACCAGGCCAACCTCTCCTTCGCCGTGGCCGGTCGGGTGACGGCCGTCGACGTGGCCGCCGGACAGACCGTGACCGCCGGGCAGACCCTGGCGACCATCGACCCGACGTCGTTGTCGGCCACGGCCGCCCAAGCTCAGGCCACGCTGGCCTCGGACCAGTCCAAGCTCGCCACCGACCAGGCCGACAGTGCCTCCAGCGCCCAGATCGCCGCCGACGAGGCCTTGGTCGCCTCGTCGCAGGCCCAACTCTCCTCCGCCCAGAGCTCGTTGGCGGATGCCACGCTCACCTCCACCATCGCCGGAACGGTGTCGGCGGTGAACCTGACGGTCGGACAGCAGGTGACGGCCGGCAGTTCGTCGTCCTCCAGCGGGACGACCAGCAGCTCGAGCTCGGGAACGGGCACCACCGGCAGCTCGTCCTTCGGCTCGGGCACCTCCTCGTCGTCCTCGTCATCCTCGTCGTCATCGGCGTCGAGCGCCCAGTTCGAGATCGTCGACACCAACGCCTACGTGGTGAACACCACCGTCAACGACACCCAGGTGGGCGAGATCGGGGTGGGCGACCAGGCGGTCATCACCCCCGCCGGGGCGACCACCAACGTCTTCGGGACGGTGGGCTCGGTCAGCTCGCTCGCCTCCACCACCACCGGGGTGGCCTCGTTCCCGGTGGTGATCGATGTGACGGGCTCGCCCACCGGCCTCTACGGCGGGGCCACCGCCACCGTGGCCATCACCGTGAAGGACCTCCAGGGCGTGGTGGTGGTGCCCACCACCGCCGTCCACTACACGGGGGACACCACGACGGTGAACGTGGTCACCGGCGGCACCACCAAGGCCCAGACCGTGTCGGTGGGCCCCGCTTCGAGTGGCGACACCCAGATCCTCAGCGGCGTGTCCGTCGGCGACCGCATCGTGGTGCCGGTGGTGACGTTCGGAGGGTTCGGCGGGTTCGGCGGGGCGGGGACCGGCACCCGAGCGGGCATCTTCGGCGGTGGCGCCACCGGCGGAGGCACTACCGGCGGCTTCGGCGGCGGCGCCGGCGGCGGGGGGTTCGGCGGATGACCGGGACGTCGTCCCTCGACGACACCCGGCAGATGCGGGCCTACGACACCGGTTCCTTCCCGGTGGTGCAGACGCCGGTCATCGAGCTGCGGGATGTCACCAAGGTCTACCGCACCGGCACCCTGGAGGTGGAGGCGCTGCGCGGGGTGTCGACCACCATCTCCGAGGCCGAGTACGTGGCCATCATGGGACCTTCGGGGTCCGGGAAGTCGACGTTGATGCACATCATCGGATGCCTCGACGTGCCCACCTCCGGTACCTACCGCCTCGCCGGCGAGGACGTGAGCTCGATGACCGAGGTCCAGCTGGCCGAGATCCGGAACCGGAGGATCGGCTTCGTGTTCCAACAGTTCAACCTGCTGCCGTCGTTGAACGCCTGCCGAAATGTGGAGCTCCCCCTCGCCTACGCCGGGGTGGAGCGCGGCGAGCGCCATGAGCGTGCGCTGACGGCGCTGGCGCGGGTGGGCCTCAAGGACCGCGTCCGCCACCGCCCGGGCGAGCTCTCCGGCGGCCAGCAGCAGCGGGTGGCGTTGGCCCGGGCACTGGTCACCGATCCCGACCTGCTCCTGGCGGACGAGCCCACCGGGAACCTCGACTCGGTGTCGGCTCAGGAGATGCTCGGGCTGCTGGGCGAGCTGCACGCCAGCGGGCGGACCATCGTGCTGATCACCCACGAACCCGATGTCGCCGATGTCGCCGATCGGACCATCCGGATCAAGGACGGGAACATCCAGACCGAGGACCTGGTCGCCGGGGGCGGGGCCCGGTGACCTGGCTCGAGACGATCCGTACCGGGCTGGCGGCGGTGGTCACCCACCGGCTCCGCTCGGCACTGACCATCCTCGGCATCTGCATCGGCATCGCCGCGGTGATCCTCACGGTCGGCCTGGGCGAGGGCGCCCAGGCCCAGGTGGCCTCCGAGGTGTCGGCGCTCGGCTCCAACCTGCTCATCGTGTCCCCGGGCAGCTCCACCTCCACCACCACCGGGATCCGGGGTGGGTTCGGGACCGCCTCGACCCTGACGGTGGCCAATGCCACCGCCCTCTCCTCCAAGACCGTCGCCCCCGACATCGCCGCGGTGGCCCCCACCACCTCCACCTCGGAGGAGCTGACCTACGGGACCACCAACTGGACGACCTCGGTGGTCGGTACCAACCCCGACTGGCTGTCGGTCCGCAACGAATCGCTGGCCGAGGGTCGGTTCATCGTCGGCAGTGACGTCACCAACCACGCCGATGTCACCGTGCTGGCGTCGACCACCGCCCAGGAGCTGTTCGGTTTCCGCGATCCGATCGGCCAGACGGTCAGCGTCGGCACCACCCCGATGACGGTGATCGGCGTGCTGAACTCGGTGGGCTCCTCCAGCACCACCAACGAGGACGACCAGGCCATCGTGCCCATCACCACCGCCGCCGACGATCTGGTCGGTGGGACGTCCCGGAACAAGGTCAGCCAGATCCTGATCGAGGCCACCTCGTCGGGCACGCTGTCGGCCGCCTACCAGGAGGCCGACTACGAGCTGCTCGCCCTCCACGGCATCACCACGCCGACCGGCGCCGACTTCACCATCACCACCCAGCAGCAGCTGGCGGCTGCCTCCAACTCGGTGAACAAGACCCTGACCGTACTGCTGGGCGGGGTGGCGGGGATCTCGCTGCTGGTGGGCGGGATCGGCGTGATGAACATCATGCTGGTGTCGGTGACCGAGCGGGTCCGGGAGATCGGGCTGCGCAAGGCGCTCGGTGCCACCCCCCGCATCATCCGCCGTCAGTTCCTGGTGGAGGCGTCCTTCCTGGGGCTGGTGGGAGGCGTCCTGGGCGTCGCCCTGGGCATCATCGGGGCGGTGGTCCTCCCCCACTTCATCTCCGACCCCATCTCCATTTCGGCCGCGGCCACCGCCGGCTCCATCGTCGTCGCCATCGCCATCGGCGTGGCCTTCGGCGTCTACCCCGCCAGCCGGGCCGCCCGGATGGCCCCGATCGATGCACTCCGCAGCGAATAGCACCCGTCACCCGGCACTCGTCACCGACAAACTCATCACCAACAGAGGAGCAGACATGACAGACCTTCCCATCGGATCGACCCACCGCCGCTCACGTCGCGTCCTGACGTCGGCGTTGCTGGGTGGAACCGCCATCACCCTGGTGGCGCTGGTAGCAGGGGCCAGCGTCGCCGGCGCCGCCTCCACCTCGACGGGCGGGGCGCCCTACAGCTTCCCGGGAGCCAGCGGCTCCGTGGCCTCCATCAGCGGCCAGTCCCTCGAGGTGCAGAGCACGTCCGCCCAGACGACCGTGAACTACACGTCGAGCACCACCTTCTCGCAGACGATCTCGGCGTCCCTCGCCGATGTCACCGTGGGGTCGTGCATCTCGGCGTTCGGCGGTGCCACCACCAAGCCGGCCACGTCGTCCAAGAGCTCGAAGAAGGGCACCAAGGCCCCGGTCGTCCCGACCAGCGTGACGGCGACCACCGTCCGGATCACCCAGCCGGTCTCGGGCAAGTGCACCGGCGGGTTCGGCGGTACGGGAGGCGGTACCGGCGGTAGGTTCGGCGGGGCCCCGCCGTCCGGTTCGGGCTCAGGCGGCTTCACGCCTCCGAGCGGCGGGTCGTCGCACGGGTACTCCGGCGGGGCCGGCCGCTTCGGCGGGTTCAACGGGGCCAACGGGACCGTCACCGCGGTGAACGGATCGACCATCACGGTGCATGAGACGGTGCCGTCGACGACCGCCAGCACCACCAAGAGCACCAAGTCGAGCAAGTCGACCAAGACGACCAAGACGACCAAGCCCGCCACCCCGGTCACCACCACCAAGTCGGTGACCGTCACCGTCACTTCCGCCACCACCTACACCGAGGTGACGACGGCGGCGGCCACCGACCTGGCGGTCGGCCAGTGCGTGACGGCCCTGGGCCCGGCAGACTCGACGGGGGCGATCACCGCCACCTCGATCGCCATCAGCACCGCCGGGGCCAACGGCTGCTCGGCCGGCTTCGCCGGTCGGGGCGGTCCCGGGGGCTACGGCGGCGGGGGCTACGGCGGCGGGGGCTCCCCGGGTGCCTGATCCGACCGCCGCCGTCCCGGACGACGATCCGGCCACCGGATCGCACACCGATCCGGTGCCCGACCACGGTCGTCGCCGTCCGGGCGGGGGGGTCTCGTGGCTGACCTGGCTGGTGGTGGCGGTAGTGGTGGTGGCCGCCGCCATCACCGCCTTCGTGGCCACCAGCAGCTCCGGACCCTCCTACCGGCTGGCCACCGCCACCACCGGCAATGTGGTCCAGACCTTGGACTCGGTCGGGACCGTCACGCCGGTCAACCAGTCCACCCTCAACTTCGGGACCTCCGGCACGGTGTCGACGGTGGCCGTCACGGTCGGCCAGGCGGTCACCGCCGGCCAGACGGTGGCCCAGCTGGACCCCACGCCGCTGCAGAACGCCGTGACGTCGGCCCAAGCGACCCTGGCCACCGCCGAGGCCACGTTGACCGACGACGAGACAGGCCAGACGTCGTCCGCCGGCTCGGGTACGGGCGGCAGCTACTCGGGCTCCGGTACCGGCTCCGGATCGACCGGATCGACGTCCACCGGCTCCCTCACCTCCGACACCGTGTCCGGCACCACCGGAGCCGCGTCGGCCACGCTGATCGACGTGACGACGTCCAGCGGCCCGAACGCCGAATCCACCACGTATCCGACCTCGTCAGGCACCACGAGCACCATCCAGAAGGACCAGCAGCAGCTGGTGGCCGACCAGAAGCAGGCCGATGCCGACGAGGCCCAGGCCGCCGCCGACCTGGCCAAGGTCAGTACGCTCTGCGCCACGACGACGACCACCACCACCACGACGACGACCACCACCACCACGCCGTCCACCGGTAACTCGGGCTCCCCCACCCCCACGGGCGGTGGCTCCGCCGCCTGCGCAGCCGCGCTGAAGCAGGAGGTCAGCGACCAGGAGGCCGTCTCGGCGGACCAGGCCAAGGTGTCCACCGACGAGACCGCCCTGGCCACCGCGCTCCAAAGCGCCTCCACCGCCACCGGCCCGACGACGACCCCCACCACCACGCCGTCCACCGGTAACTCGGGCTCCGGCACCCGGAGCGGCGGCTCGAGCACCACCGGCACCTCGAAGGGCTCGTCGACCCCATCTTCCACCACCTCCGGCACCGTCGCCTCCGCGGTCCAACTGGCCAGCGACCAGGCGGCCATCGATGTCGCCCAGGCGCAGTTGACCGACGCCCAGCAGAACCTGGCGGACGCCACGTTGACGACACCCATCGCCGGCACCGTGGCGTCGGTGACGATCGCCCCCGGCGACTCGGTGAGCAGCGGATCGGACTCCGGGACCGCCGCCGACGCCGCCGTCGTCGTCCTCGGTCCCGGGTCCTACGAGGTCACCACCGACGTGCCGGTGGCCAATCTCCCGAGCGTCTCGGTGGGTCAGGATGCCACCGTCACACCCGACTCCACCGGCACGCCGGTCACCGGCACCGTGGCCTCCATCGGGCTGGTCAGCTCCACGTTGTCGAACACCACCACCTATCCGGTGACCGTCTCGGTGGCCGGGGGAAGCGGACTGAAGCTGCTGTCGGGGGCCGACGCCGAGGTCGATATCGTCACCCGCCAGGCGGACGACGTCACCACCGTCCCCACCTCGTCGGTGCGGACCATAGGGGCCAACCACTTCGTGTCCGAGCTGCACAACGGCACCGTCGACGAGGTGAGGGTGGACGTGGGCACCGTCGGCGATCTCCTGACCCAGGTCACCTCGGGGGTCAAGGCCGGTAGCCAGCTGGTGTTGGCCAACCTGAACCAGGCGCTCCCGTCGAGCGGGACCACCACCACCGGGCGCACCGGACTCGGTGGGAGCAGCGGACTGGGAGGGGTCTCCGGATTCGGAGGCGGAGCCGGTGGCTTCGGCGGAGCCGGTGGCTTCGGCGGGGCCGGTGGCTTCGGCGGGGCCGGGCGCCTCAGCGGCGGGTAACCCCGATCCGGTCGGTCACCGTCCGGCCAGGGCCACCAGCCGCTCGGCGGCGGCCGGGGCACCGCCGGCGGCCGCGAACGACAACCGCACCCGCTCGGCCGCCAGCCGGTAGGACGGTTCGACCAGTACCTCGGTGAGCACCTGGCGCAGCTCGTCCGCACGGGCCCGGCCGAACCGCACCCGGATGCCGGCGCCGGCGCCCACCACCTGTTCGGCGACGATGGGCTGGTCGTCGCGGATCGGGGCCAGGACGAGCGGCAGACCCTGGGCCAGGGACTCGCACACCGTGTTGTTCCCGGCATGGCAGAGCACGGCGTCGAGGTGGGGCAGCAGGTCGAGCTGTGGCACCGAGTCTCGCACCAGTACCGTGTCAGGGACGTCCGCGAACCGCTCGGGCGAACCCACCAATACGGCCTGGACCGGGCGGTCACCGTCCGGGCCCTTGACCCACAGGCCGTCGAGCGCCTCGATCACTGCTGCGAAGAACCGGTCGCCGACACCGACGTTCACGGTGCCCAGCGAGACGAGCACCTTCGCCGAGCCCGGGTCGAGCCACTCCCAGGGGAACTCGGCCGCCGGCGGCCGGCCGCCGAAGGCCGGTCCCACGAACGCCGTGGCGGGCGGCACCGAGGCGGTGGCCGGGCCCATCAGGAGCTCGCTGGTGAACGCCAGGATCAACTGGTCGGAGAAGCGCAGGTCGCCCTGGACGGCCTGCTCCTCGGGGACTCCGAGCTCGAGCTGGATCCCGACCAGCAGCTCCCGCACCCACTCTCCCAGCTTGGGCAGCAACTCGAACGGTCGTGACAGCTCGGCCGGGGTGGTGGCCGAGGTGGCCCAGGTGATGCCTTGCCTCCGGGCTGCGATGGCCCCGGCGATCGCCTGCTGGTCGGCCACCAGCACATCGGGGGCGAACGAGTCGGCCGCCGCCTCGGTGCCGGAAGCGGTGATGCGTGCCAACGGGATCAGGAAGCTCTCCCACAGGAACTGGAAGGCCGCCGGGCCCCGCATGTTGGCCGTCCGTTCGAGTCCGATCGACAGGGTGTCGTCGCCGAGCTCCTCACCGGCCGGCAGCAGCAGGGCGCCGTCGGGAAGCAGGCGATCGAGCATCGCCGGGGGACCGACCCAGGCCACCTGGTGGCCGCGGGCCACCAGCTCGGCCCCGACGGCCACCGTCGGGTTCACATGGCCGTGCAGCGGGGGAACCGCGAAGAGGAAGCGGGCCACGATCAGGCCGTGCCGGTCGGGTCGGCGGGGACGACGTCACGATGGTCGGGGATGGCCGGTGCCTGGTCGAGACCCTGGGAGCGGGCGAACTCGTCCATCACGTCCTGCCAGCCACCGGGAAGCTGGCCGCCGACCGGGGGCCACGGTGAGTCGGCCGGATACCACGGGGGCCGGTCCGCCATGTCGAGCCGGCGTCCGGGCTGGTGGTGCACGATCCGGTCGGCGCCGCCGGCGGGGCCGGCGACCACCCCCGACCCGTCGACGGGCCGCGGCTCGGGCAGCTCCCCGGCCCGGACCCGCTCGAACCAGGCCAGAAGATCGACCCGGACCTCGGCCGGTGCCTCCAGCACCACCAGGTGCGTGCATCCCTCGTAGAGGTGGAGCTCGCACGACGGCACCACGTCCACCAGGCGCTCGGCCCAGTCGCGCACGTCCGAGTGCTCCCCGCAGATCACCAGCACCGGGCAGTCGATGCTGTTCAACTGCCGCTGGCTGAACGCCGGTGACGACGCCAGGTCGTCGATCAGGGAGGTCCGGTGGAGCAGGGTGTCGGCGTGGCGGGCCAGGCGCTTCCCCTTCCGGCCCTCGACGGCGTCGAGCCACCCGTCCACCTCGCCGTGGTCGAGGAACATGCCGGCGAACTCGAGTGTGCCCACCATCTGCTCGCGCCAGCCCTCCACGGCTACGTGCGCCTCCACCAGCACCAGGCCGGCCACCCGCTCGGGGTGGTGGACGGCGGCGGCCACCGCCAGGACCCCGCCGAAGCTGTTGCCCACCAGGTGCACCGGTCGGTCGATGCCCAAGGCGTCGAGGATGCCGAAGAGATCCTCCACCTGCTCGGTCACCGTGTAACCGGTGGGCGGCTTGTCGGAGAGCCCGTGACCGCGGAGGTCGTACAGCACCACCTCGGAGCGCTGGGCGACGGGATTGGCCACGGTGTAGTACCAACTGGAGGAGTTGTCGACCACCAGCCCGTGGAGGAAGACGACGGTCGGGTCGCCGTCGCTCAGGTGCTGCACGTTGAAACGCGCCCCGTTGACGACGATGTCAGCCACGGGACCCTGCCCCCGCCCGCTCGTTCTCGTCGAGGAACGCCGTCACCAGCTCGGCCAGGTGCTCCGGGGCGTCGAGATGGAGGGCGTGGCCGCCGGGCAGCACGTACACCTGGCGACGCCCGGCGGGGAGCAGGTCGGCCAGGGCCTCGACGTCACCCCGGAATGGCGAGTCGGCCCCCACGGCGCACAGCACCGGCACCTGCAGGTCGGCCAGCCCGGCCGGGTCCAGCACCGAGTCGCTACGGAGATCGTGCAGCACGGAGGTGCTCCCAAGGAGCTCCTGCTCGGCGGTGGTCCGGCGGCGTCGCCGCTCAGTGGTGGGCGTGGCCCCGGGCACCGACCGTCGCCCACCGAGCCTCGACGTCCGCACGGCGTCGAGGTCGATCGCTCCCGGGTCTTCCCCGTTCGACGGCGCCACCGGTACGAAGCTGTCCACCAGGACCAGGGCGGTCACCCGCTCGGGACGGGTCAGGGCGTGACGGAGGGCGACCACCCCGCCGTAGCTGTGACCGACCACCGTGCACGGCTCCAGCCCACAGGTGAGGCTGTCCATGTCGTCGGCCAGCTGGGTGAGCGTGTACCCGCTGGCCGGGCGCTCGCTGCGCCCGTGCCCCCGCTGGTCGTAGAGGAACACGTACCGGCTGCGGGCCACCACCGGTGCCAGCCCGAAGTACCAGGAGGCGGCGTTGCCGGTCAGCAGCCCATGGGCCATGACGACCGGGGGCGCCGACGGATCGCCCATGGTCTGGACGTGAAACAGCAGTCCGTTGACGGTCACTCCAGGCATGACACGACGAACTCCACCAGCTGGCCCACCGTCAACTGGATGATCTCCTCCAGCTCCATGCCGGCGATCCAGTCCACGAAGTCGACCCGGTCCCCGTACCGCTCACGGAGCTTCTCGGCGAGGGCGACGAACTCGATGCTCTCGAGCTCGAGGTCCTCGGTGATGGTCGACTCCATGGTGACGTCGATGTCCTCCAAGTAGTCCTCGCCGATGATCTCCCCGATCAACTCGATCACGGTGGCGAGCACCGCCTCCTCGGCCACCGTCCCGTGCAGCGTGTCACCGGCCATCTTGTCCCACTTCCTGTTCGGTCTGGTGTTCGGTCTGGTGTTCGGTCCGCCTGGCGAGCCCCGGGTCGATTGCGTCCGGCCAAGCCGGTGCGTCGACGGTGACCGCCACCACATTGTTCCCGGCACGGCAGGTGGCCACCTGCCACCGACCGCCGTCGGGGTCGCGGACGGTTAGCTGCTCATCGTCGGCCCGCTCCACCTCGTAGGACCGGGGCCGGCCCCCGAGTCCGGTGCCTCGGGCCTTGGCCACCGCCTCCTTGGCGGTCCACACGCGCAGCACCCACTCGTCACCGGACCACCGGTCGGGGTGCAGGGCCTGCTCGGCACCGGTGAGGGCGGCGTCCACGAAGGCAGTGTCCTTCGGCTCCACCCGCTCGATGTCCACCCCGACGGGTCCGTCGGCCACCACCGCCACCGCCACCCACTCGGTGTGGGCGATCGACAGCCGCACCTCGTCCAGCCCGCTGACCACCGGCCGCCCGGCGGCGTCGTTGGCCACCTGCACCTGGACCGGGTGCAGAGGACCGCCGGCCCTCGACCAGTGCCACCGGCGAACGGCGTCCTTGGCGGCCATCCGACCCAGCAGGTGGGTCCGCTGCCCACGTGGGTGGTGGCGGTCGTACACCGCCCGTTCCTCCTCCCCCAGGTACCGGCGCATCATCAGGTCACGGCTGGCCGAGCTGGTCCATCGCTCGCGCACCAGTTGGACCCGGCGGTCCGAGCCGGGGACCACCCACTCCTCGGAGAGCACGTTGGTCTCGGGGTAGACGAGCACCGGCCAGACGACCTCGTCGCTCTCGAAGCGACGGTCCTCCCAGTCGTCGATGCGGGCCCAGACCCGGTCGTCGACAGTGAGCTCCATGTCCGACCGCACCACCTTCGGGCCGTGCTCGGTGATCCACACCGTGCACGGCACCGGGACACCGACCCCCGGCGGTGGCCCGAAGAAACGGATCCGTCGGATCGACGTGGGCAGGGCCAGGCGGTCGGTGTCGGTCGCCCGCATCGCCCACAGCCCCATCAGCTGCCCGGCGCAGTCGAGGAGGGCCCCGGAGGCGGGCAGGTCGGCCAGCACTCCCCGGATCCCGTTGGCGGCCACGGCGGTGAGGTCGGTGACGCCCTGATAGGACGGACCGTGAAACATCCACCGGTCGGCGTACATCTCGGAGGCGGTGAAGGCGGGCTCGTGCTCGTCGACCAGCCGGGTCGGGTCCCGCTCGGGCGGCTCGGCGTAGCCACGGTCGAGCAGCACGGTGGCGCCGGCATAGCCGTCGATCCCCACCTGCACCCGCATCGGCCCACCGGGGGTCGCCTCCATCAGGCCGGCCCGGACGGTCACCTCGACCGGCGGCGCCACCGCCAACCAACGGAGCGCCCGCACGTCGTCGAACCCGACCACCGGGAGATCGGGGACGAGCGCCCTGGCCGCGTCGGCCATCACCTCCAGAAGCATGGTCATCGGCACCACCGGGAAGCGGTCGGCGTGCGACGGCCAGCCATCGGGCTGGCGGTAGAAGCAGTGGTCGAGCAGTTGGGGGTCGGTCTCCACCGAGAACACCCGCCGCGAGACCGAGGTGACCGGCTCCGGCGCCGCAGACACGGCCGGGGAGGCCGTCCCCCAGCCGGCCCGACCTGCGGACTGACGGGACGCCGGTTGTGCCGGGGCGAGGACCGACCCCGCCGACGCCCGTTGCACCGGACCGGCACTGGCCCAGGCCTCCATGACCTGGCGACCGGCCTCGATGGTCTCGGCCATGACCTCGTGGTAGGCAGCCACCACCGGGCTGGCGGCCAGGTCGCCCAGGGCGACCAGGTCGAGGCCGGCCCCGCCGATCGCCGCCGGCGAGACGGTGGCATCGGGCTCGACCAGGGGACGACCCGGCTCCATGTGGACCAGCGGCACCCCGAGACGGAGCGACTGGCCGGCGGGCACCAACACCGTCCGGGGCGACCGGGCGCCGGGGACGGCCAGCTCGTTGAAGTTGACCGGGACACCCTCGGACCACAGCCCGGCCGCCACCCGCAGCAGCTGGGCCAGGGTGGACCGCTTGGGCGAGGCAGCGGTGAGCGCGGACACCGTCCGGTCGTGGAGCGTATCGTCGAGGAAGGCCGGCACGCTGCCGATGCCCATCTGGACGAACACCCGGACCCCGGCCCGGTCGTGGAGGGCCTCGGCCAGCGCCCGGAACCGCACCGGCTCCACCAAGTGGCGGAGCGACAGCTCCCGCACCCCTTCGGAGTCGCTTGGGTACGGGGCCACCGAGGTGGCCGACCAGAGCGGTACCGACGGTGGACGGAACTCGATGCGTTCGAAGGAGGCGCGGAACGGTCCCAGGTACGGGGCGAAGGCCGGCGAGTGGAAGCCGGAGCGGATCGGCAGCTCCTGGCAGAGCACCCCGTCGGCCCGCAGGCGTCGAGCCGCCTCGGCGCACCCGTCGGTGTCGCCACACAGGACGGACTGGTGGGGGCAGTTGTCGTGCGACACCGCCACCCCCGGGAGGTCCTCGATGGCCGCGGAGGCAGTGGCCACCCCGGCGCCCACCATCAGGTACACGACATCGGGGACCTCGAGCCGGCGGGGAAGCATGCCGTTGCTCAGCTCGTCCACGATGCCGTCGGGCACCATGCCTGCGGCGATCAGCCCACCCCACTCCCCCAGGCTGTGCCCGGCCATCAGGTCGGGCCGGACCCCGAGCCGGTCCATGGCGGCGTGGAGGATACGACCCGCCCACAGGATATCGCGGGACTGGCGCTCGAGCTCGGACTCCCCGAGGCGCTCGGGCAGCTCCCACCCGAAGTGGCCGGCCACGTCGGCGACGTCCGGGGCCTGGTTCGGCTCCACCCCGGGGAAGACGAACGCCAGCTTGCCGCCGGCGGTGACCAGGCCGGTGGACGTGAACCACACGTCGTTACGGCCCCGCCACGACTTCTGGCCGGTGACGACCCGGCGGGCCAGGTCGATCCGCGCCGGCCTCGGGTCGACGATGGCCAGACGCAGCGGACCGGCGGCGGGTGCGGGCGCCGCCGACCGATGGTCGTCCCGCTCCACGTCGACGGCGTCGAGCTGGGCCAGGAGCCCGGCGGTGTCGTCGTCGGCCAGCAGCACCACCCGACCTCCGGGATGTTCCTGCGTTCCTGTCAGGGGGCGATGGGCCCGGGCGGGGGGCGCCAGTGCCCGGCCTCCCCGTCGGAGGGCGTCCGGGTGGGCGCTGAGCACTGCGTGCGTATTGATACCGCCGAAGCCGAAGGCGTTGACCGCCGCCACCCGGACGGCCGGCGGCACGTCCCAGTCGACCTCCCCACCGGTCGTGCGGAACCGGGTGGCGCCGAGCCCGGCGGCCGGCTCGTCGCAGTGGAGCGTCGGCGGGGCCATGCCGTGATGGACGGCCAGGGCCGCCTTGATCAGACCGGCGGCGCCGGCGGCCGGCATGGCGTGGCCGATCATCGACTTCACCGAGCCGATCACCGCCGCCCCACCGTCGGGGTACCCGGGCCTGGCGGCCCCTGCCGGGCCGAAGAAGCGGGCCAGGGTGTCCAACTCGGCGGCGTCGCCGGCGGCGGTGGCGGTGCCGTGAGCCTCGATCAGCCCGCAGTCGCCGGGGTCGAGACCGGCTTCGGCCCACGCCCGGTCGAGCGCCAGGAGCTGGCCTTCGGTGCTGGGCTTCATCAGGCTCACGTCCCGGCCGTCGGACGAGATCCCGATCCCCGACACGACGGCGTACACCCGATCACCGTCCCGCTCGGCGTCCTCCAGCCGCTTGAGGACCACCATGCCGGCGCCCTCGCCGATGAGGAGGCCGTCGGCCCGCCGGTCGAACGGCCGGATCTGCTGGGAGCGGCTCAGCGCCCCCAGCTGGGTGAAGACGCTCCAGAGGGTGACGTCGTGCACCAGGTGGACCCCGCCGGCCACCACCAGGTCACACCGCCCGCTACGGAGCTCCCGCACACCGGCGTCGACCGCCAGCAGGGAGCTGGCGCAGGCGCCGTCCACCGTGTAGGCGGGTCCGTGGAGATCGAGCCGGTTGGCGATCCGGGAAGAGGTCAGGTTGGGCACCAGGTCGATGGCCGACTCGGGCCTGACCGGGCCGAGCCGGGCGACGAAAGCCTCCTTCACCTCGGCGAGCCGGTCGTCGTGGATGCCGGGGACAAGGGTGCGCAAGCTCTCCACCAGCTGCTGGGCGGTGCGCACCCGCTGCTCGAGCCGGGACACGCCGGGGGTGACGTACCCGCCCCGCCCGATGATCACCCCGGTCCGGTCCCGCGCGCCGAGAGCGGCGTCCCCGCCGGCGTCGTCCAGAGCCGCCCTCGCCACCCGGAGGGCGACCAGCTGGTCTGGCTCGATGCCCTCGACGGCGAGGGGCATGATGCCGAACGGCTCCGGGTCGAAGGTGGCCAGATCACCGAGAAAGCCGCCCCGGCGGCAGTAGAAGCGGTCGGGAGCGTCGCTTTCCGGATCGTAGAAGACCGGGTCCCACCGGTCGGACGGGACGTCGGAGATGGCATCGAACCCTCCGGAGACGTTGGCCCAGAACGTCGCCAGGTCGGGCGCCCCCGGGAAGAGCGCGCCCATCCCGACGATGGCGACCGCCTGGTCGGAGCGGTCAGGGCTGGCCATGTCCGACCGGATCACCGCCGGACGGTTCGAACGCCTGCACCCGCGCCGTCGCCACCACCACCTCGGGTTCGCCCCGGGGCGCCGACACCTCGGTCAGGAGCCGGTCGATCCCGTCGTCGGCGGCCACCATCCCCACCCCCCGGCGGGCGTACTCGCGCTCGAGCTCGGGCGAGACCATCCCGGTCTCCGCCCACGGGCCCCAGTCGACGGCCACCACCCGGCCGGAAGCCGGTCCCCGCCTGGCGGCCAGGGACCAGGCCAGGATGGCCAGGGCGTCGTTGGCGGCGCCGTAGTCGACCTGCCCCCGATTGCCGAAGGCACCGGAGACACTGGTGAAGAAGACGACGAAGGCCTTGTCGTCGCGCAGGGCGTCGAGCAGGGCGGTGGCTCCCGCCACCTTGGTGTCGAAGACCCGCCGGAACGACTCCGGCGTCTTGCCGGCCAACAGACGGTCCTCGATCACCCCGGCACCGTGCACCACCCCGTCGAGCCGGCCGTGCCGGTCGTAGACGTCCTCGACCACCGAAGCCAGGGCGCGCGGGTCCCGGACGTCGGCCACGTGGTAGGAGACCTTGACGCCGGCGTCCTCCAGTGCCGAGAGGGTGGTACGGATCTCCCGTGCCGCCAGTAGTTGCATGCAAGTCGCCTCGATCTCCGAGGTGTCGCGCATCCCCCGAGCGATGAGCGCCCGGCGGACATCGGCCACCCCGGTCGCCCCGGCGAGGTCTTCGTCCTCGGGGGCGTCGGGCAGCGGCGAGCGCCCGACCAGCTCGAGGGAGCAGCCGGTCCTCCGGGCCAGCGAGACGGCCAGCCGGGCGGTGATGCCGCGAGCACCCCCGGTGAGCAGTACCACCGAGTGTCGATCGAGGAGCGCCGTCACCTCGTCCGGAGATGGCGACAGCTCCTCCTCGACGGCCACGACGGCGACCCGTTCGCCCTGTCGGTAACCGACCGCCACCGGACCGTCGGTGACACCCAGCTCTCCGACCACGGCGTCGGCGATGGACGTCACCCCGGCCGACGGGTCCACGTCGACCACCCGGACCAGGGTGTCGGGAAGCTCGCGGGCCAGTGCCCGCCACATGCCGGCGATGCCGGCGCTCCCAGGAAGCGGCAGCCGGGTCGCCCCCTCGGGGCCCCGACCTGACGAGCCACCCAGCCCGGTGACCGCCACCAGCCAGCGAAGGCCGCCCATGGCGGAGCTCCGGACCGACTCGAAGACGTCGGGCACCCGTTCGCCCTCCGGTGGGTCGATGGCCACGTAGACCAGCCCGTCCACCCCCTCGGCGCCGGCCACGTCGGTCGGCTCGTCACCCCGGGCGCACACCCGGACCCGGGCGCCGGCGGCGCCCAACGCCTCGGCCAACGGGGCGGCCAGGTCGGAGCCGTCGCCCACCACCACGATCGACGCACCCTCGACGGAAGGACCGGATCCGGCGGCGACCGGTGCCGGCACCACCCGGAACACCGCCCGGACCGATCGGTCCGGAACGCTCGTGTCCGACGGTCCGGGGACCACCTCGGCCCGGGCGGCCTTCCCGTCCGCCCGGCCGGGCGAGGCGGTGTCGGGCGCCGGCACCAGCAGGTGGGCGGTGACCCACTCGACGATGGTCCGGAGCGACTTCTGGGCCACCAGCTCTTCCACCACCGACTCGTCCAGCCCGCCGGAGGCGGTCCCCGTCCCGAACCCGGC
>JBKQTE010000057.1:0-116513 GCA_052143315.1 Acidimicrobiales bacterium | reverse complement strand
CGTCATGGGTCGATCATCGCAGGAGGGTGTATCACGGACCCACCGCAGGGCCCGGACCCACCGCAGAGCCGGCGGAGGCTCCCAGTCCCCCGGGTGCGAAGTCCGGGAGGGCCGCCGCAGGCGCCGGGCCGCCGGCCGGGGCGGCTCAGTGGGGGTCGGCGTCCTTGGGCCGCTGCCCGAGCAGCCTCAGCAGGAACTGGCCCGCCTTGCCCGGCCGCTTGCCCCCCGGGTGGTGGTCCGAGCTGTGGCCGAACCGGCTGCCACCCCCGGCACCGATGCCGCCACCGCCGCCCACGCCCGGGAGCGGAAGGTCGTTCGGCTCCTCGTACTTGGGCACCTTGGGAAGTGGATGCTTGCCCTTGCGCGGCTTGTCGCCCTTCGATCCCATCGGGTCATCATGCCCGACGAACCGAACGGGTGGCGCCGATCGGGTTTCGGTAGGGTCCGGGAGGGGAGCCCCCCTGCCGAGAGGAGCAGCACCATGAGGACCGACGAACTCCTGATCGGAGCGTTCGACAACATCCGCACCGCCGTCCACCGGACGGTGGACGGCGCCGAGCCCGATCTCCTGACCTACCGTCCGGACGGCGATGCCAACTCGATCGCCTGGCTGATCTGGCACCTGACCCGCGTCCAGGACGACCACGTGTCCGAGGTGGCCGGCGTCGAGCAGGCGTGGACGTCGAAGGGCTGGTTCGAGCGGTTCGGCCTCCCCTTCGACCCCGCCGAGACGGGGTACGGGGCGGACACGTCGGACGTGGCCACCGTGAAGGTGGCGTCCTACGAGCTGCTCGCTGGCTACTACGACGCCACCCACGCACAGACGGTCACCTTCCTGCGCGGCCTGTCCGACGCCGACCTCGACCGTGTGGTCGACGAGTCGTGGGACCCGCCGGTCACCCTGGGGGTCCGGCTGACCAGCGTCATCACCGACGATCTCGAACATGCAGGTCAGGCTGCGTACGTGCGGGGCCTGGCCGAGCGCCGGTAGGGACGCCGGTGGTCGGAGCGCCCCGATCGCTACAGTCGGGGCATGTCCTCCGTCGAGCAGCTCCACTCCCCAACGTCCAGCGGCGACGAAACCGGCGCCGGCACCTTCGATTCGGTGAACCCGGCGACCGGCGAGGTCGTCGCCACCTTCGCGGTGGACGACGCCCCGGTGGTCGGCTACACGGTCCAACGCGCCCGGGCCGCCTCGGTGTGGTGGCACTCCCTCGGGTTCGACGGCCGCGCCCGGCACCTGGCCGCCTTCACCGGCGAGATCGCTCGCCGGATCAACGAGCTGGCCGACCTGGTCCACCAGGAGAACGGCAAGCCGCACGCCGACGCCGTCCTGGAGATCACCCTGGTCATCGACCACCTGGTCTGGGCGACCAAGCACGCCCGCAAGGTCCTCGGGCCCCGCTCCGTCTTCCCGGGGCTGCTGGCCCTCAACAACTCGGCCACGGTGGAGTACCAGCCGCTGGGCGTGGTCGGCGTGATCGGGCCGTGGAACTACCCGGTCTTCACCCCGATCGGCTCGATCGGCTACGCCCTGGCGGCGGGCAACGCCGTGGTGTTCAAGCCCAGTGAGCACACCCCAGCCATCGGAAAGTGGCTGGTCGACGCCTGGGCCACGGCGGTGCCGGAGGGCTGGGAGGTCTTCCAGCTGGTGACCGGGCACGGGGACACCGGGGCAGCCCTGTGCCGGTCCGGCGTGGACAAGCTGGCCTTCACCGGCTCGGCCCGGACCGGCCGAAAGGTCATGGCCGCCTGCGCCGAGAACCTGGTCCCGGTGCTGATGGAGTGCGGCGGCAAGGACGCCCTCATCGTGGAGGAGGGGGCCGACCTCCAGGCGGCCGCCGACGCCGCCCTCTGGGGCGGGATGAGCAACGGCGGCCAGACCTGCATCGGCATCGAGCGGGTCTATGCCACCGAGGCCGTCCACGACCGGTTCGTGGCCATCCTCACCGAGCGGGCCGCCGCTCTGCGCCCCGGTTCCGACCAGGACGCCGACTGGGGCCCGCCCACCATGCTCTCCCAGACCGACGTCATCCGCCGCCACCTCGACAACGCCATCGGCCACGGCGCCCGGGCGGTGATCGGAGGGCCCGACAGCGTACGAGCCGAAGGGGTGGGGCCGACCATCCTGGTCGGGGTGCCCGAGCACTCGTCGGCGGTGACCGAGGAGACGTTCGGCCCCACCCTGACGGTGATCATGGTGCGCGACGCCGACGAGGCCATCGCCAAGACCAACGACTCCGAGTACGGGCTGGGGGGCGCCGTCTTCGCCCGGTCGCGGGACCGCGGCATCGAGCTGGCCCGGGCCATGCGCTCGGGCATGACCTCGGTGAACTCGGTGCTGACCTTCGCCTTCATTCCGGCGCTGCCCTTCGGCGGGGTCGGCGAGTCGGGCTTCGGCCGCATCCACGGCGCCGACGGCCTGCGAGAGTTCACGCGGGCCAAGGCCATCACCGCCCAGCGATTCGCCCTGCCGGTGAACATGACCAGTTTCAGCCGGCCGAAGGCGGCCACCGAGGTGCTGACCACGGTGATGCGGCTGCTCTACGGGCGTCGCTGACGGCGAGCGGGCGGTCTGCGGGCCTCACTTGAGGATGTTCACCGCTCGCGCCACCACCAACAGCGCCACGACGAGGGAGATCGCCTCCTCGGCCATCATCATCAGCTTCATCCACGGTCGGATGGCCGACACGTCGGTCGGGCTGAACGCCGTGGCCGTGGCGAAGGCGAAGTGGAAGTAGTCCACGAACCTCGGGTACCAGCCGGTGCCGACGTGCTCCTCGTGCAGCATCTCGGGGAAGACGAGGGCCGGACGGCCGCCAGTGCCGGTGGCGCGGGCCACCGGCCCTCCCCGATCGAGATCCCAGTACCAGAGCGCGAAGGCGATGACGTTGGTCAGCCAGATGGCCCCGCCGCTGGCCAGGAGCACTTTGGCATCGTTGGTGAACGTGGCGGTGTTGACGATGGCCACCACCAGCCGGATGGCGGCCGAGGCGTTCACCACGGTGATGACACCGATCAGCAACCCGGTGAGGACCCGCAGCCACCGCACGTCCCGGTCGATCCGGCCCGGATCGCCGACGATCAACACCCCCAGCAGCACCACCACCACGACCAGGAAGAGCCAGCGGGCGTCCCCGTTGCGGAGCTGGGGTGGCAGCGCCGCCCGCAGCGCTCCGGCAAGGAGCACCGCCAGCGCCATCGGCCACCGGGGCTCCCCGAGCCCTGCCGAGCGGCCCTGGCGGTCGGTGTCGGCGTCGGTCCCCACCGAGCCATCATGGCCCACGGACCTCGAGAGAAACGTCGATCGCCGAAGATGAGGGTCTACGGTGCACTGACGACCGAGACAGGAGCACGACACCATGAAGCTGGGACCGCGTACCAAGGTAGTGACCGTCTTGACCGCCCTCCTGGTCGTGGTCGTCGGGGCCCTGGCTGTGACCGACCACGGCTCCTCCACCTCGGGTGCCGCCGGGTTCTCGGCCCGCCTGGCCTCGGCCACCCGGGTCGCCGAGGAGGGCGGTGGCAGCGGCTACTGGCTGGTGGCTTCTGACGGCGGGGTGTTCACCTTCGGCACCGCCCAGTTCTACGGATCGATGGCCGGCCAACCGCTCAATTCGCCCATCACCGGGATCGTCCCGACCTCCGACGGCCACGGGTACTGGCTGGTGGCCGAGGACGGTGGCGTCTTCTCGTTCGGCGATGCCGCCTTCGAGGGGTCGCTCGGCGGCCGGCACCTCGCCGGACCGGTCGTCGGCATGGCCTCCAGCACCGGAGCCTCTGGCACCGGGGCCACCGGGGCCCAGGGACCGACCGGACCGACCGGACCGACCGGAGCCCAGGGACCGACCGGACCGACCGGACCGACCGGTCCCGCCGGCACCGGGAACTATGCCGAGTTCTACGCCCTGATGCCCCCCGACAACTCGGCGACGGTGGCGGTGGGCGCAGACGTGGCGTTCCCCCAAGACGGTCCGACAAGTGGCACGTCGATCATCCGGTCGTCGTCGTCCGCCATCGAGCTGACATCCATTGGCACCTACGACGTGTCGTTCCAGGTCCCGGTCACCGAGGCCGGGCAGCTGGTGCTGACGCTGGACAGCGGTGCCGGCCCGGTCGAGCTCCCCTATACCGTCGTCGGGCGTGCCACCGGCACCTCGCAGATCGTGGGGCACTCGCTGGTCACGACGACGGTCGCCGACTCGTTGCTGTCCGTGGCCAATCCGACCGGGAACTCCACCGCGCTGACGATCACGCCGCTGGCCGGTGGCACCCACCCGGTAAGCGCCTCGCTGATCGTCACCCAGCTCGGCTGAGCCCGAGCCACGCCGACCACCGCGCCGCTCACCCCAGGGCCGTGGCCAGCTCCTGGCACCCGGCCAGGGCCGCCTTCCGCAGCGCACCCACGTCGGGGCCGGCAGCCAGCACCGAACGCGAGACGTTGGCCACCACCGACCCCGGGGGGCACCCACCGAAGAGGGCGGCCACATCGGCGACGGTGGCACCCTGGGCCCCTACCCCGGGGGCCAGGATCGGGCCGCCCAGCGACGAAAGGACGAACGACGACGGCTCGAGGGTGGCGCCCACCACCGCCCCCACCGTGCCCGCCGGCACCGCTCCCCCACCGTTGCGCTCGGCGATCTCGGTCAGCAGCAGGTCCTCCACCGACGGTCCGGCGCCCGACTGGGTGAGCGCCCGCTGCAGCACGCGACCCTCAGGGTTGGAGCTCCGGACCACCACGATCACCCCCCGACCGGTGGCCGCCGCCAGGTCGATCATGGGCTCGAGGGCCCCCAGCCCCAGGTACGGCAGCGCCGTCACCGCGTCGGCGGCCAGCGGGCTGGCGTCGTCCAGCCACGCCGAGGCGTACGCCTCCATGGTGCTGCCGATGTCGCCACGCTTGGCGTCGGCGATCACCAGCAGCCCGGCCGAGCGGGCCTCGGCGATCAGCGACTCCAGGGCGGCGATGCCGGCCGACCCGTGGCGCTCGAAGAACGCCACCTGGGGCTTGACCACCGGGACCACCCCGGCGAACGCCTCCACGCACCGGGACCCGAACCGCCGGAGCCCGTCGGCATCGTCGCCCAGCCCCCAGTGGCGCAACATCGACCCGGACGGGTCGATACCGGCGCACAGCGGCCCGGTGCGGCCCACCGCCGCCGCCAGCCGAGCCCCGAAGCTGCCGACCTCACCCATGGGCTGCCCCGATCAGATCGGCCACCCGACGTACCCCCCGGCGGGCGCACCAGGTCTCGAGCTGCTCCAGCACCTGCCGCGGTGCCCGGGGGTCGCGGAAGGTCGCCGTGCCCACCTGCACCGCGTCGGCTCCGGCCATCAGCAGCTCGATGGCGTCCTCCCCTGACATGATCCCGCCCACCCCGACGATCGGGAGGTCGGGCAGGGCGGCCCGGACATCGAAGACGGCCCGCACCGCCACCGGGTGCACGGCGGCTCCCGACAGCCCGCCTCCCCCGGCTCCCAGCACCGGCCGGCGCCGTTCGACGTCGACGGCCATGCCCAGCACGGTGTTGACCAGCGTCACGGCGGAGGCGCCCGACTCGGCGGCGGCGGCGGCGATCTCGGCCAGGTCGGCCACGTTGGGGCTGAGCTTGGCCCACAGCGGGAGCCCGGTCTGGGCAGCCACCGCCCGGAGCACCGACCCGGTGGACTCGGGCGAATGGGCGAACATCCGCCGGCGGTCCTCGAGGTTCGGACAGCTGACGTTGACCTCCATGGCCACCAGTCCCTCCGCTCCGGCCAGCATGGCGGCGGCCTCGGCGAACTCCTCCACCCGGCGGCCCCAGATGCTCACCACCACCCTGGCCCCGGCCGCCCGCAGCCGGGGCAGGTCGTCCCGCACCCACGCCTCGACGCCGGGACCCTGGAGCCCCACGCTGTTGAGCATGCCGGACGGGGTCTGGTGGACCCGCGGCGCCGGGTTGCCCGGCCACGGCCCGGCGCTGATCGACTTGGCCACCACCGCCCCGAGCGACGACAGCGGCAGGTAGGCGGCCAGCTCGTCGCCGTGGCCGGCGGTGCCCGAGGCGGTCATCACCGGGTTGGGGAGCTCGACCGGCCCCACCGTGGCCGACAGGTCGACGTCGCCGGCCACCACCGCCCGCCACGCCCGGCGAACCCGGCGCACCCGGCCCGACCCGCCGGACGAGCTCATCCGGCGTGGTACTCCTGGAGCGAGCGGACGGTCAGCGGGTGGGCGATCCAATCGGCGATGCCGGCGGCCGCCGCCCGGGCGGCAGCCACCGTGGTCAGGCACGGCACCTGGTGGCTGAGGGAGGCCGAGCGGATGTGGTCGCCGTCGGCCCGAGGCCCCCGTCCGCGGGGGGTGTTGACCACCAGCTGCACCTTGCCACCGGCGATCAGCTCCACCGCGTCCACCTCGCCCTCGCCTCGCGAGCCCACCTTGGCCACCACGGTGGCCACCGGCACGCCCTCCGCCTCCAGCAGGGCGGCGGTGCCCGAAGTGGCGGCCAGCTCGAAGCCCAGAGCCACGAACTGGCGGGCCGCCTCCAGACCCGAGCGCTTGTCGCGGTCGGCCAGCGACAGGAAGACCGTCCCGCTCACCGGCAGCCGGTTGCCGGCGGCGATCTGGGACTTGGCGAAGGCCAGCCCGAAGGTGGTGCCGATCCCCATCACCTCGCCGGTGGAGCGCATCTCCGGCCCGAGGAGGGTGTCCACCCCGGGGAACCGGTTGAACGGGAGCACCGCCTCCTTCACCGACACGTGCCCGGTCACCGGCGGACGGAGCAGTCCCTCGTCCCGCAGCTCGGCCAGGGTGGCGCCGACCATCACCCGGGCCGCCACCATCGCCACCGGCACCCCGGTGGCCTTGGCCACGAACGGCACCGTGCGGCTGGCCCGGGGATTGGCCTCCAGCACGTAGGCGATCTCGTCCTTCACCGCGAACTGGACGTTACACAGGCCCACTACCTCGAGCGCCTCGGCGATCACCCGCACGTGCCGCTCCAGCTCGGCGACCACGGCCTCCGAGAGCGTCTGGGGCGGGAGGGCGCAGGCCGAGTCGCCGGAGTGGACGCCGGCCTCCTCGACGTGCTCCATCACCCCGCAGATCACCACCTCGCCGGTGGCGTCGCGCACCGCGTCGACATCCACCTCCACGGCGTCCTCCAGGAACCGGTCGACCAGCACCGGGCGCTGGGCGGTCACGCCGCCCTCCCGCTCCAGCGAGCCCCCCACCCCGGCCATGGCCTCCACCGCCGCCACCAGGCGGTCGTCGTCGTAGACGATCTCCATGGCCCGGCCGCCCAGCACGTAGGAGGGGCGGACCAGCACCGGGTAGCCGATGCCGGAGGCCACCGCCACCGCCTCGGCGGGGGTGGTGGCGGTGCCACCGGGGGGCTGGGGGATCCCCAACCGGTGGCACAGGCCGTTCCACTGCTCGCGGTCCTCGGCCAGGTCGATGGAGGTCGGGGAGGTGCCGAGCACCAGCTCGGACGGGATGCCGGACGCCAGCTTCAGGGGGGTCTGCCCTCCCAGGCTGACGATCACCCCGACCAGGCGGCCCTCCCCGACGGAGGCGGCCTGTTCGGCCTCCAGGACGTTGGCCAGGTCCTCGGGGGTGAGGGGCTCGAAGTACAGCCGGTCGGAGGTGTTGTAGTCGGTGGAGACCGTCTCGGGGTTGCAGTTGACCATCACCGTCTCGTACCCGGCGTCGCGCAGGGCGAAGGAGGCGTGCACGCAGCAGTAGTCGAACTCGATCCCCTGGCCGATCCGGTTGGGGCCCGAACCCAGGATGACCACCCTCGGCCGGCCCGACGGCGACACCTCGTCCTCGTCCTCGGTGGTGGCGTAGTGGTAGGGGGTGTGGGCCTCGAACTCGGCCCCGCAGGTGTCGACCGTCTTGAAGGTGGCACCGGCCCCCAGGGCCAGCCGTGCCGCCCGCACGTCAGCCGTCCCGACCCCGTCGCCCAGCAGGTGGGCCAGCTGGGCATCGGAGAAGCCGAGCCGCTTCAGCCGGCGCCAGGCCCGCCGATCGAGGTCGGCCAGCCCCACCCCCAGGGTGATCTGGAGGTCGAGCGCCATCCGGGCGTCGGTGATGGCGGCCATCTCCGACAGGAACCACGGGTCGATGCCGGTGGCGGCGGCCAGCTCGTCGACGGTGACCCCCCGCCGCAGCAGGGATTCGAGCTGGAAGAGCCGGTCGGGGGTGGCGACGGAGGCCGACGCCAGCAGCTCCCCGACCGGGACGGCGTCGACGTCGGCCTCGGCCGGGTCGGCGTTCAGCCCCGCCCGGCCCTGCTCGAGGGAGCGCACCGCCTTCTGCAGCGACTCGGGGAAGGTCCGACCGATGGCCATCACCTCGCCCACCGACTGCATCCGGGTGCCGAGCTCGTCGGTGGCGCCGGGGAGCTTCTCGAACGCCCACCGGGGGATCTTGGTGACCACGTAGTCGATGGTCGGCTCGAACGACGCCGGGGTGACCCCGGTGATGTCGTTCCTGACCTCGTCGAGCCGGTAGCCCACCGCCAACCGGGCGGCGATGGCGGCGATGGGGAAGCCGGTGGCCTTGGAGGCGAGGGCCGACGAGCGCGACACCCGCGGGTTCATCTCGATGACCACCTGGCGGCCGTCGACCGGGTCCACCGCGAACTGCACGTTGGAGCCACCGGTCTCCACCCCCACCCGCCGGATGCAGGCGAAGGCGGCGTCCCGCATGGTCTGGTACTCCACATCGGTGAGGGTCTGGGCCGGGGCCACGGTGATGGAGTCGCCGGTGTGGACCCCCATCGGGTCCACGTTCTCGATGGAGCAGATGACCACGCAGTTGTCGGCGTGGTCGCGCATCACCTCGAGCTCGAACTCCTTCTGGCCGGCGATCGACTGTTCGATCAGCACCTCGCTGATGGGCGAGGCGTCGAGCCCCTCGGCGGCCAGCCGGACCAGCCGGGACCGGTCGGCGGCGATGCCGGTGCCCGCCCCACCCAGGATGAAGCTCGGCCGCACCATGATCGGGAAGCCGATCGACTCCCCGATGGCCAGGGCCTCGTCGAGGGAGTGGGCGAACCCGCTGGCCGGCACGGCCAGCCCGATCTCCTCCATGGCCGCCTTGAACTGCTCGCGGTCCTCGGCGGTGGTGATGGCCTGGGCGTTGGCCCCGATGACCTCCACATCGTAGGCGTCGAGGACCCCCCGCTCGGAGAGCGCCATGGTCAGGTTGAGGGCGGTCTGGCCCCCCAGGGTGGGCAGGAGGGCGTCGGGTCGCTCACGCTCGATGATGGCGGTGAGCACGTCGGGGTCGAGAGGCTCGATGTAGGTGCGATCGGCCATGGCCGGGTCGGTCATGATGGTGGCCGGGTTGGAGTTGGCCAGCACCACCCGGAAGTGCTCCTCGGCCAGGATCCGGCAGGCCTGGGTGCCGGAGTAGTCGAACTCGCACGCCTGGCCGATCACGATGGGGCCGGAGCCGATGACCAGGATCGACTCGATGTCGGTACGGCGGGGCATCAGCCACGTCCCCGAGGGGTGGCGCCGGTCGACACCATCAGCGCCCGGAACTCCTCGAAGAGGTAGCGGGCGTCGTGGGGGCCGGGTCCGGCCTCGGGGTGGTACTGGACGCTGAAGACGGGGACGTGCCGGCTGCGGATGCCCTCGATGACCCCGTCGTTCAGGTTGACGTGGGTGACCTCGGCGCTGTCCAACGAGCCCTCGGCCACCGCGTAGTTGTGGTTCTGCGAGGTGATCTCCACCCGCCCGTCGGAGAGCCGCTTCACCGGGTGGTTGCCGCCGTGGTGGCCGAAGGGCAGCTTGTAGGTGGAGGCACCGAGGGCGGTGGCCAGCAGCTGGTGGCCGAGGCAGATCCCGAAGACCGGGACGGTGCCGGCCGAGGCCAGCGTGGCCAGCTCGCCGACGATGGACGGCAGGGCGGCCGGGTCGCCCGGACCGTTGGAGAGGAAGACGCCGTCGGGCGCCAGGGCCAGCACCTCCTCGGCCCGGGTGGAGGCCGGTACCACGGTGACGGTGGCCAGCTCCCCGAGCTGTCGGAGCATGGCCTCCTTGATCCCGAAGTCGTAAGCCACCCCCCGGTAGGGGCCGTCCCCCCGGGTGACCATCGTCGACGTGGTCACCCCGGAGACCAGATCGTGGCCGTCGGTGGGGGCGGCGTCCCGGGCGGCGACCAGCAGGTCGTCGCCACCGGCGGTCCCGAAGGCGCACGGCATGGTCCCCCTGTCGCGCAGGTGGCGGGTGAGGCGTCGGGTGTCGACGCCGGTGATACCGGGCACCCCGGTACGGACCAGCAGGTCCTCGAGCGACCCGGTGGCCCGCCAGCTGCTCGGCCGGTCGCACAGGTCCCGCACGATGACGCCCCGGGCGAACGGCCGGGGCGCCTCGTCGTCGGTCGGGTTCACGCCGTAGTTGCCGATGTGCGGGTAGGTGAAGGCGATGACCTGGCCGGCGTACGACGGGTCGGTCAGCACTTCCTGGTAGCCGGAGAGCACCGTGTTGAACACCGCCTCGCCGGTGGCGACGCCGGTGGGGCGGCCGTCGGGGTCGACCGGCACCGCCCCGATCGCCTCCCCCTCGAAGATCTCGCCGTCGGCCAGCACCAGCCGGGCGTCCTCCCGGGGAGCGGTTCCGTTCCGCCCGCTCACCGCCGGGCCTCCCCGTCGACGACCACCGGCTCGCCGTCGAACACGGTGTGGCGGACCCGGCCGGTGAGCGTCCGCCCGGCGTACGGCGTGTTCCGGCTGCGACTGGCCAGGGCCATGGGGTCGACCGTCCAGGTGGCGGTAGGGTCGATCACGCACAGGTTGGCCGCCGACCCGGGAGCGACCGGGCCGCCGTGCCGCCCACCGGAAGCCGGGTCCAGGCCGGCGATGGCGGCCGGCTGCCAGCTGAGCAAGGCCAGCACCCGGGCGATGGGGAGGCCGAGCTCGGTGACGGCCAGCGACAGGGCCGTCTCCAGCCCGAGCATCCCCGGAGGGGCCTGGTCGAACGGCAGGTCCTTCGCCTCCGGGGCGTGAGGGGCGTGGTCGGTGGCGATGGCGTCGACGGTGCCGTCGGCCAGCCCGGTCTTGACGGCGTCCACGTCCTCGGCGGGCCGCAGGGGCGGGTTGACCCTGAACACCGGGTCGTAGCCGGCCACGCTGGCGTCGGTCAGGGTGAAGTGGTGGGGCGCCGCCTCGGCGGTGACCGGCAGTCCCTCGGCCTTGGCCCGCCGGACCAGGTCGATGGAGGGGCCGGTGGACAGGTGGAGGAAGTGGACCCGGGCGCCGGTCGCCCGGGCCAGGGCGATGTCCCGGGCCACCATCACCTCCTCGGCCAGGGCCGACCTCCCCGGGATGCCCAGCCGGCTGGACCAGGCTCCCTCGTGCATGGCGCCGTCGCAGGCCAGGGTGCCGTCCTCGCAGTGCTGGGCCAGGGTGACGTCGAGCCCCCGGGCGTACTCGAGCGCCCGGCGCATCAGCCCGGCCGACTGCACCCCGGCGCCGTCGTCGGTGAAGAGGCGGACCCCCAGGGCGGCCAGCTCGGCCATCGGCGCCAGGCGCTCGCCCGCCCGCCCCACGGTGATGGCCCCGGCCACCGCCACCTGGGCGGTGGCGGTGCGCCCCAGCTCCAGGACGTTCCGCACGGCGTCGGCGGTGTCCAGCGGCGGGTCGGTGTTGGGCATGGCCACCACCGCGGTGTAGCCGCCGAGAGCGGCCGCCCGGGTGCCGGTCTCGACCGTCTCGGCCTCCTCGTGGCCCGGCTCCCGCAGGTGGGTGTGGAGGTCGACCAGGCCGGGGGCGACCACGCAGCCGCCGGCGTCGAGCACGGTGGCCCCCGCCGGCGCGTCGAGGTCGGTCCCGACGGCGGCCACCCGCCGGCCGGTGACCACCACGTCGGCCCGGCGCCCGCCGGTGGCGTCGACCACCGTGCCGCCCCGGATCAGCACCGTCCGCTCCGGACCGCTCGCACCGGAACCATGCGGATCACTCACCGGTACCCCCGTCGGCGGGCCCCTGGGCCAGCAGCAGGAAGAGCACCGCCATCCGCACCGCCACCCCGTTGCTCACCTGCCCGGTGATCCGGGCGGCCGGGAGGTCGGCGACCTCCGAGGCGATCTCCACCCCCCGCACCATGGGACCCGGGTGGAGGATGAGCGTGTCCGGCTTGAGCATGGCGGCCCGGCGGGCGGTCAGGCCGTAGCCGGCGGTGTACTCCCGCAGGCTGGGCACGAACTCGCCGCTCCCCCGCTCGGACTGGACCCGGAGCAGGGAGACCACGTCGGCGGAGGGGAGCTCGGCGTCGATGTCGTGGCTGACGGCGGCGATGGGCCACCCCTCGAGGGAGGGCGGCAGCAGGGTGCGGGGCGCCACCAGGGTCACCTCGGCTCCCAAGGCGGCGTAGGCGGCCACCTGGGAGCGGGCCACCCGGCTGTGGCGGATGTCGCCCACGATCACCACCCGCAGCCCCTTGAAGCCGTCGAGCCCGTCGCCGACGCCGCCCTCCGCCTCGAGGGCCTGGCGGACGGTGTAGAGGTCGAGTAGCGCCTGGGTGGGGTGCTCGTGCCAGCCGTCCCCGGCGTTGACCACCGCGGTGTCCGGCACCCAGCGGGCCACCTGCTCGGGGGCGCCCGACGAGGGGTGCCGGATGATGACGGCGTCGATCCCCATGGCGTCGATGGTCTCCACCGTGTCCCGTAGGGACTCGCCCTTCTTCACCGACGACGACCCGGCGGCGAAGGAGAGGACGTCGGCCGACAACCGCTTGGCGGCGGTCTCGAACGACACCCGGGTGCGGGTGGAGTCCTCGAAGAAGAGGGTGGCCACCGTGCGGCCGCGCAGGGCCGGCACTTTGGGGTTGGCCCGGTGCGCCACCTCGACGAAGGAGTCGGTCACCCGGAGCACCTCGGCGATGCCCTCCGGTCCCAGGTCGCCGATGCTCAGCAGGTGTCGGGGAAAGGGGCTCACCGGTTGACCACGTCGCCGAGGACCACGCCTTCCTCGGTCACGTCGACCATCTCGTCGCGGCGGGTGGGGAGGTTCTTGCCCACGAAGTCGGGCCGGATGGGAAGCTCACGGTGGCCGCGGTCGACCATCACCGCCAGCTGCACCGCCTGGGCCCGCCCGTACTCGTTGAGGGCGTTGAGGGCGGCCCGGATGGTCCGCCCGGTGAACAGCACGTCGTCGACCAGTATGACGGTGGCCCCGGTCAGGTCGACGGCGATGTCGGTCACCGCCTCCGGCAGCACCGGGCGGAGGCCGATGTCGTCGCGGTAGAAGGCCACGTCGAGGGAGCCCACCGGGACGGCGGTCGTCTCCACCTGCTCGAGGCTGGCGGCCAGGCGATGGGCGATGGGCACGCCCCCGGTCTGCAGGCCGATCAGGACCAGGTTGTCGAGGCCGCGGTTCCGCTCGTCGATCTCGTGGGCCATGCGGGTGACGGCCCGCTGGACGTCGGATGCCGACATCACCTGGGCACGGGGGACAAAGAGGGCACCCCGCGGACGGGTGTGACTGCGCTCGCGTTCGGCCACTGCTCCTCCTGTCCGTTCGGGCCTCACGGGACCCGCTTCACGGTCAGGAGTCGACTATACCGCGCTCGACCGGGGGCCGGTACGACGTCGGGGCGCCAGCCCGGCCTCCGGCGGCCCGCCCCGGCTCCGCCCCCGTCGGGTGGGCTCGGACCATCGGCTCCCTGGCTCCGTCCGCCTGGTGTGCCCCGAGTCGGCGACGGCATCCCATCGCTACAGTCGTCAGCTGTGCACGGAGGTCTGTCGTCCCGGAGTGACCCCGACCTCCTGGCCCGGCTTCGAGATCTCGCCCCGGGCGGGTCGAGATCTATCGCAGCCGCCGTGATCGACATGGACCCCGAGCCGCGCACGAGGCTGGCACTGGTGGATGCCTCGGCCTCCCGGCGTTTTGAGATCGGCTCGATCACCAAGGCCCTGACCGGCATGTTGCTGGCCGACGCGGTGGGGCGCGGTGAGCTGTCGTTGGACACCCGAGTCGGCCGGATCGTTCCGACCTGCGCCGGGACCGAGCTCGGGTCGGTCTCCCTGAAGGAGCTGGCCACCCACACCTCGGGGCTGCCACGCCTCCCTCACGACATCGGCACCCTCCTCCCCGCTCTGCCCTTCGTCGTGGCCGGCCTGAACCCCTACCGCGGTGTCACGCCGGCGACCCTGTTCGACCTGGCCGCACGCCAACGTCTTCGTGGGCGTGGCCGCAGGCAGTACTCCAACCTCGGCGGTGCGGTACTCGGGCAGGTACTGGCCGTGGCGACCGCCACCGACTATCCGTCCTTGCTGAAGGAGCGGATCCTTCGTCCCACCGGTTTGACCGCCACGGCCGTCGCCAGCCAAGGGGACTGTGCTCCACGGGGCCGGTCGTCGTTGGGCCTTCCACGGCAACCGTGGATCATGGATGGGTACGCGCCGGCCGGAGGTGTCTACAGCACCATTGAGGACATGGCCCGATTGGCCACCGCCCTGCTGGGCGGCGCTGCACCGGGGATCGCATCGATGACTCCGATCGACGGGGTCGCGACGGATCGACCGAATCGAAGATCGGGGCTGTTCTGGATCATCGATGAAGCACCGGAGACCGACGACGCCATCATCTGGCACAACGGTGGGACCGGGGGCTACTCCTCCCTCTTCGCCCTCCTTCCCCACTCCCGCCGAGGTGTGATCGTTCTGGAGAACGTGGCCGGACGAAGCCCGCACCTCCAACGGATCGCCGTCGGGCTGGTCAAGTGAGGCGCCTTCGGCATCGGGACCATCTCGGGCAACGCCCGGGACGACGTCGAGAGACGGGATGACCGACGTGGAGTAGGTTCGCACTGGTGGCACCTGTCGTCGAATCGTTCGATCACCTTGGCATCACCCGCATCTCCAGGTGGATCTTCAACTGCTACCTCATCCACGACGGTGGGGCGGGAGCTCCCGTCGTGATCGACGCCGGGCTGCCCGGCGTCGCCGACGATGTGGCAGAGGCCCTCGCCGGGCGCGGGCTCTCCCTCGAGGCGGTGAGCGCCGTGTGCGCCACCCATGCGCACAGCGACCACGTCGCTGGCGCTCCGACCCTTTCGTCCCGAGCCGGGGTCCCGGTGCACCTGCCCCAGAGAAGCCGCGACTACCTGCAGGGGGCAAAGCCCCGCACGCCGGGGCTGGCGGCCTCGGCTCGCATCTGGCCCACCGTGTTCGACCAGCCGTTCGACGGAAGCGGCCTTGGCGGCCTCGTGCGCGGGTCCAGGGTGGCCGGCTACGGCACGCCGGCCGGCATGAAGTGGCCGCCCGGACAGCAGCCCGAGTACTTCTCCGACGGCGACTGCCTCCCGGGCGCACCGGACTGGCAGGTGATCGCCACGCCTGGACACACTGACGACAGCATGGCGTTCTGGAACCCGCACACGCAGGTGCTCCTGTCCGGTGACGCCGTGCTCTCCTTCGACGGCAATGCGTGGATCACCCCCGAGACCGTGGACGATGTCGCCCACGCCGCCACCGCCGATCGCCTGGGCCAGCTCGACGTGCGCCATCTCCTGCCCGGGCACGGCCGCCCCGTCCACGGGGAGGCGCTGACCGCCACTGCACTCCGTCCAGGGGACGGACCGCGAGGTCTGCGAGACTTCTGGCAACGTCTGACACGAGGCCTTCGAGGACCGGCCGGAGAGGACCGTGCCTGACGAGCTCCAGTGCCCGGTCGTCAGACCTTCTGTGCGGTGTGGGCATCGGCCCACTCCAAGATGAAGTCGGCGGTGCCCTGATCGAAGATCACGCGCAGATGTCCGACGTCCGGCACCTCCAGGAAGGTGTGCGGCCTGTCCGGTCGTGTCGCACTCTTCGGGACCAACCGGTCTTTCGCCGCCGTGACCACCAGGATCGGTGGGCGTGGGCCCGGGATGGCTTTCACGCTCCTCAGGTAGGCGCTGTTGGTCCCCATCTCCCTCATGACCCGCATCGGCCCGAAGCTCGACAGGTGGTGGCCCTGGTGCGGTGTGCCGATGGTGACGAGTGCGTCTATCGGCGCCTCCAGTGCTGCTGCGTGCTCAGCGACCAGCCCTCCCATCGAGTGGCCGATGACCACGATCATCTCGTGGGTTTGATGCAGGTCGTCGATCAGCTTGACCAGGCGCTCCGCCGAGGTGGTGATGGGACCGAAGACCAATCGTTCGTTGAAGTACTTTGTTCGCCAGCCCCGTTCACGGGCAATGCGCCGGATCGGCGTCAACGGCCACTCATTGCCTGGAGCGGCGAGACCTCCCACGAAGACGAGAGCCTTACTCATCGTTCACGTGACCCACTGCGCATGTTGAGGTCTCACTGCCATGCCCCACCACTCAGTCCGATGTCGCCGACCTCGAGAAGATGCTCACACGACCACCATAGGCCTGCTGACTCGGCCAGTGGGACCATCGTGCAGATCCGGGGACCGGCGGCGTGGGCGGCGGCCACAGCGTCGATGCCGCTGGAAGTTCGACGGGCGCCGGATCGTGCAGGGGAGTCCAATGCCCGAGCGGCGATCCAGATCAGACGGGAGTGTGCGCTCCGACCCCTACAAGGCGAGGTGAAGTCGAAGTGCTTCATCGAGCGAGGCGAGCATCTCCGGCCGGACGACACCGACGCGTGCTCCGATGCGTTCGACGGCGACCGATCGCACCTGCTCCGCCTGTGCCTTCGAGTCACGTTCGAGTCCCGTATCGGACGCCCGAAGCAGCACCTGGAACGGGTAGACGCGCTCGGTGTTCGATGTCGCAGGTACGACAGTCACCACCCCTCGGCCGAGACGCTCGGCCGTGCTGTTGGCTCCGTCGTTGCTCACGATCACCGCGGGCCGCCGCTTGCTGGCCTCGGCACCACGAACGGGATCGAGGTCGACGAGACGGATCTCGCCTCGTCGCACTAGCTCAGCCCGTCGCTGACCGTGGATTCCCAGGTTTCGGCGTCGTCCCCGCTCGACCACTCACTCCATGCGTCCTCGTAGGCGGGGCCAAGCTCGGAGGCCCGCAGGAGCCGGACGGCCTTGTGCACCACAGCCGAGCGTGATGAAAAGCCTTGGGCGGTGGCGTAGCCGTCAAGAAAGTCCACGTCCTCGTCAGGAAGGCTCACACTCACTTTCATACTTCTATGCTACCTGCAGTAGTAGTCACGGAGCAAATCACCATCCGGCCGGTCGGCGAGGGCTGCGTCGGTTCGGGAGCACGTCCGCCGCCTGCCCTCGAACGGTTGCATCGGACCGGCGCGGCGGCATCAATCCACGCCCAGATCGGTGCCCCGAACCACGCCTCGCCCGCGTGAGCTCCCGCGACGGTACGACGGGACTGTTCACCTACAAGATGTGGAACGTGATCCCATCCGTCTGGGCAGCGGACCGGAGATTCGGCCCCACGTCGTGCGTCGAGACCGCGATGCCGGCGTTGAGCCGGTGAGCGGCAGCCAGCGCCTCGACCATGGCGGCCGACATGTTCCTTCCCTCGGCCCGGTGACGGTGTTGCAGCTCCGCCATCGACCACGAGACCTCGCGCATCGGCAGAACCACAATGTCATCGGGGAGCATCGTGAGCTGTGCACGGAAGCGCTCCTGCTCTGCTGCAGAGAGCCCCGCCACCGGAGCGGAGAGTCTTCCCCTGACGCTTGGGTTGGCGAGGGAGGAGCACAAGCGGAAGAGCCACAACCCAGTGGTTGCGACTCCGTCTGGCGCGATCCCACCAAGGTCGAGCGGCCGTTCACCCGCGAGAATGTCCCGCAAGAGATGATCGTCGACGACGACTGAAGGCAACTACGTCGTTGCCAGGTCGGGGTCGTCCAGCTCGCTGATGAACTGGCGGTGGTCCTCGGCGGAGAGGGCTTCGGCCAGGAGCCTCTGCCGGCCACCGGGAGGAAGGAGGATCACGGCGTCGCCCAGGTCGAAGACGGTCACTCGGCCGCCGTGATCGAGCCCCCATCGATGCCGCACCGCAGCAGGAACGGACATCTGCCCGCTCGTTGACACAAGGAACTCAGCTGGCACCGCCACGGACGAACCCTCCATACTTGGTGAACTGCTACACCACCAAGTATATCCGACGTCCCTGGGCGGTCCGAGCGGCAACGCCCACTCGGGCAGTTCCACCCACTGATGCTCGGTCCCCGTACCCTCGCCAACCGACCGGAGACGCGCTACTCCCGGAGCTGGCGGGCCAGGGTGGCCAGTACCCCGTTGACGAAACGTCCCGACTCGTCGGTCGAGTAGCCCGAGGCCAGCTCCACCGCCTCGTTGAGCACCACCGCCATCGGCACCTCCGGCTGGGTCAGGAGCTCGGCCACCGCCAGGCGCAGCACGTTCCGGTCCACCACCGCCATCCGGTCCAGGTCCCACCCGATGGCGGCCCCGTCGATCAGGCGGTCGATCTCCCCGCCGCGCTCCTCCACCGCGGTAAGCAGGGACCGGGTGTAGGCGTCGGGCTCGACCGCCAGGGCGGCGAGCACCACCGACGGTGCATCACCCTTCAGGTCCGCCTCGTAGAGCAGGGAGAGGGCCCGTTCGCGGGCCTGGTGGCGGGGGGAGGACTCCATGGTGTGGTTCCGTCCCTCAGGCCCTGGTGAGGTACTCCCCTGATCGGGTGTCCACCTTGATCTTCTCGCCGGGGTTCACGAACAGGGGTACCTGGAGCACCAGGCCGGTCTCCACCGTGGCCGGCTTGCGGGCACCGGACACCCGGTCGCCCTGCACGCCGGGCTCGGTCTCGGTGACGGTCAGCTCGACGGCGGCCGGTAGGTCGACGCCGACGATCTCCGTCCCGTAGAACTGCAGCACCGCGTCGTCGCCCTCCTTGAGGTAGTGGGCAGCGTCGCCGAGCAGCGGGGTGGGGACCTGCAGCTGCTCGTAGGAGACCGTGTCCATGAAGACATAGTCGGCGCCGTCGCGGTAGAGGAACTGCATCTCGCGCTTGTCGATGATGGCCTGCTCGAGCTTCTCGTCGGCCCGGTAGGTGCGCTCGATCACCGCCCCGGACCGCACGTTCTTCAGCTTGGTGCGGACGAAGGCCCCGCCCTTGCCCGGCTTCACGTGCTGGAACTCCACGACGGAGAACAGCCCCTCGGGCAGGTCGACGGTCATGCCGTTGCGCAGATCGTTGGTGGAGACGGCCATCAGCGGGTGCTTCTCATCGGAGTGCGACTTCCTTCGGGAACTGGGTGAGCGACCGGCTGCCGTCCTCGGTCACGACGAGGGTGTCCTCGATGCGTACCCCACCGGTGCCGGGAAGGTACACGCCCGGCTCCACGGTGACCACGGCGCCGGGAGCGAGAATAGCAGTCGACCCCGGGCCGACCGACGGCGCCTCGTGGATGTCGAGGCCCACGCCGTGCCCGGTCCCGTGCTCGAACCGCTCGGCCCAGCCGGCCTCCTCGATCACCAGGCGGCAGGTCCGGTCCACCGTGCCGGCCTCCACCCCGGGCCCGACCACCGCCACCCCGGCCCGTTGGGCGTCCGTCACGACCTCGAAGATCCGGGCCAGCTCGCCCGATGGCTCGCCGCCCACCACGAAGGTGCGGGTCATGTCCGACCGGTAGCCGTCGAACACGGCACCGAAGTCGACCACCACCGGCTCACCGGGCCCGATGGGGCGCCCCCCGGGACGGGCGTGCGGCTTGGCCGAGTTCTCCCCCGAGGCGACGATGGTCTCGAAGGCACGGTCCTCGGCCCCCTGCTCGCGCATGGCGTGGTCCAAGGCGGCGGCGAAGCGGGCCTCGGTCATCCCCCCGCCCGCCGCCAGCCGCGGCAGCACCGACTCGAGGGCCAGGTCGGCGATGGACGCCGCCCGCTCCATCCGCAGGATCTCGCCGGCGTCCTTCACCACCCGCAGGTCCTCCACCAGGTTCCTGACCGGCACCAGCTCCGACGCCCCGAGCAGCTCGTCCCAGGCGCGCTCCGACGCCCAGGTGACGTTGTCCGCCTCGAGGCCGACCACCGCCCCCGGTCCGACCAGACCGGACAGCTCGCTCCGTTGGGCCTTGACCCCCCCGATGGCGACCGACACCTGGTCGGCCGCCCCCGAGGCGGTCAGCTGCTCGGTCGACTGGGCCCGGTACCGACCGTCGGTGGTCAGGAGGGCCCGCTCCCCGGTGACGCACAGGACACCGGCCGACCCGGTGAACCCGGTGAGCCACCGGATGTTGGCCGGGGTGGTCACCACCAGGGCCCCGATCGGGCCGGACTCCCCCACGGCGTCGGCGAACCGTCGGCGCAGACGGTCGAGCCGGCCGGCCACCGACAGCGGCGCGAGCTCCTCGCTGCTCACCGCCGCTTCATCTCGACGACCGGGTCGCCAGGAGGCGGAGGACGGCCTCCACGGCCAGCGGGTACCCGAGCCCTCCGAACCCGGCGATGCACCCGTCGGCCACCGGGGCCACCACCGAGGTGTGCCGGAACGGCTCGCGAGCGGCCGGGTTGGAGAGGTGAAGCTCCACCACCACGCCGTCGAAGGCAGCCAGGGCGTCGTGGAGGGACCACGAGGTGTGGGTGAGGGCGCCGGCGTTGACGATGACGGCATCGGCCCGGCCGCGGGCGCCGTGCACCGCGTCGATCAGGACGCCCTCGTGGTTGGACTGCAGGTGCTCGAGGGTCAGGCCGGCGGCGGCGGCGGCCTCGGTGGCGGCGGCCACGTGGTCGGCCAGCGTCTCTGCGCCGTAGATCTCCGGCTGGCGCTCCCCCAGCAGGTTCAGGTTCGGTCCGGAGAGCAGCACGATGAGTCCCGATCCGCTCACGAGGTTGCTCCCATCTCCGCAAGGGTAGCCACCACGTCGGCCTCGTCCACGCCCCGGACCGCCTCCGGGCCGTTCGGCCCGTCGAGGACGAAGGTCAGGTCGTGGTGGGACTTCTTGTCCCGGGCCATGAACGACACCAGCCGGGCGGACTCGACCCCGGGCGGCAGCTCGGCCGACAGGTCGAACCCGGCCACCACCCGCCGGTGCAGGGCCACCCGCTCGTCGTCGATCCGGCCCAGTCGCCGGGCCAGCAGGGCGGCGAAGACCAGGCCGACAGCCACCGCCTCGCCGTGGCGGAGGTCGGGCCCCCCGTCGGCTCCGAAGTTCGAGGCCTCCAGGGCGTGACCCAGGGTGTGCCCGTAGTTGAGCACCATGCGCCGGTCCCCTTCCCGCTCGTCGCGGGCGACCACCTCCGCCTTCACCGCCACGCACCGGGCCACCTGCTCGGTCAGGTCCAGATCGAGCAGCGAGGCGTCCGGCGCCGCCGTCTTGCCGGCCCCCAGAAAGGCGTACTTGGCCATCTCGCCGCGGCCCGACGCCCACTCCCGGGGCGGGAGGGTGGCCAGCACCTCGGTGTCACACAGCACCGCCCGGGGCTGCCAGAAGGCTCCCACCAGGTTCTTCCCCTCCGGAAGGTTCACCCCGGTCTTTCCTCCGATGGCGGCGTCCACCTGTGCCAGCAGCGACGTGGCGACGTTGACGTAGGCCGTGCCCCGGTGGAAGGAGGCGGCGGCGAACCCGGCCAGGTCGGTCACCACGCCGCCGCCCACCGCCACCACCACGTCGCCGCGGCTCAGCCCGCTCCGGGCGAATCCCCGGCACAGCTCCTCCACCACCGCCAGCGACTTGGCCGCCTCGCCGTCGGGCACGGTGAACCGTTCGAAGGGGAGCCCGGGGTCGACCACCACCGGGATCGACTCCTGGGTCACCACCGCGGCCCGGTCGGCGCCGGGCACCACCGAGGCCACCAACGCGGCCAGCCGGTGTCGAGCGCCGTCGCCCACCACCACGTCGTAGCGGCGGTCGCCCAGCTCCACCGGGACGGTGATCACGAGACGACCCGGGACAGGCCCAGCCCGTCGACCACCCGGTCGGCCACCTGCTCGGGGGTGAGGGTGTCGACATCGACCACCAGGGCGGCGACCGATTCGTACAACGGTCGGCGCTCCTCGTCCAACGCCGCCAGGGCGGCCACCGGGTCGGCGCCGAGCAACGGCCGCCCGACGCCGGAGCCCACCCTCGCCGCCAGCGTGGCCGGGTCGGCCCGCAGCCAGACCACCGACCCCGATCGCACGAGCAGGGCACGGTTGGCCTCCGACAGCACCGCCCCGCCGGCCACCGACACCACTACGTGGTCGGTGCCCGACACCGCCTCGGCCAGCACCCGGCTCTCCTCGGCCCGGAAGGCCGCCTCCCCCGCCTCGGCGAAGATCTCCGGGACGGTGCGCCCGGTGTCGGCCATGACCTGGGCGTCGGAGTCGAGGTACCGCCATCCGAGCCGGTAGGCCACCAGACGTCCCACGGTGGACTTGCCCACGCCCATCATCCCCACCAGCAGGAGCCGGTCAGGCATCGGACGGTACGGGGGCGGCCGCCGAAGGGGTGTCGCCCAGCGACGCCAGGTACCCCAGGCGGTTGCGGCGGAACTCCTCCACCGAGTCGCCCCCGAACTTGCGCAGCGCCTCGGAGGCGAGGACCAGGGCCGTCATCGTTTCGGCCACCACGCCCATGGCCGGCACGGCGGTCACGTCGGTACGCTCCTTGAACGAGACGGTCGACTCCTTGGTCACCACGTCCACCGTCTCGAGGGTGGGGCGGTTGAGGGTGGCCAACGGCTTCATCGACACGCGGGCCACGATGGGCGACCCGGTGGACATGCCGCCCTCGATCCCCCCGGCCCGGTGGGTGTCGCGCACGTAGCCGCCGCCCAGCACCCCGGCGGTACCGTCGGCGTCGGGATCGGCCACCCGGATGGCGTCGTGGGCCACCGAGCCGCGCATGGACGGGAGCTCCCGGCCGTCACCGATCTCCACCGCCTTGACGGCCTGGATGCTCATCAGGGCCTGGGCCAGCAGGGCGTCCAACCGCCGGTCCCAGTGGACGTGGCTCCCGAGTCCCACCGGCACGCCGTAGGCGAGGACCTCGGCCACCCCGCCCAGGGAGTCCCCGTCCTTGGCGGCCGCCTTGACCGCGGCGATCATCCTGGCCTCGGCCTCGGGGTCGGCGCAACGCACCGGCGACTCGTCGATACGCACGAGATCGGCCATGGTGGGCAGCCCGTCCGCCACCGACCGCTCCGGGCCGAGCTGGACGACGTGGCTCATGATGTCGATGCCGATCTGCCACAGCAGCAGCCGGGCCAGCGTGCCGGCCGCCACCCGTGCCGCCGTCTCCCGGGCCGAGGCGCGCTCGAGGACGTCGCGGGCGTCATCGAGGCCGTACTTGAGCATGCCGGCCAGGTCGGCGTGACCGGGCCGGGGCTGGGTCAGGACCTTGGACGGGAGCCCGGGCGCCGGTGACATCTCCTGCTCCCACTTCGGCCACTCGGTGTTGGCGATCTCGATGGCCACCGGCGAGCCCAACGTCCGCCCGTGGCGGATCCCTCCGATGAGGGTGATCTCATCGGCCTCGAAGCGCATACGAGGCCCCCGGCCGTAGCCGAGCCGGCGGCGCGCCAGGCCCCGCTGGATGTCCTCGGCGGTGACCAGCAGGCCGGCGGGCATGCCCTCGACCACCACCACCAGGGCGCGACCATGGGACTCTCCGGCGGTCAGGTAGCGCAACATGGCGGCAAATCTACTCGGGGGTGGGAAGCGTCCCGTCCCGCATCGGCGCCGTGCCCGGCGCCCCACCGGGCCGCAACGTCACGATCCGGTGCCGAACAGGCTGTGGGCCAGATGGCTACCGAAGAAGACGGCCACCACCGCGCCGATGGCTAAGGCAGGGGCGAAGGGGATCTTGGTCTTGCGACCGGAGGCCAGCACCGCCATCATCACCAACCCGAAGACCATACCGATGACGAAGCCGGCCAGAAAGGCCAGGTAGGCGTGGATCAGGCTCAGGTAGCCGGTGGTGATGCCGATGACCCCGGCCAGGCGGACGTCGCCGTAGCCCATGCCGCGGGGGACGAACCACCAGATGGCGAAGAAGACGACGAACGCCACCGCCCCGCCGATGGCGGCCCCCCACAGGTGGTCCCACCGGTGGTCGACCGCCGAGGTGACAACCAGCAGTGGCACGATCAGGGCGACCGAGCCGTAGATCGCCCACCGGGGCACCAGGCGGTGGGAGAGGTCGGTGATCGACACCGAGACGAGCATGGCGAAGAACACCGCGAAAGGAGCCAACACCACATCGGGGCCGAACTCGACCGCCAGTCCGGCGAAGAGCCCGCCGGTGAGCACCGCCGCCGCCACTGTCCGCGACGGCGACCGTCCCTGCGCCAGCAGGTTGTGGGCGTCGGCCACACCCGACGGCTCGGGCTCGTCGGTGCCCGACCGGTCGTCGACGACGGGCTCGTCCGACGCCGGTCCGGCGTCGTCGGGCGCCGGCGTCCCGGCCCGGCGCTTGTCGGCCTCACGGGCCAGGCGCTGGTGCTCCTCGGCCGCCCGGCTGCGGTCGGCCAGTCGCTGTCCGACCGGATCGAGGGCCGCCCCGACCACCAGGCCGGCAGCGGTCATGGCGGCAACCAGCACGTCGTTCACAAGCTGCAAGGTACCGGACGCGCCGGTGGAGACGGTGTATCGTGCGGCGCTCGTGACCGCGGCGGTCCCCATGGCAAGGATGTCCATCCCATGACCTCACCCGACGACGGCGCCGCCCTCCCCACGTTCGTCGAACGTCGCCCCACCGGTGGCTCGGTTCCGGTGATCCCGGCGGGCCATTGGGTGGTGGATCCGACCCGGAGCTCGATCGGCTTCGTGGCCAAGCACCTGCTGGTGTCCAAGGTCACCGGCACCTTCACCCGGGTGGCGGGCTCCATCCACGTGACGGCGGATCCCTCCGACTCGTCGGTCCAGGCCATCGCCGACGCCACCTCGGTGACGACAGGGGACGCCGCTCGCGACGAGCACCTCCGGTCGGCGGCCTTCTTCGACGTGGAGCGGTGGCCCACGCTCACACTGGCCGGGCAGGGACTCCGGTCGAGGGCCGGGCGCCACGTGCTCGATGCCAGACTGACCATCCGGGACGTCAGCCACCCGGTGGTGTTCGAGGTCACCGCCACCAACCTCCACACGGGCAGTGGGCTGCCGGTGGGTACCGCTCAGGCGGACGGGCGGCGCACCGCCCGGTTCACGGCGGACGCCCTGGTCAACCGGAAGGACTTCGGCCTCCGGTGGAACGCCGCCATCGAGACCGGCGCGGTGGTGGTGGGCGACATGGTGGCCCTGGCCATCACGGCCGTCGCCGAGCTCGCCCCCTGAACCGACCGGGGGGGCGGGGGGACCGGCCGGCTCAGCTGTTGGCCGGCTCGAAGTACGGGTTGGTGCCGTCGGCGTGGTCGGTCACGTCGACGATCTCGGTGATCTCAGGGATCGCCTCGCGCAGCATCACCTCGATGCCCTGGGAGAGCGTGGCCTTGGCCATGCCGCAGCCCTGACACCCGCCGCTCAGTCGCAGGTAGACGGCGGCATCCTTGACCGCCACCAGGTCGGCGCGCCCGCCGTGGGCGGCGATGCTCGGGTTGACCTGCTCCTCGAGGACGGCGACCACCCGCCGGGCCACCGGGTCGGAGAGGTCGACATCGGGAGCGACCAGCCGCGGCGCCGCGGTCGGCGGGGTGTTCGGATTGACGATCACCAGGCCGCCCTCGCCGCCGGCGTCGGTGACGAAGTCGAGGGTGGCCCCCTGCAGGCGCTCCACGCTGTCGCTCGGGATCACCACCGGCAGCTGGTCGTCGTCCTGGACCACGTCGCCGGGCCCGGTGTCGGCCAGCGCCTGGAAGTACATGTCGTAGGTGTAGGCGTCCTCGCCCACCCCGCTGATCTCCAGCCAGAGAGCCAGCGACGCCGGGTCGGACTCGTTGGCCAGCACCTCGAGCACCGTGGCGCGTGCGTCACTGGTGACGGTCAGCACCGGAAGGACGTCCACACGGTCTTCGATCATGCCTGCCATCATAAGGGAGTGTCCCCCGCTCGCACACCGGTACCCGTCGACGCCCACGAATGGATCAGCTTCCAGGATCCCGACGAGGAGCGCACCTGGCAGTTCGACGTCACGTTCCTGACCAGCTCGTGGACGTGCATCTTCGGCCAGGGGTGCCAAGGGGTCCTCACCGGCCCCGCCCCGGAGCTGGTGCAGGGCTGCTGCTCGTACGGCGCCCACTTCACCGGGAAGAAGGACGCCCGGGCGGTGGAGCGGGCGGCCACCACCCTCACCCCCGACGTGTGGCAGTTCCACAAGCAGGGCCAGAAGGGCGTGGTCAAGAAGCTGGCCGACGGGGACCTCGGTACCCGCATGGTCGACGGGGCGTGCATCTTCCTCAACCGCCCGGGCTTCCCGGCCGGCGCCGGTTGCGCCCTCCACAAGGCGGCCATCGACCGGGGCATCAGCCATGTCGAGCTCAAGCCCGAGGTCTGCTGGCAGCTCCCGCTCCGCCGGGAGGACGAGACGTCGCCCGACGGCCACGTCACCTCGGTGGTCCGGCAGTGGGACCGGCGCCACTGGGGAGAAGGTGGCCAGGAGTTCCACTGGTGGTGCACCGAGGACCCCAAGGCGTTCGTGGGCCACGAGCCCGTCTACGTCTCCATGCGCACCGAGCTGGAGACCATGGCCGGAAAGAAGGTCTACCGGCGCCTGGCGGCCTACCTCGACGAGCGCACCGCCCCGGGAGCCACGGTCACGCTCCTCCCCCACCCCACCGTCCGCCGGTAGCGCCCGAAGGTCACTCGGCCAGGGGGTCGTCCTCGGCGTAGGCGCTGTGCCCGTTGGCGGTGCCCAGGATCTCGTCGTACTCGTCCTCGGTGGCCAGGCACCACGAGGCGTGCTTGTCCTCCGGTTCGGCACCGCACTCGGGGCAGCTCCTGTTCGCGGTCGCGACGGAGCGCTTCAGACTGCGGGCCTCTTCGAAGCGGCGATGCCGTCCCTTCTTCACCGAAACAACTCCTTGTCCCCCGGCTCAGGCAGCACCGCTCCGGCCCGTCCGACCGGGGTGTCTGCCGTTCACAAATCTGTCACCAGTGTAGTGCGGAGGCCGTCGGCTCGTGACGCATCGACCCGGCCGGTACGATCGGTCCGTGCCCGACGGATTCGACCCTCAAGCCATGGTGGACCGCTTCCGGGCCAGGGCGAACGCCGTCCGGGACCGGGGATTGCCGCCCATCGAGGGGCCGGAGCGGGCCCGGTTCAAAGAGCAGATGCAGGTCGACTTCATGGACTACGCCATGCTGGGCGACGCCCAGGCCGAGCTGGTCGACGGGATCCTCGTCCTCCGGGTCGACCTGCGCCCGAAGGTCCGGCCGGACGAGGCCTGACCGCCACCGGCACCACCGGTACCGGCCCTCACCCCCCGTAGCTCATCCGGGTGTCCTCCATCCGGAGGACCCCACCGCCCTCCGGCTCCGGTGCCTCCGACGGACCGGTCCGGTGGGACGCCTCGCCGGCGTCCACCACCTCGCCGAGGAACAGCCGATGGCTGGCCGGGGTCCCGGTCCCGCTCCCGGGGTCCACCACCTGACGTACCCGGCAGGCCAGCCAGGCGAGGGAGACGTCCAGGACCGGTAGACCACCGGTCACCTCGTGGACCGGCTCCCCCTGCAGGGCCGTCAGGGAACCGGCGGCGTCGACCTCGACCCGGTCCACCGGCTTCACGAACCGTCGTACCAGGCCGCGGTCCCGTCGGTCGAGGACGCAGACCGCGAAGGCACCCCCCTCCTCGACGAGGGTGCGGGTCAGCGAGCCCGACTCGATGGCCGCCGCCACCAGCTTGGGGGTGGTCGACACCTGCATCACCAGGTTGCAGGTCATCAGGTTCGCCCGTTCCCCCACCCGGCTGCCCACCACGTAGAGGCCGGTCGGCATCGACCACAGCACGCGGCGACGGAGACGGTCGTAGGTTTCGGGGTCGGCGCCCTCGGGGACCACGCCGAGGTCGCCGGTGGGTGCGGGCACGCGCCGTTCAGCTCCCGAACGGGTCGTCGTTGGAGCCGGGCGGGGCGGTGGTGGTCGTGGTGGACGGCACCTGACCGGTCACGACGGTGATCCGGGCGACGGCGGAGGCCAGCTGGGCCAGGGCCTTGACCCGCAGCGAAGCCGACTCGGCCAGCTGCTTCTGGTTGCCACCCGAGCCGTTGTAGCAGTCGTCGCCGGCGTCGTAGGCGGTGGCGTAGGCATCGGACAGGTCGTCGGTCAGCTTCTGGTCGGGGGTGGGAAGGTTGCCGTTCCCGCTGGCGGCGTCACTGGCCAGCAGGGCGCACACCGATCGGATCTCACCCACCGGGTCGTGCTGCCTCAACGACACGTCGACGTTGCGGACGTCGGCCACCACGGCGCCGATCGACGAGCCCACCCCCTCCCCCGACACCCAGGTGGCGACCTGGTGGGCCGGGGTGCCGGACGGCTGGCCGGCACAGCCGGACAGGGCCACAGCCCCGAGGAGCGCCAGGGCGGCGGCAGAGGCGGGCCGCAGGTGGCCGGCACGCGGCATGCGCATCAGGCCGGGATGCCCGTCCGGTCGGGTCGCCACGAGGGGTCGAGCTGGCGGAGGAAGAGGGCGCAGCGCTCCTCCTCCTGCTGCTCGCCGATGGAGCCGGCCGACGACCGCAGGCCGTCGAGGCAGCGGAGGAACGGCCGGTTCTCGTCGTGGGACCACCGCACCGTCCCCGAGCCCTTCCAGCCGGCGGCCCGGAGCGCATCGAGGCCCCGGTGGTAGCCCACCCGGTAGTAGGCGTACGCCTCCACGTCGTCGCGGGCCAGCGAGCCGAGGGTGGCCCAGGCGGCCAGCGAGGCGGGGTGGGAGCGGACCACGTCGGCCACCGCGTGGCGTCGCCGCTCGCCCGGCTGGGCCAGGGCCGACTCCAGGCCGGCCACGACCACCTCGGGCTCGGCCGGCAGCACCGTCTCGGGAAGGCCGGCCGTCAGCCTGACCGGCGACGTGTCCGAAGGCGGCTCGGAGGGGGGTTTCATCGCCGACAGTGTAGGTCCGGGCACCCTCGGGCCCCGTTCAGAGTGGAGGGGGCCAGCGGTCCGGGCGAGGTTCGGCGGGTCGATTGTCGGGCCTACCCGAAGCTGACCAGGTGGTAGTCCTTCCGGCCCCGGCGGAGCACCACGTACCGGCCGGCCACCAGGTCGTCGAGTCCCAGGGCCCGGCCCACGTCGGACTCACGTCGGTTGTTGACGTAGGCGCCGCCCTGCTCGACGGTCGTTCGGGCCCGCCCCTTGGACGGAACCATCCCGGTCTCGGCCAGCAGGTCCACCAGCGGAAGGCCCCCGTCGTCGAGCCTGGAGCGGGACAGCTCGGTGGAGGGGGCGTCGGCGAACACGTCGAGCAGCGACCGCTCGTCGAGCCCGGCCACCTCCTCACCGAACAGGGCGGCGGCGGCCCGCTCGGCCCGCTCGGTCTCCGCCCGTCCGTGGACCAGGGTGCAGACCTGGCGGGCCAGCTCCCGCTGCGCCTCCCGGCGCTCGGGATGCTCCGCCGTCGAGGCCTCGAGGGCCTCAAGCTCGGTGTGGGGAAGGAAGGTGAAGTACCGGAGGTAGGGGCCGACCACCGCGTCCTCGCTCCGGATGAAGAACTGGTAGAGCTGGTACGAGCTGGTCCGGCCGGCGTCGAGCCATACCGTCCCCGTCTCCGTCTTGCCGAACTTGGTGCCGTCGGCCTTGAGCACCAGCGGAGTGGTCAGCCCGAACACCTCGGTCCGGCGGAGCTTCCGGATCAGCTCGATCCCCATGGTGATGTTCCCCCACTGGTCGCTGCCGCCGATCTGCAGCGTGCACCCGTAGCGGTCGAAGAGGTGGAGGAAGTCGTAGGCCTGGAGCAGCATGTAGCTGAACTCGGTGTAGGAGATCCCCTGGCCGTCGCGGTCGAGGCGGGCCTTGACCGAGTCCTTGGCCACCATCTGGTTGACGGTGAAGTGCTTGCCCACCTGGCGCAGGAAGTCGAACAGCGACATCGGTCGCAGCCAGTCGGCGTTGTTGACCAGGAGTGCCCGGGCGTCGCCGGCGTCGCCCCCGAAGTCGAGGAACCGACCGAGCTGGCGGCGGATGCCCTCCAGGTTGGCCTGGAGCTCCTCCTCGGACAGGAGCGACCGCTCCTCCGACTTGCCTCCCGGGTCCCCGATGAACCCGGTACCGCCTCCGGCCACCGCCACCGGACGGTGGCCGGCCAGCTGCAGGCGGCGCAGGGTGCAGACCTGCAGCAGGTGGCCGACGTGGAGGCTGTCGGCGGTCGGGTCGAACCCGCTGTAGGCGGTCAGGTGGGCGGTGTCGAGGCGATCCTCGAGGCCCGGGTCGGTGAGCTGATGGACGAGCCCCCGGAATCGGAGGTCCTCGGCGAGGCGGGACATGACCTCAGCCTGCCACGTGAACGGGGCGGCGCCGGGAACCGACCGGGACGGCGCCGCCGGGGGGACCTCGGTACGATGACGGCGGCGCCGGCCCGGGTCGGGGGGCCACCGGACACCCAAGGAGCGCTGTGACCAACCCCTACCTCGAAGGCAACTTCGCCCCGGTCACCGAGGAGCGCAGCGACGACCACGAGCTGCCGGTCACCGGCGTCGTCCCCCCCGACCTCGAGGGGCGCCTGCTGCGCAACGGGCCCAACCCGGCGGTGCTGCCGGCCGACGACTCGGCGTACCACTGGTTCAGCGGCGACGGCATGATCCATGGCATCTCCCTGGCCGGGGGCAGGGCCGTGGGGTACCGCAACCGCTGGGTGCGGACGCGGCGCCTGGCGGCGGAGCTGGGCACCAGGGAGCCGTCGGGGCCGAGCGAGCCCATCGACGGTCCGGCCAACACCCACGTCATCCGTCACGCCGGCACCACCCTCGCCCTGGTCGAGTCCGGCTTCCCCCACGCCCTCTCCCCCGACCTGGAGCGCGCCCGGGTCCACGACTTCGACGGGACCCTGGCCTCGCCCATGACCGCCCATCCGAAGGTCGACCCCGACACCGGCGAGCTGCTCTTCTTCGGCTACGACGTGTTCGGGCCGCCGTTCCTCCGCTACCACGCCCTCGACCCCGAGGGGACGATGACCCGGAGCCAGGCCGTCGACATCCCCAGGGCGACCATGATCCACGACTTCGGGGTGACCGCCACCCGGGCGGTCTTCCTCGACCTGCCGGTCGTCTTCGACCTCGACCTGGCCGCCGCCGGTCGGGAGCTGCCCTTCCGCTGGCTCCCCGAGGCCGGCGCCCGGGTCGGGGTGATGCCCCGCGACGGGGCCGGCACCGATACCCGGTGGATCAGCATCGACCCGGTGTTCGTGTTCCACGTCCTGAACGCCTACGACGACGGAGACACCGTGGTGATGGACGTGGTCCGCTACGACTCGGCCTTCGACACCGCCCCGGACGAGGTCCTCGCCTCCACCCAGCCCACCCTGGCCCGGTGGACCGTCGACCCGGGGGCCAACCGGGTCTCCCAGCAGCGGCTGGACGACACCTCCGTGGAGCTCCCCCGCATCGACGACGCCGTCGCCGGCCGCCGGCACCGCTACGGCTACTGCACCAGCGTCGACATGGCAGACACCCGGAAGCCGACGGGCCTCGTCAAGTACGACCTCGCCCGGGACGAGGCAGTCCGCTTCGACCCGGGCGAGCACCGCTCGGCCGGCGAGGCGGTCTTCGTGCGAGCCGCCGACGGGCACGGCGAGGACGAGGGATGGGTGCTCACGGTGGTCTACGACGCCACCCGCGACGCCAGCGACCTGGTGATCCTCGACGCCACCTCCTTCGGTGGCCCGCCGGTGGCCACCGTGCACCTCCCGGCCCGGGTGCCCTTCGGGTTCCACGGCTCCTGGATCCCGTCCATCGCCTGATCCACCCCGCCCGGGCGGGGCCGGCGCCGGCCGGCGGGCGGGCGGGCGGAGAGGGTGACCTCGCTCCCGCCGCGCTGCGTGGGAAGCTCTTCCTCGACCGGCTCGGGCGCTCTCCCGCCCCGACCGCGGGCCGAACGACAGACCGAACGAGCGACAGACTGACCTTGCCACCCAACGACCCGTCCAGGCCGGAACCGTCCAGCCCCTACAGCCGCACCGGCCCGGGGAGCGGGAACGGGGAGTTCCCCGGACCGATCCTCGGAGGCCGGGCCCCCATCCCCTCCGGGCGGGACACCCGACGTTCGCAACCGAGCCCTGAGCAGGCCGCCCCCACCAGCGGTCGGGCCAGCGAGCGGAAGAAGACGCCGCGCAGCCGCGGTCAGCGGGTGCGGCGGGCCCTCATGGCGGTGGTGGCGCTGATCGTGCTGGTGGCGGGGGTCGGGTACGGCTACTTCCGCTACGAGTGGGCCCAGATCACAACCGCCCCGTGCCCCAACTGCTCGGCGGTGGCCAACGGCGCCCCGTACAACGTGCTGGTCATCGGCTCGGACACCCGGGTCGGGGAGACCCCCGCCGAGGCCGCCCAGTTCGGCGACTCGACCAACGCCGGCGGCCAGCGGTCCGACACCATCAAGATCGTCCACGTCGACCCGCAGACCGGCACGGCCAGTGTGCTGTCGATCCCCCGCGACACCTTCGTGACACTGTCGGGGGTGCCGGCGTCGGCCGGCGTCTCCTCCAAGAACAAGATCAACGCCTCCTTCGCGGCGGGGCCCAACGACCCCGATCCCAACGGCACCGGTGCCAACGGGCTGGTGACGACCATCGAGGACACCTTCGGCATCCCCATCAGCCACTGGATCGTCGTCAACTTCTATGGGCTGATGGACGCGGTGAACGGCCTGGATGGCATCAAGATGAACGTCCCGTACCCGATCAGGGACTACGGGGACTGCAACAGCAACGGCGTCTACTCCAACTGCACCGGCCTGAACATCCAGACCACCGGGTGCCAGACCCTCAACGGCACCGAAGCGTTGGCACTGTCGAGGTCACGCCACTTCGAGTACGACCAGAACGGGCAGTGGATCAGCGACCTCTCGTCGGACATCGGGCGGATCGAGCGGCAGAACCTGATCATCGAGGCGGTGGTGGACCGGGCGAAGTCGACGTACAACCCGATCACCGCCGCCGGCTTCATCCAGTCCCTCACCCACGACGTGACGCTCGACAACCAACTGAGCGCCGGCGCCATGCTGGACCTGGCCGAGCGGTACCACGCCTTCTCCGGCTCGGCGCTGACCAACTTCATGCTGCCGACCACCGGAGCCAGCTACGCCCCCTACGGCGGCGAGGACGTGGAGGTGGTCAACGAGCCGGAGGCGACCCAGATGATCACCCAGTTTCTCGGCACCGCCCCCAGCACCGCCAGCACGCCCCCGCTCGACCGGTACGGCGAGCCGAACGGTGCGACCGCCGTCACCTCGGCCGCCGTCACCGCCGCCCAGGCGTCCACCGCCACCTCCGCTCCGTCCACCGCCACCGCCACGTCGGACATCCCCGCCTACGATCCCACCCCCTGCTGAGGGCGACCCGACAGGGAAGGCCCGGCGGTAACGTCGGCCCATGACCACCATCTCCCATCGCCGCCTGGGCCGGTCCGGGCTCTCGGTGTCCGCCGTCGGGCTCGGCTGCAACAACTTCGGTCTCAGGCTCGACCTGGAGGCCAGCCGGACGGTGATCGACACCGCCCTCGACGAGGGCGTCACCCTCTTCGACACCTCCGACAGCTACGGGGCCTCGGAGGAGATCCTGGGGGAGGTACTCGAGGGCCGCCGTCACCAGGTGGTACTGGCCACCAAGTTCGGCAGCGACCTCCACGGCGCCAACGGACCCGACTGGAACGCCCGAGGATCGCGCCGGTACATCCGGACCGCCGTGGACCGGTCGCTCCGCCGCCTCCGCACCGACTGGATCGACCTCTACCAGATCCACAGGCCCGATCCACTGACCCCGCTGGAGGAGACGCTGGCCGCCCTGGACGAGCTGGTCCACGAGGGCAAGGTCCGCTACGTGGGCTCCTCGAACCACGCGGCCTGGCAGGTGGCCGACGCCGAGTGGCTGGCCCGGACCCACGGCTTCGAGCGCTTCATCAGCGCCCAGAACCACTACAACCTGCTGGACCGCAAGGTCGAGGCGGAGCTGGCCCCCGCTTGCGACCGGTTCGGGATCTCCATCCTCCCCTACTTCCCGCTGGCCAGCGGCCTCCTCGCCGGGCGGTACCGGCGGGGGGAGGCCCCTCCGGCCGGCAGCCGCATGAAGGACTGGGGCATGGAGTCCCAGCTGACCGACGAGCGCTTCGACGTGGTCGAGGGGCTCCAGCGGTTCGCCGCCGAGCGCGACGTCACGGTGCTCGACGTGGCCATCGGCGGCCTGGCCGCCCAGAAGGCGGTCGGCTCGGTCATCGCCGGCGCCACCTCGCCCGACCAGGTCCGGGCGAACGTGTCGGCCGGCGCCTGGCGACCGTCCAAGGAGGACCTCGAGGCACTCGACGCCATCGCCCCGCCGGGGCGCTGACCGGCCGGCCATTGCCTGTACGAACACATGTTCGCTAACCTGGTCCCATGGTCGCCCCGGTCACCTTCCGATGGAGGCTCGCCGACCCGGCGCCGGAGCCGGGCGTGGAGCCGACCGGCCAACTGGCCCTGTTCGCCGACGAGTCGGTGGCCCGGCGCCGGGTGGGCACCGGCGAGTACCGGGGGTACGAGTTCCTCGAGGTGAACGCCAAGCGGGTCGTCAACTCGCTCCCCGAGGGGACCCGCGCCCCGCACCGGCATACCATCAACGCCTACCGGGGATGCAGCCACGCCTGCGTCTACTGCTTCGCCCGGCCCACCCACGAGTACCTCGGCCTCAATGCCGGCGAGGACTTCGAGCGGAAGCTGGTGGTGAAGGTCAACGCCGTCGAGCGGGTCCGGGCCGAGGTCGGGTCGCCGACCTGGTCGGGCCAGCCGATCGCCATGGGGACCAACACCGATCCCTACCAGCGGTGCGAGGGCAAGTACCACCTCACCCGGGGGATCGTCGAGGTGCTCGGCGATGCCGGCAACCCCTTCTCCATCCTGACCAAGTCGACGCTCATCCTGCGCGACCTCGACGTACTGGCCCGGGCGGCGGAGCGCGCCGAGGTGCGCTGCAACCTCTCCATCGGCACCCTCGACGAGGCGGTGTGGCGGGCCACCGAGCCGGGCACTCCCCACCCCCGCCAACGCGTGGCCGCCGTCCGCAGGCTCACCGATGCCGGCATCATCACCGGGGTACTGGTGGCCCCGATCATCCCCGGCCTCTCCGACGCCGAGGAGCAGCTGGCCGAGGTGGTCGACGCGGTGATCGGCGCCGGGGCCCGGGCCGTCATCCCGGTACCGCTGCACCTCCGCCCGGGGGTCCGCCAGCACTTCATGACGTGGCTCGTCGGCCACCATCCGGAGCTGGCCGTTCGCTACCGGCGCCAGTACCGGGGCTCGTACCTCCCGGCCGAGGAGCGGGACCGCCTGTGCGGCTTCGTGCGGGACCGGGTGGCGGCAGCCCTCCGATAGGTGGTCAGGACCAAAGGGCGCCCCCGTGGGCGTCCTCGGCCAGCGTCGCCGCCAGCCCGTCGACCACGGCGGGGTCGGAGGTGACCACCCCGAGCTCGCGGTCGTACCGAAGGGAGGCGGCGGAGAAGTTCTGCGAGCCGACGAACGCCTGCCGGTCAGCCAGGCCGGCATCGACCACCACCACCTTGGCGTGGACGTAGAGCGGGGCCTCCCCCTGGTAGACGAGGACGTGGACCCCAGCCGCCTCCAGGCGGTCGAAGGCCGAGTCCCACGAGGACGACGCCGTCATCACCACGTCGACGACGACTCCCCGCCCGGCATCGGCGGCCAGCGCCGCCTCGACCGGCTCCGAGTCCATCTCCTCGCTCTCGACGGTCACCGTGGCGTGGGTCGACCCGATCAGGTCGACCAGTGCCGCCTCGGAGCCCGGGCTCCACAGGAGGTCGGAGCCGGCCGGGGCCGGGGCGGGGCTCGCCCCTGCGAAGTCGGCATCGAACGTCGACTCGATGGCGGCCACGTCGGCCGGGTCGGCGTCGAACAGCCCGAAGTCCCGGGTGGTCGGGTAGTACGCGGAGGTGAGGTTGCCGGTCATGACCAGCGAGGTGGCGGCGTCGACGGTGATGGTCTTCTGGTGGAAGAGCTCGCCGGGGTAGGACCACGCCACGTGGACGCCCCCGGCCGCCAGTCGGGCGTAGGCGGGGCCGTTGGCCACGGTGCCGGCACCGGCGCGGTCGAGGAGCACCCGGACATCCATGCCCCGGGCGGCGTCGGCCACCAGGGCGGCCTCGGCCCCCGGATCGGCCAACTCGTACATGGTCATGTCCACCGAGCGGCCGGCCCCGGCGATGAAGGCGTCCACCGGTCCGTACCCGTCGTCCGGCTCCACCAGCAGGGTGCCGAGGCCCGGTGGTGCCGTGGTGGTCGTGGTCGGCGTCACCGGGATCGACGGCCCGGTGGCCGGGTGCCCGGTACCGGTTCCCGTCGTCGAGCAGGCTTCGAGCGCCAGGCCGACCACCAGCAGCCGCGCGCCTACCCGGATCCCCTGCAGGTGACGCCGGCCGGTGCCCATGCCGGGAGACGCTACGGACCGGGTGTCACGGTCGGCCGGCGGCTCACGCCAGGGCGTCGACCGCCTCCACCACCGCCTGGTTGATCCGGTCATGGAGGGCGACGTTCTGTCGGCGATCGGGGAGGCGCACCCGCACCACCGAAAGGCACCCGGAGGCCGCCCCCTGCTCCAGGGCGCCGGACAGGACATCCCCGTCGTCCCCGTCGTCGATCTCCACCACCGGCAGCCCGAACCCGGCGGCAACCACCCCGACGTCCACCCGCTGGGGAGTCCCGAACAGCGTCTCGAACGAGTCCGCCGGCAGGTCGGAGGCGGCGGGGAGGAAGGAGAAGATCCCTCCGCCGCCGTTGTCGGCCACCACCACGGTGCAGGCCGCCTCCCGGCCGGCGCCGCGCACCAGCGCCGACACGTCGTGGAGGAAGGCCAGGTCGCCGACCAGGGCCACCGTCGGGCCAGACCCGGCCAGGGCGACGCCCAGGGCCGTCGAGACCACGCCGTCGATCCCGTTGGCGCCGCGGTTGGCCAGCACCCGGGCGAACCCCGGCCGTGGTGCCCCGTACGCCTCCACATCGCGGATCGGCATCGACGAGGAGACCATCAGGTCGGCCCCGGACGGGAGCAGAGCGACCAGCCGCCGGGCCAACGCCGGCTCCGACCATCCCCCGAGACCCACCAGGGCCCGGTCGACGGCGCCCTGGGCGGCGGCCTCCGCCGCCAGCCAGGTGTCGCGCCAGGCGCGGCCGGCGTCGGGCACGCCACCGCCCGCCGAGGCCACCACCGCCCGGCACAACGGCGTCGGGTCGGTCCGGGCCGTCACGGTCACCGAGCGGTCGGGGTCGACCCACCGCCACCACGGGTCGACCGAAGCCGTCTCGGCACCCCCGTCGGCCACCAACGCCAGGTAGGTGGTCACCACCTTGGAGACCCAGGGCGCCCCGAGCCGGAGCACGAACCCCGGGCGGTGGGCGGTGGCGAACGCCGCCGACCGCAGGATGCCGTCGGCGGCGGCGACGGTCTCCCCGGCCATCCCCCGCAGCCCCGACCGGGGATCGGCCAGCACCGGCCATCCGAGGGCGGCGGCGGCGGCCAGCACCGCAGCGGGGTCGCCGCAGCCGGCGCCGGCCACGATCAGGCCAGGCACCCCGGCCCGACCGGCGGCGGTGATCCGGCCCACCACGGCACCGGGGGCGGCGGGAGCCCCGACCTCCACCCGGTGCCAGGGCCTGCCGCCGTCCCGGCCGGCTGGGATGCCGCCCGCAGCCGGGTCGCCGAGGAGGGGCTCCCGGAACGGCAGGTTGAGGTGGACCGGTCCCGGGCCGTTCGGACCGGCCATGGCCTCGGCCACCGAGCGGGCGGCCAGCGGGCGCCAGGTCGGCCGGTTGCCGTCGTCGGCCAGACCCGGGTCGACGAACCAGCGGACGGCATCGCCGAACAGGCGGTGCTGGTCGATGGTCTGGGGGGCGCCGACGTCACGGAGCTCCGGAGGACGGTCGGCGGTACAGACCAGCAGCGGCACCCCGCCCAGGTCGGCCTCCACCACCGCGGCGTGCAGTTCGGCGGCGGCGGTACCGCTGGTGGTCACCACCACCGCCGGGTGCCCGCCGGCCAGGCCGATGCCGAGGCCGGTGAAGGCCGCCGATCGCTCGTCCAGGCGGACGTGGACGACCATCCCCGGGTGGGCGGCCAGGGCCACCGCCATCGGGGTGGAGCGCGATCCCGGGCAGACGATCGCTCGGGTCACGCCTCCCCGGACCCACTCGTCCACCAGGGTGGCGGCGAACGCCGCCTGGACGTCGGTATCCCCGACACCCATCCCCGACCTCGCTACGCTCACTGGTGGTGCCCCCATCCGTTATGACACCCGTTCCCGGACATAGGGAGTCCGCCCCCAGGGCCGGCCGGGCCGGCGCATCGCTGCATGCCGAGGTCCTCGGTATCGGGCCCCGAGTCGTGCTGGCCCACGGCTTCACCCAGACGGGGCGACTCTGGAACTCGCTCCACGAGCGCCTGGCCGAGGACCACCAGGTGGTACTGGTCGACATGCCCGGTCACGCCGGGTCCTCGCACGTGGCTGCCGACCTGACCGAAGGCGCCCACCTGCTCGGCGAGGCGGGTGGCCAGGGCACCTACGTCGGCTACTCGATGGGAGCCAGGTTCTGCCTCCACCTGGCGCTGGGCCGACCCGATCTGGTCCGGTCGCTCGTCCTGATCTCCGGCACCGGCGGGCTGGAGCTGCCCAACGAGCGGGCCGCCCGCCGGGCCACCGACGAGGCCCTGGCCTTCGAGCTGGATCCGCCGCCCCACATGGACGACGCCGCCGGTCTCCGCGACGTCCGCCAGGCCCGGCTGGACGCCTTCCTCAAGCGGTGGCTCGACAATCCCTTGTTCGCCGGGGTGGCGCCCGAGGCCAACGCCTTCGAGGAGCGGCGCCGGAACACCGGCCCCGGCCTGGCGTCGAGCCTCCGGCTGGCCGGCACCGGCACCCAGCTGCCGTTGTGGGACCGCCTCGGCCGGCTGGCCATGCCGGTGCTCGTCGTCACCGGCGAGTACGACGACAAGTTCACCGACCTCGGCCGCCGCCTGGTGGCATCCATCGGCGACAACGCCAGCCAGATGGTGGTGCCCCGCACCGGCCACTCGCCCCACCTCCAGAACCCGGAGCTGGTGACCGAGCTCATCCGCGCCCACCTGGACCCGCCGGGGCGGCCCGCCCGCCCGGCGCCACCCGGCTCCTCGCCGGTCGTCGACGGCTGACGGGCTCACCGGATCCACCACCAGAGGGCGCCGGACAGCAACACCCCGAACACCAGCTGAAGCCTGCCGGTGGCGGCCAGGACCGGCAGCAGGGCCCGACCGGTGGCGTCCCCCAGGACGGTCCGGATCGGTCCGACGGCCAACGGCGCCGCCAACAGCGGGAGGAAGGTGACCACCGGCTGGTGCCCGCCGACGACCCCGCTGGCGGCCAAGGCTCCCCACACCGCCACTCCCACGAACGGGAGGGCCACGCTGGCCACGTAGAACCATCCGGCCGGCCGTCGACCCACCCGGGCGGCCAGGGTGCGCTTCCCCGACAGCCGATCGGTGTCGATGTCACGCAGGTTGTTGGCCAGGAGGAGGGCGGTGGACAGCAGCCCGACGGCCACCGCGGCGAAGAGCACCACTCCCCCGCCCAGCCGATCGGTCTGCACGTAGTACGTGCCTTCCGTGGCCACCAGCCCGAAGAAGACGAAGACGAACAGCTCCCCGAACCCGGCGTAGCCGTAGGGTCGGGGGCCTCCGGTGTAGAACCAGCCGGCGGCCAGGCAGGCCGCCCCCACCAGCAGCACCCACCACGACGTCACCGCCGCCAGCCACACACCCACCACGCCGGCCACCCCGAAGGCGAGCAGGGCGGCCCGCTTCACCGCCCCCGGCGAGGCCAGGCCGGTGGCCACCAGGCGGACCGGGCCGACCCGGACGTCGTCGGTCCCTCGGATGCCGTCCGAGTAGTCGTTGGCGTAGTTGGTCCCGACCTGGATGGCCAGCGCCACCACCAGGGCACCCAGCGCCCGCCACCAGGCGTCGCCGACCGGGGAGCCCGCCGGCCCGAACCTCGGGTGGGCGGCGGCCGTGCCCACCAGCACCGGCACCAGGGCGGCGGGCAGGGTCCGGGGCCGGGCCCCGAGCACCCACCGCTTGACCCGACCGGGCGAGGCGGCGGGAACGGCGGCCGGCGCCGTCACGGACGGCGGGGGAAGCGGCCGAAGTCGGGCGCCCGGTGCTCCTGGAAGGCGTTGCGTCCTTCTTGGCCCTCCTCGCTCATGTAGAAGAGCATGGTGGCGTCACCGGCGAACTGCTGGAGCCCGGCCAGCCCGTCGTCGGCGGCGTGCAGGCCGCCCTTCAGCATCCGGAGGGCCAGCGGTGACAGCGACAGCATCTGCCGGCACCAGGCCACCGTCTCGTGCTCCAGGGCGGCCAGGGGGACCACCTCGTTCACCAGCCCCCAGTCGAGGGCGGTGTCGGCGTCGTACTGGCGGCAGAGGAACCAGACCTCCTTGGCCCGTTTCAGCCCGATGGTGCGGGCCAGCAGGCTGGCCCCGTACCCACCGTCGAAGCTCCCCACCTTGGGCCCGGTCTGGCCGAACCGGGCATTGTCGGCGGCGATGGTGAGGTCGCACACCAGGTGGAGGATGTGGCCCCCGCCGATGGCGTAGCCGGCCACCATGGCCACCACCGGCTTGGGCAGGCGGCGTATCTGGATCTGGAGGTCGAGCACGTTGAGCCGGCCGATCCCCTGCCGGGCCACGGCGTCGTCCCCGAGGTAGCCGTCGTCGCCCCGGATCTTCTGATCGCCGCCGGAGCAGAAGGCGTCGGGGCCCTGGCCGGTGAGGATGACGACGCCCACCGACGGGTCGTCACGGGCGATGGAGAAGGCGTCGGCCAGCTCGAAGAGGGTCTGGGGCCGGAAGGCGTTGCGGACCTCGGGGCGGGCGATGGTGAGCTTGGCCATCCCCTCGGCCACGTCGTAGTGGATGTCCCGGTACTCGCCCCGCCGCTCCCAGGCCGGCAGCGGCTGGCGGCGGAACCGCTCCACCGGGTCGACCGGCGGCCCCACGATCGCCGTCTGGGCCGTCGCCGCATCGCCGGCGACCCGGTCGTCTCCACCGTCGGGTGCAACCATTCGACCATTCACTCCTAGAGTCACCACTCGTACGGTCGCCTACGCTAGCCCGATGGCAGAAGTGGTGGCGCTCGATCTCCCGGCCGGCCAGGGCTTCGTCGACGCCCTGCTGGCCGCCTGGGACGCCGGGGACGCGGTGGTGCCGGTCGACCCGCGCCTGCCCCGGCCGGCGGTGGAGCGTCTCATGGCGGCCCTCAGGCCGACCCGGATGGTGGACCGGAGCGGGACCCACCCGCTGCCCGGCGGCCTGCCCACCGAGGAGGGCGACGCCCTGGTGATGGCCACCAGCGGGACCGCCGGCGAGCCCAAGGGCGTGGTCCTCACCCATGACGCCGTCCGGGCGTCGGCCGAGGCCACCTCGCGGGCCCTGGGCGTCGACCCGGACCGCGACCACTGGGTGGCCTGCCTGCCCCTGGCCCACATCGGCGGACTGTCGGTGGTGGTGCGGGCCATCCTCACCGGCACGCCGTTCACGGTCCTCGAGCGGTTCGACGCCGCCGAGGTGGAGCGCCGGGCGAAGGACGGGGCCACCCTGGTGTCGCTGGTGGCCACCGCCCTGCGGAGAACCGACACCTCGGGCTACCGCCGGGTCCTGCTGGGTGGTGCCGCCCCGCCCGAGCGGCTGGCCCCCAACGTCGTCACCACCTACGGCATGACGGAGACGGGCTCGGGGGTCGTCTACGACGGCCGGCCGCTCGACGGTGTGGAGCTCCGGATCGGGGACGGCACCTTCGGAGCGGAGGGCGAGGTGCTGGTACGGGGACCGACGCTGCTGCGGGCCTACCGGGACGGCAGCGTGCCGTTCCTCGACGGCGGGTGGCTGCCGACCGGCGACGCCGGGAGCCTCGGGGCCGACGGCGTGCTGTCGGTCTTCGGGCGGATGGCCGAAGTGGTGGTGACCGGCGCCGAGAAGGTCTGGCCGGTGTCGGTGGAGGACGTCATCGCCCGGCACCCCGGGGTGGCCGAGGTCGGCGTGTGGAAGCGGCCCGACCCCGCGTGGGGCGAGCGGGTGGTGGCGTGGGTGGTGCCGGTCGACCCCGAGTCAGCGCCCACCCTCGACGAGCTGCGTTCGGCCGTGGGCGAGCAGTTGGGACCCTGGGCCGCTCCCAAGGAGCTGGTGCTAGTGGACGCCCTTCCCCGGACCCCGAGCGGGAAGATGCGCCGGCGCGAGCTGGCGTGAACTCGTCCGCCTGGGTAAACCAATGGCCCGATACTCAATCGAACGTCTTCGTAGAACATCGATCGGAACATCGAACGAAGAAGAAGAAGAGGCGCTATCGGCCAAAGATGCCGTGAATCCGGGGAGATCCCACCGACGAGAGCGCATCGATCAGGGGAGGAGGGTGAACCCTGGCGCGTGGCGTGGCCTGACGACAGCGAAGTGGCGATGATCGAGAGTGGCGACCTCGGTCGCTCCAAGCCGCTCGGCGACGGCGACGACAGAGGCATCGACCGCACCGAGGGGGAGGTCGGCGTAGGTATCGACCAGTTCGGTCATGCGTTGGATATCTGATTCGTCGACATGCTCGATGGCCAGGCGATTACCGATCAGGTTGCGCAAGAAGGCGACTTCGACGTGAGTGCGGGCACCGGTGGCGAGGAGGTAGCACACCTCAGGAATCACCGGGTCGGGGACCACGAGCGATCCAGTGGCCTGCTCAAACCACGTAGCGCACGAGGTGTGGTCGGGATCGTCGACCAGAGCGGCAGCGACGAGCGGCCCAGTGTCGACGACGGTGACGTTCAGACGAATCCCTCGACTTCCATGCGCTGCTCGGCAGCTCGTGCGGAGAAACCAGACTTTGCCTGGCCGATACCGATGAACCCGAGCGCACCGGTCGTCTTGACGGGCACATGGGCTCGCAGCGCTTCTGCAACAACTTCGTCAGGCGTGACGCCCCTGTCCCGCGCCTCTGTGGCTACGCGCACGGCAACGTCATCGGGGATCTGCACATGCAGGTCGGTCACGGACTCAAGTGTACTGCCGGGTAGCCAGGGTGCGGGCTGGTGGTACGGCCGGGCGGGTGGCCGCGTGCACATCACGGAGCTTGGTCGTCGACACCCAGGTGTAGGTCACGGTCCGGCGGGTCCGACCGGCACGGAATGACGACCACTTCGTGCGAGTGAGCCGTATCCACTACACCGGGCGTCCTGTTGTCGATGGCACAAGGGGCCAATGTCGCTAATTCCGGGGTTGATCTCCGTCGACAAGCTGCCGTAGCTTGGCTGCTTGGATCGTGATGCACCTTTTCGAACGTGCATCCTGACCTTGGCGGAAGGGTGAGGGCCCTGATGCGTACTCGGTTGTTGATGCTGCCGGCTCTGTTGTTCGTGCCGCTGGCTTTGCAGGTGGCGAGCGCACCTGCCGCGCTCGCCCTGGGCGCCGAAGGTCCCACCTCGGCGACGGGCACACCCCCAGTGCCGGTGGCCGGCGTCGATGCCTTCGGTATCGGCGTGGGCCAACTCGACGATCCGGGAGGTCTGGCGCTCGACGGCAGAGGCGACCTGTTCGTGGCCGACCCCAACCGAGGAGTGGTGGAGTTCGCCCACCCGACGACCCGCACCCGATCGGCGACGGGGAGGACGGTGGCCGGAGTCGGCGGGGTCGGCCCAGGACCCACCCAGCTTGCCCTGGGCTCAGCCACCCAAGTGGCCCTCGACTCCCATGGCGACCTCTTCGTCGCCGACACCGGCAACCGTCGGATTCAGGAGTTCGCCTACGACCGCCACAGCGGCACCTACGCAGCGGCGGCCACGACGGTCGCCGGAGCGGGGGTGCAGGCACCGGGATCCACCCAGCTCGGCTCGCCGTACGGGGTGGCCCTCGACGCCAACGGTGACCTGTTCGTCGATGACAACACCCCGCAGCTGCTGGAGTTCGCCTACAACCACGCCACGCACACCTTCGCCTCCACCGCCACCAGCTTGGCGCTGGGAACGAACGCCTCCGCAGGCCAGCTGAACCTCGACGCCAGGGGCGATCTGTTCGTGGCCGACGGTGAGTCGGTGCTGGAGTTCCCCTACCATCCGGCCACCCGCACCTACTCGACGACCGGCACGGTGGTGGCCGACCTGACGAGCTATCACGAGCCCGCCGACGCACTCGCCTCCGATGCCAGCGGGAACCTCTTCGTCTCGTACAGCTACCTGGGCAATGGGGGAGTACTCGAGTACACCTACAACCCGACGACAGGGACCTTCGCCAGTGCCGGGGTGCCGGTGGATCCCGGCGCCATGATCGGGCCGTCCGGGGTGGCGTTCGACCGCCGGGGCAACCTGTACGTCAGCGAGACCGCACAGACGACGAACCCCAACCTGACCGAGTGGGACATGGTGCTCGAGCTCTCCCCGCAACCTTCCACGGGCACGTTCGCTCCCCAGGGCACGGTCTTGGGACAGCTGGGGCGACAGAACGAGGGAGTCAGCAGCTTGGCGGTCGACGGCCGCGGCGAGCTGTTCGTCGCCGACTCGGTCGACGACGCCGTGTACGAGTTCCGGATCGACGGCCGGACCGGTACCTACTCCCCCGACGGCACGCTCCTCGGGGCCGGAACCGTGGTGACCGTCGATCGAGGCGGCGACGTGTTCATCGCCAGCGGGGACACCCCGGGTGTCGACGAGTACCAGCGCCACCCGTTCACCGGCAGCTACGCCCCCACCGGGGTGCCCGTGCCCGGTGCCACGCAACTCTCCCAGCTGGTGGTGCGAGCCCTCGCCGTCGACCGCCACGACGATCTGTTCGCGGCCGCCGGTGACCAGGTTGAGGAGTTCGCTTACAACCCGACCACACGCTCGTACCCGGCAACCGGGACGGTCGTCGCCGGGGTGGGAGGAGCGGGCTCAGGACCGAGCCAGCTGGCCGGGGTGGGAGGCAGCGACGGAGACGCTCAGTCGTTCTCCCCGTTCGCACTCGCCCTCGACACCAGCGGTGACCTGTTCGTCGAGGACACCGGCAACGATCGGGTGCAGGAGTACCTGTGGAACCCCGCGACTCAGGCGTACGCCGTCGACGGGATCACCGTGGCGAGGGCCGGAAACGGCGGGATCGCCGTTGACCACGGCGGTGATCTCTTCGTCTACGGGACCGGTGCCGATCTGGTCACGGAGTACACCGGGGACTCCGGCACCGGCGCCTACTCGGCCAACGGCACCGTCGTGGTCAGCGAACAGGCCGACAACTCCCCGGAACAGGGAGGGGTCGCCCTCGACGCCCGTGGTGACCTCTTCTTCGACAGCAATTTCTCCAGCGCCGAGGTGTACGAGCTGGCGGAGTCGCAGCTGGCCACGCCGCCCGCCGTCACGCCGGAGGCACCCTATGCCGTCCTCTTCCCGATTGCGGCGGTCGGAGTCATCGGCGGGCTGGTCTGGCTTCGACGGCGGCGAGCCGCTCGGTCGAGGCAGCCGGCTCCACCCGTGAACGGTTGAGCGTCGTCGGACCCCGGCCGGTGGAGGTGGCCGCCGGCTCCACCGGGCCCAGCGCACCCAGGATGGCCAGCAGCCACAGCCCCAGGCGTAGCTGAGCGAAGCCCTCGACGGTGTGTCGGGTCGTCTCCTGCCCGTCGCCGTGCCACGCCACCAGCATCGACAGCCCCCCGATGACGGCCAGGACCGCGGTGATCCGCCAGGCCGGGAGCCGCCACGTCCCTCTCCAGATGGCCAGGAGCCCGGCCACCAACGCCAGCACGCCCAACCACGCCAGCGACGGCCACAGGATCTCCGTCAGCGGCGAGGTCACACTGTCCGTGGTCGGCGCGTAGAAGTCGAGGTTCCCCCGGGCCGAGTTGTAGGTCCGCTCCGGCCGGGCCAGCGGCTCGGTCACCACGTAGGCCGGATGGGTGACCAGCCACAGGGCGTAGGTCGACTCCCCGTGGTGGGTGATCCACCGGTGGAGCGGCACGAAGGCCGGGTCCTTCGGCGAGATACCGACCACCTTCGCCGCACCCTCGGGAGGGGGCGGGAGCTCCCGGGCCAGGTCGTCGATGGCCGGCCCCTGGGGCATGCCGTGGTCGGCGAACCAGCTGACCCGCCCCGGGAACGGAAAGACCCGCACGTAGAGCACGTCGGTCACGCTCTGCACGGTCCGACCGGACGAGGCCGCTCCCCAGCCGGTCAGGAGCACCACCGCCACCAGGCACGAGGCCAGGACAGCCAGCCGGACCGCCGTCCTTACGCCCCGGTGGAGCCTGGTCACCGCGCAGGCCCCCACCGACAGACAGACGAAGCCCACCGTCCACACCGCCGCGTCCCTGGTCGCCGCCAGGCCCAGGGCGGTGGCCACGGTGGCCAGAAGCCTCGGCCACGTGACCCGCTGGACCGTCCAGAGGAGGGCGGCGAACAGGAGGGCCAGCAGGCTCATCGACAGCGACTCCGACAGCACCGACCGGTTCCACAGCGCCACCGGCAGGGTGGTGGCGAACCCGAGGACCGTCCATACCGCCGCCACCCGGCGCCAGCCGGGCGGGACCAGGCGCCCCACCGTCCAGGCCAGCACGCTCCACGCCACCACCGACACCACCGCCTGGGTCGTCACGAACCCGGCCGAAGACCCGGTCGCCTTCATCACCAGCGGGACCAGGGGAGGCCGGGCACCCGTCCAGAACGCCAGGCTCCACAGCGGCTCGGCGGCCACCGCCCGGTAGGAGAGGGAGTCGTTCCAGATCAGCGGGGGACCGGCCACCGCCTGCCACACCACGAAGGAGGCGAAGGCCGACCACCCGACGGCGATGGCGACGACGGCCGGCCACCCCGACGCCACCCCACCGCCGCCGGGGCCGGCGTCCCCGGGTGCGGGGCCGTCGGGTCGATCAGGCGATCCCGCCACTGGCAATGCAGAGCGCCCCGCCGTCGACGACCAGCGTGTGGCCGGTGATCCACGAGGCGGCGTCCGAGCAGAGGAACAGGGCCGCAGCCGCGATGTCCTCGGGAACCCCGAGCCTCCGGGCCGGCAGCCGCCGCGAGATGGCCTCCTCGCCCGGCTCCCACAAGGCCTTGGCCAGCTCGGTCTTCACCAGCCCCGGGGCCAGGGCGTTCACCCGCACCTTGGGGCCCAGCTCCCCGGCCAGCTGGCTGGTCAGGTGGATCACCGCCGCCTTGGTCACGTTGTACCAGCCGATGCCCGCCTCCACCGAGATCCCACCGATGGAGGCGAGGTTGAGCACCGTCCCGCCTCGCTCGGACATGCCGGCCCGCCACGCCGCCTGGGTCCACTCGAGGTAGCCGGTCTGGTTCACCCGGACCGTCTTGTCGGCGCGAGCGGTGTCGATCTCGATGATGGGGCCGTAGTACGGGTTGGTGGCGGCGTTGTTGACCAGGATGTCGACCGCACCGAACCGCTCGACGGTGGCGGCCACGCACGCCTCGGCCTGCTCGGGGTCGCCGGCGTTGGCCACGTGCCAGGCCACCTCTCCCCTTCCGGTCGCCCCGGCCTCCTCGATCGACGCCTGGGCCGCCGCCAGCCCGTCGGCCTTCCGGGACGACAGCATCACCGAGGCACCGGCGTCGGCGAACGCCTGGGCGATGGCCTGGCCGATGCCCCGCGAAGCACCGGTGACCAGCGCAGTCCTTCCGTCCAGTCGAAGCTCCATCGCAGCACCATAGAGCCGAGGCGGGACCGAGCGGCGCGTCATCAACGCATGGTGGCCGGTACCCGACCGACTCGAAGCCGCCGTACCGACAGCCGCCCCGTCCGAGAGCTGCCTGGTACCCTTTGCGTCCCATCGGACAAACGGGAGACGCTCATGCGGGTACGGGCCGTTGGTGTCATGATCGTCGCAGCTCTGAGCCTGGCCGCCTGCGGCAGTTCGGGCACCGCCTCCTCGTCGGGGGGCAGCCAGACGACCGCCGCGTCGGGAAGTCCGAGCACCAAGGGCTGCCCGAAGGGGGCGGCCGTCAGCACCGCCATGGGGTCCGCCTTCACCGGTCCGGTGACCGGTACCAATGGTGGCACCGCGCCCTGCGTCTACAGCGGAAGCGGCGGCCTGGAGGTGAACGTCCTCATCAATGCGCCGGGCCTCACCAAGAGCCAGTTCGCCAGCCAGGCCCAGTCCGACATGGGACCCACGGCGGCGCCGGTGCCCGGGGTCGGCAACGCCGCCTACGCCAGCACCGCCTACGGCCACGCCGAGATCGAGGTCTGGGAGTCGGAGTCGCTCAGCTTCTCGATCACCATCGACACCTCCGACGCCACCGTCCAGCCGGACAACGCCGCTCAGGCCGAAGCCGTCGCCAAGGCGGTGCTGGCCGCCTGAGCCGCCCGGCCGGGCCGGGGGTGGCACGGCCCGTGCGACGCCCTATCGTCGGGTGGGTGAACCGCCTGGCCACCGAGACCTCGCCCTACCTCCGCCAGCACGCCGACAACCCGGTCGACTGGTACCCATGGGGTGACGAGGCCTTCACCCGGGCCGAGGCCGAGGACCGGCCGATCTTCCTGTCGGTGGGCTACTCGGCCTGCCACTGGTGCCACGTCATGGCCCACGAGTCGTTCGAGGACCCCGAGACGGCGGCGGCGCTCAACGGCGCCTTCGTGTGCGTGAAGGTCGACCGCGAGGAGCGTCCCGACGTGGACGCCGTCTACATGGAGGCGGTCCAGTCGATCACTGGCTCCGGCGGCTGGCCGATGAGCGTCTTCCTGGCCCCGGACCGGCGGCCGTTCTTCGGCGGCACCTACTTCCCGCCCGAGGGCCGCCCCGGCAGCCCGTCGTTCCGGACGGTGCTGGCGGCGGTCACCGATGTGTGGGACAACCGCCGCGGCGAGGTCGAGGAGCAGGCCGAGGAGCTGTCCCGGGCCATCGCCTCCCGGTCGGTGATCGCCCTCGACCCGCAGCGCCTCACTGCGCTCGGCTCCCTCCGGGGGGAGGACGACGGGCCCGACCTGGTGGAGGTGGCCGTCGGCGAGCTGGCCCGGCGCTTCGACGACGTCTGGGGCGGGTTCGGGCCGGCTCCCAAGTTCCCCCAGCCCACGCTGATCGACATCGCCCTGCAGGACGCCCAGCGCCACCCCGGGCACCACCGCTCGCTGGCCATGGCCACCACCACCCTGGATGCCATGGCGGCCGGCGGCATCCACGACCACCTCGGCGGGGGGTTCGCCCGGTACTCCACCGACGCCCGATGGCTGGTGCCCCACTTCGAGAAGATGCTCTACGACCAGGCCGGGCTCCTCCGGGCCTACCTGCACGGCTGGCAGCTGACCGGACGGCCCGACTACCTCCGGGTGGTGGAGGGGATCGCCGCCTACGTGGCCCGGGACCTGACCGCCCCCGAGGGCGGCCTGTACTCGGCGGAGGACGCCGACTCCGAAGGGGTCGAGGGCCGGTTCTACGTCTGGACCCCCGACCAGGTGGACCTGGCGGTGGGGAGCCGAACGGGTGACCGCCCGGGCGGCCCCGGCGCCACGGTGGAGGCGGTGGTCGACTGGTTCGGCATCGACGGGGCGGGCAACTTCGAGGGGGCCACCATCCTCTGCCGACCGCCAGGGGCACCCCTCGGCGGCCCGGACCGGGTCGAGGAGGGCCGACGGCTCCTGTTCGAGTACCGGACCACCCGGGTCCGGCCCGGCCTCGACGACAAGGTGCTGACCGAGTGGAACGCCATGTACGCCTCGTCACTGGCCGAGGCGGCCGCCGCCACCGGCGACGACGAGTGGTGCCGGGCGGCGGTGGCCATCGGCCGGTTCCTGACCGACCACCTCCGTCGATGCGACGACGGGCGGTGGTTGCGCAGCTGGCAGCGCCAGGGAGGGGCCCGGCACCTGGCCTACGCCGGCGACCACGCCTGGCTGGTCGACTGCTTCACGCGGCTGGGCGAGCTGACCGGGGAGGCGCGGTGGACGGCGCTGGCCACCGAGGCGGCCGATGCCCTCCTCCGCCTCTTCCACGACGACGAGGGTGGGGGCTTCTTCACCACCGGCCACGACGCCGAGGCGCTCATCGTGCGGACCAAAGACATCTTCGACGGAGCCACGCCGTCAGCCAACGCCACCGCCGCCCTGGCCCTGGCCCGTCTGGGCGCGCTGACCGGGGACGACCGGTACACCGGGGCCGCCCACGAGGTGGTCGAGCTGGTGGGTGAGCTCCTGGTCCGCCACCCGACCGCCTTCGCCCACACCGTGCTGGCCGCCGAGCTCCTCCGAAGAGGGCCGACCGAGGTGGTGGTCACCGGCGACCGACCCGACCTCCTGGCCGCCGTCCGCCACCTGTGGCTGCCCGACGCCGTGGTGGCGTGGGGCGAGCCGACCCCCTCCCCGCTGTGGGAGGGCCGCCATCAGGGCTGTGCCTATGTCTGCCGGAACTACGCCTGCCAGGTCCCGGCCGACGACCCGGCGGCCCTCGCCGCCCAGCTGGGCTCGGAACCGCGGTGACCGAGGACGCCACCCCTCCGACCGGCACGCCGGTGGTCGGCACCTCTCATGCCGACGATCCGGCGACCGGTCCCGGGCCGGCGGAGCCGGGCCCGGCCGACCTCCGTCTCCCGGACCCGCAACCCGAACGGAAGAAGGAGAAGCAGAAAGAGAAGGAGAAGCCGCGCCGGAGCTCCGGGACCGGCGGGACCCGCCGGGGCGGCACGGCCAAGGGCGTGGCCCGCTCGATCCAGTCGCGCTCCCGGATCGAGGTGGCTGGCGGGTCGACGCTGACCGTGCTGGTCCTGTCGTGCCACCGCGAGGACACCACCGGCGTCGACCTGGCATCGGGCACGCTGGTGCGGGCCCGGGTGGCGTGGCCCGAGGACCACGGGCCCGACCTCGCCCCCTTCGACGTGGTAGCGGCGGTGCTGGCCGAGGATCCCGAGCGCGACGACCTGGCCCAGCCCGAGTCGGTGACCGTCGACGGGCTCCCCCGCCACCTCGGGACCCTCCACGGCCGACGGGTCCGCCGCCTGCTCCACAAGCTGACCGCCCCGGTCGAGGAGCACGTGCTCGGCTTCCCGGGGACCTCGGCGCCGTACTGGGAGTTCCGGGGCTTCCACCCGTCGTTGGCCCTGCTGGTCCCGTCCAAGGGCCCGGTGCTGTTCCGGCGGGACGGCGACCGCTCGGTGTGGATCCGGTTCGGCTGGGGGCGAAGCGACAACTGGCTGCCGGTCGAGGACCCCCGGGCCGAGCGGGCGCTGGACGCGGCCCGTCGCGACCGGCTCCAGGGAAAGGACCTGGCGGCGGCCCTCGGGTTCAAGCCGCACTATCTGGTGGCGTCGGTCAGCCGCCCCCGGGCCGGCCACTGCTACAAGACCGTCCGGGCCATCCTCCCCCGGGGCTGACCACCGAACCCGACACCGCCGACCCCGGTCCGCCATCCACCCCAACCGAAAGGAGGCCCGCCACCATGCCCACCGACCTGGTCGTCGTCGACGCCTTCACCGACCGGCCGTTCGCCGGCAATCCGGCTGCGGTCTGCCGGCTGGAGAGCCCGGCGCCGGAGGCCTGGATGCAGAGCGTGGCCGCCGAGATGCACCTGCCGGAGACGGCGTTCACGGTGCCGCGGCCCGACGGCGACCACGACCTCCGCTGGTTCACGCCGACCACCGAGGTCGATCTGTGCGGCCACGCCACGCTGGCCGCCGCCGCGGTGCTCGGCGGGGCAAGGTTCCACACCCGGAGCGGCATCCTGACCTGCTCGGTCGGGGACGACGGGATGGTGTCCATGGACTTCCCCGCCGACCCCCCGGTGACCCGCACGGCACCGGCCGGCTTGCTCGGCGCTCTCGGCGTGGGGCCCCGGGACGTCACCGACGCGCTCGCCGGGGTGCGCGACCTGGTGGTGGTGGTCCGGTCGGCCAACACCGTCCGCACGCTGGTGCCCGACCTGGGTCGCCTGGCCGCGGTGGACACCCGGTCGGTGGTGGTCACGGCGGCAGGGGACGTCCCGGGCATCGACTTCGTGTCCCGCGTCTTCGGCCCGCGAGTCGGCATCCCCGAGGACCCGGTCACCGGCTCGGCCCACTGCACCCTGGCCCCCTGGTGGGCCGCCCGGCTCGGGCGGGACCGGCTGGTGGGCGAACAGGCCTCCCGGCGGGGAGGTACGGTCACCATGCACCTCCGGGGCGACCGGGTGGAGCTCGGCGGCCGGGCCCGGGTGGTGGCCGAGGTCCGCCTGCTGGTGGATCCCGCCTGAGCCGGCCGACCGGGTCGCCTACAGTCGGATCCCGTGCCGGTTCCTCCCCCCCTGCAGGTGCCCACCCCGCTGCTGCCCGACTACGACGGCGCCTGCCTCTCCACGCTGGTGCCGGCGCTCCTCTCGGTGGCCACCGACCGGGGCGACCGGGCGGGCGTCACCCCGGTGTGGCTGCCCGCCGCCGCCCGGCAGGCCCACCAGATCGTCCTGCTGGTGCTGGACGGCCTGGGTTGGGAGCAGCTGTGCTCCCGCCGGGACGAGGCGCCGACCCTCGTGTCGGCCGAGGGCTTCGACCGGCCGATCACCTCGGTGGCCCCCACCACCACCGCCTGCGCCCTCGCCTCCATCGCCACCGGTCGCCCGCCGTCGGACCACGGGCTCATCGGCTACCGGCTGGGTGCCACCGGCGACGAGATCATGAACGTGCTGCGCTGGACGTTGGGCAGCCGGCCACCCCGGGACGCCCGCCGCCTGGTGCCGGCCGCCGCGTACCAGCCGTTCCGCCCGTTTCCCGGGGCCTCCCACCCGGTGCCGGTGGTGTCCAAGAGCGAGTTCGGCGGCACCGGCTTCACCGCCGCGCACCTGGGTGACTCGCCGCTCCACGGCTACAAGGTGGCGTCGTCGATCGCCGTCGAGGTGGCCGGGCTGGTGGCCGGCGGCGAGCCGTTCGTCTACGCCTACTACGACGGGATCGACAAGGTCGCCCACGAGCACGGCCTGGGCCGGCACTACGACGCCGAGCTGCGGACCGTCGACCGGCTGGTGGCCGATATCGCCGGGGCACTCCCTTCCGGGGCCACCCTGGTGGTCACCGCCGACCACGGCCAGGTCGACGTGGGAGCCCGCGTCGAGCTCCTGGGGAGCGAGCTGATGGCCGGCACCCGCTTCCTGTCCGGCGAGGGACGGTTCCGCTGGCTCCACGCCCGGCCGGGCGCCGGCGGGGACCTGCTGGCCACCGCCTCGGAACGGTACGCGGGGTCCACCTGGGTGGTGCCCCGCCAGCAGATGCTCGACGAGGGTTGGTTCGGCGGCACCCTCCGGGCCAGGGTGGTGGACCGCCTCGGCGACGTCGCCCTGGTGCCCTACGCCCCCATCGCCTTCCTCGATCCGGCCGACACCGGTGAGACCGGGCTGGTCGCCCGCCACGGCTCGCTGACCCCGGCCGAGATGCTGGTCCCGCTGCTGGCGGTCCCCGGAGATGGGAACATCGGGGGATGAGCACCGACGGAGACCCCACCGACGCCGACACCGACACCGACACCGAGACTGATGCCGAGACTGACGCCGACGGAGGCACCGACGCCGACACCGAGGTGCCGCCGGCCATCGAGCCCGACATGGTGGTCGCCGCCCCCGGGTCCGGCCCGGGCGACGAGACCGACACCGCCGAGGAGGACCGCACCGAGTCGATCGAGCAGCCGGCCAAGCTGCTGCGCATCGGGTCCATGGTCAAGCAGCTCCTGGAGGAGGTGCGCCTGGCGCCCCTGGACGAGGCCAGCCGGGGCCGCCTGCGCGAGATCTACGAGCAGTCGATCCGCGAGCTGGCCGACGGCCTGTCGCCCGACCTGACCGCCGAGCTCGACCGGGTCTCCATCCCGTTCGACTCCCCCACCCCCTCCGACGCCGAGCTACGGATCGCCCATGCCCAGCTGGTCGGGTGGCTCGAGGGCCTCTTCCACGGCATCCAGGCGACCCTGGTGGCCCAGCAGGTGGCGGCGCGGGCCCAGCTGGACGAGATGCGCCAGCAGTCGCTCCCCCGGGGCGGCCCCAACGTCGGACGCCCCGGCACCTACCTGTAGCCCTCGGGCGGGCGCCACCCGTCGCCACCCCCGCATCCGGCACTGCCACTCCGCGCCCGTCGCCACCGCGCTATGGTCGGAATGACACCGCTGTAACTCGTCCACAGCCTGTGGAGAAGCCAGTCAGCGATGGTAGCGAGGAAGGCCCCGGGGCGTTGGCATCACGGTCGTTCACCCACCTGCACACCCACACCGAGTTCTCGATGCTCGACGGTGCCGCCCGGGTCAAGGACCTGGTCCAGGCGGCAGTCGAGGACGGCCAACCGGCCCTCGGCATCACCGACCACGGCAACATGTACGGGGTCCTCGACTTCTACGCCGCCTGCCGGAAGGCGGGCATCAACCCGGTCATCGGCACCGAGGCCTACATGGCCGGGGAGTCGCGCCACGAGCGCCCGGTCCGGCGCGGCAAGGTGGACGACACCGGCGGGGACGTCGACGGCGGGGAGAAGCTCTACTACCACCTGACCCTGCTGGCCGAGACCACCGAGGGCTACCGGAACCTCCTCAAACTCTCCTCGGCGGCCTACCTGGAGGGGTACTACTACAAGCCCCGCCTCGACTGGGAGCTGCTCGAGCGCCACCACACCGGGTTGATCGCCACCACCGGCTGCCTGGGCGGGGTGGTGCTACAGGCGCTGCTGGCCGACGACCAGGTGAAGGCCGAGACGCTGGCCGGGCGGCTCCAGGACATCTTCGGCAAGGACAACCTCTTCGTCGAGCTCCAGGACCACGGTCTCCCCGAGCAGCACAAGACCAACCCGGCGCTGGTGGAGATCGCCCGCCGGATCGGCGCCCCGCTGCTGGCCACCAACGACAGCCACTACACCCACCGAGCCGACAGCGTCGCCCACGACGCCCTCCTCTGCGTCCAGACCGGCGCCACCATCGACGACCCCAAGCGGTTCAAGTTCCACGGCGAGGAGCACTACCTGAAGAGCGCGGCGGAGATGCGCCACCTCTTCACCGAGCTCCCCGAGGCCTGCGACAACACCCTCCTCATCGCCGAGCGGGCCAACGTGGAGATCGAATTCGGGCGGCCGAGCCTCCCCCGGTTCCCGGTGCCGGACGAGTTCGTCGGCGACACCTACGAGGACCGGGCGGCCCAGTACCTGCGGCACCTCAGCGTCGAAGGGGCCAAGGAGCGCTACGGCCATCCCATCCCCGCCGGCGTCCTCGAGCGGCTCGACTACGAGCTCGGCGTCATCGGGGACATGGGCTTCTCCGCCTACTTCCTGGTGGTGTGGGACCTGATCCGCTTCGCCCGGTCCCGGGGGATCCGGGTCGGCCCCGGGCGCGGCTCGGCGGCCGGGTGCTGCGTGGCGTACTGCCTGCAGATCGTCGACCTCGACCCCATCAAGTACGACCTCCTCTTCGAGCGGTTCCTCAACCCCGGCCGCATCCAGATGCCCGACATCGACATGGACTTCGACGAGCGGTACCGCGGTGACATGATCAAGTACGCGGCCGAGCGGTACGGGTCCGACCACGTCGCCCAGATCGTCACCTTCTCCACCATCAAGGCCCGGGCCGCGGTGCGCGACGCCGCCCGGGTTCTGGGCTACCCGTACATCGTCGGTGACAGGATCGCCAAGGCCATGCCGCCGCTGCTCATGGGCCGGGACACCCCCCTGGCCGCCTGCCTGGACAAGACCGAGGGCTACGAGGACGGGTTCGCCGCCGCCGGCGAGCTGCGGGCCATGTACGACGCCGACCCCGAGGCGCAGAAGGTGATCGACGTGGCCAAAGGGCTCGAAGGGCTCCGCCGCCAGGACGGCATCCACGCCGCCGCGGTGGTGATCACCGACCAGCCCCTCACCGAGTACGTCCCCATCCAGCGCAAGCCGGACGGCAACAACCCCGACGATGCCCCGGTGGTCACCCAGTACGAGATGCACGGGGTGGAGAACCTCGGGCTCCTGAAGATGGACTTCCTCGGGCTGCGCAACCTGTCGGTCATCGAGCGGGCCCTCGACCTGATCCAGATCTCCACCGGTGAGCGGCCGGACATCGACCGGATCCCCCTCGACGACGAGCCGACGTTCGTGATGTTGCGCCGGGGCGACTCGATGGGCGTGTTCCAGCTGGAGGGCGGCCCCATGCGGTCGCTGATGCGGTCGCTGGCCCCCACCACCTTCGACGACGTGGCCGCCCTGGTCGCCCTGTACCGGCCGGGGCCGATGGCGGCCAATATGCACCGCGACTACGCCGACCGGAAGAACGGGCGTCAACAGGTCACCTACCTCCACCACGACCTGGAGGAGATCCTCGGCGACACCTACGGCCTGATGATCTACCAGGAGTCGGTCATGCGGGTGGCCCAGAAGTTCGCCGGCTACACCCTGGCCGAGGCGGACAACCTCCGGAAGGCGTGTGGGAAGAAGGACCGCGTCCTCATCGCCGCCGAGCGCCAGAAGTTCGTGGCCGGCTGCGAGGCCACCGGCTACGGGGCGGCGATCGGCACCGCCCTCTTCGACATCATCGAGCCGTTCGCCGACTACGCCTTCAACAAGTCCCACTCCTACGGCTACGGGTTCATCGCCTACCAGACGGCATGGTTGAAGGCCCACTACCCGGTCGAGTACTTCGCGGCCCTGCTCACCTCGGTGAAGGACAACAAGGACAAGACGGCCGTCTACCTGGCCGAGTGCCGGGTGATGGGGATCCGGGTGCTGGTGCCCGACGTCAACCGGTCGCTGGCCGACTTCGCCGCCGACTACTCGAGCCGGGACGGCACCGAGGGGCCGGGTACCGACATCCCCGGTGCCATCACCTTCGGCATGGCGGCCATCCGGAACGTGGGCAGCGGCCTGGTTGCCCACATCGTGGCCGAGCGGGAGCAGCACGGTACCTACGTAGACTTCTACGACTTCTGCCAGCGGGTCGACCCCCAGGTGCTGAACAAGCGGACCATCGAGTCGCTGATCAAGGCGGGGGCGTTCGACTCCCTCGGGCACCCGAGGCGCGGCCTCTGCCTGAACTTCGAGGAGATCGTCGACCTGACCCTGGAGCGCCGGCGCCAGCACGACGCCGGCGTGGTGTCGCTCTTCGCCTCCCTGGAGGTCGAGTCCGAGGGCCAAGCCGTCGGATTCGGCGACACCCGCGTCCCCATCCCCGACCTCGAGTTCGACAAGTCCCAGCGCCTCGCCTTCGAGAAGGAGATGCTCGGGCTGTACATCAGCGACCACCCGCTCATGGGCCTGGAGGGCTCCCTGGCCCGCCTCACCGACTGCTCCCTGGCTGAGCTGCGCGACCTCGACACCGAGTCTCCCGACGGCTCGTTCGGCGGTGACGGGCAGATCAGGACGGTGGGTGGGGTCATCACCGAGCTCGCCCGTCGGTACACCAAAAAAGGCGACCTCATGGCCACCTTCGTGCTCGAGGACCTCCAGGCCTCGGTGGAGGTGTTCGTCTTCCCGAAGACCATGGGGGAGATCGGCGCCCTGCTCGACGACGACGTGATCGCGGTGATCAAGGGTCGGGTCGACATGCGCGACGAGCGGATCAAGCTGGTGTGCATGGAGATCCAGCGTCCCGAGCTGGTCATCGAGGGCTCCACCGATCTCCGGGTGGTGCTGCCGGTCAACGCCCTGACCGACACCAAGGTCAACGAGCTCAAGCGGCTGCTGGCCGAGCATCCGGGCGACTCCCCCGTCTTCCTCCATGTCGGCGAGACGGTCATCCGCCTCCCGTCCGAATTCCGGGTGGACAGCCGGCGGGGTCTGGTCGGCGAGCTCCGGGTGCTGCTCGGCCCCAACGCCATTCTCAGCTGACTCATTCGGGCATCGGTGCTGGTCAGCAGCTATTTTGACGGATGGTTCGCGAGCACCGGCACCCACCCGGTCGCCGTCCGGTGCGGCCGGATACGACAGGGGGCGGCAAATCCCGTAAAATCGGTTGACGGCTCCCTCATCGGGGGCACTCCAGGCTCCGTTCCGGCGGAGCGTGGGTCGCTCGGAGATCCGGGCCGTTGACTGATCCGCAGGGCAACCGAGGAGTACGGAACGACATATGTCCATCCAGGTGGAGACCAAGGACTGCACGTCGCTCAGCGACGCCGAGCTGGCCGAGATGGCCGACCTGTGCGCTGAGCGGGAGCCCCGCTTCGACATCGGGTTCCTGTCCAAACAGCGCGAGGAGTGGGTGTTGGTCACCCGGGCCCGCGAGGGGAACAAGCTGCGGGGCTACTCCTTCTCCACCCTCGAGCGCATCGGCGGCACCCCGTCGCTGCTCATCGGGGTCGCCACCATCGACCGCACCGTCCGGGCCGACACCGTGCTCCGGTCGATCATGGGCGACAAGTACCGCCGGGCCCTGCTGGCCTTCCCCGACGAGGACGTCCTCATCGGGACCCGCCTGCTGACCGCCGAGGGGTTCCGGGCGTTCGCCGGCCTGTCCGACGTGGTGCCGGGCTCGGACCACAAGGCCACCGGCGAGGAGCGGGCCTGGGGACGCCGTCTGGCCAAGCGCTTCGGGGCCGACGGCCGTATCGACGACCGCACCTTCGTGCTGACCGGTGACGGCTGCGAGGCGGGCGGGTTCGACCACGGTGGGCCCAAGGTGACCGCGCCCGACGAGGTGGGCCTCTTCTTCGAGGAGGTCGACCTCGCCACCGGCGGCCGGCTGGTGGCGTTCGGATGGGCCATGGCCGAGGATCTGGCCGCCGGGAAGCTCGGGGGCCACTGATCCCCCGTCCCACCGGCACCACCGACATCCCGGCCACCCGATGTTTCGGTCCACCCCAGGCAATAGCATGACACCGTGAAGGTTTCGACCCGAGGCGACTACGCCAGCCGTGCGCTGCTGTCGCTGGCGTTGCACGCTGACGCCGACACCCCGACCGCGGTCCGTGACATCGCCGAGAGGACAGGGCTTCCCCAGCCCTACCTGGAGCAGATCCTGCTGGCCCTGAAGGGAGCCGGCCTGGTCCGATCCAAGCGGGGGGTCGGCGGCGGGTACGTCCTGGCCCGCGACCCGGCGGACATCACCCTGTCCCAGATCGTCAGCGCCGTCGACGGCCCGATCGTGGCCGGCGACTTCGGCCTCCCCCACGAGAACGGGGCCTGCGACCACGAGGGCCAGTGCGTCCTGCTGGACGTCTGGGCCGACGTCGGCGAGCACATGCGGACCCACTTGGACTCCTTCAGGCTGGCCGACATGGTGGCGCGGGCCCAGGGCCGGGCGGCGGCCCTGCCGACCGCCGGCTGATCCCTGCCCCGACGGTCACCAGGTCCGTTCACCGGTGACCGCCCTGCGAGCCGGCGCGGTGGTGGTCGGCATCGTCGTCCTGTTGGTCGACGCCGCCGGGGTCATCCGCGTGCTGATCGTGCCGCGGGCGGGCGTGGGGCTGGCCACCCTGTCCTTGCGGGTGGTCCGGCTCGGCTTCCGCAAGGCCGCCCGTCTGGCCCGGTCCTTCACCACCAAGGACCACATCCTGGTGCTCAGCGAGCCGGTGGCCCTCGTCGTCCTGCTGATCACCTGGCTGGCCGTGGCCGTCATCGGGTTCGCCTTCGTCGATTGGGGGATCGCCGGCGGCGGTGTCCACCAGGCCTTCACCGAGGCCGGCTCGTCGGTCTTCACGCTCGGCTTCGTGCGTGGCCCCACCGGAGGCAGCGAGGTGGTCGACTTCGTGGCGGCGGGCACCGGCATGGTCCTGGTGGCGCTCCAGATCGCCTACCTCCCGGCCATCTACAGCGCCTACAACCGACGCGAGACGTTCGTGACCCTCCTCGAGAGCCGCGCCGGTGCCCCGGCCTGGGGCCCGGAGATCCTCATCCGTCACCAGCTGGTGGGGCTGATCGGGAACCTGCCCGCCCTCTTCTCCGACTGGGAGCGATGGGCGGCCGACGTGGCCGAGAGCCACACCAGCTACTCGTCGCTGCTCTACCTGCGTTCGCCTCGGGCCGCCAACTCGTGGGTGGTGAGCCTGGTAGCGGTGATGGACGCCGCCGCCATCGCCCTGGCCGTCGACCCCGAGGGCGCCCCCATCGAGGCGCGGATGTGCGTCCGGATGGGCTTCACCTGCCTGCGTGACGTCGCCCAGGTCACCCACATCCCCTTCGACCCCGACCCCGACCCGGACGACCCGATCGAGCTGCCGCGCCAGGAGTTCGACGCCGCCTACGACCGCCTGGCCGAGATCGGCTACGTGATGACCCGACCCAAGGACGACGCCTGGGCCCACTTCCGGGGGTGGCGTGTCAACTACGAGAGCGTGGCCTACGGCCTGGCCCTGGCCCTCGACGCCCCGCCGGCCCGGTGGACGGGGCCTCGGCGTCTCTTCCGGGGCGAGTCCCTCGCCCCCCTCCGCCCGGTCGACCGCCAGCCCGGGGGCGGCCAGGCGACCGGCATCCTGACATCTCGCCGCGACGCCGCTCCCCGGTCCGACGGCCCGGCGGCGACCGCCGGGGACGGGCCCGAGGTCAGCTGAGGTTCCACCTCTCCACCACCGGCTGGTCCCGCTCCCAGCCCAGCACGCCGAGCGACGCCGGGTCGAGCAGCAGGTTGCGGGCGTGGGTCGGGTCGAGGCCCACCCACCGGACGGCCAGGACCCGCAACAGGTGCCCGTGGGCCACGCAGGCCACGTCACCGTCGAAGGAGCGCACCCGGGCGATGACCCGGTCGGCCCGGGCGGCCACCTCGGCCACCTGCTCGCCGCCGGGCGCCCCGTCCCGGAACAGGTCCCACCCGGGCCACTCCTCCCGGATCTCGTCGGTGGTCAGCCCCTCGAAGTGGCCGTAGTCCCACTCGACCAGGTCCGGTTCGACCACCGCCCCGTCGTCCAGTCCGGCCAGACGGCAGGTTTCCCGGGCCCGGAGCCGCGGGCTGCACAGGACGGCGGAGAAGGAGTACCGGGCCAGCTGCGGGCGGAGCGCCTCGGCCTGGACCACCCCCTCGGCGAGCAGGGGCAGGTCGGTCCTGCCGGTGTGGCGCCTGGCGAGGCTCCACTCGGTCTCGCCGTGACGTACCGCCACACACCGGTTGCGCTGGGAATCCATGGTCTGAGCCGACCAGGTCGGGAACCGGGTTGCAAGCCGGCCCGACGGGGGTGGGGAGGCGGTGGGGCGATTCCGCCGGGGAGATGGTCGGTCCAGGAATGCCCACGTCCCCCCAGGCGTTGTGAGTACTGCAACCCAGACCAGAGGGGTGATGACAGGTATGACCATCCGTAGCGCGACCACCGGCACCGAAGCCAGCACCTCCACGCCGTCCGGCGCGGCAGCCGGCCGCACCCATGGAGACGCTCCGGCCAAGGCCGCCCCGGCCTCCGGCGGGCGGAGCCGCAGCGCCGACGCCGACAGCCTCGGCCTGTTCCTGCGCGACCTCGACCACCACCCCCTCCCCGACCACGAGGCCCAGACCGAGCTGGCCAAGCGGGTGGCCGCCGGCGACGAGTCGGCCCGGCGCGAGATGGCGGCCGCCAACCTGCGCCTGGTGGTCCACTGGGCCCGCCGCTACCAGGACCGCGGCGTCGACCTCCCCGACCTCATTCAGGAAGGGACCTTCGGCCTGATGCGGGCGGTGGACAAGTTCGACTGGGAGCGCGGCTTCCGGTTCTCCACCTATGCCACCTGGTGGATCCGCCAGGCCCTCCAGCGGGCGGTGCAGCAGCATGGGCGGACCATCCGGCTGCCCATGGAGGTGGCCGAGCGGAACCAGCAGGTGGAGGCGGCCACGTGGGAGCTCACCCACCAGCTGCAGCGCCCGCCCACCGACGAGGAGCTCGACGACGTCACCAACACCACCGCCGATATGCGCGCCGACCTGACCCGGGTGGCCCGGGTGGTGGCCAGTCTCGACCAGCCGGCCACCTCCGACTCGACCTCGACCCTGGGCGACCTGGTGTCCACCGACTCCAACGACTTCGAGGAAGAGGTGGCCACCGACATCACCCTGGGCCTGGTCCGCAAGGCCGTGGACCGGCTGACCGACCTGCAACGCCAGGTCATCCACAACCGGTTCGGCTTCGACGGCTCCGACCCGGCGTCACTGCAGACCACCGCCGAACGGTTGGGCATCGGCGTCCGGAAGGTTCGTCAGGCCGAGGCGGAGGCTCTGGAGATCCTGGCCGACAGCCAGGACCTCGAGGCCGCCCACGAGGCCGCCTGACCCACCGGCCGTCGTCGTCTCGGAAGGGGCGCCGGCTATGACCGGCGCGACCTGGCCCCTCGGACCAGCAACCGCTGGTAGAGCCCGGCGGGAAGCCGTGAGACGAGGTCGATCACCGTGGCGTCGATCCCGATCAGTGCCCGGCGCCGATCGCGCTCGACGGCGGCCAGAATCTGACGGGCGGCCTTCTCCGGGCTGGTGAGCGCCATCTTGTCGAACCGGCGATGGGCCGCATCGGGGTCGCCGACGGCGTCGGCCACGCTGGGGTCGACACGGCCGTTGCGGGCGATGTTGGTCTTGATGCCGCCCGGGTGGACCGTGGTGCACGAGACAGGGGAGCCCTCGATCTCCAGCTCCATGCGCAGGGCGTCCGTGAAGCCCCGGACGCCGAACTTGGCGGCGTTGTAGGCGGACTGCGAGGGGACGCTGACCAGGCCGAACACGCTGGAGATGTTGACCACGTGGCCCTCGCCGGCCGCCTTCAAGTGCGGCAGGAATGCCTTGGTCCCGTAGACGACGCCCCAGAAGTTGATGCTCATCAGCCACTCGAAGTCCTCGTAGGACATGCCCTCGATGGTGGCGCCGAGGGCGACGCCGGCGTTGTTGAAGATCAGGTTGACCTTGTCGTGATCGTCCACCACCTGGTCGGCCCAGGCGTAGACCGCCTGGCGGTCGGCCACGTCGAGGCGCTGAGCGGTGACCTTGACCCCGGCGCCCTCGCAGAGTGCCACGGTCTCGGCCAGGCCCACCTCGTCGACGTCGGACAGGGCGAGGTGGGCGCCGCGCCCGGCGAGCTCCCGGCCGAGGGCCCGGCCGATGCCGGAGGCCGCGCCGGTGATGGCGGCAACACGGCCGTCGAAGCTCTGCATGGTGGTCAGCTCCTTCCGGCCACGGCCACGGTGGCCGGTGTGGGGATCGGGTTGGAAAATACCATGGCGTCGTCCTCCACCCCGCGCAGCTTCAGGGCCCGGTAGTCGCGCAGGTAGCTCTGGTGGACCAGCCACGGGAACCTGGAGCCCTGTTTCGGGAAGCGATCGGCCGAACGGAGCACGTACCCGGAGCTGAGACCGAGCAGCGGCTGCGGGGTGACCGACGCGTCCCGGTTGACCGGGGTGCACTGGCGCTTCCCCACGGCGTGCATGTGGTTGAGCAGGCGGCAGACGTAGGCGCAGGTGAGATCGCACTTCAGCGTCCACGACGCGTTGGTGTACCCGATGGCGACGGCGAGGTTCGGCACACCCTCGAGCATCATGCCCTTGTAGGTCAGCTTGGTCGCCGGGTCGACGGCCCGGCCGTCGACGGAGAGCTCGATGCCGCCGATGAAGAGGAGCTCGAGACCGGTGGCGGGGATGATGACGTCAGCCTCGAGCTCGACGCCCGAGCCGAGCAGCAGGCCGTGCTCGGTGAAGGTGTCGATGTGGTCGGTGACCACCGACGCGGTACCGGCCCGGATGGCTTTGAACAGGTCACCGTCCGGGACGACGCAGAGCCGCTGGTCCCACGGGTCGTACCGGGGCGTGAAGTGGGTGTCGATGTCGTAGCCGGCCGGCAGCTGCCGCTCGATCTGCCTACGCAGGAGCCGCTTCACCATGTCCGGCCGCCGCTTGCTCAGCTGAAAGGATGCCTGGGTGGTGAGGGCCTTGTACCAGCGGATCATCGGGCCGGAGATGCGCCGGGGCAGGACACGCCGGGCCAGGTCGGCGACGGGGTCGCGGGCCGGCAGGGAGGCGACGTAGGTCGGTGAGCGTTGCAGCATGGTCACGTGCCCGGCGGTGGCGGCCATGGCGGGGACGAGGGTGATGGCGGTGGCGCCGCTGCCGATGACCACGACCCGCTGGCCGGCGTAGTCGAGCTCCTCCGGCCAGGCCTGGGGGTGGGCGATGGTGCCCTCGAAGCGGTCCATGCCGGCGAAGTCGGGCAGGTAGCCGTGGTCGTAGCGGTAGTAGCCACTGCACGAGAAGACGAACCCGCAGGTGACCTCGACCAGCTCGCCGGTGTCGGTCCGCTCGGCGGTGACGTGCCAGCGGGCCTCGTCGGTGGACCAGTCGGCCCGGACGATCCGATGGTCGAACCGGATGTGCCCGTCGATGCCGGACTCGGTGGCGGTGTCCTTGATGTACTGCAGGATCGAGTCGCCGTCGGCGATGGACTTGTCGCCGTCCCACGGACGGAACGAGTAGCCCAGGGTGAACATGTCGGAGTCGGACCGGATGCCGGGGTAGCGGAACAGGTCCCATGTTCCCCCGATGGCCTGGCGCGCCTCGAAGATGGCGTAGGAGGCCCACGGGCACTCCGCCTGCAGGTAGTGGCCGGCGCCTATGCCGGACAGGCCGGCCCCGACGATCAGGACATCGAGGTGCTCCACGGTCGTCATCGCCGCCTCGGCCATCAGGACGCCGAGGTGACGAGTCGGTCGGAGAGGGTGCCGTGCTCTCCGAACAGCTCGTTGCGCCAGTGCTCGACGAGCTCGGTGGTGTCGGAGTCGTCCGGGTGGAAGTCGGGCCGGTTGTAGTCACGCAGCTGGAGCCAGATCTCCTTGCTCATCACCGGGGAGCCACGGAAGGTGCGCCAACTGCGACGGAGGTTCCCGGGCCGGTAGGTGGCCCGGTCGCCCAGCAGGGAGATGGTCATCTGCACGGCCAAGCTGATGACGAAGCCGACGCGCAGGCCGTTCATCGTCACCACGCGCATCCGCTCGCTCCCCCCGACCGCCTGGTAGACGTCGAAGGCGACGGCCTTGTGCTCGGACTCCTCCAGGGCGTGCCATACGAACAGGTCCCTGACCGCCCGGTGACCGAACAGCTTCCGGGTCTCCTCGCTGGACAGCACCAGCTCGGCGAGGGTGGCGGTGAAGTGCTCGAGAGCGGCGGTGACCGCCAGGTTGGACTTCGGCGACAGCACCCGCTCACGCAGCGTGAGTCCCCACTTGGTGAACCGCTCCACCCGCTTCGTCGGGTAGCCGAGGCGGTCGAGGTGGTCGTTGAACGCCCGGTGCTCCCGGCCGTGCATCGCCTCCTGCCCGATGAAGCCGGCCACCTGACGCCTCAGCTCGGGGTCGGCGATCTCATGGCGGAACCGCCGCACCGAGCGGACGAAGAAGTCCTCCCCGTCGGGGAACACGGCGGTCAACGCCGCCGTCAGGTGGCTCACCAGCAGGTCGCCATCCTTGGCGAAGTGCCTCGGGACGTCCTGGAACGACTCCTCGAGAGCGATGCGCCGAGTCTGGATCCTGCGGTCGTTGCCGGCCTGGGTCATCGTGCGTCTTCTCCCGGGATCGAGGTGCCCGCTGGAGCTTAGAGTATTTGAGCTTTTCCCTCAAGTCCTCAAATCTGCTAACCTGAACGGGCGATGGCAACGGAGCCCGGCACGGCGGTCCACACCAAAGGGGGGCAGACGCGACGGGCGATCCTCGAGGCCGCCATCGCCCGGTTCGGCCGCGAGGGGTTCCGGTCGACGTCCGTCGCCGACATCGCCCGCGACGCATCCGTCGGCGGGACCGTCGCCTACGCGTACTTCCCGAGCAAGGAGGCCCTGTTCCTCGCAGCGGTGGACGAGGACGCCGCGGCCGTCATCCACGAGGGCCTGTCCAGCGCCATTGCCGAGCCCCGCGTGCCCGACTGGCGCCAGGTCCTCCTCGTCACCCTTGTCGGCGCCCTCGAACGTCACCCGCTGGCTCGTCGGCTGCTCGCCGGTCTCGAGCCGGACGTGACCGATCGGGTGCTGGAGATCCCCGCCCTGGCCGAACTGCGCAAGGCGTGCGCCGAACGGCTCCGCGCCGAGCAGCTGAGTGGATCCGTCCGGCCGGACATCGACCCGGTCACCATCGGCAACGGCATCGTGGCCATCATGCTCTCGCTGCTGATGTCCGTGGTCCAGCTGGGCAACGGTGCCGCCGCCCTCTACGGCTCGGACATCGTGGCCGTGTTCGAGGCCGCCATCGAGCGCACGCCGACGGCTCCTTCCTGACGCGCCCGTACCGATCTCCGCTGACGCCGCCGGCCTGCCCTCAGCCCGACAGACGGGCCAGCTCGCCGGCCAGGTCCGGCGGGAGCGGTGACGTCCACTCGACGCGCTCCCCGGTCCCGGGGTGGTCGAAGGCCAGTGAGAAGGCGTGGAGGAACGGCCGGTCCAGGGTGCTGCCCGGCAGCCACCGGCCCCTGCCGTAGACCTCGTCGCCCACCACCGGGTGGCCGATGGCCGCCAGGTGCACCCGGATCTGGTGGGTGCGGCCGGTCTCGAGCGAGGCCTCGAGCAGGGTGGACGGGACCGGCTGGCCGAAGCGACGCTCGACCCGGTACCGGGTCCGGGCCTCCTTCCCCTTACGGGACACCGACATCCGGGTGGGCGAGCTCAGCGACCGGCCGACGGGTGCGTCCACCACGCCCACCTCGCTCTCCACGGCGCCGATGACCAGGGCGCGGTAGCGGCGGGACACCGTCCGGGCGCCCAGCTGGTTCACCAGCGACCGGTAGGCCCCGGGGGTCCGGGCCACCACCAGCAGACCGGAGGTGCCCCGGTCGAGCCGGTGGACGATCCCCGGCCGGCCCGGGTCGACCCCGTCCTCGTCGGCGAGCGCCGCCACCTCGGGGAAGCGGGCCAGGATCCCGTTGACCAGCGTGCCGTCGGGGTGGCCGGCCCCCGGGTGGACGACCAGACCGGCCGGCTTGTCCACCACGATCACCTCGGTGTCGGCGTGGACCACCTCGAACACCACCGAGGGGTCGGGGCCGGGTGGGGGCACCGGCCGCTCGTCATCGAGCTGGACGGTGAGCAGCTCGCCCTGGCGGAGCGGGCGACTCCGGGCGTTGACCGTCTCGCCCTCCACCTGCACCCGGCCCCCGGACACCAGGGTGTCCACCACCGAGCGGGACACGTCGGCCAGGAGGGCGACCGCCCGGTCGACCCGGACGCCGTCGAGGGACGGGGGCACGTGCACAGACAGCTCGCTCACGGCGGGCCGACCCGGAGGAAGGAGACGGCCAGCAGGACGCACCCCACCACGATGCACGAGTCGGCCAGGTTGAAGGTGGGCCAGATGTGGAGAGCGACGAAGTCCACCACCGCCCCGTGGTCGCCGCGGAAGAAGCGGTCCGAGAGGTTCCCGAGGGCGCCGCCGATGATGAGACCGAGCACCGCCGCCCGGCCCACCGAGGGCGAGCGGACCACCAGCACCACCAGGCCGGTGACCAGCGCTACGGCCACCACGGCCAGGATGGCGGTGTCGCCCAGGAAGAGGCTGAAGGCGGACCCGGTGTTCCGCTCCAGCTCGAGGTCGAAGGTGCCGATCACGTGGACGGAGCCGTGGGACAGCCGGTCGACCGCCCACCACTTGGTCAGTTGATCGGCCACCACCACCACCGCCGCCACCGCCGCCGCCACCGCCAGCCGGTGCCGGGCACCGTCGAGTACGCCTCGCTGCGCCGTCTCCGGCTCGAGCTGCCCGGTCAGCGTCGCGACAGTCCCCCGCTCTTGCACGCCACGCACAGGCGGGCGTACGGGAGGGCGCGCAGACGGGCCTTGGGGATCGGTTGGCGGCATCGCTCGCAGGCCCCGTAGGTCTTCCGGTCGATCCGCCGCACGGCGTCGTCGATCTCCTCCACCGCCGCCAGCGCCTGGGCCGACAGGGCCAGGTCCCGTTCGCGGTCGACGGCCACCGTGCCGCCCTCGCCGGACTCCTCGTCGAACTGTACGTCGCCCGGCTCGCGCTCCTGGGCCAGTGACTCGGCCTCGGCCCGCAGGTCCTCGGCCTGGCCCTGGTAGACGGACCGCTCCCCGAGCAGGAGGCCGCGCTGCTCCTCGAGGAACTTCGGCTCCTTGGCGTACGGGCCGGCGGCCGGGGGCTTGAGGGGGGGTAGCGGCCCGGTCGGGGCACCCAGCGCCTTCCGGACCGTGGTGGCCCGCGGCCCGGCGGGAGCCCCGGTGGCGGGGGACGCCGCGCCGGTGCGAGCACCGGCCTTCTGGCCGCCATGTTGCGACTTCGTCACTGGTTTCTTCGCTGCCTTCGTCGATGGGGTACTGGTCTTCTTCGGCGCCGGCGCCGCCTTGGCCGGCGACTTGGCGTTGCTCGCCGCCTTGGCCGGCGCCGACTTCTTCGACGGGGCCGCCTTCTTCGCCGCCGGCTTGGAGGCCGGGGCCTTCTTCGGCGCCGGCTTGGAGGCCGGGGCCTTCTTCACTGCCGGCTTGGAGGCCGGGGCCTTCTTCACAACCGCCTTGGAGGCCGCCGACTTCTTCACTGCCGGCTTGGAGGCCGGGGCCTTCTTCGCCGCCGTCCTGACCGATGGGGAGGTGGCCTTGGCCGTCGGGGCCTTACGGATCGGTGAGACGGCCTTGGCCCCCTTGCGTGCCGCCACGGTTCCCGAGGGCGCCGCCTTCTTCGTCGTCATCTCATCGACCTCCTCGAGGACCAACCGCGTCCGTCACCATCCGGTTGGGCACGTCGGTGCCGTGCCGTCCCGTCCCGGATGTCTGATGAGCGGGCGACGATAGTGGCTTCGCCTGCCGGCGGCAATCCGACGGCTGTGTGCCGTTGGGGCACCATAGCGGGAGATGGGCGGACGTCGATCGGGAACCAACCCGGTGCCGGGGCCCAACGGGCTCCGGGCGTCGCCTCACCGCCCAGGGGCGGGGGCGTCGGCCGTCAGCTCTGTAGCGGAAGCGACGAGGCCGTCACCGACCGCACCGTCGAGCCGGTCGGTCGAGCCGGCGACTCCTCACCGGGGGCGGCGCCGGCGGGATTCCGCACCGGCAGGCTCGACGACAGCTCCGGCGAGGTCGGCCGGGCCCCGGCCGGCTGCTGCGGACCCCGTGGCGGCCCCGATGGCGTCTGGCCTCCGGCCCCACCGCCTGGCCGCCCGGCCAGGGTGGAGGCGGGTTGGACGTTCTCGTCGACCCACTTGATGACCTCGGCCAGGGCCGACCGGAGGCGGTTCCGCTCGGACTCGAGGTGCCGGGCCATGGACTCGACGTCGCCGGAGAGCTGGCCCCGGATCCCCTCGAGGCGGCTGATCTCCTCACGCAGGCGGCGCTCCGACTCGGCGGCGATCTGACCGGCCTTCATCTCGGCGTCGGCCAGGACGGTGTGGGCGTGGGAGTCGGCGTCGGCCAGGATTTTGGCCGCTCGGGCCTCGGAGTCGGCCTTCGTCTCGTCGACGAACTTCTGGGCCAGGAGCAGGGTGCGCTGCAGGGTGTCGTCGTGGAGGGCCGCCTCGGCCGGTTCGGGGGGCGGCTGTTGCTCGAGGGCCGACTCCAGTTGGGAGATGCGCTCCCCGGCCTGGCGGAGGCGTTCGGCGGCCTGACGAAGCTGCTCCTGAAGCCCCTCGGCCTCGATCGCCGCCTTCTCGAGGTACTCGTCGACATCGTCCCGGTGGTAGCCCTTGAGGGTCTCACGGAACTCGACGGTCCGTAGCGAGTCAAGAGCTGATTGCGAGGCATCCATGACCGCCATCCTAGCGGCGTCCGACGGTCATCCCGGGGATGGCGCCGGGCGACGACCCGGCCCTGGGGCACCGGTGTTCGGGCGCTCAGAGCAGGCTGATGACCACCTCGATCACGATGATGACCACCAGGACCGACAGGTCGATGCCCACGCCCCCGACCCTGGCGGTGGGGAGCACCCGGCGGACCCGGTTGAGCACCGGATCGCAGAGTCGGGCCAGCAGCACCTGCGTCTTCTCCACCGGTGAGCCGTAGGAGGGCCGGACCCAACTCAGCACCGAGTAGGCGATCAGGACCAGGACGTAGAACTCCAGCAGGAGGATGACCAGGGTCAGGATCATGGTGAGCTCCGCCCCGCCGACCTGCCCGTACCTCGCCGGGCCCGCGACACCGGTGAGGCGATCAGGGGTTGACCAGGCCTCGCTCGGTCAAGCGCTGCCGCTCCTCCTCGGAGACCTTCACGTTGGACGGCGTCAGCAGGAACACCTCGTCCGCCACCCGCTCCATGCCCCCGGCCAGGGCATAGGTGACGCCACTGCAGAAGTCGATCATCCGTCGCTGCAGGTCGCGATCGGCGTTCTGCAGGTTGACGATGACCGGCTGGTTGCTCATCAAGCGGTTGGCGATCTCCTGGGCGTCGGCGAAGCGGGCCGGGGCCACCACGTGCACCTTGGCACCGGCCGATTCGGCGGAGATCGGTCGGATCGCCGAGGTCCGGGGCGAGATCGTCGGCTGCTGGGCCACCGGGACCGGGCCGATCGGCTCATCCCTGGGGAGGGTGCGGATGCGGCTGGGCGCCACCGACGAGGCATCCTCGTACTCGTCGTTGCGTTGCGGGCGCTGGGGGACGCGGCCGACCGGGGCCGGGCCCCGGGGCTCATAGTCGTACTCATCGTCGTAGTCGTCGTCGACCAGGCCGAGGTACGCCATCGTCTTCTTCATAAATGAGGCTGCCATCATTCCCTCCGATCCACAGCGTAGTGCCTGCATGCGTACGCGGGTGGACACCGCCCCGCCGCCCGGCCGCCCCGGTCGCTCACCGCCGGGGGGGCCGTGGCCCGAACAGCGCCCGTCCGATGCGCACCATGGTGGAGCCCTCGGCCAGCGCCACCTCGAGGTCGTCCGACATGCCCATGGAGCGCACCGGCAGGTCCAATCGGTCGGCCAGGGCCGCCACCGAGCGGAAACCGGATCGGGACGCCTCGGGGGGCCCCGGGGGACCGACCGCCATGAGCCCGGCCACCACCAGCTCCTCGGCCCGCAGCCGGCCGACCAGGTCGGGGACCGCCTCGGGCCGGCACCCGCCCCGACCGGGGAGCCCGCCGATGTCCACCTGCACCAGGACGGTGGCACCGGGGGCGCGGGCGGCGATGGCCGCACCCTCCTCGATCCGCCCCAGCCCTTGCCACCATGCCACCACCGGGGCCAGCCTGGGCACCTTGTTCCGCTGCACGGCCCCCAGGTAGTGCCACCGGACGGACAGGCCCTCGTCGGCGGCGATCGCCGCCTTGGCCACCAGCTCGTCCGCATAGTTCTCCCCCAGGTCCTCGACCCCGGCGGCGGCGGCCGCCCGCACGGCGTCGGCACCGAACCCCTTGGTCACCCCCACCAGCCGCACCGCCGACGGGTCGGCCGAGATGGCGTCGATCACCGCACGGACGCGTGCCACTCGCCCGGTCACCGCCGCCGGGTCGACCGTCGGCGGTTCGGAGATCACCGGTCGCCCTCCGACCACACCACCAGTGCCTGGCGACCGGTGTCGGCCCGGGCCCGGTGGGAGAAGTACCGACCGGAGCAGGCGGTGCAGGCGTCCACCCCCGCCACCGGCCGGACCCCGGCTCGGTCGAGCACCACGGCCACCGCCGCCGGGAGGTCGAACGACGGGCGGCCCTGCGAGGTCTCGCCCCGCACCCGGTCGCCGAGCCGGGAGGCGGCGACATCGAGCTCTCCGGCGGCGAACTCGTAGCACTCGGGGTGGATGGCCGGGCCCAGCGCACCGCTGATGGTCGAGGCTCCCAGCGAGCGCATGGTCTGAGCGGTCTCCTCGACCACGCCGGCCAGCAGGCCGCGCCACCCGGCGTGCACGGCGGCGAACACCCCCTCCTCGCTGCCCAGGGCGATCGAGGCGCAGTCGGCCGTCATCACGGCCAGCCGGGCCGACGGGTCGGCCGTCACCAGGGCATCGCCCGGGACCGGAGCCACACCGGTGTCCGGTGGCCCGGTGACGATCCGGACAGCGGCCCCGTGGACCTGGTCGAGCCAGTGCGGCCGGCCCCCGTTCGCCAGGATCACCGAGTCGGCGAACCCGGCCAGCCGGACACCACTGTCGAGCTGGGGCCGGAGGTCACCGTCCGCTACGTCGGACCAGGCGGCCCGGATGCCACCGACCACGGTGACGCCGCCCGGGTGGAGGACCCCGGTCAGCGAAGGAACGAGGGGACGTCGAACTCGTCGTCCCCCAAGTCGAGATCATCGTCCGCCGGCGTGGCGAAGATGTCCTCGTGGGCCGCCTCGAGACCGAGCACCTTGCTCCGTCCCTCATCACGTCCGCTGGTCACCGGCGCCTTCTCGGCGCCCGACCGACCCTGGCTCTCCCAACGCTCGAAGCCGGCGGCGATGACGGTGACCCGTACCTCGTCGCCCATCTCCTCGTCGATGACGCTGCCGAAGATGATGTTGGCGTCGGGGTGGGCCACGCCGTGGATGATCTCGGCCGCCTCGTTCACCTCGAACAGCCCCAGATCGGGGCCGCCGGCGATGTTCAGCAGAATGCCGCGGGCACCTTCGATGGACGCCTCGAGCAACGGGCTGGTGATGGCGGCCCGGGCGGCGTTGACCGACCGCCCCTCACCGGTCGACGAGCCGATTCCCATGATGGCAGTGCCGGCGTTGCTCATGATCATCTTCACGTCGGCGAAGTCGGTGTTGATCAGGCCGGGGACGGTGATGAGGCTGGTGATGCCCTGGACGCCCTGCATCAGGACCTCGTCGGCCATCTTGAAGGCGTTGACCATCGAGGTCTTCTCGCTCGATACGGTCAGCAGCCGGTCGTTGGGGATGATGATGAGGGTGTCCACCTTCTCCTTGAGGTTCTGGATGCCCTGCTCGGCCTGGACCGAGCGCCGACGGCCCTCGAAGGTGAACGGACGGGTCACCACGCCGATGGTGAGCGCTCCCAGTCCCTTGGCGATCTCCGCCACCACCGGTGCGGCTCCGGTACCGGTGCCGCCTCCCTTGCCGGCGGTGATGAACACCATGTCGGCCCCCTTGAGAGCCTCCTCGATCTCAGAACGGTGCTCCTCGGCCGCCAGTCGCCCCACCTCCGGATCGCTGCCGGCACCGAGCCCACGGGTGAGCTGGCGCCCGATGTCGAGCTTGAGGTCGGCGTCGCTCATCAACAGCGCCTGGGCATCGGTGTTGGTGGCGATGAACTCGACGCCCCGGAGGCCGGCATCGATCATCCGGTTGACGGCGTTGACTCCACCACCTCCGACACCGACCACCTTGATCACGGCGAAGTAATTGTTCTGAGCAGGAACGGTCATAAATTCCCTTACCCTCGACAACAGGTTGAAACCGTTCCAACCAGCGAGTATGTGACAACGATACGGTCAGTGGTGTACCTGGTCAAGCATGGTGGCGGGCCCACGAGCCCACCAGTGACGCGTCTCGTGCACGCCCGACCCGGAATCACACAGGCTAGCCCACTGCCGGCGCGTCCGGAACGGTGACGTCGATCACCTTCTTGCCGCGTAGCGAGGCGTGGGCGATGACGGCGGCCACGTCCTCGTATTTGGAAGACAGGTCGGTGGCGGTGCCCAGCATGACGGTGAGCCCCGAGTTCAACGCCAGGTTGACGGTCATGTCGGTGGCGACCGTCACCGACACGACCTGGGCGGAGAAGGCCATCGGCAAGGTCGTGCAGACCTTGAGCCCCGGTTCGGTGGCCGGCGGCAGCGACTCCCCCACCGGCGTCGGTGGCAACGGACCGGTGGCGGTGGACACGACCAGCTGCGGTAGGGCCGGCGGTCGGGCCGCCCCCACCGCCAGTGTCCGTCCGGTCCCGTCGACCTCCGACCACGACCCGCCGGGGCCCGACATCACCGCCACCGCCAACCGCTCGGTCACCGCCACCGTCACCCCGTCGGGCCAGCGTCGCCACACCCGGGCGGTGGCGATGTAGGGAAGCGCCTCCACCCGGGCGGCGGCGGCGGCGGGGTCCATATCGACGAGCGGCACCCGGCGGTCGAGCCCGGCCGCCGTCAGGATGGCGGCGGTGGTGGTGTGGGGGTGGGACCCGGTGACCACCACCACCCGTGAGCTGAACAGCGACGTGTGGAGCACCAGGACGGCACCGACGGCCAGCACCATCACCACCAGGCCGGTCAGGATCCACCGGAGGCGACGGCGCCCGGCGCCGCGCCGGACAGCCACCCGGCGCTGGCGGATGCGCGGGTCGATGGACGGTCCGCCGCGCCCACCCGGACGACCACCGCCGGTCAACGCCCCGGTCCCCCGACGGCGTCGAAGCCGATCATCCGCACCTCGGTGTCGAGCCGGACACCCGAGGCCCGGAAGACCTCGGCGCGCACGTGGGTCATCAGGGCCAGGACGTCGTCGGCCGATCCCCCCTCGTCGGCCTGGATGAAGTTGGCGTGCTTCGTCGACACCTCGGCGGTGCCGATCCGGTGGCCCTTCAGGCCGGCCGCCTCGATCAACCGGCCGGCCGAGTCCCCCGGGGGGTTGGTGAACACCGATCCGGCGTTGCTGCCACCTGGCTGGTGCCCTCGCCGCCAACGCACGATCTCGCTGATGGCCCGGGCCCCGTCGTCAGGATCCCCCCGGACCAATCGGTGGGCGGCCGACACCACCACGTCGGTGGCGGCCAGGGCGGTGTGCCGGTAGCCGGCGGCCAGCTCGCCGGCCGGGAGGTCGGTGACGGTGGCGGACGTCAGATCCACCACCCGACAGGTCGCCAGGGTGGCCATGGTGTCCGACCCGTGGCCGCCGGCGTTCATCCGGACCGCCCCCCCGACCGATCCGGGGACGCCCACCGCCCACTCCAGACCGTGAAGGCCGGCCGCCGCCGTACGGCGGGCGAGCACCGGAAGGCTGACCGCCGCTCCGGCCACCACCTCCGTGCCGCTGATGACCAGGTCGTCGAAGCCGGACCCGAGCGCCACCACCAGGCCGTCGAAGCCGCGGTCGGCGACGAGCATGTTCGACCCCTTCCCGAGGACCACCACCGGGACCGGGCTGCCGCTGACGGCGCGCGCCACTTCCAGGAGCTCCTCCTCGGTGCCCGCCACCACGAACAGGGCGGCGGTGCCCCCCACCCGGTAGGTGGTGAGGGCACCGAAGGGGTGGTCCCACTGCGCCCGGTCACCCACCGCCTCTCCGACTCGCCGCAGGGGGCCGGAGACCGGCGTCACGTCCCGCCTACCATCCGGGCTCGGCCTGCAGCTCGTCCGGGAGCGACGTCAGGTCGCCGGCGCCCAGGGTGCAGCACAGGTCGCCCGGCCGGAGGAGCGACCCGACCACCCGTCGGAGCTCGGACCGTCCCGGCACGTAGCGAACCGTCTTCCCCGGCTCCGCCCGTTGGACGGCGTCGGCCAGCAGCTGGCCGGAGACGCCGGGGACCGGCGCCTCTCCGGCGCCGTAGATGTCGGTGACCACCACCACGTCGGCGTCGCCGAACGCCTCGCCGAACTCCTCCCATAGCGCCCGGGTGCGGCTGTACCGGTGCGGCTGGAACACCACCACCACCCGCTCCCACTCCCCGTCCTTGGCGGCGGCCAGGGCGGCCCTCACCTCGGTGGGGAGGTGGGCATAGTCGTCCACGAAGGTGACCCCGCGGGTCGACCCGCGGAACTCGAACCGACGGGCCACGCCGGCGAAGCGGGCCAGCGCCCGGGCGGCGGCGTCGAACGGCACGCCGGCCGCCAGCCCGGCCACGGTGGCCACCGCGGCGTTACGGGCGTTGTGCAGTCCGGGGACGGGGACGGCCAGATGGCCCAGCCGGGTGCCCCCCGCCTCGACCAGGTCGAAGGCGATCGAGCTCCGGGCCGGCGCCAGGTCGACCATCCGGTGGGAGCAGGTGGCACCGATGCCGACGGTATCGGCCCCGGTGCGCGAACCGATCTCGGCGGCCACCGGGTCGTCGCCTCCCACCACCCGCCGGAGGGTGGCCGTCGCCACGAACTCCCCGAAGGCAGTCTTCATGGCCTCGAACGAGCCGTAGTGGTCGAGATGGTCCGGCTCCACGTTGGTCACCACCGCGATATCGGGCACCAGCGACAGGAAGGTCCCGTCGCTCTCGTCCGCCTCGACCACCAGCCACTCGCCGTCGTCCCACACCGCGTTGGTGCCGATCTCGTTGACGTCGCCGCCGATGATGAACGACGGGCGCAGGCCGGCCTCCACCAGCAGCAGGGCCAACATGGAGGCGGTGGTGGTCTTCCCGTGGGTTCCGGCCACCGCGATGCACCGCCGGAGGTCGGCGATGGCGGCCAGCGTCTCGGCCCGCCGGAGCACCGGGATCCCCCGGCGATGGGCCTCCACCACCTCGGGGTTGTCCTCCCCCACGGCGGTGGACATGGTGACCACCCCCGGGTCGCCCAGGTTGGAGGCCTGGTGGCCCACGAACACGTCCACGCCGGCGGCCCGCAGCCGGTCGGTGACCGCCGAGTCCCGCAGGTCGCTGCCCGTGACGGTGTGGCCCATGGTCGACAGCACGGTGGCGATGGCGCTCATCCCGGCACCGCCGATCCCGACCACGTGGACCCGGATGGGGCGGGACAGGTCGAGCCGGTGATCGGACGTGGTGCCGGTGCCGCTCATGGCCGGCCCCTGGTGGCGGCGGGCGGGCGGGCGTTGACCTCGACCACCCGGGCGCCGGCGGCCGCGGCGTCGGGGTGACCGACCGAGGCGGCGGCGCGCCCCATGGCATCGAGGACCTCCGGGTCGTCGAGGAGCCGGTCGAGAACGGCGGTCAGGCGGAGGCCGTCGCACTCCCCGTCGGGAAGGAGGACGGCGCCGCCGGCCCGCTCCAGCACCCGGGCGTTGGCCGTCTGGTGGTCACCGGGGGCGCCCGGCAGTGGCACCAGCACCGAGGGGACCCCGGCCACCGACAGCTCCGCCACCGTCATGGCCCCGGCCCGGCACACCACGACGTCGGCGGCGGCGTAGGCGGTGGCCATCCGCTCCTCGTAGGGCACCCGCACCACGGCCAGCCCGGCCGGTGCGGCCAGGGTCGTGGGGCTGGTGGCCTCCCACTGCCGACGACCGACGATGTGGTAGATCGTCCGGTCGGTCCGCTCGGACCATCGTTGGGCCAGGACGTCCACCGAGGCGTTGATCCGGCGGGCCCCGAGCGAGCCCCCGAAGACCACCACCGTGGTGCGGTCGGGGTCGAGCCCCAGGTCCTCCCTGGCCGCCCGGCGGTCGGCCTCGGACCGCCCGACCCGGGCGATCTCCGGGCGGACAGGCGTGCCGGTGACCACCGCCCGGGGAAGGGGCGTGCCCTCCCACCCGACCGCGCAGGCCCGGGCGAACCGGCCGAACAGCCGGTTGGCCGCTCCCGGCACCGCGTCCACGTTGACCAGGACCAGCGGGACGCCGAGCACCAAGGCCGCCATCGAGGCGGCCAGGCTGGCGTAGCCCCCGACCGACACCACCACCCGCGGGCGGCGACGCCACACCAGACCGAGGGCCCGGACGGCCGCCACCACCAGTTCGGCCGTCGCCCCCAGGTTCTGGATGACCACCGACGGGCGGAGGCTGCGGGCGATGCCCCGGCCCGGCAGGAGGGTGACCGGGAACCCCCGCCCCTCGAGGGCCACCTGGTCCTGGCCGCGACGGGAGCCCACGAACTCGATGTCGCGGCGAGCATGGCCGCGGGACACCAGGGCCTCGGCGATGGCCAGGGCGGGCTGGAGATGGCCGCCCGTCCCGCCGCCGGCCATCAGCGCGTACCGGGGCTCGCTCACGCCGACCGGGGTCGGCCGGGTCGGCGGCCCCGCACCCGTTCGTGCCCGGCGATGTTCAACAGGATGCCCATGGCGGCCATGGAGATCACCAGGGACGATCCGCCGTAGGAGACGAACGGCAGGGGGATGCCGGTCACCGGGAGCACCCCGATGACCGCCCCGACGTTGATCACCGCCTGGGCGGTGATCCAGATGGTGATGCCCACGGCCATCAGGCTGCCGAACCGGTCCGGCGACCGGGTGGCCGCCCGCAGCCCGTACCAGGCCAGCAGGAAGAAGAGGCCCAGCAGGAGCACCGCCCCGATGAGACCGAGCTCCTCGCCCACCACCGAGAAGATGAAGTCGGTGTGGGCGTTGGGCAGGCCGCCCCACTTCTGCCGGCCCCCGCCCAGGCCCAGGCCGCTGATACCTCCGGAGCCGAGCCCGATCAATGACTGCCACACCTGGTAGCCCGAGCCCGACTGATGAGCCCCCGGGTTGAGGAAGGAGAGGATGCGATCGCGGCGGTACGGGTCGGCCAGTCCCACCAAGACGGCCAGGACGCCGGACACCGACAGGACCTGGACGATCGGCTTCATGGGTACCCCGCCCATGAACAGGATGCCGAAGACGATGGCACAGAGCACTAGGGCGGTCCCCATGTCCGGCTGCTTGAGGATCAGCAGGGCGGAGATGCCGAGGATGGTGAGCACCGGGACGACCACCGCCTTGGGGTCCCAGATCCGGTCGACGCGACGGGCCAGCAGATCGGCGGTGAAGATGATCAGCGCCAGCTTCATCAGCTCGGACGGCTGTAGCTGGAACTGACCGACACCGATCCACCGCGAGGACCCGCCGGCGGTCACGCCGAGTCCGGGCACCAGCACCACCGCCAGCAGGACCATGGTGCCGACCAGCAGCGGGTTGCGGATCTTCCGCCACTTCCGGTAATCGATCCGGGAGAAGGCGACCAGCGAGACCAGGCCCAGCCCCATCCACATGAGCTGGCGCTCGAGGATCCCCCAGGGGGATCCGTAGAGGCCGATGGAGACGATCGGCGACGCCGAGCCGACCATCACCAACCCGAAGATGCACAGCACCCCGACCAGGACGGCCAGGCAGGTGGCGGTCGGGAGGCGGGTCAGCCCCCCCCGGCGGGCGGTCCGTGCCGGCGCCGGCGCCGACCGACGGGTGGCCGGCGTCGACGGATGGCGCTGACGGGTGGCGCCGCGAGACGTGCCGGCACGCGTGGGGGTGCGGGTGGAGGGCTCGGTCATACGCCTGCAGCTTCGTCCAGACGGGCGCCGAGGTGGTGGAGCCACCCGGTCACGTGAGCTTCCCGACCGACAGGAAGTCGCCATAGAAGATGCCGAGTCCGAGGGCGGCGAAGAGCCCGGCCAGAATCCAGAACCGCACGATGACGGTCGTCTCCGGCCAGCCCATCAGCTCGAAGTGGTGGTGGAGGGGCGCCATCCGGAAGACGCGGCGGTGGAAGAGGCGGAAGCTGACTACCTGGATCACCACCGAGAGCGTCACGATGACGAACAGGCCGCCGATGACGGCCAGCAGAAGGTCGAGGTTCATCAGCAGGCACAGGGCGGCCAGCCCGGACCCGATGGAGAGCGAGCCGGTGTCCCCCATGAAGATCTTGGCCGGGGCGGCGTTCCACCAAAGGAAGCCCAGGCAGGCGCCGGCCAGGGCCACCGCCGCCAGCGCCAGGTCGAGGGCGTCGCCCACGTGGTAGATGGAGAAGTGGCGGTACTGCCAGTAGCCGATGATGGCCAGGACGGAGAAGCAGAACGTGGAGGACCCGGCGGCCAGGCCGTCCAGGCCGTCGGTCAGGTTCACGGCGTTGGCGGCGGCGGCGATGATCACCGTGGCCCACACCACCCACAGGCCGGTGCCCATCTCCAGCCCGGGTGAGTTGTACCGGGTGAAGGAGAGGGTGGTCGAGGCATGGGCCCAGTAGACCGACAGCAGGGCGAAGGCCAGCCCCAGGGCGATCTGCGAGCCGAACTTGGCCCGCTTGTTGAGGCCCAGGCTGCGCCGGTGCCGTACCTTGATCCAGTCGTCGGCGAAGCCGATGGTGGACGCCCCCAGGATGGCCCCCATCACCAGGAACCCCGACCGCGAGAACCGGACACCGGGCACGGCGTGGGCCACCAGGAAGCCGAGCACCACCGCCAGGACGATGCCGATACCACCCATGGTGGGTGTCCCGGCCTTGGCGATGTGGACCTGAGGGCCGTCCTCCCGGATCTGCTGACCGATGTTGTTCTTCACCAGCCATCGGATCAGAAGCGGGGTGAACAGCACGCACACCCACAGGGCGGCGCCGCCCGAGGTCATCAGGGAGATCACCGGTCGCCCCCCAGCCCGAGGGTCTCCAGCGCCTGCCGGGCGACCAGCCGGTCGTCGAAGGGGACGGTCCGGTCGGCCAGGACCTGGGTGGTCTCGTGGCCCTTGCCGGCCAGGACGATGACGTCGCCGGGGCGACCCAGGGCCAGCGCCTGGCCGATGGCCGCCCGGCGGTCGGGCTCGACGACCAGGTCGACGCCCCCACCGATGCCGGACCGCACCTGCTCGATGATGGCCAGTGGGTCCTCGGACCGGGGATTGTCGGAGGTGAGCACGGCCACGTCGGCCATGCGGCCCACCACCTCGCCCATCAGCGGGCGCTTGCCGGGGTCGCGTTCGCCCCCCGAGCCGAACAGACACACCACCCGGCCGTCACCGGCCAGTCGACGGGCGGAAGCCAGGGCCGCGCCCAGACCGGCGGGGGTGTGGGCGAAGTCGACCAGGACGGCGAAGGGGGGGCCGGCCGTCACCACCTCCATGCGGCCGGCCGGGGGCGTCGCCTCGGACAGGCCTTCCACGATGGCCCCCTCGTCCACCCCCAGGCCCGTGGCCACGGCAGCGGCCAGGAGGGCGTTGTCGATGTTGAACACACCGGTCAGCCCGATGGTCACCTGGTGGGTCTTCCAACGGAAGGACGACGAACCGACGGCCAGGGAGATCTCCGAGGCGTCCGACCGGCGCACCAGGACGACGTCGATGCCGACGATCTGGTGGGCCAGGCGCTCACCCCAAGGGTCGTCGACGTTGACCACCGCCGTCCGGCTGCGTTCCGGGGTGAACAGGCTGGCCTTGGCGGCGAAGTACGCCTCCATGGAGTGGTGGTGGTCGAGGTGGTCATGGCTCAGGTTGGTGAAGGCGGCGACGTCGAAGACGATCCCGTCCACCCGGTGCTGGGTCAGTGCGTGCGACGAGACCTCCATCGCCACCGCCCGACGACCGGAATCGCGGAAGTCGGCCATGGCGGCCTGGAGCTCCGGTGCCTCCGGGGTCGTCCGCTCCCCGGTGAGGGTGCCGACGACCCCGGTCGGTACTCCGGCCGTGTCGAGGATTGACCGTACCAGCTGGGTCACCGTCGTCTTGCCATTGGTACCGGTCACCCCGACCATGGCCAGGTCCCGCGTCGGGTGGCCGAAGAAGGTGGCGGCGGCCAGGGCCATGCCGGGTCTGGCGGCCCCGGCCGCCACCCGCACCTGAGGCACGTCCAGGTCGAGGAAGCGCTCGACCAGCAGGGCGGCGGCGCCGGCCCGGACCGCCTCGGCGGCATGGTCGTGCCCGTCGGTGACCTCGCCGGGGACGCAGCAGAACAGGGACCCGAGGCGGACCCGGCGGCTGTCGAAGTCGACGGCGTGGATGTCGACGGTACCCGGATCTCCCCGCGTCTCGAGGACCTCGAGGTCGGCGACGAGCTCGCTCAGGTGCACGGGCGCGCCGCTGGACGGGGTGCCCACGAGGAGATGGGGCCGGGGACCACGGCTAGCCCTCGGTGGCCGCGCCGGCCGGGACCGTCACCGTCCCGGTGCCCCCGATGGCCCCGCTCGACGTGGCGGTGGTGGCGTTGGTGGTGGTGGGGATCCCGAAGTGGTGCAGTGCGTACTCCATGATGGTCGAGAACACCGGGGCGGCTACCGCTCCACCGTAGATCGGGGTCGGATGGTCCAGGACCACCAGCGCCGAGAGCACCGGGTTCTGGGCCGGGGCGAACCCGGCGAACGAGGCCATGTAGGCGCCGGGGACGTACCCGAGGTTATCGGGATTGGGGATCTGGGCGGTGCCCGTCTTGCCGGCCACCGTGTAGCCGTCGATGGCGGCGCTGGTGCCGGTCCCATTGGCCACCACCCCCTCGAGCATGGTGGTCAGCTCGGCGTTGGTGGTCGGGTCGATGACCCGCCGGGACAGGGACGGAGCGACCGGGGTCACCGACCCGTTGGCGTCGACGATCCCCCGTACCAGTCGGGGCTGGACCAGGACGCCGCCGTTGGCCACGGCGTTGTACGCATCGAGCAGCTGCTGGGCGGTCACCGCATCATCCTGGCCGATCGGGGTGGACCCGATGGACGTGCCCGTCCACTGACCGGCCCCGGGGACCAGGCCCTCGGACTCCCCCGGGAAGTCCAGACCGGTCGGCTTGCCGAACCCGAGGTTGGCGATCTGCGCCAGCAGGCGGGTCTCCCCCAGCTGCTCGGCGATCTCGATGGTCCCGATGTTCGACGACTGGGCCAGGATGTCGGCGGCGGTGAGAGTCTCGGTCCCATGGTCCTCGGCGTCGTGGAAGGTGTAGGTCCCCATGGGGAGCGAACCGGGCACCGTGAAGTCCTGGTTCGGCCCGATGACCCCGCTCTGGAGCGCCGAGGAGAAGGTCACCAGCTTGAACACCGACCCCGGCTCGTAGACTTGGGTCACCGCCGAGTTCGACGGCGCCTCCTCTACGCCGGCAGGCAGGGTGTCCACCGGCGAGGTCACCGTGGCCGCCGACTGGTCGGCCACCGACTGGTCGGCCACCGTGTTGGCGGCCAGCGTGGTCTGGTCCGCCACCGTGGCGGCGGCCGGAGTGGTGCCGCCGGTGGTGCCGCCGACCGGCGGGGTGGCGTCGAGGTTCGCCTCGGCCAGGACGTCGCCGGTCTTCACGTCCATGACGATGGCGATGCCCGAGGTGGCGTGGGAGGCCACGATCTCGGCGCCCAGGGCCTGCTCGGCCACGTACTGGACGGACTCGTCCAAGGTCAGCTCCAGCCCCGTCCCGGGCTTGGCGGACGTGCTCGACCCGGTCGTCTGCGACAGCGCCACGCCCCCGGGCGACTCCAGGAGCTGCTCGGTGCCGGCCGTCCCGGCCAGCAGGGACTGGTACTGGTACTCGAGTCCACCACCCCCGACGCCGTCGCCGCGTACCGAACCGACCACCGGCTGGGCCAGCTGGCCGTCAGGCTGCACTCGCTGCGCCTCGGCGATCAGGTTGATTCCGGTCAGGTCGAGGGCGGTGACCTTGTCGGCCACCGAGGACGACACCCGGTGGGCCAGGTAGACGAAGCCCGAGTCCTCGGTCATCTCCGAACGCAGCTGGGCGTCGGGCACCCCGAGGACGGGTGCCAGGGCCGACGCCTCCGAGCCCGGGTCCTTGATGAGGAACGGGTCGGCCACCACGGTCTGCCTGGTCACCGACTCGGCCAGCACCTCCCCGTTCCGGTCGTAGATGCCGCCGCGCAGCGCCGGGACCGTGATCGTCTGGGTCAGTTCGGCGGTGGACAGCGAGGCGTAGTGCTGGTGGGAGAACTCCTGCACGTCCACCAGCCGTAGGACAAGGGCCACGAAGACCAGCAGCAGGATGATCCGAAGCGCCCGTGACCGGCGCCCGAGGAGCGCGGAGGGGCTCACGTCGCCGGCGGGGCGGCGGCCGGCGCCGTGTCAGGGGCCGGCAGGGCCACATCCAGTGGCACGTGCGGGATGTCGACCACCTGGGGGGGCGCCACCAGGCCGAGCTGCTTCGCCTCCGTGACCACGATCTGCGGCGCCGACTGTTGGGCCACCGCCACCTGGAGCTGTTTCTGCCGGGTCTGGGCGGCGGCCAGCTGGCTCTGGGTCTCGGCCATCCGCACCTGGCTCTGGGCCACCAGATCGTCGGCCACCACCACCGACAGCAGGCTGGCGGTGATCAGCACGGTGGCGACGAGCACGGTCGGCCGTCGGCGCGACCGGCGGCGGCGAGGAGCTGGCTCGAACAGCCGGAGCGGAGGTCGGCGGGGCGACGGGGAGGTCTGCGGCGTGGGCCGGGCCGCCGGGCGGCGGGCGGCGGCCGACTGGGCGGGGGGCGCCATCAGGCCACCTCGCCGTTGGCGAGACCGTCCTGCGGCGTGGCGATGCGCTCGATGACCCGGAGGCGGGCCGCCTCGGCACGGCGGTTCCGGTCGATCTCGTCTGCGGTGGGCCGCTTGGAGCCCCGGGCCACCAGCCGGTAGTCGGTGACCGCCCCGCACACGCACGGGAGGCCAGGTGGGCAGGTGCAGCCGCCAGTGGAGGCATGGACGAAGGTGGCCTTGACCAGGCGGTCCTCGCCCGAGTGGTAGGAGATGACCACGCACCGCCCCCCGGGCCGGAGCAGGGCGAGGGCGTCTCCCAGGGCACGGTCGAGCTGCTCGAGCTCCTCGTTGACCGCGATCCGGATGGCCTGGAAGACCCGGCGGGCCGGGTGACCGCCCGAGCGGCGGGTGGCTGCCGGAATGGCCTCGCGCACCACGTCGGCGAGCTCCCCGGTGGTGGTGAGCGGCCGGGCGGCCACGATGGCACGGGCGATCCGTCGGGCGAACCGGCCCTCACCGTTGTCCACGAACAGCGCCACCAGGTCGCCCTCGTCGAACCCGTTGACCACGTCGGCCGCCGTCCGCCCCGATGTCGGGTCCATCCGCATGTCGAGCGCAGCGTTCCGGCGGTAGGAGAAGCCGCGCTCGGCCACGTCGAGCTGCGGGGAGCTGACGCCGAGGTCGAAGAGGATCCCCGACAGGCCGAGCAGCTCCGGGGGCGTCCCCAACTCGGCCTGGACCTGGCGCACAACGGCCGCCAGGTTGTCGAAGCGCGAGCCTCGGACGATGGCACGGTCGCCGAACCGGGCCAGCTCGGCAGCGGCGGCTTCCAAGGCGGCCGGGTCGCGATCGATCCCGAGCAGCTGCAGGCCGGGGTGGGCGTCGAGGATGGCGGCGGCGTGGCCGGCCCCCCCGAGCGTGGCGTCGACCACCAGCCCCGGGGGCACCGGGGCGAGAAGCTGGACCACCTCGGTGGCCATGACGGGCTGGTGGGCGTACGGCTGGTTCATCTGCAGCCCCACGACCGGGTCGATCCCGGGTGGTGGAGTACCCGTCCGATCGGTGTGGAAGTAAGCGGAGGAGAGTGCTTCCAACGGCTCGGTCGAGGGGCTGCACATGGGCCAGACGCGTTCGATGTGCACGTCAGGGTGGGCCACTGCCGCCATCGCCGTCTCGTACGGCGTCGGGCGGTGGGCGGCCCCCAGGGTGGCGGCGAGCGCCGCCGGGTAGGTGCTGGTGGCGGTGGTGATGCGGAGGGTGTCGTTCCTTTCGTCGGTCGGTCGGTCGGTCGGAGGGTCGGTCGGTGGGCTCGGCTGGCCGTCGGGGGCCGGAGCGCCGTCGCCAACGGGCTCGTGCGTCTGGCGGACCAGGTGGATCCAGGTGGCATTGCTCAGTCGCCGTCGCCCGCGGTGAGCCTCTCCTCCTCGGGCTGGACCTTCTCCTCCCACGATGCCGGGTTCCACAACTCCACCCGGTCGATCGCTCCGTGCACCAGGACGTCCCCGTCCAGGCCGGCGAACTCCCGGAGATGGGAGGGGATGGCCATCCGGCCCTGCCGGTCGACCTCGACCTCGTGTGACGTCGAAGCCCACAAGCGGGCCAGGTTGCGGTCTCCCCGACTGGCCGAGGCCCGCTCCTGCATGACCTCCATCTGCGACTCGAACTCGTCCGGGGTCCACAGCGACAGGCACCCGTCCTGATACTGGGTCAGGTAGCCGCCGTGCTCGAACGGCCCGCGGAACTTCGACGGAAGGATCACTCTTCCCTTGTCGTCGAGCGAGTGCTCGTACCTGCCGAAGAACCGTGCCACTGGCGCTTGCTCCCACAATGCTCCTTGCAGCGCAGGGAACCTGACTGTTTCAGATCCCTCCCTTTCGCACCACTTCGCTCCACTCTATTCCCCCGACCATCCACGGTCAACCACCTTTCCTCCCCCGGGGACCCCGCGGACCCCGGGACCCCGGGACCGTGGCGCGCCGGGCCAGCCGGCTGACGGTCGTCGGGGGGGGGCGGGGATGCCGGCAGCCCCACGGGGGGTCGGGAGGTCCCCGGGTTCAGGGCAGGGTCGGGAGGTCCCCGGGTTCAGGGCAGGGCGGCGAGGAGCGCGGCCACCACGGTGGCGCCATCGAGTGGGCCACCGGGCATGGGAGGTCGAACGTCGTTCACGCCCGCCGCCACGGTCGCCAGCTCCGAGCGGGCAGCGGTCCGGTCGTCGTCGGACAGGTCGAGCACGTCCAGCAGACGGTCTGGCCGCCACCCCAGGACACAGGCACTGTGGAACCAGGCACCCTCTCTGGTCCGCCGCTGCGACAGGCCGACCAGCTTGCGGCCGTCGTCGTGGACCACCTCGCCGGTCCCCACCCCGCCGAAGCAGATGAGGGACGACCAGCGAGAGCACCCCGAGAAACCGCCGCGGTGGGCGGAGACCCCGTCACAGCCGACGACTCGCAGCGCCTCGGCCCAGGCCGTCCCGAACCAGTCGAAGGCACGTGACACGTCGTCGAGCCACCACCGGTCGCCTCTCGGGACCCAGGCGTCGACCCACACTGGGTCCCCCGGCGCCACCAGGACCGCCCCTCCCCCCGACCGGCGCCGGGCGATCTGGATGCCGGCGCGCCGGGCCCGGCCGGCGTCGATCACCCCGTCGGGCTGGGTCGAGCCGAGTACCACCGCAGGGGCGGTCACCCGGCAGACGGCCACCGACCGCGGGTTCTCTGCCGACCCGGTGGTGTCCCACGAGGCGTGGAGTTCGGCGGCGGTACCGGTCCGCTCCTCGATCGACCATCCGGCTGCCACCGGCACACTCTGTCACCCGGGGTCGGCGCCCCGGGTCCGATCGTGCCGCCGACCCCCGGGGCCGGGCCGGGCGCCGGGTCCCGCCTTCCCTCTACTCCCCTCCACCGGGTGCGCCGTTCCCTGAGTTGTGTCACATGTGACACAACTCAGGAATTCGAGTCCGCCGGCGCCCAGCCACGTACCGTCGTTGGTCCAACGGCCAACCTTATGGAACAGCCATCAGGGGCCAAGGGCCGGATCGGTTCAACCAGGGCCAGCGCCCGTCGCGTGGCGCAACGGGGAACTGGCTCCCCTGCGTCGACACCGATTCGTGCAGGCGGAGACCGCCATCGCCATGTTCCGGGGTGCACCGGGCGTCGACCTTGTCCGGCTTCGCCGTCTGAACGCCGACGATCGATCACTCAGCGGTTCGTGCGGTCGAGCTCGGTGGCGGTTGGGGGACACCGCTCGAACCGGTCGGCGTTCATCAGTGCCCCTGCTCTGCGCCTCGTCGAGACAGGCGTTTCGCACGCCAACCCACGGCGCTGCCGAACCGTCTACTTGTTGTAGCACCCCCTGTGCTACAATCGTGGGGTGACCCGTATTGGAGTGCGAGAACTTCGTCAGCACGCGAGCCGTTACTTGGAGCAGGTGAAGGCTGGCGAGGTCGTCGAGGTCACTGAAAGGGGAAAGCTCGTCGCCCTCTTGGTGTCCCCCACCCCGGCCGTTGCCCTGAGGGATCAACTGATCGCCTCCGGTCGCCTTGTGCCGGCAAAGAGCGCGTTCCGCTTGCCAGAGCGCCGAAAGCTCGTCCAAGGGGAGGCAACGGGGAGCGATGTCCTCGCTGAGCTGCGCCGCGACCGACTCACATGATCTACTTCGACACGTCCGCGTTGGTGAAGCTGGTCCTCGATGAGGTCGAGAGCGCGGCCCTGACTCACTGGCTGACGCAGAGAGCAGACGTCCCCAAGGTGAGCAGCGACCTGTCGACAATTGAACTTCTCCGCACCTGCCGGCGGATCGACGAGGGTGCAATCGAGGGCGCCAACCTATTGCTCGGGGGAATCGACCTCCTCCCCATGGACCGCGCCATCGTCGAGAGGGCTGCGTCCCTCGTCCCGACCGAGCTGTGGAGCCTGGACGCAATTCACCTGGCAAGTGCGTTGTCAGTGGAGACGAGTCTGACCGCTCTCGTCGCATATGACGTTCGACTCTGCGCGGCCGCCGCGCACGCGGGCATCGAAGTGGTCTCGCCTGCCTGATCGCCCTGGTTCATGTGTTCCACGCTCCGAGCCATGCAGCATGCAACTCGACTTGTCCAGCTCGGATTGGAGTAGGGGCGGTTCGCGCAAGCCGATCTTGTCGGCGCCGGCGGACTCGAATTCCTAAGTTGTGTCACATGTGACACAACTTAGGAAACGGCCCACCCGACGGAGGGGAGTGGGGCGAAGGAGGGTCCCGGGCCCGGTCGGGACCCGGGACCACCGAGGCGCCGGATCCACCGGGACCGCCGCGGCGCTGCGTGCTCAGGCGGTCAACGGCTCGAAGCGGGCCGGGGCGTCGCCGAGGTAGGTGCGCCAGTCCTCGCTGGCACCCCCGCAGAGGGCGAGGAGCTGAACCCGGTGGCGGGGTGCCTGCGGGGTCGACCGCAGGATCATCCCGGCCTCGTGGGGCAGGCGGTCCTCCTTGCGGGTGTTGCACCGCCGGCAGGCGGCGACCACGTTCTCCCAGGTGTGCGGTCCGCCCTTGCTCCGGGGTATGACGTGGTCGAGGTTCTCCGCCGCCCCACCGCAGTACTGGCATCGGGACCCGTCGCGGGCGAAGACGGTGCGCCGGTTCACCGCCACCCGGTACTGGCGGGGGATCTGCACGTACCGGACCAGGCGGACCACCGACGGCTCGGGCACCGACACCCGCTCGGCCCGGAAGACCCGTTCGGTGGTGTGCACCAGCTCGGCCTTGGTGTCGAGCACCAGTAGTACCGCCCGGCGGGACGACACGATCCCGAGCGGCTCGAAGGTGGCGTTGAGGACCAGTGCCCGGCGGGACGGGGTCGACGGGGAGCGGACCGGCTCCGCGGCAGACGACGGTGTGCGAGGTGCCGTCTTCGTCGCGACCTTCGACCGTCGATCCATCGCTCCGGAAATTACCCTCGCTGGGCGGTGCGGGGGCGGTTCCCCCCGACCAGGCCGGTCACCGCCGGCCCTCGGTCGGCACCCGTGGGGGCCGGAGGCCCCTCGCCGACCGGCACCACTGGAGGTAGGAGACCACGTCCGAGGGGTCCGGCTCGGCGTCCGGGCGCCCGTAGGCGGTGACCATCCGGAACGCCCACAGGCGCCCGTCCGGAAGCGGGAGGTGGGGGCTCCTCCGCCACCACCCCGGGGCGGCCAGGCGTCCCATGGCGGCCAGGGCGGTCGACCACAGTGCCGGGTGGCGGAGCACCGTCGAGGCCACCGTGGCCATGGCGGACCGTGACGGGGCGGTCGGGGGGCCGGTCACGGTCGGCCGACCGGTTCCGGCCGGGTGGCCAGGGCGCGTCGACCGACGGCCGCCGCCCCCACCAGCGGGCCCCGCGACCCGAGGCCGGCCGGCACGATGCGGGTCCCCCGGGAGAAGTTCAGCCGGGACCGGGCGTCGATCTCCTCCTGGGCAGCGGCGAAGAAGGTGCGCCCGAAGCCCAGGGCCACCGAGCCGGCCACCACCGCCAACCGGAGGTCCAGCAGGTTGGCCACCGAAGCCACCGCCCGGCCCACCAGGGTGCCGGTCCGGTGCCGGACTCCCTCGGGTGCCTCGGCGGCGGGGCGCCCGGTGATGGCGGCGATGGACAGGCCCGACGCCTCGGCCTCCAGGCACCCCTGACCACCGCACCTGCACCGCCGACCGTCGGGCTCCACGATCACGTGGCCGATGTGCCCGGCGTTCCCCTGGGCCCCGTCGAGCAGGCGACCGTCGAGGACGATTCCGGCACCCACCCCGGTGGAGACCACCATGGCCAGGTAGTTGTCGCTGCCGGCGGCCGCCCCCATCCACCCCTCGCCGAGTGCCAGCGCCTTGGCGTCGTTGTCGACGGCGGTGGGCAGCCCGGTGAGGGCCTCGAGCCGGGCCTTGAGGGGAAAGTCGCGCCAACCGGGGATGTTCAGCGGGGAGACGGTCGCGCCACCGGCGGCCATCGGCCCGCCGCAGCCGACGCCACACACCTGCGGCGGTGGCCCGCCGGAGGTCACGACCGAGTCGACCACCGAGGCCAGGGCGTCGTACACTTCGTCCGCCTGGTCGGTCCGGGGTGTGCCGGCGTGCTCCTCGACGAGGATCGTCCCGTCACCGTCGACCACACCGACCGCCAATTTCGTGCCCCCGATGTCGATGGCCAGCACCGCCGGTCCGGGGGGCAAGGGGTCAGTCGTCGCGATGGAGACGGCCCCGGATCCAGTCGCGGGGATCGTGCACCGCGTTCCCTGCGCTCCGGTTGTGCAGGGACCGGGAGATGTCGTCGATCCCCGCCTTGCCCATCCGGCGGGCGTTGTTGGCGAAGACGACAGCGGCCAGGAACATCACCACGACGCCCACGAAGCCGAGGGCAACCGAGGTGGAGAAGGTGAAGAACATGAACACGAGGGCGGCCACGAAGACCAGGGCCGACCAGAGGCAGTTCCGGCCGGCGTGACGGTACACGGTCTCGGAGCGCACGCGCTCCGCGAAGTCCGGGTCCTCCTTGTAGAGGGACTGCTCCAACTGGTGGAGAATGCGCTGTTCGTGGTCAGAGAGCGGCAACTGCCTCTCCCATCCCGTTGTCCGTCCTACTCGTCATCATCGACCTCATGATCGCGCACCGTGCCTCGAAAAGCATCGCGCACTCCGGCGCCATTGACAACGCCGTGCCCCCGGACAGGGGTTGCCGGGCTCCCTACCACCCCTTCACCGCCCTCGATCCGGTCCGGAGGCGGCCGCCGAGCGCTCCGTCCCGCCGTCCGCCGGGGGTGCCTCCGGTCCCCACTGGGCCTCCCCGCGGTCCCGGATCCGGAGCCCGTCGGACCCGACCAGGGAGGCCGGGCCCACCGACGCCTTGCCGAACCGGGCGCGAATGCTGTCGACCGCTTCGGTGATCCCTCCCCAGGACTGCTGGAGGCGTTGCGCCTCCTCGTTGGCGTGGGCCATACGGTCGACCTCGTCGGGAGCGCCGCCGTCCGCCGCCGACCTCGACCCCCCGGTGGCGGGGTCGTCCCCGAAGTCCAGGGAGAGCTGCGTGCCCGCCCCGGCGTCGGCGAACCCGGACAGGCTGACCCCGAGCAGGCGGACCCCCTTGGCCAGGTCCACCGAGTCGAACAGGGCGGTGGCGACGGCGCTGATCGACGGCGCCGAGTCCAACGGGAGAGCCATCGAGTGCGACCGGGTGACCATGGTGAAGTCCCCGAACCGTATCTTCACCGTGACCGTCCGGGCGCCGAGCTCGGCGTGCCGGAGATGAGTGGCCGAGGCGTCGACCATCCGGGCCAGGTGCCGCTTCAGGGCTCCGGGGTCCCACAGGTCGGATGGGAAGGTCTCCTCGTGCCCGATCGACTTGGCCTCGTGGGCGGGCACCACCGGTCGGTCGTCGACTCCCCTGGACAGCGCCGATAGGTGGGAGCCTTGGGCCTGGCCCAGGTGCCGCTCGAGGGTCCCGGCCGGGAGGGAGGCCAGGTCTCCCACCGTCCGGACCCCCAGCCCGTCGAGCCGGCGGGCGGTCACCGGACCGATCCCCCACAGCGCCCGGATCGGCAGCGGATGGAGGAACGGCAGCTCGTCTCCGGCATCGACGGCCACCACTCCCGGACCCGGGCGGATGCCCGACCGGTCGGCCACCGGCTTGGCCTCCTTCGACGCCAGCTTGGCGATGAGCTTGCTCCGGCCCACCCCCACCGAACACGGGAGGTGCAGCTCCTCGAGGACCCGGGCCCGGATGTCGGCGGCGATCCGTCGCCCGTCGCCCAGGAGCCGCTCCGATCCGGTGACGTCGAGGAAGGCCTCGTCGAGCGAGATGCCCTCCACCAGTGGCGTGACGTCCTCGAAGATGGCGTGCAGCCTGGCGCTCTCCTCGACATAGCGGTGGTACCGACCGTGGACGAAGAGGGCGCCGGGACAGAGCCGCCGGGCCACCGACGACGGCATGGCCGAACGGACGCCGAACCTCCTCGCCTCATAGGTGCAGGCGGCCACCACCCCACGGGACCCCGATCCCCCGACGATGACCGGTCGCCCGGCCAGCGACGGGTCGTCGAGCACCTCGACCGAGGCGAAGAAGGCATCCATGTCCACATGGAGGATGACGCGGTCCGATCGCGGCTCACCCACCGAGACGCAGCCTCCGGAACCCCTCGGCGAAGGGCACCCCGCCGACGCGACCGGCGTCCTCGGCACTCATCCTCACCGCCGTCCTCGCCCACTCTGCGCCCTCGGGGAACTGGCTGCGGTGGCAGCCGACCGCCGACTCCTTCACGTCGATGGCGCCGGTGATGTCCACCCACACGTCGGGCTCGAGCGTCCCCGACATCAGCACCGTCGTGACCTGGTGGGCGGGACCGGCGTCGGGAAAGTAGTGGGGCAGGGCGGCGGCAGGGGCGACGGCGTCCAGCACCGCCCACCCGGTGACCCGGTGGTCCCGGTGGTTGAAGTACTCCTGACCGAAGAAGATGGCGGTGGGATCGGGGCAGAGCACGACCTCGGGGCGCAGGCGCCGCACCACGCCGACCAGGGCCTCCCGCAAGGCGATGTCGTCGGTCAGCTCCCCGTCCGGATAGTGGAGGAACTCCTGGCCGGCCAAGCCCACCAGGGCACCGGCCTCGGCGGCCTCGGTGGCCCGGCGCTCGGCCAGCTCCTTCGGGTCCATGTCGGCGTCGGTGGTGCCCTTGTCCCCGTCGGTGCACAGCAGGACCCGAACCTCGCAGCCGGCGGACGCCCAGGTGGCCAGCGTTCCGGCGCAGCCCACGTCGGGATCGTCGGGATGGGCGTAGACGGCCAGGGCCCGTTCGGGTACGTCGCCCAGGAGCTCCGCCACCGCTACGCCCCCGGGAGCTTCGGGGCGGTCGTCTTGGTCAGCAGGCCCACCTCGCGTCGGAAGTCGTCTACTCCCTCGAACCCCTTGTACACACTGGCGAAGCGGAGGTAGGCGACCTCGTCCAGGAACTGCAGGCGCTCGAGCACCGCCAGTCCCACCTGCTCGGTGGTCGGCACTGAGCCGGCCTCGCGCAACGAGTCCTCGATGGCCTGGACCACCTCGTCCAGCTGCTGGTCGGTCACCGGGCGGTTTTTGGTGGCTGCCCGGAGCCCGTCGATGACCTTGGCCCGGTCGAACGGCTGGCGGCGGCCCGAGCGCTTGACCACCATCAGGGGCACCTCGTCGATCCGTTCGAAGGTCGTATAGCGGTGTCCGCACCCCAGGCACTCCCGCCGGCGCCGGATGGCCGCCCCTTCCTCAGCCTGACGCGAGTCGATCACCCGATCGTCGTCAGCCAGGCACCAGGGACACTGCACACGCCGAGGCTACCGCCCGATGCCCGGCACCCATCGTCGCAACAGCCGACGCGCCGGCTCGGATCGATCCCCTGGTCTGGCTCAGGGAACCACGATCTGCTCGCCGGGCTGCACGGTGTCGGAGCCGATCTGTGCCGCCAGCTTCGCCACCAGCGGCCGGGGATCGCCCGTCGGATCGGCACGGGTGGCGATCGACCAGAGCGAATCGCCCGGCTGGACGGTGTACTCGACGGCGTGGCCGGTTCCCGCCAGAGCGGAACCGGTGGCGTGGGAGGGACCACCGGTTCCGCCCAGCGGAAGAGCGAGACCGAGGACGCACAGGCCGGCGACGGCGAGCATCGCCCGGCGCCGGCGAACGGACGGCGAGGCGCCCCTGCGGCCCGGTTGCTCACCGAGATGCCGGCGGCGGCCGGTCACCACGGCGAGGCGCGGGACACCGTCGTCGATCCACTCGGATCGGCCGGCGCCCACTGCGGCGTCGTCCGGTCGGACGAGACGGAGCGTGGCGCCGCCGGGCCGGTAGGCGGTGCGGCGGGTCGGCGACGTGAGGGCGACGCCGGACATCAGTAGCCCCCCTGTCCGGAGCCCGTGAGCCCGTGCATCGAACACTCGTTCGTCATGCCCTCATCGAATCACGAACATCTGTTCGGTGTCAAGGCGTTTGTCGAACAGATGTTTGCTTTCGGGTCGCCGTCAGGCTACCGTTCACAAACAGACGTTCGCCGCCGGGCCCAGGGTCCGGCATCGCCGAGCGGGCGGGGAAGCGGAGGAGCCATGGCCCAGGTACTGAGTCCCAAGCGGAAACAGATTCTCGACTGCATCTCGGAGTCGCTGCGGGAGCGTGGCTACCCGCCGTCGGTGCGGGAGATCGGGGAGACGGTCGGCCTCACCTCGTCCTCCACGGTCCACGCCCACCTGGCCGTGCTCCAGCGCGAGGGGTACCTGCGGAGGGACCCGACCAAGCCGAGAGCGATCGAGGTGAGGTTCGACCCGTCCTCCAAGGTGGTCATGGACTCCCGGCCCATCCGCCATGTGCCCCTGGTCGGCGAGGTGGCGGCCGGCACCGGCATGCTCGCCCAGGAGAACATCGAGGAGCTCTACCCCCTCCCCGAGGACTTCACCGGCACCGGTTCCCTCTTCATGCTGAAGGTGAGCGGTGACTCGATGGTCGACGACGGCATCGTCGACGGGGACTTCGTGGTGGTCCGCCAGCAACCCGAGGCCGAGCGCGGAGACATCGTGGTGGCCGGCATCCCCGACGGCGAGGCCACGGTCAAGCGGTACTCCACCCGGGACGGCATGGTGGTCCTCACCCCGGCCAACGAGCGACTGCAGCCGATGGAGTTCGACCCGTCGGAGGTGACCGTCTACGGCAAGGTGGTCACCGTCATGCGGCGGCTGTGAGCTGAGCCGCCCCCACCCCGGCAGTCCGACCTCCACCGGCCCGCCGGGCGCCGCGGAGCCGCGACGCTACCGCCCGGCGGTCAGCACCGACTCGAGGATCGAGGCGGCCGACTCGAGCTCTGCTCCACTGACGTGCTCCCCCGGGGTGTGGGCCAACAGCGGGTCGGCAGGGCCGAAGTTGGCCGCCGGGATCCCGTGGGCCCAGAAGGTGGCCACGTCGGTCCACCCCACCTTGGCCCGGGGCCGCCCGCCACTGGCGTGGACCAGCTCGGCCAGCAGCGGGTGGTCCAGCGCCGGGGGGGCGCCCGCCGAGGCGTCGACCAGCTCCCAGTGGTCGGTCGGCTCGAGGTGGGAGTCCAGCAGGTCGTGCAGAGCGGCCTCGGCCTCGGCGATGCCGCGGTCGGGAGCGAAGCGGTGGTTCACCAGCAGCGTCGCCTGGTCGGGCACGACGTTGCCCGCCACCCCGCCGTCGATCGACACCACCTGGAGCTGCTCGGCGAACTCGCAGCCGTCGAGGACCGGACGCCGACCCTCGTAGGCGGCGATGGTGGTCAGCAAGGGGGCCAGGCGGTGCACGGCGTTGCGGCCGGCGAACGGTCGGGCGGTGTGCGCCCGGGCGCCGGTGAGCCCGATCCGGATGCGGAGCGTCCCCTGGCAGCCGGCCTCGACGACGCCACCGGTGGGCTCGCCCAGGATGGCGGCGTCACCCTCCAGTAGCTCCGGGCGCTCCTTCCACAGCGCCCGCAGCCCGTTGAACCGGTGCTCGACCTCCTCGCACACGTAGAAGCACCAGGTGACGTCGACGGCCGGCTCGGCCACCGAGCCGGCCACGTGGAGGAAGGTGGCCAGGCCGCCCTTCATGTCCGAGGCCCCCAGCCCGTAGAGCACGTCCCCGTCCAGGTAGGGTTCGTCGTTGCCCCCGGCCGGTGGGACGGTGTCGAGGTGGCCGGCCAGGATCAGACGCTGGCCCCGATCGAGCTCGGTGCGGGCCACCAGGTTGTCGCCCACCCGGTCGACGGTCAGCCACGGGCACAGACGCAGTGCCGTCTCGGCGGCGTCGGCCAGGACCGACTCGTGGTGGCTCACCGACGGGATGGCCACCAGGGCGGTGGCCAGTCCGAGCAGCCGGCCCGGGGGCGCGTCGTTCACGCCGAGACGCCGTGCTGGCGGAGGATGTCGTTGAGCTGCGCCTTGTCGTGGCGCTGGCCCTCGGTCAGCCGCTTGATGACGAGCACGCACGGGAGGAAGTACTCACCACCGGCGAACTCACGTCGGCGCGACGCCTGGACGGCCACGCACCACGGAGGCACGTGGCCCCGGCTCAGCTCCTCGCCGGTGTCGGCGTCGATGACCGGGATGGACGGGTTCAGGATGGTACCCTCCCCCAGCACCGCCCCCCGTCCCACCCGGGCCCCCTGGGTGACGACGCACCGGCTGCCGATCATGACCTCGTCCTCGATGACCACGGGGGCCGCCTGGGCCGGCTCGAGCACACCGCCGATCCCCACGCCCCCCGACAGGTGGACCTGCTCGCCGATCTGGGCGCACGAGCCGACGGTGGCCCAGGTGTCGACCATGGTGCCGGCGCCGATCCGGGCCCCGATGTTCACGTAGCTGGGCATGCAGATCACCCCGGTGCCGAGGAACGAGCCCCAGCGGGCCGAGGCCCCCGGCACCACCCGTACCCCCGACTCGGCGTAGTGCTGCTTCAGCGGCAGCTTGTCGGCGTACTCGAACGGCCCCGCCTCGATCGTCTCGATCGAGCGCAGGCGGAAGAGCAGGAGGATCGCCTGTTTCAGCCACTGGTGCACCACCACCCGGTCGCTGCCCGGGTCGATCTCGGCCACCCGGGCCTGCCCGGTGTCGAGGCGGTCGATCGCCTCGGTGACCACGGTCAGAGCGTCGGTGTCGGCCGGAGTCAGCTCCGACGCCCGAGCCCACAACGCTTCGATCCGTGCCTGAAGGTCTGCCATGGTCCAGACGTTAGCCCTGGCCCGATCGGGAAACGGGTGGCCGCTCAGCCGGCTCCGAGGTCCCGGCCGGCCAGCCGCTCCGCCACCTGCCGCAGTCGCTCCATCGGCTGGACCACCGCCACCCGCACGAAGCCGCTCCCACCGGGCCCGTAGAACTCGCCGGGGCTGACCAGCAGGCCCCCCTCCACGGCCAGGGTCTCGGTGAGGCCCCAGCCTCCGCCGACGGCGGCGTCGGGCACCGGAACCCACAGGTAGAAGCCGCCCCGGGGTGGGTCGCAGGTCAGGCCCGCCCGGCCGAGGACGCTGCGGAGGTACCCGAGCCGTTCCCGGTAGCGCCGGCGCTGCTCGTCCACGTGCCGGTCGTCGTCGAAGGCGACGACCGCGCCGGCCTGCACCGGACCGGGGACCATCAGACCGGCATGCCGCCGCACGTCCGCCAGGTAGCCCACCAGCCCCGGGTCGCCGGCGTAGAAGCCGGCCCGGGCGCCGGCCAGGTTCGACCGCTTCGATAGGGAGTGCACCGCCACCACCCCGTCGGTGCCGTGGGACAGCACGGTCCGGGCCGGACCGTCCCAGGTGAACTCGGCGTAGCACTCGTCGGAGAAGACCGGGACGCCGTGGCGGCGTCCCCAGTCGGCCACGGCGCCCATGTCGGTCAGCTGGCCGGTGGGGTTGGAGGGTGTGTTGGTCCACACCAGCAGGGCCCGCTCGGCGTCCCCGGGGTCGATCGAGCCGAGGTCGAGGCCGCCGCCGGGCAGCTCGTCGACCGGCACCGCCCGGCAGCCGCCCAGCATGGCACCCATGGCGTAGGTGGGGTACGACACCGCCGGGTAGAGCACGGTGTCCCGGCCAGGGTTCCGGAGCCGGAGGTACTGGGCGGTCGAGGCCACGAGCTCCTTGGTGCCCACGCAGGCGGCCACCTCGGTGTCGGGGTCGACGGCCACGCCGAACCGCCGGGCCAGCCACCCGGCCGCCGCCCGCCGGTAGGCGGCCGACCCGATGGACGCCGGGTAGCCCCGCTCGGTCCCCGACGAGGCCATCGCCTCCACCACCGCGGCCGGAGGCGGGTCGCACGGGGTGCCCACCGAGCAGTCGACGAGCCAGTCGGTCCCGAACCGCTCGGTGGTCCGCCGCGCCACCGCCGCCAGCCGATCGTAGGGGTAGGGCGGCGGACAGAAGCCGGGAGCGGTCACGACGCCAGGAACTCGCGGAAGCGGGCCCGGCCCACCTCGTCGAGCACCACGTGGAGGTGGGTGGCCTCGTCGCCGGCCTCCTCGCCCACGATCTCCCCCTCTCGGTGGACGGCGGCCAGCACGTCGCCCCGGACCCACGGGATGACCAGCTCGACCACCCGGTCGGCCACCCGCAGGCGGTCGGCCATGGAGACCAGCAGGTGGTCGATCCCCTCGCCGGTGCGGGCCGAGGCGGTCACCGACCCGGGGTGGGCGTCCAGCAGCCGCCGGACCTCCTCGGCGGCCTCGGGCCCGAGGGCGGGGAGGGCGTCGACCTTGTTCACCACCAGCAGCTCGGGGATCCGGTCGGCGCCGATCTCCGCCAGCACCGTCCGCACCGCGTCGATCTGGCCCTCGAGGTCGGGTGCCGACCCGTCGACCACGTGGACGATCAGCTCGGACTCGCACACCTCCTCGAGGGTGGAGCGGAACGCCTCCACCACCTGGTGGGGCAGCTTGCGGACGAACCCGACGGTATCGGTCAGGAGCACCGTCTCGCCGCCGGGCAGGGCCAGCTGGCGGGTGCGGGGGTCGAGGGTGGAGAAGAGGCGGTTCTCCACCAGGACGTCGGCCCCGCAGAGCCGGTTCAACAGGGTCGACTTGCCGGCGTTGGTGTAGCCCACCAGGGAGACGGTGCGCTGCCGGGAGCGCGCCCGCCCTTTGCGCTGGGTCCGCCGGGTCCGGTCGAGGTCGCGCAGGTCGGACTCCAGCCTGGTCATCCGGCGGACCAGGCGCCGACGGTCCACCTCCAGCTGGGTCTCGCCCGGGCCGCGGGTGCCGATGCCGCCCGCCTGCTGGCTGAGCGACGTGCCCCGGCCCCGGAGCCGGGGCAGCCGGTAGCGCAGGAGGGCCAGCTCCACCTGGGCCCGGCCCTCGGGGGTCCGGGCGTTCTGGGCGAAGATGTCGAGGATCACCGCCGTCCGGTCGATGGCCGTCCGACCGAGGAGCTTCTCGAGGTTCCGCTGCTGGGCCGGGCTGAGGTCGTCGTCGAACACCACCGTGTCGGCGTCCACCGCCAGGCAGATCGACGCCAGCTCCTGGGCCTTGCCCTTGCCGATGAAGGTGGCCGGATCGGGGGAGTCCCGTCGCTGGACGACACGGTCGACGACGTCGGCCCCGGCGGTGGCCACCAGCAGGGCCAGCTCGTCGAGCCCGGCCTCGGTGGCCGCCGCCGTCGAGTGCGGGAAGGTGACCCCGACCAGCACGATGCGCTCCCGGAACTCACGGGAGATCAGGGTGTCGGTGAAGGCGGAGTCCGACGGGCTCACGGCCGGGATGCCCGCAGCACGACACTCGGGACCACCTGGAGCTCGGCCACCTTGCGGGTCGGGCCGGCCAGACGGATCCCGTCGCTGCCGAGCTCCACCACCAGGGTGCCGCCCGGGTTGTGCACCCGGACGTGGTCGCCCACCAGTCCCCAGCTGTGGGCGGCGGCGGCGGCCGCCGCGCTGCCGGTGCCGCACGCCTGGGTCTCCCCCGCCCCCCGCTCCCACACCCGGAGGGTCAGCTGATCCGGGCCGGGCCCGGCCGAGATGAACTCCACGTTGATGCCGCCGGGGTGGACGGCTTGGAGGTGGTTGCCGACACCGGCCACGTCGACCGCCGCCGGGTCCGGACCCAGGAGGACCAGGTGAGGGTTGCCCATGTCCACGGTGCGGGCCCGCCGATCGGCGAACTGCTGGGGTTGGTCGGGACCCAGCTCGGCCTTGCCCATGTCGACCGAGGCCTCGGCCTCCCCCGGGGCGGCGCCGGGGTGGTACTCGACGCTCCGGATGCCAGCGGCCGTCCATACCGTGAAGCGCGGCGGCGACACCAGCCCGGCGTCGACCGCCGCCTGGGCCAGGCAGCGGATCCCGTTGCCGCTCATCTCCGCCGCCGAGCCGTCGGCATTGTGCAGGTCCATGGCCAGGTCGGCGCCGTCCCGGCCGGTGAGGATGCGGATGAGGCCGTCGGCCCCCACCCCGAAGCGCCGGTCGCATAGGGCGCGCACCAGCGCCGGCGGCGGTGGCCGCCGGTCGTCGGTGTCCACGGTGACGAGGAAGTCGTTCCCCGCCCCGTGGTGCTTGGTCATGTCCAGCTGCCGGTCGTCGTCCATGGTCCCCGTGGTCTCGGTCCCGGTCAGTCTCTCACCGGACCGCCGAGGAGACCGACGATCCGGGCCACCAGGTCCTCCTCGGGTGTCAACCACACGATACGGGGATCGCGCCGGAACCAGGCCCACTGCCGGCGGGCGAACGACCGGGTCCGGCGGACCATCTCGTCCACCGACTCGGCCAGCGGCACCCCATCCTCGAGGTGGGCGAGCAGCTCCCGGTAGCCCAGAGCCTGCCTGGCGGTGCGGGACAGGCCACCGGGCGCCGCCCGCAGCCGCTCCACCTCGTCGAGCAGCCCGGACCGCATCATGTCGTCGATCCGGACGGCGATCCGGCGGTCGGTCTCCTCCGGGTCCGGACGGATGCCGACCAGCCGGACCGGGCTCGGCGGGTAGGCCTCCAGCCCGGGGCCGAACGACGAGAACGGCCGGCCGGAGCCCTCCGTCACCTCCAGCGCCCGGACCAGCCGGCGGCGGTTGGCCACCTCCACCCGTCGTGCCGCCTCCGGGTCGAGCGACGCCAGCCTGGCGTGCAGCCGCTCCAGTACCCTCCGCTCCCCGGGGCTGCCGGGCGGCCCGGCGGCGGCCAGCTCCCGGGACAGCCGGCCGGCCACCTCCGGGAACCGACCGGGAAAGGTCAGGTCGTCGACCACCGAGCGCAGGTGGAGGCCAGTCCCGCCCACCAGGAGGGCGGCGTGGCCCCGGAGGGCGATGCCGGCCAGTGCCCGCCGGGCGCAGGCCTGGAACTCCTGCACGGTGAAGTCCTCGGAGGCGTCGACCAGGTCGACCAGGTGGTAGGCCACCCGGGCCCGCACCTCCGGCGACGGCTTGTCGGTGCCGATGTCCATGCCCCGGTAGACCGCCATCGAGTCGACCGAGACGAGCTCGACCCTCGACGCCGCGCCGGGCGACGACGGGGCAGGCGAGGCCTCGGCCACCGCCAGGGCCAGGGCCGACTTGCCCGAGGCGGTGGGACCGACCAGGGCCACCACCCTGCCGCCGCCGACGGGGGTGGCGGAGCTCAACCGGCGGCGACCGGGATGCGGGTGCGGTGCCGGGGCCGGGCGGTCACCTCCACCAGCTCGCCGGAGAGGTGGTGCCGGGCCGCCCCGGTGACCATCACGTCGGCGAACGACCCGGCGGCCACCGTCCGCCCGTCCGCCGGGGTGAAGTGCACCAGCTTGTTCTGGCCGGTCCGGCCGGTGGTGACGGTGGGATCCCGCTTGGACGGCCCCTCCACCAGCACCTCCTCCAGCCGGCCGATCCGCTCCTGATGGAGGTGCAGCGCCGACCGCTCGACCACCGAGCGGAGCCGCTCGATCCGGTCGGCGGTGACCTGGGACGGGACGAACTGGTCCTCCATGGCCGCCGCCCGGGTGCCGGGCCGGGGGGAGAAGACGAACGTGTAGGCGCTGTCGTAGGCCGCCTCGGCGACGACCTCGAGGGTCCGTTCGAAATCCTCCTCGGTCTCGCCGGGGAAGCCGACGATGAGGTCGGTGCTCACCGCCAGGTCAGGTACCGCAGCTCGGGCGGCGGCCAGCCGGGACAGGTAGCGCTCGGCCGTGTAGCCACGCCGCATGGCCGCCAGGTTGGCGTCGCTGCCCGACTGCAGCGGCAGGTGGAGGTGGTTGCACACCTCAGGGGTCTCCGCCATGGCGGCGATCGTCTCCGGGCTCAGGTCCTTCGGATGGGGGCTGGTGAACCGGACCCGTCGGATGCCTTCGACCGCCCCCACCTCCCGCAGCAGCCTGGCGAAGAGGGGGCCCCGCCGGGTGATGTCCCGACCGAAGGAGTTCACGTTCTGGCCGAGCAGGGTCACCTCGCTGACCCCCCGGGCGGCCAGGGCGCCCACCTCGGCCACCAGGTCGTCGACCGGCCGGGACACCTCGCCGCCCCGGACCGACGGGACGATGCAGAAGGCGCACGAGTTGTTGCACCCGGTCTGGATGGTCACCCACGCCGCATACGGGAGGTCCCGGACCGCGCTCAGGGCCGCCGCCTGCTGCCCATGCGTCCCCGGGCCGGCGTCGGCCTCCGGCGCCTCGAGGATCTCCACCACCGGCCCGGACCGGGCCGCCTGCCGCAGGAGGGCCGGGGCGTGGGCCAGGTTGTGGGTGCCGAACACCACGTCAACGTGCGGCGCCCGCTGGCGGATGCGCTCCCGGTCCAGCTGCGCCAGGCACCCGCCCACCGCGATCTGCATCCCCGGGCGGCTCTCCCGGAGGGCCTTGAGGTTGCCCAGGTGTCCGTAGAACTTGTTGTCGGCGTTCTCCCGGATGCAGCAGGTGTTGAACACCACCACGTCAGCCGAGTCGAGATCGGCCGTGGGAACCAGGCCGTCGGCCACCAGCAGGCCGGCCAGCCGCTCCGAGTCGTGGTCGTTCATCTGGCAACCGAAGGTCTCGATGTGGAAGGTCCGTGGTGGACCGCCCCCTGGGGGTGCCTCGGTGGCCCCGGGGTCGGGGTGGCTGGGCGCCGTCATCGCCCCAGGATACGGCGGAGCGGGGCCGGCCCGGCTACCGGTCGCCGTCGAAGTCGTAGAGCTGTCCGGCCGGGGAGACCTCGGACGGGGCGTCCGCCCTGCCGACGCCGGCCACCCACTCTGGCCGGCGGTCGCGCCAGAAGTCGCCCGAGCCGTCCCGGTCGACCATCAGGCCGTGCATGTCAGGGTGCAGGAGGAGCACCTGACCGGGGATGTCCACCTCGGCCAGCGCCGCCTGGGCCGCCTGGGTCACCTTGGTGCCGTCGGTGCCGTTGCAGATGCCCAGCAGCGACGGGCCGGCCCCCGACCAGCAGACCGCCAGCGCCCCTCCGTCGGACAGCCGGGACAGGAGCTTGGGGGCGGCCGGGAAGAGCGGGCTGCGGTAGTCCTGGTGCAGGCGGTCCTCGGTGGCTTCTCTGACCAGCACCCGGCTGTCGGCCAGGCCGGCGATGAGCAACGCCAGGCGCGACAGGTTGAAGGCGGCGTTCTCCCGGGTGACGTCGGAGGGGAGGGCCTGCCGGGCCTTGGCCGTGGGCAGCACCAGGTCGGGCACGATGACCACGAAGACCAGGCTGACGTCGAGTGGAAGGCGGACCACCTGCACGGTACCCCGGACCATGGCCGCCGCCACCAGGCCCCCCACCACCGCGGCGGCGGCGTTGTCGGCGTGGCCGTCCATGTGGGTGGCCACCGCCAGTGGGTCCTTGGAGCCGGCGGCGGCGGCGGCCGCGGCGGCCAGCGCCGCCGAGGAACCGAGGCCCCGGCCGACCGGGATCTCCGAGCGCACGGTGATGGCCAGGTGGTCGGTGCCGGCCACGTCGATGGCCACCCGTGCCGCCAGGTGGGAAGGATCGTCGGCCAGGCCGGCCCCTTCCCCTTCCGAGCGGACGATCAGCCGGGAGGCCGGCTCCACCTCCACCTCGACGTACCGGTCGAGGGCCACGGCCAGCGTGTCGAAGCCGGGGCCGAGGTTGGCGGACGATGCTGGAGCTCTGGCGCGCACCCCGTCAGGGTACTCGTCACCTGCCGGACACGAAGGGACCTGCCGTGACCGCTCGGTCGGGCGGTCAGCCACCCGTCCGGCGCCCCGTTCACAGCTGGTGGGTCAGGCGCCACCACCACGACGGCTCCTGCACCGTCCGGTCGAGCCGGAGTCCCACCAGGGCGTGCTGGACGCCCAGGGAGTAGAGCACCGTCCCGACCCGGTCCCCCTGGCGGGCCCCGGCCGCCACCGCCAGGGTGTGGGCCACCGTCACCGTCTGGCCGGGCCAACCGGTCAGCTGGGCCGAGCCGGTGGTGGCCACCGACACGCCGTGGGCAACCCCTCCCCAGGTGGCCACGGCGGTGCCGACCACGCTCCCGGCGGTGGCCACCGTCACCGGGACCAGGGCCGCCTCGGCCGCCACCAGCAGTGCCTCGGCGGCCAGCCCAGCGTAGAGGAGGGGATCGGTGTAGAGGAGATCGTTTCCGGGGGCCGGCGCCGTGGTGGTCGTGGTGGTCGTGGTGGTCGTGGTGGTCGTGGTGGTCGTGGTGGAGGTGGTCGTGGTCGGCGGCGCGGTGGTCGGCGGTGTCGCCGGAGCGGTGGTCGGCGTGGTGGTGGGCGGCGGCGCCGGTGGGGGCACCTTCTGGCCGATGACCGAGGCCAGCACCAGTACCGCCTGTCCGGCCACCAGCCGGTTGGCCGCCAGGACCATGCAGGCGCCGGCGTAGGAGGTGAAGCCGGACTTGACCCCGATCACCCCGTCGGAGCCGATCTCGACGACGATGTTGGGGACGGTGCCGACCACCGGCAGCGTCACCGACGGCATGGCCACCACCTCGGCGAACGTCGGGATGGCCATGCCGGCGGCTGCCACCTTCAGCACGTCGACCGCCGACGAGACGGACTGCTGGTCGTAGCCGCTGGCGTCGACGTAGTGGGTGGAGGTCATCCCGAGGGAGGTGGCCAGGGCGTTCATCTTGACCACGAAAGCCGCCACGCTGCCGGCGTCCCAGACCGCCAGCGTGTAGGCGATGTTGTTGGCCGACCTGATCAGTAGCGCCTCGAGCATCTGCCGCTCGGTGAGGACCTCCCCGGCGGTCACCTCCACGGTGGACTGGTCGCTGCCGACGTCGCTGCCGAACTGGGCCACATCGGCGGGGCTGATGGTGATCGACGGGCCCGGGGCGTCGGCCGCCACCGGGTGGTCCCGGAGGATGACCACCGCGGTGGTCATCTTGGTGAGAGAGGCGATGGGAGAGGGGGTGTCGGGGCCGTAGGAGTCGGCGAAGCCGGTCGACGGCACCTCCACCGCCGCCTGGCCGATCGTCGGCCAGGGGAGCTTGGGGGCAGCGCCGGGCACCGTCACCGACGCCGTCAGCGAGGACTCCAGAGCCGGTACCGGCAGGGGCCGGTCCACGTGACGAACGGCCAGCACGGCGACCGCCGCCACCAGGACGACGCCCACCACCATGAGCGTCACCGGGAACCAGCGCCACCGGCGTCCACGGCGGTGCCGACCCGGTCGTCCGGCGACCGGGTCGGCCTCGGAGCCCTGGCTCAGCGGGACTCCAGTTCCTCGATCGTCATCAGGACGTCGCGGGCCTTGGACCCTTCGGACGGCCCCACCACCCCGCGTCGCTCCATGAGGTCCATCAGCCGCCCGGCCCGAGCGAACCCGACCCGGAGCTTCCGCTGCAGCATCGAGGTGGATCCCAGCTGGGAGCGGACCACCAGGTCCATGGCCTGGGCCATCAGCTCGTCGTCGTCATCGTCGCCGGCTCCGGCGGTGCCGACGCCGGCGGCCACCTCCTCGATGCCCGACACGATCTCCATGGGGCGCTGCCGCTTCCAGTGGGCCGCCACCTTCCGGACCTCGTCCTCCCCCACCCACGGACCCTGCAGCCGCTGCGGGTTCGACGACGAGGCGGTCAGAAGGAGCATGTCACCCCGGCCGATCAGCCGCTCGGCACCCGGCTGGTCGAGGATGACCCGGCTGTCCGCCAGGGACGACACGGAGAACGCCATCCGGGACGGGACGTTGGCCTTGATGACGCCGGTGATCACGTCCACCGAGGGGCGCTGGGTGGCCAGCACCAGGTGGATGCCGACCGCCCGGGCCATCTGGGCGATGCGGCAGACCGAGTCCTCCACGTCCCGAGCGGCCACCATCATCAGGTCGTTCAGCTCGTCCACCACGATGAGGATGAACGGCAGGCGCTGGTACCGATCGACGTACTCGCCGTCGTCGGCGCCGTCGTCGGACCCGGCACCCAGGGTCCGCAGCCGGTGCGCCTCCTCGTGGTCGGCCAGTTCGCCGCGGTCGACGGCGATGTTGTAGCCGGTGATGTCGCGCATGCCGGCCTCGGCCAGCAGGTCGTAGCGGCGCTCCATCTCCTTGACCGCCCACGCCAGGGCGTTGGCGGCCTTCTTCGGGTCCACCACCACCTGGGTGAGGAGGTGGGGCAGGTCGTTGTACTGGCCCAGCTCCACCCGCTTGGGGTCGATCAGGATCAGCCGGACCTGTTCGGGAGTGGCCCGCATCAGGATGGAGGTGAGGATGGAGTTGATGCACGAGGACTTGCCGGAGCCGGTGGCCCCCGACACCAGCACGTGGGGCATCTCGGCCAGGTTCGCCAGGAACGCCTTGCCGGCGATGTCCCGGCCCAGGCCCACCTCCAAGGGGTGGTGGGCGCTGGCCGCCTCGGGTGAGGCCAGGATGTCGCCCAGGGCCACCAGCTGGCGGCGCCGGTTGGGCACCTCCACCCCGATGGCCGACTTGCCGGGGATCGGCGCCAGTATCCGGACGTCGGGCGACGCCATGGCGTAGGCGATGTCCTTGGACAGCGAGGTCACCCGGGCCACCTTGACCCCGGCTCCCAGCTCCAGCTCGTAGCGGGTCACCGACGGCCCCACGGTGCGATCGACCAGTCGGGTGGAAACCCCGTGGGCGGCCAGGGCCTCGACCAGGGCGGCCCCTCCGGCGTCGACCTCCCGCTCGTCCACCGCCTGGGGTTTCAGGCGCTTGAGGCTGTTGGCCGGCGGGAGCCGCCACTCCCCCACCGACGGGCCCAGCTTCATCTCCAACTGGGCGCCCCTGCCGGCCTTGGTGGCCTCCTCCGGCAGCGCCGCCGGATCGGGAGGACCCGGCTCGGGCAGGGGATCGAGATCGGCGGCCGCGGTCACCGGCAGCGCCACCTCGGGAGTGACCGCCATGTCGGGGTCGGGGCCCTCGAACGGCACGGTCGGCTGGTGGCCGGTGACCGCCCGCCCGAACGGATCGGTGGGATGGTCGTCCTCGGCGGCGGCCCCAGTCCGGATGTCACGTCCCTCGGGCCCGCCCCGGGCGGTGTCGACAGCCCACCGGCAGGCGACGGCCACGCCGCGTGCCGCCGTGCGGACCGACACACCGGTGAAGAGCACCATGGCCACCACCAGCACCGCCACCAGCACGGTGGCGGCACCGAAGCCGCCCAGGCCCGAGCGGAGCGGGTTCCCGACGACGGCGCCGAGCCATCCGCCGGCCGACGACAGCCTGGCCGTGGTGGCCCCGAGCGGCGGGGAGCCACCGGTCAGGGCGGCGAGGCCGGCCACCGCCAGCAGCGTCAGGGTGCCACCCAGGACCGCCCGGATCGGCTCGCGTCGGGGCACCGTCTCGCCGGTGGTGGGGTCGCGCCGGCCGGCGATCAGCAGGATCCCGATGGCGACGGCCACCGGCGGGACCAGGAACCTGCCCCAGCCGAGGAGGTCGCCGGCCACCCGCCGCACCCCGTGCCCGACCGGGCCGAGGGCGTCGCCGTAGAGGGCGAGGGCGCTCAGTACCCCCACCGTGACCAGGACGACGCCCCAGACGTCGGAGGCGTGGCCGACCAGGACGTCCCAGGTGCCGGCGAACATGCCTCGCCGCCGGTCGGAGCCGCCCGACGCCGACCGGGCACGCCCGGAGGCGCGCGTCCCCCGACGCGACGATGCCGTCGAGCCGGCGCGTGACCGGGCCGGGGTGCCGGCCCTGGCTTTGGACCGCGATGCCCCGGCGCGGCCCGCCGTACGCTTGGTGGCGGTCGTCACAGTGGGACAAGGTTACTCCCGGCACCGGCTCCCATCGGGGACACCCTCGGGGAGTTCTTCCCGGTGACAGGCACAATCCGCCGGCTCCGACCCGCCCGGGACGGGCCGGGGGGCTAGACGGTGACGATGACCGGCACGATCATCGGGCGCTGCTTGGTACGTCCGCCCACCAGCTGTCCCAGGGCCTTGCGGGCCACCCGGTTGAGCGACTCGTGGTCGTGGCTGCCGCCGACCAACGCCTTCTCCAGCGCCACCTTCACCCGATCGCGCGCCTCGTCCAGGAGGGCGTCGGTCTCGTCGTCGTAGGCCCAGCCGCGGGTGATGATCTGGGGAGCGCCCACCACCTCGCCCCGCTTGACGTCGATGGTGGCCACCGCCATGACGACACCCTCCTCGGACAGGACCATCCGGTCGCGGAGCACGCCGTGGCCGATGTCGCCGACCGTGCTCCCGTCCACGAAGAGGTAGCCGCCGGGGACGCCGCCGTCTCGGTGGAGGCCCGAGTCGTCGATCCGGACGGTGTCACCGTCCTCGCACAGCAGCAGGCGGTCCCCGGTGATGCCCATCGTGTTGGCCAACCTCAGGTGGTTGGCCATGTGCCGGTACTCGCCGTGGACCGGGATGAAGAAGTCGGGCCGGGTGATGGACATCAGCATGGCCAGCTCGCCCTGGCGGGCGTGGCCGCTCACGTGCACCGACTCCCCACCCGAGTGGATCACCTCCACGCCGCGCCGGTGGAGGCCGTCGATGACCCGGCCCACCGACCACTCGTTGCCCGGGATCGGGTGGGCGCTGATCACCACCACGTCGTCCTCGCGAAGCTTGAAGAACCGGTTCTCGCCGATGGCCAGGCGGGACAGCGCCGACATCGGCTCGCCCTGGGATCCGGTGGAGATCACGCACACCTGGCCGGGGGCGAGCCGGTCGACGTCCTCGATGTCCACGATCGACTTCTCGTCGATGTCCAGCAGGCCCAGCTCCCGGGCCAGGGCCACGTTCTTCTGCATGGAGCGGCCCAGGGTGGCCACCTTGCGGCCGCCGCCGATGGCGGCGTCGGCCACCTGCTGCACCCGGTGGATGTGGCTGGCGAAGCAGGTGACGATGAAACGGCGCCCCGGCCGCTCGAGGAACACCTTGCGAAGGGTGGCGCCCACCGTGGACTCCGACGGCGTGAAGCCGGGCTCCTCGGCGTTGGTGGAGTCGGCCAGCAGCAGCCGGATACCCGGGTCCGAGGCCAGGGCCCCCATGCGGGCCAGGTCGGTCCGGCGCCCGTCCACCGGGTGCAGGTCGATCTTGAAGTCGCCCGAATGGAGGATGATCCCCTGCGGGGTGAAGAAGGCGGTGGCGAAGGCCTGGGGGACGGAGTGCGTCACCGGGATGAACTCCACGTCGCACGGTCCGATGCGCCGGCGCTCCCCGTCCCGGACCGGGATCCAGGTGACCCGGCTGCCCATGCCCGCCTCGTCCACCCGGCTCCGGGCCAGGCCGAGGGTCAGCTCGGAGCCGTAGACGTCGAGCGGGAAGTCGCGGAGGAGGAAGGCCAGGCCCCCGGTGTGGTCCTCGTGCCCGTGGGTGAGGATGACGCCGTCGACCCGGTCGGCGTTCTCCCGTAGATAGGTGAAGTCGGGCAGCACCAAGTCGACGCCGGGCATGTCCGGATCGGGGAACATGATCCCGCAGTCGAGGACGAGGATGCGGCCGTCCATCTCGATGCAGGCGCAGTTCCGCCCGATCTCCCCCAGGCCCCCGAGGAAGACCACCCGCACCGGGCTGGCTCCCCCGCCGGTGGCCCCCCGGGCGGCTGGCTGCTGGCGCTTCTTTGGCGTGGTGGTCATTCCGGCTTGGTCCTTTGGGGGCGTTCGTGCGTCGGTGGGGGCGTCGGTCGCCTTGGATCGTCCGTCCTTGCGCCGTTGGCCGGCGCCCCCCGACGTTCCCGACCGGCCGGGCTCAGGCAACCGATTGGTGGGTCCGGGTGCGTTGGCCGAGCCGGGCGATGACGGCACGGGCCTGGTCGACGAGGGCGTCCGGCGCCGGTGGGTGGGGAAGCCGGCACTGGCCGACGGGGATGCCCTGGGCCCGGCAGGCGGCCTTGGCCGGGACCGGGTTGGGGTACTGCTCGGTGCTGGCGAAGGCGTAGGACTCCGACAGGAGCTGGTTGGTCCGGGTGGCCCCCGCGGTGTCCCCGGCGGCGAACGACGACACCAGGTCGGCCAGCCCACGCGCCGCCCAGTGCGAGACCACGCTGACGATGCCGACCCCGCCGATCGAGAGGAAGGGCAGGGTGAGCGAGTCGTCCCCCGAGTAGACCTCGAAGTCGTCGGGCGTGGCCGCCACCACCAGCGCCGCCCCGGCCACGTCGCCGGTGGCATCTTTCACCCCGACGATGTTGGGGACCTCCTCGGCCAGCTCGATCAGGAGGTCGGTGCCGATCCTCCGTCCGGTGCGCACCGGGATGTCGTAGAGCAGCACCGGCAGCTGGGTGGCGGCCGCCGCCGCCCGGAAGTGGGCCGAGATGCCCTGGCGGGAAGGTCGGCTGTAGTACGGGGTGACCACCAGGACGCCGTCGATGCCACACTCCGCCGCCGCGCCGGTGAGCGCCACCGTGTGGGCGGTGTCGTTGGTGCCGGTAGCGGCCACCACCGGCACCGTGACGGCGCCGGCCACCGCCCGGAAGAGCTCCAGGCACTCGGCATCGGACAGCACCGGGCCCTCGCCGGTGGTTCCGGCCACCACCAGTCCGTCGGAGCCCGAGGCCACCAGGTGACGGGCGAGCTCGACGGCACAGCCGACGTCCACCGCCCCCTCGTCGTCGAAGGGGGTGACCATCGCCGTCACCACCGAGCCGAAGCGTCCCATGGTGTCAGCCCCTGAAGGCGGGGGATCGGAGAGTCAGGGCCACAGGCACAAGCTACCAGCAGGCGTCCCGGCCCCCGGGAGCCCAGACCGGGCAGACGCTCAGGAGACGGTGCTCGCCTGGGGGGGCACCGAGGCGAAGGCGTCATACTCCTCGGAGGTGTCCTCCCACGACTCGAACTCGATCACGCCCAGCTCGGTGAATTTGGTGCGCAGCCAACCGTCGGCGGCGTCGAGCAGGCCGAGCTTGCGGCAGTTGGGGACGATCTTGGAGAAGAGGAGGGCCTGGAAGGCCCCGCGCTCGGGGGCCTGCTGCACCACCGGGACGATGGCCTTGGGGTCGATGCCCATGCGGTCCCACACCTCCTGCTGGAGGAACCGGTCGCGCATCCGCACCGCCGCCTCGAAGGCGAACTCCTGGCGCTCGCGCAGCTCGTGGGCGTTGAGCCCCTGGTAGTACTCCTGCAGGCTGATCACGCCGAAGGCCACGTGGCGGGCCTCGTCGGCCATCACGTAGCGGAGCAGCTGCTTCAGCAGCGGGTCGCCGGTCAACTGGGCCATGAAGCCGAAAGCGGCCAGGGCCAGGCCCTCCACCATGATCTGCATGCCCAGGTAGGTCATGTCCCACCGGGAGTCGGCGATGATGTCCTCGAGCAGCATGCGCAGGTGGGCGTTGATCGGGTAGTGGCCCGACAGCTTGTCGTCGAGGTACTTGGCGAACACCTCGACGTGGCGGGCCTCGTCCATCACCTGGGTGGCGGCGTAGTACTTGGCGTCGATCCACGGCACCGACTCGACGATCTTGGCCGTGCACACCAGCGCCCCCTGCTCCCCGTGGAGGAACTGGGAGAGCGTCCAGTTCTGGCTCTCGACCCCGAACTGGACCCACTCCCGCTCCGACCACTTCTCCACCGGGGTGCCGGTGAGGTCGAACCCGGCTCCGAACCCTCCGCCGGCGACGGCCTGGTCCATCACCAGCTTCTCCTGATCCACCTCGGTGTCCCAGGGGAGATCGGTCTCGCCGTTCCACTGGGAGTTCTTGGCCTTCTCGTAGAGCTTGGCCAGCTTGGGCCGCGCGCCCTTCTCGTAGTCCCAGGTGAAGATGGTGTCGTACACCGAGTGGACGACGTGCTTGCCGTCGGCCTCCTCGGTGCCCACCACCGACAGGATCGCCTCGAAGTCGTCGATCTCGTCGCGTCCGATGATGTCGGCGGTCTTGTTCATCTCGACGGTCATGGCTGGTCCCCCTTGACAGGTGTGATGTCGCTCGGATGGTTCGGTCGGTCGGGCCGGCGCTCGGCGGCGAATGCTGCGATGGCGATGGGTGCCGTGCGGTCGGGAGCCTGCAGGGCACGGATCCCGGGGAGCACGAAGGTCTCGATCAGGCGGCGGGCCTGCACCGGGTCGGTCAGATCGGTCTCCGACGACGGGTTGATGCAGTACGACAGCACGATCCGGGTCGACCACTCGGCCACCCGGGCCGACTCCTCCGGATCCATCCATCGCGCCAGGAAGGGGGCCACGAACCGGGTGGCGGTGGCCAGCAGCTGGTTCGACTCGTCGAAGGCCAGGTGCCGGAGGACGACGTCGGGCTCGTGCTCCACCAGGTAGCCGAGGGCCGGGTGGGTGGTGACCCGGGTCACCGCCTCGACGATGCCGTTGACCAGCACGTCGGCGAGCCGGTCGGCCGTGCCCATGCGGACCCCGAGGGCCGAGAAGAGCCGGGCCATCTCCGTGTCGACCACCGCCGCCAGGATCTCCACCTTTCCGCCGGGGAAGACGCGGTAGACGGTGGCACGGGAGATGCCGGCCTGACGGGCGATGTCGTCCACCGTCGTCTTGGTGGTTCCCCGGTGGGCCATGCAGGCCAGGGTGGCGTCGACGATCCTGACCCGGTGGGTGGGGGTGCGATCGACGTCCGGCACGGACGAGGAGGATACGCCTGCCCCTGAGGGCACGGCCCGGAGGCGCGCCGGCTGGCCGCTCACCGACCGGTCCGGACCTGACGCGAGCCACCCCTCATGGTGGGACAGTATGGCGAATTTTGTCTCATTGTCAATGATCTGGGCTCAACAGGGAGGCGCCCCGTGCGGTTCGGGGCCCACCACCACACCGGCCAGCAGCTCCTCGCGCACCAGCTGGCTCACCTGGACCGGGTCGTCGAGGTCCCACCGCCCCGGGGACGCCATGTAGGACAGCACCATACGGGCCAGGAAGTCCGAGGCCTGGGCCGGGTCGACCCCCTCGGCCAGCCCGTGCTGGTAGAGGTACGGGAGGAGGAAGTCGGCGATTCCCTGCCGGATCCGGTTGCTCTCGAGGGTCAGGGTGGGCAGCAGCGTCTCCGGCTCCGTCTGCATCACCCGCTGGAGCACCTCGTGCTCCCGGATGGACCGGTGGGCGAAGCGGATGCCCAGCTCCATCACCGCCTCCAAGCTGGCCGCCCCCTGGATGGCCTGGTAGAGGCGGAGGAAGAAAGCCAGGAACTCCCAGGCCACCACGTCGTGGATGAGCTCCTCCCGGCCCCCCGGGAAGTACCGGTAGACGGTGGCCCTCGACACGTTCGCCTCGCGGGCGGCGTCCTCGACGGTGGTCTTGGCCAGACCCCACCGGGCCACGCAGGAGTAGGTGGCCTCGATGATCCGTTGGCGGGTGTCGGCCACGGCGCCTCAGAGCCCGAGCAGGGACTCGAGTCCCAGGGTGAGGCCCGGCCGGCCGGCCACCTGCTTGACGGCCAGCACCACCCCGTCCATGAACGAGGTCCGCTCGTAGGAGTCGTGGCGGATGGTGAGCCCCTGGCCCACCGCGCCCAGGATCACCTGCTGGTGGGCGACGAGGCCGGTCAGGCGCACCGAGTGCAGCCGGACCCCCCCGGGGCCCCGGCCGCCGCGGACGCCCTCCACCACCACCGTCGACGTCCGGTCCTCGGGGAACTCGGGCCGACCGGCCTCCGACCTCGACGCGGCCATCCGTTCGGCCGTCCGCATCGAGGTCCCCGATGGGGCGTCGAGCTTTCCGTCGTGGTGGAGCTCGACGATCTCGGCGCCGTCGAACCACGGGGCGGCCAGCTCGGCGAAGCGCATCATCAGCACCGCGCCGATGGCGAAGTTGGCGGCCACGATGCAGTTCGGGCCGTCGCGCCCCGAACCGGGGAAGGCCCGTCGCAGCTCGGTCAGGTCAGCGTCGGTGAAGCCGGTGGTCCCGACCACGGCGTGGAGGCCGGCCGCCGCGCACCAGGCCAGGGTGGTCCGGGCTGCCTCCACCCGGGTGAAGTCGACCACCACTTCGGTGTGGGAGGCGGTCAGCTCCGCCAGGTCGCCGGCGACCCGGAGGCCGTCGGCGCCCGGGACCAGCGATCCCAGGTCGGTCCCGGCCAGCCGAGGGTCGACGGCGGCGGACAGCTCCAGCGTCGGGTCGGCGACCACGGCCTGGCAGACCGCCAGCCCCATCTTCCCCCCGGCACCCACCACCCCGACGCGCATACCGGTCACCCTACCGCCGGTCCCAACCGGGACCCGGCAACGGGACGGCGAGGTCAGCCCAGCGAGAGGGCGTCGGGATCGAAGTCGGACTCGTCGAAGGGGCCCACCACCGACAGGGTGCGAGGGGCGGCGACCAGGTCGGCGGCCGCCGCTCGTACCTCCCCGAGGGAGACCGCCTCCACCCGTCTCAGCACCTCGTCCATCTCCAGCACCTCGCCGTGGAGGAGCAGGCCGGCCCCGATCCGGCTCATCCGGGCACCGGAGTCCTCGGAGGCCAGCAGCATCTCGGCCCGGATGTTCCCCTTGGCGATGGCCAGCTCGCGCTCGGTGATGCCCCGGCTGCCCAGGACTGCAAGCTGGTCATGGGTGATCTCGAGTACCTCGGCCACGTGCTCCGGCGCCGTGCCCAGGCCGACGCTGACCACCCCGCCGTCGTGGTATGCCACGCGCTCCGACCACACCGAGTAGGCCAGGCCGCGTCGCTCCCGGATCTCCTGGAACAGCCGGCTGGACAGCCCACCGCCCAGCACGTGGTTGAGGATGGCCAGGGCGTACCGCCGGCGGTCGAACCGGTCCACCGAGCGCATCCCCAGGATGACCTGGGCCTGCTCGGTGGGTCGCCGGGTCACCGCCAGGGGGAGGACGGTGTCGCCGGGCGCCCGCCGTTCCGGCGGTGCCCCGCCCGACGGTCCGGTGAAGCGGGACTCCAGGCCGGCCAGCACGGTGTCGTGGTCGAGATCGCCGGCCGCCGCCGCCACCATGTTGCCCGGCCGGTAGTGCCGCTCGAAGAACTCCCGGATCTGATCGGCGGTGACGGCGGCGATGGAGGCCTGGGTGCCGAGCACGTCGCGGCCCAGTGGGTGACCGGGGAAGAGGGTGGCCGAGCTCTGCTCGGCCGCCTGGTCGGAGGGCTCATCGGCGTGCATGAGGATCTCGTCGAGGATCACGGAGCGCTCGGCCTCCAGGTCCGACTCGCGCAGGGCCGGCTGCCACATGATGTCGGACAGGATGTCGAGGCCGAGGGGAAGGTGCTCGGCCAGCAGCCGGATGTAGAAGGACGTGTACTCCTTGGTGGTGAAGGCGTTGAAGTCGCCACCCACCTCGTCCACCGCCTCGGCGATGGCCGACGGTGAGCGATCGTCGGTCCCCTTGAACAGCAGGTGCTCGAGGACGTGGGACGCCCCGGCCCGCTCTTCAGGCTCGTCACGCGAACCGGTTCCCACCCAGAAGCCGAGGCACACCGATCGGGCGTCCGCCATCCGCTCGGTGGCCACGGCCAGCCCCGAGGACAGGGTGTCGACGCCGATCACGGTGGGAACGGGGGACTCGTGGACCGACCCGGCGGGTCGGGGGCAGAGACCCGCCCGGGTGAGCGACCCGGAGGCCGATCACCCGGAGTGGCGGGACTCACCGACGGCGCCGACCACCTCGGCCGCGGCCGCCGCCGGTCTCGGGGCGATCCGACGAGCCGGCGCTGGCCGGGCCGAGATCTCCGAACTCCTGGACGAGCTCGGCCTCGAAGCTGTCCTCGAAGGAGACCGCCCCGGCGGGAGCCGCCGAGGTGCGGACCCGACTCGGGCCACGATCGTCCTGGTCGGCATGGTCGCGGCGACCGGCACCGCGGCCGGAGTCGCTGCGGCCGGAGTCACTGCGGGGAGCGCGCTCGGGGGCCGACGAGCCGTTCTCCTCGGAGGCGTCGCCGGCCAGCGACAGGGACACCTTGCCCTGCGGGTCGATGTCGTCGACCTTGACCTCGACCGGCTGGCCCAGTTCGAGCACGTCCTCGACGCGCTCGACCCGCTTGCCCCGGCCGATCTTGGAGATGTGCAGCAGGCCGTCACGTCCCGGGAGGATGTTGACGAACGCACCGAACTTGGTGATGTTGACGACCTTGCCCTGGTAGGTGGCGCCCACCTCGGCCAGCGGCGGGTCGAGGATGGTGGAGATCCGCCGGCGGGCCTCCTCCACGGCGTTGCCGTCCTTGGCCCCGATGGTCACCGTGCCGACCATGCCGTCGTCGTCCACGGCGATGTCGGCGCCGGTCTCCTGCTGCAGGGCGTTGATGACCTTGCCCTTGGGCCCGATCACCTCGCCGATCTTGTCCATGGGGATCTCGAAGGACACGATCTTCGGGGCGGAGGCGGCCACGTCGGCACGCGGCTCGGCGATGGCGCCGGCCATGACGTCGAGGATCTTCAGCCGGGCCTCCTTGGCCTGCAGGAGCGCCTTGCCCAGCACGTCGGCCGGGAGGCCGTCGATCTTCGTGTCCAGCTGGAGGGCGGTCACCGAGTCCTTGGTCCCGGCCACCTTGAAGTCCATGTCGCCGAAGGCGTCCTCGGCCCCCAGGATGTCGGTCAGGGTCACGTAGGTGCCCTCGTCGAACACCAGGCCCATGGCGATGCCGGCCACCGGCGCCTTGATCGGCACCCCGGCCGCCATCAGCGACAGGGTCGACCCGCACACCGAGGCCATCGAGGTGGAGCCGTTGGAGGCCAGCACGTCGGAGACGAGACGCAGCGCGTAGGGGAACTCCTCCTTGGGCGGCACCACCGGCAGGAGCGCCCGCTCCGCCAGCAGCCCGTGGCCGATCTCGCGGCGCTTGGGGCCGCGCATGAAACCGGTCTCCCCCGTCGAGAACGGCGGGAAGTTGTAGTGGTGCATGTAGCGCTTGGTCTCCACAGGCGTGATCGTGTCGAGCAGCTGGTTCATGCGCGGCATGCCGAGGGTGGTCACGTTGAGCACCTGGGTCTCGCCGCGCTGGAAGAGCGCCGAGCCGTGTGCCGTCGGGAGCAGGTCGATCTCGGCCGAGAGCGGACGGATGTCGGCCGTGCCCCGGCCGTCCACGCGCACGCCGTCCTCGACGATGCGCTTGCGCACCAGCTTCTTGGTGAGGGAGCGGATGGCTCCCTTGACCTCGGCCGGCCGGTCGGCGAACTCGTCGCCGAGGGCGGACCGGATCTCCTCGCCGGCCGCGTCGAGCGCGGCGTTGCGCTCGGCCTTGCTCGTCACCAGGTTGGCCTTGGCGATGGGGTCGGTGCCGACCGCCTCCACCCGGGCCCACACGTCGTCCTGGTAGTCGGTGAAGGTCGAGAACGGGAT
>JBKQTE010000056.1:0-57832 GCA_052143315.1 Acidimicrobiales bacterium | reverse complement strand
GAGCCATTGTCAAGAGTTGTGGATGAGAAATCTCACTCAGGCGGCGACGGACCCTTGATCGGTGTCGGTGTCGGCGGTCTGTTCGGCCGTGTTGTCGCTCCTTTCTCGTAGCTTGCCGTCAATGAAGGTTGATCCCGCCCGGACCAGCGGGACGAGCTCGGCTCCGCCGATCTTGCGCCACCGGTCCTGGGCGGCGTCGAGCAGCTTGTAGGCCATCGCCAGTCCGGCAGTGCGGGAGCCGGCGCCCCGGGTGACCTTGGTCCGCAGTCGCACCGTCGAGAAGGTGGACTCGATCGGGTTGGTGGTGCGCAGGTGGACCCAGTGCTCGACGGGGAAGTCGAAGAAGGCCAGCAGCGCCTCGAGCTCGCCGGTGATCTTGTCGGTGGCCTTCTTGAACTCGGCGTAGGTCTCGGTGAACGTCTTGACGGCGTCGAGCGCCTCGGTGCGTGACGGTGCCGAGTAGATGTTGCGCACGGCGTCCTTCGCCTCTTCGTGCAACCGCTTTGGCAGGGCGTCGAGGACGTTTTTCGTTCGGTGCACCCAGCATCTCTGCTCACGGGTCTCGGGGAACACCTCGCGCAGCGCCCCCCAGAACCCGAGCGCTCCGTCGCCGACGGCGAGCATGGGGGCAGACAGGCCGCGGTCACGTAGGCTGCGCAGCACCTCGGCCCAGCTGTCGGTGGACTCGCGGTAGCCGTCGGCCAGCGCCACCAGCTCTTTCGTGCCGTCGAGGCGCACCCCCACGATGACCAGGCAGCACAGTCGGTCCTCTTCCAGGCGGATGTTGAAGTGCACGCCGTCGACCCAGAAGTAGACGTAGTCGAGGCCCGAGAGGTCCCGCTCGTTCCAGTCGGCGTGTTCGGCCTGCCAGGCCTCGGTGAGCCGGTTGACCGTCGAGGCGGACAAGCCCGCCGCCGAGCCGAAGAACTCGCCGAGTGCCGGGGCGAAGTCCCCCGTCGACAGGCCCCGCAAGTACAGGATCGGCAGCACCTCGGTGACCTTGGGCGACTTGCGCATGTAGGCCGGCAGGATGGCCGAGGAGTACCGCTTGCCCTCCCGGCGGTCGTCGACCCGGGGGGCCCGGACCTCGACCACCCCGGCCCCGGTCGTCACCTGGCGGGCCCGGGCCGAGCCGTTGCCCACCACCAGGCGGTGTCCGGCGGCGTCGAGCTCGCCGGCGTGGGCCTCGAGATAGGCCCGACGCTCGGCGGCCAGCGCCACGGCCAGCATCTCTTGGGCGGCGATCCGGCACATCTCGTCGAGGTCGATGGCCATCGCCTCGGGGTCATCAACCGCGTCGGCGGTCGTGTCTTGGACTAGCTTCAACATTGGCGTATCCCTCCCCGCTGGTGTCACCCGGCGGAATCGTTGTTTGGTCAACTTGGAGGGTACGTCGCGCCCATCGTCAGATCGTGCATCCACAACTTCTGGTTATAACCCCGCCTTGACTGGCCGGGTGCCTGTAATCGAGACGGAAGCGTGATCGTCGATCCGTCCACCTTTGCGTCCACGATCGTCTCGATACCCCAGCCGGCCATCGTCCCCGGACAGCTGGCGAAATGCAGGTGATCGGAGCGGTGCGGTGTGATCCCTCGTCCGTCGAGATGGTGGCCGCAGTGTGACGACCATCGGTGAAGCTGTGCCGGCTTCGTAGCTCGCTGCCTGGCTCCCGGTCGGGTTCTGAACGCCGTCAGGGTGACGTTCGTGTCTCGCACCTTGCTCCGCCAATCGTGTCCATCCCTGTCGATTGTCCTCGGTGATCCCCCTGGTCAGGGGATTGTTTCAGAGGGTGACATTCGAGGGTGACGTTCAGGGCGACGTCGGTTCGGACAATGGCTCGGTGCCCGTGGTCGCCACCGACGTCGATGGTCGTTGTGTCGTCCAGTCGGCGGTCCTCAACGGGCATCGGTGGCCACCAGGTGGCCCCCGTTGGTAGCGGACCGTGCGTCCCATCCGAACAAAGGAGTACAACTGATGAGCAACAGGAACATCCCCTTCGACGTGAAGACGGATCGTCTGTCGATGATCGCCACCGCCGACCCGCAACCGGTGCTGGACCGGGCATCCGGTCAACAGAAGGTCGATTCCGACGGCGTCGGACTGTTCGAGGTCGAGGTGGTGGCCATGGGACCCCACGGCGCCGAGGTGATCCGGGTCCGGGTGTCCGGATCACCGAAAGGAGTCGGACCGGGTATCCCGGTCGTACGCTGACTCCTTGTCCAACCATCCCGTACGCAAAGGTGCTCGTGATGACTGCCCCGGGGCCGAAGGTATGCCTTCGTCGAGAGCGAGAGCTCGTCGAGGTCAGACCGTGGCCAGCATGCGCTCCAGGGCCACCCGGGCCCATGCGGCCGTGGCCGGGTCGACCGTGATCCGGTTGCGCACCTCGCCTTCGACCAGCCCCTCCAGCACCCAGGCCAGGTGGGGGGCGTCGATCCGGAACATGGTGGAGCACGGGCACACCAGGGGGTCGAGGGACACCACGGTCTTGTCCGGGGTCTCGTTGTTCAGCCGGTTGACCAGGTGGATCTCCGTGCCCACACCGATCACCGACCCGGGCGGAGCCTCGGCCACCGCCCGAATGATGAAGTCGGTGGAGCCGACCTGGTCGGCCGCCTCCACCACGTCGTGGGAGCACTCCGGGTGCACCACGGTGATGCCGTCGGGGTGCTCCCGGCGGAAGGCCTCCAGGTGGGCCGGGCGGAACCGCTGGTGGACGGAGCAGTGGCCCTTCCACAGCAGCAGGGTGGAGGACTTGATGGTCGGGTCGTCGAGGCCACCCCGATCGAGCCGGGGGTTCCACACCGCCATGTCGTCGTGCCCGTAGCCGAGCGCGAAGCCGGTGTTGCGGCCCAGGTGCTGGTCGGGGAAGAAGAGAACCTGGTCCCCCTGGCCGGGGGTGCCGGCCCCGTCGCCGAGCGCCCAGGCGAGCACGGCCCGGGCGTTCGAGGAGGTGCAGACCACCCCACCGCGCCGGCCCACGAAGGCCTTGAGGGCGGCCGAGGAATTCATATAGGTGACCGGCACCACTCGCTCCACATCGGTCACCGAGCCCAGCGCCTCCCAGGCGTCCTCCACGGCGTCGATGTCGGCCATGTCGGCCATGGAGCAGCCGGCGTTCAGGTCGGGCAGGAGCACCTGTTGGTGGTCGCCGGTCAGCACGTCGGCCGACTCGGCCATGAAGTGCACCCCGCAGAAGACCACGTACTCCGCCTCGGCCTGGTCGGCGGCGATCCGGGACAGGCCGAAGGAGTCGCCTCGGGCATCGGCCCAGGCCATCACCTCGTCCCGCTGGTAGTGGTGGCCGAGGATCAGCACTCGCGACCCCAGGGTGGTCTTGGCGTCGCCGATCATCTGCGCCAACTGGTCGGGGTGCGCCGTCGTGTAGCGCTCGGGGAGCGCCGTCTGCAGCCGAAGCATGTCGTGTACTACCCCCTTGGGGAAGTGCTCCGGTAGTGGCCGGCGGGGACAGCCTGGTCGCCCATCCGCGGGGTTGTCGGCCCCGGAGCGTTATGTGTGCCGGAGACCAGGCCGGCGTGAACTCAGTGTAGGCGGAAGTCCGCCGGCCGTGACGGCCTTTTGCGTGACCCGGCTGCCCGGTGGGCACGGCACACTGGAGAGGTGGTCACACGCCCTCCCACCGGAGCAATCCCGGACACGCCCGGCTCCTACCAGTTCGTCGACGCCGACGGCCGGGTCATCTACGTGGGGAAGGCCAAGTCGCTCCGGCAGCGCCTGAGCTCCTACTTCCAGGACCCGGCCGCCCTGGCGCCGCGGACCGCCCAGATGGTCTCCCAGGCCGACCACGTCGAGTGGATGGTGGTGGACACCGAGTCGGAGGCCCTCCTCCTCGAGCACAACCTCATCAAGCAGCTCCAGCCCCGGTTCAACGTCCGGCTGAAGGACGACAAGAGCTACCCGTGGCTGGCGGTGACCGTCGACGACGAGTGGCCCCGCCCGGCGGTGGTCCGGGGCCGGAAGCGGAAGGGGGTGCGGTACTTCGGCCCCTACCCCAACGTGGGGGCCATCCGGGACACCCTCGACCTGCTGCTGCGGTCGTACCCGGTGCGCACCTGCTCCGATAACAAGTTCCGGCGCCACCAGCGCCTGGGGCGGCCGTGCCTCCTCTTCCACATCGAGCGCTGCTCGGGGCCGTGCGTGGGCGCCGTCGGGCACCAGGAGTACGACCGGATGGTGGCCGACCTGATGGCCTTCCTCGGCGGCGACACCCGGTCGCTGGAGCGGGGGCTCGAGGCCTCGATGAAGGACGCCGCCGCCGGGCTCGAGTTCGAGCGCGCCTCGGTGCTGCGCGACAAGCTCGAGGCCATCCGGGCGGCGGACGCCGTCCGCCAGATGGAGCTGGAGCGGCCCGAGGACGTCGACGTCATCGGCATGGCCGAGGACGAGCTGGAGGCAGCCGTGCAGGTCTTCCACGTCCGGTCGGGCAAGGTGGTGGGCCGACTGGCCCTGTTCGTCGACAAGGTGGAAGACCTCACCGACGCCGAGCTGGTGGGCCGGGTGCTGGTCGACGTCTACGCCGACGCCGCCGCCGGGGTGCCGAAGCAGGTGCTGGTCCCCACCCTGCCCGACGACATCGAGGCGGTCACCGACTTCCTGACCGAGCGCCGGGGGGCCCCGGTGGCGCTCCGGGTGCCGCAGCGCGGTCCCAAGCGGGCGCTCCAGCAGACCGTCGAGCAGAACGCCAAGGAGGCGTTCGTGCGCCACCGCCTCCACCGCACGTCCGACCACAACAGCCGGGCCCGGGCCCTCGAGTCGTTGCAACGGGAGCTCCACCTGCCCGTCGCCCCCCTCCGCATCGAGTGCTACGACATGAGCCACCTGCAGGGCACCGACTACGTGGGATCCATGGTCGTGTTCGAGGACGGCCTGGCCAAACGGAGCGACTACCGCCACTACAAGGTGGCGACGGTGCCCGGCAACGACGACTACGCCGCCATGGAGGAGGTCCTCACCCGGCGGCTGACCGCCCTGCTGGCCGAGGACGGCGGGACCGGGCCGGCAGATGCCGACGGTGACGGTGACGCCGGGGTCGGGACCCGGGCGACGTCGCGGCGGCGGTTCGCCTACCCGCCCCAGCTCCTCCTGCTCGACGGGGGACTGGGCCAGCTCCACGTGGGCATGAAGGTGCTCGAGCAGCTCGGGCTCACCCAGCGGGTGCCGATCGCCTCCCTGGCCAAGTCGTTCGAGGAGGTCTACCTACCGGGCAGCCCCGACCCGGTCCGGCTGCCCCGCCAGTCCGAGGGCCTCTACCTGCTGCAGCAGCTGCGGGACGAGGCCCACCGTTTCGCCGTCTCGTACCACCGGACCCTGCGGGGCAAGCGGATGGTCACCGGTGTGCTCGACGGGATCGAGGGCCTGGGCCCGAAGCGCCGCACCCGGCTGCTCGACGAGTTCGGCGGCCTGGCGGCGCTGCGCCAGGCCACCCGGGACGAGATCATGGCCGTGACGTGGCTGCCGGCCCAGGTGGGAGCGGCGGTGTTCGCTCGCATCCACACCCCGATGTCGCCGAGCGGACCGCCGGCACTCCGTGCAAAGGTGGGCGAGTGAGCGAGTACCTGGTGGTGACGGGGATGTCGGGGGCCGGTCGTTCGACGGCCGGCGCCACGCTCGAGGACCTCGGCTGGTTCGTCATCGACAACATGCCCTCCGCCCTGATCTCCAAGATCTCCGAGCTGGTGGACGGGAGCGGCTCCGAGCTCGAGCGGGTGGCCCTGGTGGTGGGCCGGGGCGGCGGCGACTTCGACGACCTGCTGCCGGCCATCGACACCCTGCGGGCGGGACGCAGCCGGGTGCGGATCCTCTTCCTCGACGCCGCCGACGACGTGCTCATCCGGCGGTTCGAGGGCACCCGGCGGCGCCACCCGCAGGTGGCCCGGGGCGTGGAGAAGTCGATCTCCGACGAGCGCCGGATCCTCCAGGAGATCCGCGACCGGGCCGACCTGGTGGTGGACACCGGCGAGCTCAACGTCAACCAGCTGCGGACCCGGCTGATGGAGGTCTTCGGGGGCGAGGAGGCCGGGGCCACCATGCACACCTCCATCCTCTCGTTCGGGTTCAAGCACGGCGTGCCGCTCGACGTGGACCTGATGTTCGACTGCCGGTTCCTTCCCAACCCGTACTGGGACGAGGAGCTCCGCAGCCACAGCGGGCTCGAGACCCCGGTCCGGGAGTTCGTGCTGGGCCGGCCGGAGACCGGCCAGTTCCTCGACAAGCTGGACGACCTGCTCGAAATGTTGATCCCTGCCTACATCCGGGAGGGGAAGTCGTACCTGACGGTGGCCATGGGCTGCACCGGCGGTCGCCACCGCTCGGTGGTGCTGGCCGAGGAGCTGGCCCGCCGGCTGGACATGCACGGGATAGCCGCCACGGTCTTCCACCGGGACGTCGAGCGGTGACCGCCGCCCAGGTGCCCCGGCGGTCCAAGGTCGTGGCCATCGGCGGGGGCCACGGGCTGGCCGCCACCCTGCGGGCCGTGTCGACGCTCACCGACGACGTGGTGGCGGTGGTGTCGGTGGCCGACGACGGGGGCTCGTCGGGCCGGCTGCGCGAGCTGCTCCACATCATGCCGCCCGGCGACCTGCGCAAGTGCCTAGTGGCCCTGGCCGAGCCGGGGTCGCTGCTGGCCGCCGCCTTCGCCCACCGCTTCGCCGAGGAGGAGCTGGCTGGCCACGCCCTCGGCAACTTGGTCATCGCCGGCTTGATGGACGTGGCCGACGACCCGGTGCGCGGGCTGGACGAGGCCTGCCGTCTGCTGGGGGTCCGGGGCAGGGTGCTCCCGGCCACCACCGAGGCGGTGGTGCTGAAGGCCGAGTCGGACGGGGGACCGGTGGCCGGGCAGGTGGCGGTGATGGGCACCGACCACATCCGGCGGGTGTCCCTGGTGCCGGCGGACGCCGCCCCGCCCCCCGAGGTGGTCGACGCCCTGGCCGACGCCGACCTGATCGTGATCGGCCCGGGCTCGCTCTTCACCAGCGTGCTGGCCGCCATCGTCGTACCGGGGATCCGCCAGGCCATCGCCCGGTCGCCGGCCCGCAAGGTCTACGTGTGCAACCTCCGGCCCCAGGTGCCCGAGACCGCCGGATTCGACGTCGGGATGCACCTGTCCGCCCTGGTGGCGCACGGTGTCACCCCCGACGTGGCCGTCTACGATCCGGCCGGGCTCCCCCTGGGGACGCCGTGTGTCCCGGTGGTGGCCACCTCCCTGTGCCGCCCGAACGGCCTGGCCCACGACCCCGTCAAACTGGCGGACACCCTCTCCGGTCTGCTCGGATGAGCCCTAGGGCCTCCGGTTGGCCTAGGTTTGGTGGCCGCCCGGCGTACGCCGGGAGGCGGGTCGAGCCGGACCGGTGCACATCCGTGCGCCGCCAGCGAGGACGAGCGAGGTAACAGGGCAATGACCGTACGGGTCGGTATCAACGGGTTCGGGCGCATCGGTCGCAACTATCTCCGAGCGGCCCGGAAGCTGGGAGCCGACGTCGAAGTGGTGGCGGTCAACGACCTGACGTCCGCCCACACCCTGGCCCACCTGCTGTCCTACGACTCCACCCACGGCCGGTTCGGCTCGGAGGTGACGGTCGAGGGCTCGGCCATCGTGCTCGACTCCGGCCGGATCGAGGTGCTGGCCGAACGCGACCCGAAGGCGCTGCCCTGGGGGGACCTGGGCGTCGACGTGGTGGTGGAGTCCACCGGTCTGTTCACCACCCGGGGCACCGCCGCCTCCCACCTCGAGGGCGGCGCCACCCGGGTGATCGTCTCCGCCCCGGCCACCGATGTCGACGCCACCTTCGTGGTGGGGGTCAACGACGACCAATTCGACCCGGCCATCCACGTGGTGGTGTCCAACGCCTCGTGCACCACCAACTGCTTCGTGCCCCTGGTGAAGGTGCTCGACGACGCCTTCGGCATCGAGAGCGGCCTGATGACGACCGTGCACGCCTTCACCAACGACCAGAACCTCCTCGACCTGCCGCACAAGGACCTGCGTCGGGCCCGCTCGGCGCCGGTCAACATCGTGCCCGCCTCCACCGGCGCCGCCCGGGCCACGGGACTGGTGCTGCCGTCGATGAAGGGGCGCCTCGACGGGGCCGCCTTCCGGGTACCGGTGGCCGACGGCTCGATCACCGACTTCACTGCGGTGGTCCCCGGGGAGGTCACCGTCGACCAGGTCAACCAGGCGTTCGCCACGGCGGCGGCGTCGGGACCCCTGTCCAAGGTCCTCGTCTACACCGAGGACCCCATCGTGTCGTCCGACATCGTGGGGAGCCCGGCCTCGTGCACCTTCGACGCCGGGCTGACCTTGGTGATGCCGTCGCCTCGGTCGGGCATCACCCTGGTCAAGGTGGAGGGCTGGTACGACAACGAGTGGGGATACGCCAACCGGCTGGTCGATCTCTCATTGATCGTGGGCGGTGTCGCCGCCTGACCGGCGGCGACACGGAAAAGGGGGAGCGAGGACTATGACCAAGAGCGCCGACAACCCGTTACTGCGAGGACTGCCGTTGCTGGGCGACCTCCCGCCGCTCGACGGGGCCAGCGTGCTGGTCCGGGTCGACTTCAACGTGCCGCTCAAGCCGTGCGAGGGGGAGCCGTCGTCGGTGACCGACGACTTCCGCATCCGAGCCGCCCTCCCCACCCTGAACCACCTCCTCGACCAGGGGGCGCAGGTGACGGCCTGTACCCACCTGGGCCGGCCCAAGGGGGCGCCCGACCCCCGCTGGGAGATGGGCCCGGTCCGGGACCGTCTGGCCGAGCTGGCCCCCCAGGTCCAGCTCCTCGAGAACCTGCGATTCGACCCCGGCGAGGCTGCCAACGACCCGGCGTTCGTGGAGAAGCTGATCAACGGGCACGACGCCTACGTCAACGACGCCTTCGGCGTCTGCCACCGCGTCCACGCCTCGGTGGTGGGACCGCCCCAGCAGCTCCCGAGCGCCGCCGGCTACCTCCTCCAGCACGAGATCGAGGTGCTGGGCTCGCTCCTGGGATCGCCCAAGCGCCCGTTCGTGGCCGTGGTGGGCGGGGCCAAGGTGGCCGACAAGCTGGGGGTGCTGACCGCCCTGCTCGACCGGGTCGACGCCCTGGTGGTGGGCGGGGGGATGGCGTTCACCTTCCTGGCCGCCGCCGGTCACGACGTCGGGGGGTCGATGGTCGACCGCGACCGGCTCGACGACTGTGCCGCCCTGCTGGCCTCGGGTAAGTCGATCCTGCTGCCGACCGACATCGTGGCCCTGGAGCCGGGCGCGGAGTTCGGCTGCGACTGCCAGGCCGGCGAGATCCGGACGGTGGGCCAGGACATCCCGGACGGTTGGATGGGCCTGGACATCGGACCGCAGACCGTCGAGGCGTACAGCCGGGCGATCGCCTCGGCCGGCACGGTGCTCTGGAACGGCCCGATGGGCGTCTTCGAGGACCAGCGCTTCAGTGCGGGCACCACCGGCGTGGCCCTGGCCATGGCCGAGTGCAAGGGGTTCACGGTGGTGGGCGGCGGGGACAGCGCCGCCGCCGTCGACGCCCTGGGGCTCGAGCATCGGATCGACTTCATCTCCACGGGCGGGGGAGCGTCGCTGAAGCTGCTGGAGCACGGCGACCTCCCCGGATTGGCGGCGCTCCGCGGGGCCCCCAACGCCCCACGGCCGGGCGCTCGGCCGGCCCGCCACCGATCGACCCCGTGACGGCCGCCGCTCGCCGCCGCCCCATCGTGAGCGGCAACTGGAAGATGCACTTCGACCACTTCGAGGCCATCCACGCCGCCCGTGACCTCGGGCTGCGCCTGACCCCCGCCGACGTCGGCCCGGTCGACGTCACCGTCCACCCGCCCTTCACCGACCTCCGTTCGGTGCAGACGGTGCTCGAGGCCGAGGGCATCCCGGTGTCCCTGGGCGCCCAGAACTGCGCAGTAGAGGACTCCGGTGCCTTCACCGGGGAGGTCAGCCCGCTGATGCTGGCCAAGCTGCACGTCGAGTACGTGATCGTGGGCCACTCGGAGCGCCGGCGGCTCTTCGACGAGTCCGACGAGGTGGTGGCAGCCAAGCTGCAGGCGGTCCTCCGCAACGGGATGACACCCATCTGCTGCGTGGGGGAGACCGAGGAGGAGCGCGAGGGGGAACTGACCAGGGAACGGCTGGCCAGCCAGGTGGAGGCGGCCCTGGGCGGCGTGGCTCCCGAGGCGGTGGGGGCCATGGTCATCGCCTACGAGCCGATCTGGGCCATCGGCACCGGGCGGGCGGCCACCCCGGGGGACGCCCAGGAGGCCTGCGCCTGGATCAGGGAGGTGGTCGGCCGGACGGCCGGCGAGGACGCCGCCGCCACCGTCCGGGTCCAGTACGGGGGATCGGTGACGCCGGAGAACACCGGGGAGCTGCTGAGCTGCCCCGACGTGGACGGCGCGCTGGTGGGCGGGGCCAGCCTCGACGCCGCCAAGTTCGTGGAGATCGTCAGAGCCGCGGGCGGCGCCGCCCGGTGACTTTGCTAGCCTCTCCGACGGTCGGGGATCCCAGGAGGAAGTTCGAGTGCTGACAGCGATCATCGTCGGAATACAGATCATCGACAGCTTGGCGCTCATCTTCCTGGTCCTCATGCACAGCGGCAAGGGCGGTGGCCTGTCCGACATGTTCGGCGGCTCGGTCGGTTCGGCGGCGTCCGGGTCGACGGTGGTGGAGAAGAACCTCGACCGGATCACGGTGACGGTGGCCGTGATCTTCGGGTTCACCAACCTGATCCTCATCCTGCGCCTGACGTGACCCGCCCCGGCGCCGACGAGGGGCGCCAGGGTCGGATCGCAGCGTTCTGGGCGGAGCGTCGGGCCCGCTGGACGCTACCGCTGGTCATCATCGTGGTCATCATCATCGTGGCCACCGTGGACCACGTCGGCGCCCACCGGATCAGCGAGGTCGACGAGCCCATCGTCTCCGACCTGGTGGCCAACTCCGGCGGCATGGCCACCGTCAACCTCGATCGACCGTGGGACGGCTTCAACCCGGGCACGCCGGCCGGGGCCAACTCCTCCACTCCGACTCTGCTGACCTCGGTGCTGCCCAGCGCCTTCACGGTGGCGCCGGACCTCACCCCGGTCCTGAACGCCGACCTCCTGAAGAGCGTGGAGGTGACGTCGACCACCCCGCTGACCATCCAGTACGTCATCAGTCCGGCCGCCGTCTGGTCCGACGGGGTGCCGGTGAGCGCCGAGGACTTCATCTACGCCTGGAAGTCGCAGCGTGGCATCGGCGTGGACGTGGACAGGCAGCCGGACCAGGTGGCATCCACCCTCGGCTACCGGGACGTGGCCTCGGTGACCGGCAGCACCGACGGCCGGACGGTCACCGTGGTGTTCTCCAGGCCGTTCACCGACTGGCGGATGCTCTTCCGGGGGATGGTCCCGGCCCACATCGCCGAACGGGTGGGATGGAACCAGGGCTTCGCCACCTTCGATCCGGCGGTGGACCTGTCGGCCGGCCCCTTCGTGGTGCAGTCGGTCTCGACCGCCGGCACCGCGGTGCTGGTGCGGAACCCCCGGTGGTGGGGGACCAAGGCCCTGTTGAGCCGGGTGGTGGTCCAGGTCACCCCCGACGAGGCCACCTGGACCGCCGACCTGGCCAGAAGCAACACGACCGTCTTCCAGCCGTCGACCTTCGACATGGACACCCTCGACACGGTGTCGTCGATGCCCAACACCGAGAGCATGGTGAAGCCGTCGCTCTCGTTCGTGCAGCTCGAGTTCGACGGCGGCTCTCCCGTCACCTCACAGCTGGCGGTGCGCCAGGCCATTGCCCACGCCGTGGACCGGACCGACCTGCTGGCCAGCACCGTGGGGTCCATCGACCCGTCGCTCCAGCTGTCCGAGGACCACCTGGCGGTGCCGACCCAGTCCGGGTACCTGGCCTCCTCGGCGGCGTCCGAGTACGACACCCCCGACCTTTCGGCGGTCGACCAGCTGCTGGCCAGCGTGGGGTTCCACAAGGCGGGCCCGTCGTACGTGGACGCTGCCGGCAGCCCCCTGAGCGTCCGCCTGGCCGTGGAGTCGGGGGACCCGACGTTGGCCCAGGTGGCGACCGAGCTGGTCGCCCAGCTGGAGTCGGCAGGGATCTCAGTGGTGACCGTCCGGGTGGACGGGACCGCCGGGATGGCGACGGCGGCCGAGGCCGACGGGTACGACCTGGCCCTGGTCGACCGGACGGCCAGCCCGTACCTGACCACCACCATCGGGTGGTACTCGGGCGACCTGGGGCCGCCCGGGACGAACGGTTCGGCGGACTGGAGCACCTTCGACGACCCGGACGTGGACCAGCTCTTCGCCCAGGCCGCGGAGGACCTCAACCCCGTGACCGGGGCGACGGTCTACGCCCAGATCGACGACGCGCTGTGGGACCAGATGGTGGCGCTGCCACTCTTTGAGGAGCCCGGGTTCGTGGCCAACGGGGTGCAGGTGGCCAACGTCCTCTACAACCCCTCCCCGGACGGGCTGCTGTGGAACCTCTCCGTCTGGAGCACGCTGGTGCCCAAGGCTTCGGGGGGCGCTGCCTGAGGGGACCGGGGCGAGGGTCTGTAGGGGCAGGCCGGTTGCTGTGGGGAGTGTGGCGAGTTGCCGGTCGTCGCGGGCCGAACCGGTTGCGGTCGGAGCTGTGGCCGGTGCCGGAGTAAGCGGTCCGAACCGGTTCCGGTCGGAGGTCTGGCCGGTACCGTTTTCGAAGTAGTGGCAGATGTGCCACGAGTTCACCGACGGCTGGGGCCAGACCTCGGGACGAGGTAGGAAGCCGGGGTCGAGCGGGGTATCGGCCCGACCGGCGGTGTTGGCTGGGCGCGCTACCATGCCTGTTCGCCCGATGACACCATCGGCGTCGCTCGTCGGAGTGGCGGAATAGGCAGACGCGCCAGCTTGAGGGGCTGGTGCCCGCAAGGGCGTGGGGGTTCAAGTCCCCCCTCCGACACCTCCTGTAGTACACGAAAGACGGGCCTCCGCCATCGCCAGGTAGTCGCCCGGCTCGTGGATGATCCTGACGCCCAGCGCGGTGCAGGCCTTGGCCTTGTCTGACAGGGCGGGGCGCCTGCTGCGACCGCGATGGCGGGCTGCAGGCCAACGATGCCAGGAGTCGGTAGTCATCGGACCCCTTCAGTGGCCGTGCGCTACCTGCACGCATCTCAAGAGCGGGACGCAAGCGGTGCATGAGTTCGGCCACGGTGGCGCTCCCCTGATCCCCCCAGGTAGCGCCTGACCCCCGGAGGTCGTGGAAGTGGAGACCGGTGATCCCGGCCACCTTTCATGCCCCCAGCCATACCGACCGGAACTTCGTCCTGCGGAACGGGCCGCCTCGAGGGGAGGTGACCACCAGGGCGTCAGGGTCTGCCCGTCTAGGCGTCCGGGCGGGGGCTGAGGGTGTCCAGGGCTCCCCGGGCAGGGTCATGGTGAGCACCCCGGCCTCGGTCTTCGTTGGCCCGAAGATAGTCGACCCGTCGGCCAGTTCGATGGCCTGCTCTTCCACCTTGACCGTGCCGTGCAGCAGGTCTGGCGGACTGAACGGGACGCTCAAGGAGTGGCCGGAATAGGACGATGACTCCCTCGGCGGTACTTGTAACCGAGCGTTGACCGCTGGGGGGACACGTCTGCATCGTGGCCCGTTTCCGGCTCTGGTGGTGGGAGGGACCTGATGATGGACCTGATGATCGAGACCGGCACGAGTGCCCGGCCACCCCGGCCCCGGCACGGCGACCTCCGGGTGATCGAGAACGACGAGAGCTTGGTGGTCGCCTTCGACTCCTTCTGCTCCGAGTGCCGGCGGTGGGTGCTCGGGCCCTTGGAGCTCCACGTCCGCCGGGCCCACAATCACTCCTACGCTCAGTAACGGGCCCGGAACCTACAGGCCGCCCCGGGGCGCCGATGGTGTCCAGCCGGCGGAGCGTCAACCTCGACGTGAGCCACCATGAGCGGGCGGTCCTGCCCCCGGCGTAGCCGACCTCCTGCCGTTCTTGGCGGCGTTCAGCGTGCCCGTGTCCATCGTCGTTTCGTCGCTGTCGAGCGAAAGCGATGACGAGAGGAAGTCCGGCCCATCTGAGCTGACTGAACTCGAAGAGAGGGGTGTCGGGTAGCGCTCAGGTCTACGCCACCCACTCCGTCCGCCAGAGCGGCGATGTGCTCAAGGTAGGCAACGCCCCTCAGACACCACCCAGGGATAGGTGGTCCACTTGGTGTTTCCATGTGACCTGCGTCTGGGTTCCTGACTTACGCTCCCAACGCTCGGCAAGCGGCATTACCTTCGCCCAATGTCGGGATGCTCACGCGGCATCAGTACTCAACGTGATGGTCTCTCGAATCTCCGTTCCCAGTGCATCGGCAACGTCACACAGTCGGGCCAGGCTGGCCGACGTGTACTCGGTTGTCTCGTAGCGCTGGATCTGCTGCTCGGCGACGCCGAGCGCATCGGCCAGCTGACGTTGGGTCCATCCCTTGGCGATGCGTGCCTTCACGAGAGCACCAGCCAGTGCTGCCAGCGACGCGGCTTCGAATGTGGTCTGCGTGCCGGATCGGAGGAGCTCGTACTCGTCGATCTCCGCTTCGAGGTCGGCAGCCTGGGAACGCAGCGCTCCAAGCTCCAACGCACGACGCCTGCGGTCGCCCGGAGTCCTTACCGGTTCCTTCTCGAGGTTGGCGATCGCCTCCTCGAACTTCGCCAGATGGGCCTTGGTGGCCCGGCACTGCACTTCGTTGGTGATCATTGTTCGATCCTCCTCGGGTCGATCACGACGATGCCCTTCAATCCCTGTGTCCCGCTCGTTCTGAAGGAACTCGGCAAAGACCAGTCCGCTTACCCGTTCCACGACTTTCGGAAGTAGCTCCCCTCCGAATCGCTCCTTCTGCGACCTCCGACCGTCCGCGAAATCGAAGAAGATCGCATCGAGTCGGTCGAGGTCGGCATCGCTCGGGTCCCAAACGACGTCGAAGTCCCCCGGCTCTTCCTTGGCCGTGACGAAGCTTCCGTTGATCCAGACCCGCGTACATCGGCGTCGGCGAGCAATGCCAGTGCTTCAGCCAGGCCATCGAGCAGCTGGCGTCGGCGCCGGTTCCAGCCGAATCGTTCGACGACTTCCTCCCGCGTGGCGCTGTGCTCCCCTGGCGGCAGACGGCCTGTGCTCGGCTCGAAGGGCGGTAGGGACACTCCACAACAATATCATTGTGTAAGGCCGTAGTGCCTGTGGCGCACATCTTCGCGCACCGGCTTCGCCCTGCACATTGCCAAGAGCCCGCAGCCTCGACGCTTATCGGTCAACGCTGCGGGCACAGCACGAACAGGAGGTTCGACCTTGTGCACGATCAAGTGGACAGGGTTGGAACCCAAGGAAGACGGTTGGGGTCCCCCTTCGACACCCGAACCTCCACCGAGTTGTGATGAGGTACCACTGGCCGGCGGTGGACGCCGCCGCCTGCGCCTCACGGCCGGGCCCTACGGCTCCACCGTCACGGGAAGCTGAAGATGCCCCCGTCGGCGGCCACCTCCCAGTAGCCCGAGCCGCTGTGGGTGGACGCCATGCCGACGACCGGCTTGTTCAGGGGGCTGGCGCCCATCGAGCCGTAGAACGCCGCGTCGCCGAAGGCGAAGATGCCCCCGTCGGATGCGACCAGCCAGTATCCCTGACCGTCTGGGGCGGCATCCATGCCCACGATCGGCTTGTTGAGCACGGTGCCGCCCATCGAGCCGTAGAAGCCGGCGTCCCCGAAGCTGAAGATGCCCCCGTCGGCGGCCACCTCCCAGTAGCCCTTGCCGTCCGGAGTCGCCGCCATGCTCACGATCGGCTGGTCGAGAGGCTTTCCCCCCATCGAGCCGTAGAAGCCGGCGTCTCCGAAGCTGAAGATGCCGCCGTCGGCGGCCACCTCCCAGTAGCCCTTGCCGTCCGGAGTCGCCGCCATGCCCACGATCGGCTGGTCGAGAGGCTTTCCCCCCATCGAGCCGTAGAAGCCGGCGTCTCCGAAGCTGAAGATGCCGCCGTCGGCGGCCACCTCCCAGTAGCCCTTGCCGTTGGCGGTCGACGCCATGCCCACGATCGGTCGATGGAGGCCGATGCCGCCCATGGAGCCGTGGAAGGCGGCATCGCCGAAGCTGAAGATGCCCCCGTCGGCGGCCACCTCCCAGTAGCCGCCGCCCGTGGAGGTCGCCGCCATGCCCACGATCGGCTGGCTCAGGGCGGTGCCGCCCATGGAACCGTGGAACGACGCACCGTGGCTCTGAGCCAGGGCCCTGACGTCGGCGGCCAGCACAGCCGCGGCGGGGAGCCCGAGGCCGCTGGCCACGTCGTAGCCCGGCGTGGCCTCGTAGCAGGGTTGGTCGTCGGGGGACCCGTTGTAGGAGCAGATGTCGTTGCCGACGCCGTATCTGTTTGGTTGCGTCAGGTAGTCGTTGTTGCCCGTGGTCACGTCGACGAAGGCCGATGGATCGTCGGCTTCGATCTGGTAGAGGGCAGGGGCGAGGAAGCCGGACCGATCACCGGGGACGTCGGCGTTGATGAGGCCGGCGACGGCGGCCCACTCGGGCGAGGCGATGCTGGTCCCGATCCCGCCCCACCAACCCGGGTACGCCGGCAGCGGGTACGGCGGCCCACAGGCCCCGCAGTAGTAGAGGAGATTGTTGGCTTGGTCGGCGTCGCCGGTCACGTCGGGGACGGCCCGGCAGGCCGCCACCCCGCTGGGGCCGCAGCCGGAGCCGTAGTTCGCCGGGTTGTTCGGATCGTTCGGGTTGTTCCCGGTATCGCCGGTGCCCACCTGCCACGGGGACATGGCCCACCCGCTGCCGTACCCCACATCGAATTGGTCGGAGGCGATGGCGCTGCTGTAGCCGCCCGAGCCCACGTAGTCGCCCTCGAAGGTGGAGTACGGCCCGTCGTTCCAGACGGTGGCAGTGCTCGGGTCGGACAGATCCGGGAGGTACACCCCCCCGACGCCGACCACGAATGGTTGGCTGGCGGGGTCGTTGACGAACAGTCCCGCCGTGGCGGCGTTCGACAGGAAGGCTCCGTCCTGGAGGCATGCCTCGGAACCCTGGTCCCCCGACGAGGCGAACATGGTCTGGCCCTGGGCGGCCATCTCCTCGAAGACGGTGTTCTCGCCCAGTGTCGAGTTGTTGAGTGGCTCGCACACTCCGGCCGATACGGTACCGACCTGGGCCTGGTCGTCCTGGGCCATGGCCGCATAGTCGTCGAGGAGGCCGGCGGTACTGGTGGGTGCCTCGTAGACGAGGATCTTGGCCTGCGGGGCGAAGACCGCCACCGCCTCGATGTCCATGGTGACTTCTGCCGCGCCCCCGCCGCCGGGTGGGACCCCCGCCCCCCCATCGACCGCCACTCGGTGCACGGCTGTATCGATCCCATAACACTGGTCGAAGTACGAGATGTCGCTGTTCTCGTAGTCGGCGCCCACCATCATCACGGCCACCGTCGTCCCCTGCCCGAAGTCTCCCTGGGCGTAGAGCGGGGGCAGATCGTAGGTCGGAGCGATCCGGTCCGCCGTCACCGAGTGGCTGGGGGCGCCGCCGGGACCCACGAAGGAGAAGGCGGCCGACGCCGCCGACGCCGCCGCGCACGGCTGGGGGCCGGCGGTCGACACGTGCGGTGCCGGTTGGGGAGCGGTTGCCGTAGGGGTGTCGGCCCCGGCATCGTCGTTGGTGGGCAGTGCGAAGCTGTCCAGGCCCACGACTTCCTGGACGTCAGGGGCAAGTCCAGCCGGCACCCGGGGCGCCGAGTCGTTGGCGTAGGCCGTCCGGCCCGACGCCATCCGGTAGCTCCGCAAGGCCGTGCCGAACGCCTCCCCCAGTTGCATCGGGGTTCCGGTGACCGGCACCACGGCTCCGTCCCCCTCGGTCGGTCGCACGTCGAGTCCTTCGGAGCTCAGCCAGCCGCGGAGCTCGACGGTGGTCGAGGACGACGGCCCGAACCGGTGTTGGACTTCAGCGGGTGTCAGGAAGTGGCGGTACTGGGGACTGCCAGGGGTGGAGGCGGCGGTGGCGTAGGCCTGCAGCCCGGCCGGGTCGGCCGGCCTCAGCACCACCGACGCAGTGATCGAGGCCGGCAGCGGCGCCGCCGTGGGGGTGGCGCCGGCCGGCACGGCCGGTGCGAGGCCCAGTGGTTCGGTGATCGCCCCGACAGGGGCATCGGCACCGGCCACGCCCGTGCCCCACGCAGGGCCCACTATGGCCAACGCTGCCAGTGCCGCGATGACCCGAGCTCGTCGCCTCACGTGATTCCCCCTGTCGACCACCCGGGCCCGCTCGGTCACGTCACCATCGAACGGCCTCGGCGAACAGTATCCCAACCGACTCCCTACCGGACGAGGGAAGGAGGCCGATGTCGTTGTGGCGAAGGGCCGGGCAGGTGCCGAGGAGCTGACGCTGCCAAGTTTTTCAATTGGCTGCGGCCAGGCCGACGATCGGGGCGTTGAGATGGGTGCCGCCCATGGAGCCGAAGAAGCCGGCGGTGCCGAAGTTGAAGATGCCCCCGTCGGACGCCACCTCCCAGTAGCCGGCCCCGTCGGGGGTGCCAGAGATCCCCACGATCGGGGCGTTGAGATGGGCGCCGCCCATCGAGCCGTAGAAGACCGCGTCGCCGAAGCTGAAGATGCCCCCGTCTGAGGCCACCTCCCAGTAGCCCCTTCCATCGGGGGCGGCGGCAACACCGACCACCGGCTGGTTGAGATGGGTGCCACCCATCGAGCCGTAGAAGGCGGCGTACCCGAAGCTGAAGATGCCCCCGTCGGAGGCCACCTCCCAGTAGCCGGCCCTGTCGGGGGTGGCAGCGATGCCCACGATCGGGGCGTTGAGGTGCGTGCCGCCCATGGAGCCAAAGAACACCGCGTCGCCGAAGCTGAAGATGCCCCCGTCGGAGGCCACCTCCCAGTAGCCCTTGCCGTCGGGGGTGGAAGCGATGCCCACCACCGGCTGGTTCAGGTGGGTGCCGCCCATCGAGCCGAAGAACCCGGCACCGCCGAAGTTGAAGATGCCCCCGTCGCTGCCGACCAACCAGTAGTCGGGCGTGATGCCGGTGCCGACTTCGGCCAGGTTGTAGCCGGTCGAACCGTCGAGAGAGTTCCCGGTCGCCATGCACCAGATCGTGCTGGTACAGGACACCCCGTTGAGCTCGTTGGCACTGCTCCCCGGGTTGGGGCTCGGGGTGACCGACCAGGTGCTCCCGCTCCACGACTCGACCAGGCTCAGCCTCGTCGAACCGTCCTGATAGGAGCCACCCGCCACGCAGTTGGTCATGCTGGTGCACGTCACCCCGAGGAGCTGGCTGCTGGGACTCACGACGTTCGGGCTGGGGACGACGGACCATGAGGTTCCGTCCCAGGACTCGATCACGGACTGCTGCGATCCCGACGGTTCGTAGAAGCCCACCGCCACACAGCTGCTCGAGCTGGTGCACGACACACCGTTGAGGGAGCCACCACCCGGGTCGGGGGTGGGGGTAATGGACCACGAGATCCCGTCCCACCACTCGGCCAGGGTTTGAGACGAGCCGGAGGCTCCGACCGCTGCGCAGCTGGTGGGGCTGGAGCACGACACACCGTTGAGGGCGTCGTCACCGCTGGCATTGGGGCTGGAGGTGATCGACCACGAGCCGCCGCTCCACGCCTCGACCAGGGTCTGAGGCGTTGACGGGGCACCGTAGTAGCCAACGGCCACACACTGGCTCGGGCCGGTACACGACACACCGGTCAGTACCCCGCCCCCGCCTTCGTCGGGACTGGGGGCGACCGACCAGGACGTCCCGTTCCATGTCTCGATCAGGGTCTGGTCCTGCGAGCCTGGGAGCACTTGCGAGGAGCCCACCGCCACGCACTCACGTGAGCTGACGCACGCCACCCCTTCGAGGAAGTCGTTCCCGCTGCTCGGGCTGGGAGTGGGGGTGACCGACAAGGCGCTCCCGTTCCAGATTTCCCCCAGGGTCTGATCGACGTGGAGGACCCCGGACTGCGAGAAGCCCACCGCCATGCACCAGGACGAGCTGGTGCACGAGACGCCATCGAGGCCCTGGTAGACGGTGCTGGGTGAGATTGCGGCGGTGACCGACCACGTCGAGGGTGCCGCCTCAGCCGTTCCGACTTGGAACAGGGCGCTCGTGAGTACTCCCGCCAGACAGAGACAGCCCGACACCAGGGCGATGCGTAGTGCCCTCCCGGGAAGCACGTGCCGGCCGACGGATCCCTTCACCCACCAGATGGAGAGTCTCACGGTGATGCCCGCTCCCTTCGCCGTCCCCCCGGCAGCCTAACGTACCGACCGGCGGAGGCGGCAGGGACGACGGCACCGCCCGGCGGCCCCACGTCCACCGGTCGGGGGCCACCCGTGTCGGATCCGTCCACGGCTCCGGCCCGGCCCGCGACCTCCTCAGATCATCGAGGTTCGCCGCCTCCGCCGGGCGAAACGGTCGGCGGAGGCGGCCAGGTCGGCCTGGACCTGCCCCTGGGCTTCGAGCAGCTCGTCGGCCCAGAGCATCTGGATGGTGGTACGCAGTCGGTCACCGCGCCGCTGGGATCGTGCATCCACGAACGCCTCCAACAGAGCCGGGTGCAGGAACGTCCCGTGGTCCGGCGCCGGCTCGAGCGCGTCGCGCCGGCCCGCCAACAGCTCGCCGAACTCCTCGTACCAGCGGTGGCTGGATGCATAGGAGTCCCGGAGCACCGCTCCGGCGATGGCGACCGACTCGAGCTCCGGGCGACCGGGGTTAGGCGGGACGGCAGGCAGTGAAGACAGCGTGTACGCCGCCAGGCGGATCCGGTTCGACCCGGTGAAGAGGCTGGCGACGACGTCCACGGGTACCACCTTGGCTCCCCGCTCGACCAGAAACTGACGGAAGGCGTCATCGAGCCTCATGTAGGCGCGGTGCGCCGCCAGCTGGGCCGGCCCGGTGTCGAACGGGTGGGTCGGGTCGGTCAGACGGTCCACCGCGTCGGACAGGTAGCCCGAACTGGTGACGAAGGCATCGGCCAGGGCACGGCCCAGGGCGGCGGTGGCGCCCCGGGGCCAGAACAGCAGCCCCACCACGATGCTGACCCCGCAGCCGATGGCCACGTCCTCGATCCGCGTGAGGCCGACCTTCCACCCCGTGGGTTCGATGATATTGAACAGGACGACCACCACCAGGGTGAAGCCCGCCTGACCGGCGGTGAACGAGATCATCGACGGGGCCACGCCCGCCACCAGCACGGCCACCGGTAGGAGCACCCACAGCAGCGGTGTGCGGCCCGAAACGCCGATCATGACCGCCGAGCCGACCACGACGCCCACGGCTGTCCCACCGACGGCGCGCAGCGCCGTGGCGCCGGTGCCGAGGGCGTTGGACCGAAGCACCGACAGGGTCCCCAGCACCACCCAGAAGCCGTGCTCGACGTCGGTGACCTCGACGACCGCCACCGCCAGGGCCAGTCCTGCCGCCCCCCGCACGGAGTTCCGGAACCACACGGAGCGGAACGAGAGGCGCGCCGCCGCTCGGTGCCAGAGCTGGCGCGAGGTCGCCACGGGGGCCACGCCCAACCTCCGGTCGCCGACCGCCTGGGCGCCGGCCGCCTCGAGGGCGGCGTCAGCCACCATCTCGGTGGCGGTGCCCAGGGCCCGGGCCCGAAACGTCGGGTCCAGCGACGAGGCGATGGCTCCCTGCTGGTCCGGGGCCTCGGTGCCGGAGACGTGCCGGTTGGTGACACCGCCGTCGGCTTCGGGGTCGAGCAGCATCGACACCTCGGCACTGAGCTCGGCGGCGAGCAACGCATCGAGCCGGCGGACGGCGTCCTGCAGTGCCCGGACCAGTCGCGGATCCTCCACGGGATGGCCGCTCCGATCGCAGATGAGCGAGGCGCTCAGACGCAGTGTGTCGGCGATCGACTCGAGGATGGCGCGGACCGGGCCCGGTTCGGGGACGGCGGCTTCGTCACCGTCGAACACCGGGCTCCCGGCGATCCACTCGACCCGCCCGACCAGCTTGGCCAAGGCCACCGCACCGGCCGCCGCCCCGGTGGGCGGGTAGGGCGTCCCGGCGAATTGGCGGCGCAGGAGCACCAGCTCGTCGTCGACCGACTGGCGCGCCCGGGGATCGGGCTTTCCCTCGGCGTAGCTGGTCGCCAACCGGCTGACCGAGGCGACGGTGGCCGACAGTCGGCGGCGAAGGGAGTCGTGCCACGGGGTCGGCCAGATCAGCATGCAGGCGGTGATGGCACCGGCACCGGCGAACGCCCATCCGACCAGGCGCGGGCCGATGGCCGATGCCGGTTCGGCCACGGACACCGGCAGCACGAAGGTCAGCAGGGCGGCGGTGGAGGCGGTGGCCACCTGTGGGGAGAGGACGCCGGCGAAGAGCACGGCGAACCCCACGACCGCCATGGCGGCCACCGAGCCCACCTTGTCGGTCGAGATGATGGTGCCGAGGGCGATCAGACAGCCGCCGACCAGGAAGAGCCCCAGATAGGAGAGGAGGCGGGAGCGGGGCCGACCCGGGAAGTCGACGAGGAGCAGGAGGGCGAAGGACCCGAACGCTCCGAACAGGCTGACCTGCGGATCGGAGAAGAGCACGTGGGTGAGGGCGAAAACCGCCGGCATGACCACCGCCGCCCGGACCGACCGTTTGGTGGCCAGCAGCCCGGGGTCCCTGGCCCGGACCCAGGCGGCGACCGCCGCCGGTCGTCCACTCCCGACGGGCCATCTCGACGACGGGGCAGGCGGGGCCGCGTCGACGCTCCCCCCGGTCGAACGGTCCTGAGACGTGGAAGGCTCAGCCAACGTCGGCCACTGCCGGCCACAAGGTCATGCCGCCATCCGGGGTGTCGTCGCGCCGGACCAACCGGTGGAACTCCATGGTGCATGGTAAGCCCGGTGGGGATCCCCGGGCGTGGGCGGAGGCACGGTCCGGGGTCGCCGGCCCGGTCAGGACGTCGCCGGCCCGGTCAGGACGTGGTCGGGCCGGTCTCCAGCGAGTAGACGACGGTGACCTGGGCGCTGGCCTGCTGGGAGCCCACCGCCAGCGGGACGGCCGCACTGAAACCGGGGGCCCCTGCGGAGGAGTTGGCGGTCGGGAAGCCCTGCGAGCTCGAAGTGGTGTCGGTCAGCGAGCACACCGGCCCGAGGCGCTCACCGGCCGCCGCGGCCATGGTCCGGGCGTGGCTGACCGCCTGGTGGACGGCGTCGGTCCTCGCCTGGTCCTCGAGGTCGCGGATGTCCTTGATGGAGAACGACACCGAGTTGATCTGGCCGGCGTTCCCGGCTGCCCCGGACACCGCGTCGAGCACGGTACCGGCGGTTCCGAGGTCGGTGATCTCGGCGGTGACCGTGTTGTTGACGCCGTAGCCGGTCAGCGTCTCCTTCCCGTTGGTCAGCGTGTAGTTCGGTTGGATGCTGAGATTGGTGGTCTGGATGTTCTGCTTGGTCACCCCTCCGGCGGTGAAGGCGGCGATCATCGATGCCGCGCTGGTGTCATCGTCGGCCAGGGCCTCCTGGGCGGTGGCGCCGGACACCGCAATGGTGATGTCGACGGTGAGGGTGTCGGGCGTGCCGGTGGCCAGCCCGGACCCCGCCACGGTCAGCTTGGCCGAGGTGGACGAGCACGAGGCAACGCTGGCCGCCGACGGGCTCGATGACGTGCATGCGGCGGCGGCCAGCCCGCCCAACCCCACCGCCGCCACGCCGGCCACCACAAGCAACCGGCGACGCCCCGTTCGCCGCGCCGCCGGGGTCTCGGTATCGGTGGTCTCGGACATGTGATCTCCTCGGTCGGGTGGTCGGAACAGGGGGATGGCGCGTCAGTGGGACACGATGACGATGACGAGAGTCCATACCGACCGGCTGCCATCACATGCCCGGGACCCGTCAGTGGTCGGAGCGCTCGACGGCGGCCGGCAGGGGCTGGTGAGCGTGGCGCCGACCACCACCACCCCGGACTTGGTGGCGTCGAACACTGTCACGGGCGACGGCGTCCCACCCGCTCCGACCGGAGTGGCCAGACGGATGAGGCTGCCACGGGCTGCGCCCTCGCCGGCGGCGATCTGGCGACGGAGGGTGACCGGGAGGGTCGAGATCGGAACCTCCACCGGCGTGCTCCACGACCCTGCCGGCGTCGGGGCCGGCACGACGCTGACGTGCTGTCCGACCTCAGCCGACACCGTGGTCTCCGGCGCGTCGGCGGCGCCGAACTCGGCGGATGCGCCGTTCGATGAGGCGGTTGCCGAGGCGGACGACGTGGTGGAGAGCACGCCGGCGCACCGGGAAGGGCCGGATCCGACCGTCACGTCGACCGCACAGGACGGCGTGGCCAGCGACCCGGACGCGGCCGAGCCCGGCACCGGCTCCGCCGAGGCCGCCCGGTTGGCACCGGCGGAGACCTTCCCGGTGGTGGTCGGCGAAGGGGCCTGGGCGGTGACCTGCCGACCCGCCGGTCTCGACGTGGTGGAGTAGGCACCGGCCGCCACCACCAGTGCCGCCACCGCGCAACCGGCCGCCGTCAGGACCCGACGTCGACGCGCCCGCCGCCGGTGTACGCCGTCCACCAGGTCGGTCACCGCCGGCGCCGCCGGCTGCCACGCCGAGGACGTCTGGGAGAAGGCCTGACGGAGCCGCGAGTCGAGGTCGTCGGGCATCATGGCGCGCCCACCTCCGGATCCCCTCCGTCGAGGGCGGCGGCCAGCGTGGCCCGGGCTTTGGACAGCTGCGACTTGACCGTGCCGACACTGCACCCGAGGACCTTGGCGATGGCCGCTTCGGGGAGATCCTCGTAGTACCGGAGGATGACCGTCTCGCGTTGGCGGGTTGGGAGGTGGCGGACCGCCTCCAGCACCACCAGGGCGTCGTCGGGTGCACCGGTGCCGGCACCGGACCCACCCGTCGCCTGACGTTCCGGGTCGGTGGCGTAGACCGTCCGGTTGGAACGGTCCTCGGTGGCTCGCCGGCGCAGCCGGGACCGGCACAGGTTGACGACGGTCGCCCGGAGGAACCACTGGGCACGCTCGGGGCGCCGGACCCGGCGCCAACTGGAGAAGGTCCGCAGGAACGCCTCCTGCACCACCTCCTCGGCCCCGGCCCGGTCGCCCAGCAGGTGGGCGGCCAGGCGGCACATGCCGTCGTACTGCTCGGCGAACAGATCGGTGACCTGCTGGTCACGCGAGGGCACGGCGCCGCTCATCGCCGGCGCCGACAGGAGACGGGCTCCGGCCCCCGCACAGGCCAATGCCGGTAGCCGAGCTCCCATACCCTCCAGGACGCACGGGAGACCGGAAAGGTTGTCTCAGCCGGCGCCTCCGGCGCTACCGGAGGACGCTGACGACGTCGACGACCACCAGGGCGAGGACCATGCCGGCCACCGCCGTGTAGAGGGCGGTGAAGGCCCACCGCTGGTGGTGGTCGGCCAGCCAGAACCGCCGGACCCCGAGGTAGTCGAAGACCAGGGCGAGGACGCCCACCGGGATGCCGATGGCGGGCCCCACGCCCTTGGCCAGGCCGACGGCGGGCAGGACGATGGGGAGCACGATGTAGCTGAGCAGGCAGCGGAGCGCCGACAGGAAGATCGACGTGCTGAAGATCTTGTGGGTCTCCGACTCGTCGATGACCGGCTGCTCGTCGGGGATCCGGAGCAGGCGCCGCATGAGGGCGTCGGCACCGGACCGCCGGCGGGTGCCGGCGACGGGGGCGACGGCGGTCTGGTCCATGGCGTCCATGGTAGGCGCCGGGTCACGGCCGTCACCAACCACCGCCCGTCAGCCGCCGCCCACCCGGTGGCTGTAGGTGCCGGGGCAGGCGGCCGGTGGGACGGACGGTCCCGGCCGGGCCTCGGGAGGGGACCGGAACCGGTAGACGAGGATGGAGCCGCCCAGCACGCCCACCGGGCAGTAGGCGCGGAGGAAGGCCAGCTGGGCAAAGTTGTTGCTGGTGAGCGAGGTGGCCGACACCGCCACCCATCCGGTCAGTGAGCCGGGCGCCGTCACCACCACCGGGGGCACGCCGGGCACGTCGGTGACCATCGAGCGCGCCCCGTCGATGTCGGAGGCGTTGAGGCCCTGGCCGAAGTAGGCCACCCACGGGTGCTTGCCGGCCGCCCACGCCTGCAGCAGCCAGAACCCCTGACCCCAGTCGACGTCCGAATTGGAGACCGACCGGTAGGCAGGGGTGAACGGCGGGTTGGCCCACACCAGCGAGACGGGGCCGGACAGGGCGGTGGAGACCAGGGCCACCGCCACCACCGCGGCCAGTGCGAGCTGCACCGGCCAGCGGTGGGGGGCCAGGGCGGCGGCGGAAGCCACCACCAGCCAGAGGGCCAGCACCGGCAGGAGGTAGCGGAGCCCCACGTCCTTGGGCGACACCACGGTGAACAGGGTCAGCACCACTCCGGGGACCGCCGCCACCGCCAGGGTCTCGTAGCGGGCCGACCGGGGCGCCAGGCGGAGGCCGAGGGGACCGAGCACCAGGAGCCCCACCGTCAGCAGCGGGACCTTCACCGCCATGCTCACCGGCCAGTACCACCACTTCCCGCCCACCCAGACGCTGCCCAGCAGGTAGGCGGGGGAGCCCACCGTGTCGTGGGTGCCCAGGTACCGGAGGCCGGTGACGAACGGCTCGGGCAGTAAGGAGAGGTGGCGGGCCGTGCCCGGGTCGAGGACCAGGTAGCAGAGCCAGACCAGGGACCAGGCCACCGCCGCCATCACCGCCGGTCGCCCCAGCACCCGCCAGCCCACCGAGCGCCACCCGGCCGCCGCCGCCACCACACCGGCCGACAGGGCCACCAGCACCCCGTCGTCCTTGGACAGCACCGCGGCCGCGCACGCCGCCCCGGCCACCACCAGCTGGCGCCGGCCCGGCTGCCGGAGGACCTCGAGGAGGGCCCACGACACCAGAACGGTGCAGAGGGTCAGCGGCAGGTCGACGCCGTCGAGGTGGCCGAGGCCCAGCACGAACGGGTCGGCCAGCCAGGCCACGCCGGCCAGCAGGCCGGCGCCCCTCGAGAAGAGCCGGCGACCCAGTGCGTAGAGGACGAAGGCCACGCCGACCGCTTCGAGGAGGGGGACCAGCCGGGCCAGGAACAGCTCGCTCCGTAGCTTGCCGGCGTGCAGCTGCGCCTGGACGAACGACACCGCATAGGCCGCCTCGTCGGACGATCGCCACGCCGGCCCCTGGGGCACGATGGGGTGGTCGAGGAGGACGGGCAGGGCGGCCAGGACCTTGCCCAGCGGAGGGTGCTCCGGGTTGAGCCGCAGATCGTGGTGGACGAGGGCGGTGACGCCGGCCGACAGGTAGACCGGCTCGTCGAAGGTGGGGGCGTCCGTCCACGCCTGGCGGAGCCCCAGGCCGAGGAAGCAGGCGGCCACCACCGACAGGACGACCAGCGGGCCCCCCACCAGGCGGACCGTCCGGCCGGCCCGACCCCCGGCTGCGTCCTGGTCCTGGCCGGGACCGTCACCGGGGGCGGGCATCCGGGCGAGGCTACCCGGCGTCGCCGGCCGGGGACCGGAGCCCGTGGTGGCTCCCGATACGGGATGGACGCACCGGGTGGCCCCGGGGTCGGGCAAAAGTGGGCAAGAATGGTGCGAATGTCATCGTTTCGTCATACTCCCGTGCTTCGGGGGACCGGCGGGTGAGCACCGTGTTGGCGCCGGAGACGGGCGACGACCTCGACGGTGCCGCCCTCGGGGAGGAGTCCCCGCCCGGGCCGGCACGGCGGCCGGGGGCGGCCGGCTTCCTCGCCCAGCGCAAGGTCATCGCCTGGAGCATCTTCGTCGTGGCCCTGGTCGCCTACACCATCGTGCTGGGCATCCCCTACTCCACCGACGACATCCTCATCTGGATCACCGCCGCCCTCTTCTGCGCCTGCATCAGCGACCTGTCCCGGTGGCGACGCGGGATCATCCGGGACTGGCTCCCGCTCTACGCCGTGCTGGCCTTCTACTCCCTCCTGCGCGGCTACGCCGGCCATCCCCTGTTCGCCCCCCACTGGAGCCCGCAGCTGAGCTTCGACGAGTGGGTGGGCTTCGGGGTGGCGCCGACCGTCCGGCTCCAGGAGGCCCTCTTCAATCCCAACAACCTCCACGTCTGGGACTACGTCGCCTGGCTCACCTACATGAGCCACTTCTTCACCTCGTTCATCATCGCCGGGGTGCTGTGGGTGAGGGACCACGACCGCTTCCGCCGCTTCGTCCCGCTCTTCGTGGGGCTGACCTTCGCCGGCTACCTCACCTATGTGCTGTACCCGGCCATGCCTCCGTGGATGGTCAGCTCCCTGGGCTCCATGGACCCCACCGCCAGGATCATCCCGATCATGTGGAACCACGTCGGGTTCCATCAGGCCGCCGCCCTGTTCGAAGGGAACTCCACCTTCGACAACAACGTGGCCGCCGTCCCGTCGCTCCACACGGCCTACCCCATGCTGATCTGCCTGTTCTTCTGGCGGCGGGCCAAGCCGTGGATGCGGGTGGTCCTGGTCACCTACGTCCTGGCCATGGCCACCACGCTCGTCTACACCGGGGAGCACTTCGTCTTCGACATCGTCCTCGGGTGGACCTACGCCATCGTCGCCTTCGTGGTGGGCTCGAGGCTGCTCGACCGGTGGGCGGCACGGCGGCGTCGGCGTTCCGAGGCCCGGCCGCTGGTGGAAGAGGTGCCCCTGACCACCGACACCGACGCCGCTCCACCGGTGGGATCGCCGGTGGCGGTCGGCGCCACCTCGGTCGGGGCCTGACCCGAATCCGACGGCGGCCGCCGGTATCCTCGCCGCCATGAAGGCACGCCCATGACCGGTGGGAGCCGCCGTGGGACCCGGTCCGTCGACCCGTGGTCGCTCCGACAGGAGGACGGGAGCATCGCCCCGGGGTGGGCGCTGGCCCCCCTGCGGCTCTTCCTCGGTATCACCTTCACCTACGCCGGCCTCCAGAAGCTGGCCAATCCGGCCTTCTTCCGGAGCTCGAGCCCGACCTCGATCCACGCCCAGCTGGCCGGGGCGGAGCGGTCGAGCCCGATCCACGCGCTCCTCGGCGGTCTCGTGCACGTCGCCCCGGTGGTCGGGGCGGTCATCGCCATCGGCGAGGTGGCCATCGGCCTCGGGACGCTGGTCGGGCTGTGGAGCCGGGCGGCCGCCGCCGCCGGCATGGTGCTGTCGTTCGGCCTGTTCCTGACGGTGAGCTTCCACGCGTCGCCGTACTTCACCGGGGCGGACATCGTCTTCCTATTCGCCTGGACGCCCCTGCTCATCGCCGGGGCGGCCGGCGCCCCCGCCCTCGACACCTGGTTCGCCGCCCGCCGCGTCCCGGCCACCACCGGCCCCGGCCAGGGGGATGCCCCGACGGTGTCGCGCCGGGACGTGGTCTCCAAGGGGGCGGTCACTGGCATCCTGGCCGGTGTGGTGGTGATCCTCGGCGGTGTGGTGGCCGGCGTCGGCCGGGCGGCGGGCGGCACCACCACCGCCACCGGCAACACGCTCGGCGGGGGCACCACCGTCCCGACAACGGCGGGCGCCCCGACCACCACCACCCAGACCACCGCCGGGGCGCCGGCCGGAACGAAGCTCGGACCCGCCTCGGATGTGCCGGTGGGCGGCTCGGCCAACTTCACCGACCCGGCCAGTGGCGACCCGGCACTGGTGATCCAGGCCACGGCCGGTGAGTTCGTGGCGTTCGACGCCGTCTGCCCCCACGCCGGCTGCACGGTGGCCTACGCCCGGTCGGCCCGCCTGATCGCCTGCCCGTGCCACGGCTCCGAGTTCGACGCCCAGACCGGAGCGGTGCTGCAGGGGCCCGCCACCCGGGGGCTCGGCACCATCACGGTGGCCAAGGGTTCGGACGGTGACCTCTATGTCGACGGCTGATCCGTCGCCGGCCGGGCGCCGGCCGGGCCGGCACGACCGGCGCTGGGGTACGATCGGGGGTCGGCCGGCGACGGCTACCACCAGTCCATGACCACCCTCCAGACCGAGCCGGCCAACGGCCCGAGCGCCCGACCGGGGGAGGAGTCCGCCGATCGGACCGACTGGGTGGCGGCCATCCCGTTCCTGGCTGTCCACGTGGCCCCGCTGGCGGCGTTCTTCGTCACCGTGACCTGGCAGGACTGGCTGCTGTGCGGCGTCCTCTACCTGGTCCGCATGTTCTGCATCACCGCCGGCTACCACCGGTACTTCGCCCACCGCAGCTACAAGATGAACCGCGTCTTCCAGTTCGTGATGGCCTTCGGCGGCACCACCGCCGTCCAGAAGGGCCCGCTGTGGTGGGCCAGCCACCACCGTGTCCACCACCGGTTCACCGATCTGGACGGGGACGTCCACTCACCCCGCGACGGGTTCTGGTGGAGCCACGTGGGGTGGATCCTCTCCACCCGGTACAAGGCGACCGACCTCGACAACATCGCCGACTTCGCCAAGTACCCCGAGCTCCGGTGGCTGGAGCGCCACCAGTGGATCGGGCCGTGGTCACTCGGTGTGACCTGCTTCCTCCTCGGCGGCTGGGGTGGGCTCCTCGTCGGCTTCTTCCTCTCCACCGTGCTGCTCTGGCACGGGACCTTTCTGGTCAACTCGATGGCGCACCTGGTCGGGAGGCGCCGGTACGCCACCCCCGACACCAGTCGTAACTCGCTCTTCGTGGCCCTGGTCACCGGCGGCGAGGGGTGGCACAACAACCACCACTACCTGCCCGCCTCGGTCCGGCAGGGGTTCCGCTGGTGGGAGATCGACCCGACCTTCTACGTGCTGCGGACCCTGGCCGCCCTCCACGTGGTCCGGGATCTCAAGCGCCCGCCCGCCCGCCTGCTCGACCAGGCCCGGATGCGCGACGGTGCCTTCGACATCGGCATGTTCCGCTCCTACTGGGAGCGGGCGGCCAAGCTGACCGGCGAGCGGATGGCCGACATGGCGGCCCGACCGCACCTGGCGCCCGAGGGCGCCGAGGCCCCGGCCCCCGAGCCGGCGGCGGCTGTCAACGGCGTCGGCGACGATACGGACGTCAGTGCCACCAGCCTGGAGCGCCTCATCTCCCGCGCCATGGTCGCCGCCGACCAGCTGGCCGCCGCCACCCGCCGGACCCGCCGCCAGGACATGGTCTCGACGGAGGGCCAGCCGGGCCCGGACGACTCCACGGCATGACGGCGGGGGGATCGGGCCGGCCGCGGCTCGACCGGTTCGCCTCCGCCGGTGCGCTGTGGATCGTCGATCTCGACGGCGTCATCTGGCTGTCGGGGGAGCCCATCGGGGACGTATCGGGGGCGGTGGCCGACCTGCGGGGCGCCGGGGTCACCGTGGCGTTCGTCACCAACAACTCGGCGCCCACCACCGACGAGCTCCTGGACCGGATCGACCGGGTGGGCATCCGCGCCTCGGCGGAGCACCTGGTCAGCTCGGCCGAGGCCGCCGCGTCGCTGCTGCAGCCGGGGGAGTCGGCCTGTGTGCTGGGTGACCAGGGGCTCCTCGACGCCCTGACGGCCAGGGGGGTGGAGGTCCGCCCCCGTGGCGGCGCCGCCGGAGTGGTCGGGTGGAGCCGGTCGTTCGACTTCGACAGGCTGGCAGCGGTGGCCACCACCGCCCGCCACAGCGGCATCTTGATCGGGACCAACGAGGACCCCACCCATCCGACCCCGGGGGGGCTCCTCCCCGGGGCGGGCTCCCTGCTGGCGGCGGTGGCCACCGCTTCCGGCGTGGAACCCCGGGTGGCCGGCAAGCCCCACCGGCCCATGGTGGAGCTCCTGCGCCACCGGTTCCATCTGGGGCCGGACGGGCCACCGACCCTGGTGGTCGGTGACCAGCCGGAGACCGACGGGCGGCTGGCCGACGCCCTCACCACGCCGTTCGCCCTGGTGGACTCGGGGGTGACCCGGCCCGGCACCGTCGTCGGCGATGTGCCGGTGGCGGTACGGACCGCCGACTTCGTGCACCTGGTGGCCGACGCCCTGGACGGCCGGTGGGCGGCGCGGCACGACGACAGACAACTCAGTTGAGCTGGAGTGCTTGCTAGCAGCTAGCACTTTCACTAGACTGTGACCATGACCAAGAGCACCGGATACCAGCGTTACCTCGAGGCCGGACTGGCCTTCACCCACATGACCCGGGCACGGGCCGAAGAGTTCGTCGACGAGCTGGTGAAGAGCGGTGAGGTCCAGCGGAGCCAGGCCCACGCCAGGGTCGACGAGCTGGTCGAACGCAGCCGGAAGAGCCGCGAGTCGTTGGTGAAGGCGGTGCGCGAGGAGGTCCAGCACCAACTGGACTCGATCGGGATCAGCAGCGTCGAGGAGCTGGCCAACCAGGTGGCGTCGCTCCTCGGCCGCTCGGCCGGCACCGCCAAGAAGGCGGCGAAGAAGGCCACCACAAAGAAGGCTCCGGCCAAGAAGGCACCGGCCAAGAAGGCACCGGCCAAGAAGGCCACCGTGAAGAAGGCACCGGCCAAGAAGGCCACGACCAAGAAAGCCCCGGCGAAGAAGGCCGCCGCAACGAAGGCCGCGCCGACCCAAGGGTCGCACGACTGACCTCGTCGTCACGCACCCGCCTCGACCGGGCGCTGGTGCAGCGGGGCCTGGCGGAGACGCGGGCCCAGGCGACGTCCATGATCGAACAGGGTCGCGTGCTCGTCTCGGGGTCGCAGGCAGACAAGCCGGCCCGCCTGGTGGCGCCGGCCGAGCCGATCGAGCTCCGAGGGCCGGCGCCGCGCTACGTCAGCCGGGGCGGCGACAAGCTGCACGCCGCCCTCGAGCGCTTCGGCATCGACGTCACCGGTCGCCGGGCCCTCGATGCCGGGTCGTCCACCGGGGGGTTCACCGACTGCCTGCTGCAGGCCGGCGCCGCCTCGGTGGTAGCGGTCGATGTCGGCCGGGCGCAGCTGCACGAGCGCCTGAGGGGCGACCCCCGGGTCACCAGCCTCGAGCGGCACGACATCCGGGACGTGACGCTGTCCACGGTCGGCGGGGCGCCGGTGGACCTGGTCTGCGCCGACCTGTCGTTCATCTCCCTCGGCCGGGTGGCGGGCTCGCTCGCCGGTGAGGTGGCCGCCGACGGCGCCCCGGTGGTCGTGCTGGTGAAGCCCCAGTTCGAGGCGGGCCGCCCCGAGGCGTCGCGAGGCAAGGGGGTCATCCGCGACCCCGAGGTGCACCGCCGGACGCTGGCCGAGGCGGTCGGCGCGCTGCTGGCCTCGCAAGCGGCCATCATGGGGGCCATGCCGTCGCCGATCACCGGGCACGCCGGGAACGTCGAGTTCCTGGTGCACGCTGTCGCCCACGCCCGACGCCCCGGACCCGTCGGCCCCGAGCTGGTGGCCCTCGGGCCCCTGTTGGACGCCGCCGTCGAGGAAGCCCACGGGACCGGAACGGTGGACCGGTCGTGACCCTGGTGGCCTTCTACGCCCGCCCCGACCGGGACGACGCCGCCGCCCTGGCCGCGCGGGCCACCGAGTGGCTCGAGGCGCGCGGCCACCGGGCGGTCTCCGCCCAGCTCCCCGACGGCACCGTCTCCGTCGACGGGGCGGACCTGCTGGTCAGCCTGGGCGGCGACGGGACCCTGCTGCGGGCGGTGGAGTCAGCCGCCAGCGCCGGCGTTCCCGTCATGGGGGTGAACATCGGCCGGCTCGGCTACCTCACCCAGGTGGAGCCGGCCGGGCTCGAGGACGCCCTCCAACGCTTCCTGGCCGGCCGGTACCGGGTGGAGGACCGGATGACCCTGCGGGTGACGGTCACCGATGCCGAGGGGCGAACCGTGCTGGACCGGACCGCCCTCAACGAGGCGACGGTGGAGAAGACGGTGCCCGGCCACACCGTCCGTATCGGCCTGGTCATCGACGACCGCCCGTTCGTCACCTACGCCGCCGACGGTCTGCTGGTGTCCACCCCCACCGGGTCGACCGCCTACAACTTCTCGGCCCGGGGGCCGGTGCTCTCGCCGCAGCTGCGGGCCATCGTGGTCACGCCGGTCTCGCCCCACATGCTCTTCGACCGGGCCCTGGTGCTGGAGCCGACCCAGCATCTCCGGCTGGACATCCTCGAGCCCCGGCCCGCCGTCCTGGTGGTCGACGGGTGGACGGCGGCCACGCTCCAGCCCGGGGTCACCGTGCACTGCGGCGAGGGCCCCCACCCCGCCCGCCTGGTCACCCTGGGCGACCTCGACTTCCACGCCATCCTCCGGGCGAAGTTCCACCTGGCCGACCGGTAGCCGGGGCGGTGGGAGGGATGCTCGACCAGCTGCGGGTGCGTGACCTCGGCGTCATCGACGATGTCACCGTGGAGCTCGGGCCGGGCATGACCGTGCTGACCGGCGAGACCGGGGCCGGCAAGACGCTCCTGGTCGGGGCGCTCACCCTGCTGCTCGGGGGCCGGGCGGACCCCACCATGGTGCGGTCCGGGGCCACGGAGTCGGTGGTCGAGGCCCGGTTCGTGGGCGGTGGGCAGGAGGCTGACGAGCTGATCCTGTCCCGGTCGGTGGTCGCCGGCGGCCGGTCCCGCGCCTGGGTCGACGGGCGGATGGCCCCGATGGGGGCCCTGGCCGAGGCGTCGGCGTCGGTGATCGAGCTCCACGGGCAGCACCAGCACCGCTCCCTGGTCCAGGCCGCTGCCCAGCGCCAGGCCCTCGACCACTACGGGCGGATCGACCTGTCGGAGCTGCGGGGCGCCGCCGCCCGCCTCCGGGCGCTGACCGCCGAGCGGGCCTCCCTGGGCGGGGACGCCCAGCAGCGGGCCAGGGAGGCGGACCTCCTCCGCTACCAGATCGACGAGATCGGCTCGGCGGCCATCGAGGACCCGGGGGAGGACGGCCGGCTCGAGGCCGAGGAGGAGCGCCTGGCCGCCGCCGGCGCCCTGCGGGAGGCGGCGGCCGCCGCCCTGGAAGCGTTGTCGGAGTCCCCGGGGTCCAGCGCCCTCGACCGGATGGCCGAGGCGTCCGGGGTGCTGGCCGGCAAGGCTCCGCTGGCCGAGCTCGACGCCCGGGTCCGGGCGTCGATGGCCGAGCTGTCCGACCTGGCCGTGGAGTTGCGGTCGGTGGTGGAGACCTGGGACGACGACCCCGAACGCCTGGCCGGGGTGCGGGACCGCCGCCAGGGGCTGCACGAGCTCCGGCGGAAGTACGGCGCCACCCTCGAGGAGGTGCTGGCCTTCGCCGAGGAGGCCGGGCGACAGCTGGCCGACATCGAGCAGCGCGAGCACCGCTCCGCGGTGCTGGACACCGACATCGCCGCCGCCCGGGCGGACCTGGACCGGGCCGAGGCGGTGGTAGCGGCGGCCCGGCGGGCTGCCGCCCCGGCCCTGGCGGCGGAGATCCAGTCCACCCTGCGGACCCTGGCCATGGGGTCCGCCCGCTTCGAGGTGGTGGTGGACGGTGACGGCCCCGCCGACCAGGTGGGCTTTCTGCTGGGGGCCAACCCCGGGGAGCCGCTCCTCCCGTTGGCCAAGGTGGCCTCCGGCGGGGAGCTGGCCCGCACCATGTTGGCCGTCCGGCTGGCCCTGACCGACTCGCCGGGGGTGCTGGTCTTCGACGAGGTGGACGCCGGCATCGGCGGCACCGCCGCCTCGGCGGTGGGGGCGGCGCTGGCGGCGCTGGGCCGCCGGTCGCAAGTCCTGGTGGTCACCCACCTTCCCCAGGTGGCGGCCCAGGCCGACCACCACCTCCTGGTGCGCAAGACCGAGGCCGGAGGTCGGACCCGCTCGGAGGTGACGCCGCTGGGGGAGGAGGACCGGGTGGTGGAGCTGTCGCGGATGCTGTCGGGCAGCCCCGACAGCCAGGCGGCCCGCACCCACGCCCGGGAGCTGCTCGACGTCGCCGGCCGGGAGCGGTCGGTCCACGGGGACTGAGCCGGCGGCGGCGGGTCCGCCGGGTGGCGGCACCGCTTCCGCTATCCTCGGCAGGTGCCCGACCCGCAAGGCCCACTGCCAGAGTCCCCGGACGGTGCGGCGGTCGGACCACCTCCCGGGGCTCCTCCCGCACCCGGCTCCCCGGTGTCCGGCCACGTGTTGAGGCCCGGTACCGACCGGGGGGGCGGCACCAAGTTCATCTTCTTCACCGGCGGCGTGTCCTCTTCCCTGGGCAAGGGGCTGACCGCCTCCTCGCTGGGCCGTCTCCTGAAGTGCCGTGGCCTCCGGGTGACCATGTGCAAGCTCGATCCGTACATCAACGTCGACCCCGGCACCATGAACCCGTTCGAGCACGGTGAGGTGTTCGTCACCGAGGACGGCGGCGAGACCGACCTCGACCTCGGGCACTACGAGCGGTTCATCGACGAGAACCTGCACAAGGACTCCAACGCCACCACCGGCCGGATCTACTCGTCGGTGATCGCCAAGGAGCGCCGGGGCGACTACCTGGGCAAGACCGTCCAGGTCATCCCCCACGTCACCAACGAGATCAAGGAGCGGATCAAGCGGCTCGGCACCGACGACGTCGACGTGGTCATCGTCGAGGTGGGCGGGACGGTGGGCGACATCGAGATCGTGCCGTTCATCGAGGCCATCCGGCAGTTCCGGCGCGACGTCGGACGGGAGAACGTCTGCTACGTCCACCTGACCCTGGTGCCCTACCTGGGCCCGTCGGGGGAGCAGAAGACCAAGCCCACCCAGCACTCGGTGACCGAGTTGCGCAGCCGGGGGATCCAGCCGGACGTCATCGTGTGCCGCTCGGACCGGATGATCTCCGAGGACCTCAAGCAGAAGATCTCGCTCCAGTGCGACGTCCCCATGGAGGCGGTGGTCTCGGCCATCGACGCCGCCAACATCTACCAGATCCCCCTGGTGCTCCACGAAGAAGGTCTGGACCGGTACATACTCCGGCTGCTCCGCTTCGACGAGGCCACCCACCCGATCGACCTCTCCGGATGGGAGCGGCTGGTCGACCAGGTGCAGTCGGCCAACCGCCCGGTGCGGATCGGCATCATCGGCAAGTACGTCGACCTCCCCGACGCCTACCTCTCGGTGGTGGAGTCGCTGCGCCACGCCGGGTTCCACCACGGGGCCAAGGTACAGATCGAGTGGATCCAGGCCGCCACCGTCCCCAACCTCCTGGAGCACGAGGGCCTCCGCGACTACGACGGCCTGGTCATCCCGGGCGGCTTCGGGGAGCGGGGGATCGAGGGGAAGATCGCCGCCGCCGGCTACGCCCGCCTCCACGACATCCCGTTGCTGGGCCTGTGCCTCGGGCTCCAGGTGATGGTCATCGAGGCCGCCCGGAACATGGCCGGCCTCGAGCGCGCCAACTCGCGGGAGTTCGACTCGACCACCCGCTACCCGGTGATCGACCTGATGGACGACCAGAGCGACGTGGTCGACATGGGCGGGACCATGCGGCTGGGGTCGTACGGGGCGCGCCTCCTCCCCGGGTCCCAGGTGGCCCGGGCCTACGGCACCGAGATGGTCTCCGAGCGCCACCGCCACCGCTACGAGGTCAACCCCCGCTTCCGCTCGCGGCTGGAGGAGGCCGGCCTGGTCTGCTCGGGCACCTCGCCCGACGGCCGGCTGGTGGAGTTCATCGAGCTGCCCGACCACCCCTTCTGGGTGGGGACCCAGGCCCATCCGGAGTTCAAGAGCCGTCCCGACCAGCCCCATCCGCTCTTCCGGGCGCTGGTCGGGGCGTCGCTGGCCCGGGCCGAGGGACGGGACCCCCACCTGATCGACCTCGACTGACGCCGTGGTGTCGGACGAGACGGCCGGGCCGCCGGGGTTCCGGAAGACCGGGGAGACCGAGCTGCACCGGGGATGGTTCATCTCGGTGGTCCGGTCCACCTTCGTCGACCCCGACGGCGCCGAGTTCGAGCGAGACATCGTGCGCCACCCCGGGGCGGTGGCGGTCGTGCCGGTCACCGCCACCGGCGGCGTGCTGCTGGTGCGCCAGTACCGCCCGGCGGTGGAGCGGTGGCTGTTCGAAATCCCGGCCGGCACCTGTGACGTGGCCGGCGAGGCCCACGAGACCACCGCCGGCCGCGAGCTGGCCGAGGAGATCGGGCGGGCGGCCGGCTCGCTGACGCTGCTGACCCGGTGCCTCAACACCCCGGGCTTCTGCGACGAGGAGACGTCGATCTACCTGGGCACCGACCTCACCGAGGTCGACCACGACCGGCACGGGACCGAGGAGCGCTTCATGACGGTGGAGGAGATCACCCTCCCCCGTTTCGACGCCATGGTGGACGACGGGTCGATCGTGGACGCCGCCACCATCCTCGGCGTGGGGCTGGCCCGGCGCCGGCTGGCTGGCGTCGACCGTGGTTGACCGGGTGGCGCCGCGGCGCCGGGGGGCCCCGCTCTCCGACGGCGCCGAGGAGTACCTGTCGTGGCTGGCCGTCGAGCGGGGACGGTCGCCCAACACCCTGGTGTCCTACCGGCGCGACCTCCAGGTCTGGGAGGGGTGGGCCGCCGACGCCGGCGTCGATCCCCGCACCGCCCGGCCGGAGCAGATCGAGCGCTACCTGTCGGAGCTGCGGGGGGTCGGCAGGAACCCGTCGTCGATGGCCCGGACCGTCACCGCCCTGCGGGGCCTCTACCGCTTCCTGGTCGACGAGGGGACCATCCCCGCCGACCCGACCTTGGACCTCCAGTCGCCGAAGCTGCCCCGCCGGCTGCCCAAGGCCCTCGACGAGGAGCAGACCGTCCGGCTGCTCGACTCCATCTCCGGCACCGAGCCCTTCGACCTCCGGGACCGGGCCCTGCTGGAGCTCCTCTACGCCACCGGGGCCCGGATATCGGAGATCGTCGGACTGTCCCTCCTGGACCTTCGGGACGACGACGGGCTCCTGCGGGTCTTCGGCAAGGGGTCCAAGGAGCGCCTGGTCCCGCTGGGGAGCGTGGCCCGGAACGGCCTGGAGGTCTGGCTCTCCCCGATCGGTCGGCCCCTGGTCACCCCCGAGCGGTGGCGGTCGCGAGACGACGAGGAGGCGGTGTTCCTGAACAGCCGGGGAGGCCGGCTGAGCCGGCAGGGGGCGTGGGCCATCCTCAAGCGCCGCGCCGACCGGGTGGGGCTGTCGGCGGTGGTCAGCCCCCACGTCCTCCGGCACTCGTGCGCCAGCCACATGCTGGCCCACGGGGCGGACATCCGGATCGTCCAGGAGCTGCTCGGGCACGCCTCGATCACCACCACCCAGCTGTACACCCGACTGAGCGCCGAGCACCTGCGGACCTCCTACGAACTTGCCCACCCGCGGGCCGGTGCCCACCAGGCCAGGTAGGATCTGTCCCGTGCCAGGCAACGCCCCGACCGTCGACTACCGCCGTCTCCTCGAAGAGGAGCGCGCCCAGCTGGGCTCCCAGCTGACCGAGCTCGGCTTCGCCGACGGGGGCAGCGGGCTGGCCTACGACCCCAACTTCGCCGACTCCAGCCAGGTGACGGCCGAGCGGGGTGAGGCGGAGGTGCTGGCCCTGCAGCTGCAGGAGTCCCTCGACGAGGTCGCCCACGCCCTGACCAAGCTGGCCGACGGCACCTACGGGACGTGCGAGGTCTGCGGCGAGCCGATCACCCCCGCCCGCCTCGAGGCCATGCCGGCCGCCCGCTTCTGCATCAACCACGCCAACCGGCACTGAGCGGCCGGACGCGATGGCCTTCGGCGGCTACCGGGGTGGCTCGGGCCCCACGCGGCGCCTGACGCCCGCCCAGCGGACCTTGCTCATCGTGGCGGCGGGCGCGGTGGTGGTGCTCATCCTGCTGGTGACCCACCGGCTCACCCGCTTCGAGATCATCTACTTCCTGCTGCTGATCCCGTCGATCATCCTCCACGAGATCTCCCACGGAGTGGTCGCCCTGGCCTTCGGGGACGACACCGCCAAGCGGGCGGGGCGCCTCACCCTCAACCCGGTCAAGCACGTCGACCCCATCGGGACCCTGCTGGTGCCGGCCGTGCTCTCCCTGTCCGGCCTCGGGGCCTACGGCTGGGCCAAGCCGGTGCCGGTCAACACCAACCGGCTGCGCAGCCCCCGCAACCACACGGTGATCGTCTCCCTGGTGGGGCCGGCCACCAACTACGTGCTGGCCGCCGCCTTCGGGGTGGCCTTCGTGCTGGCCACCCCGGTCGGGGTCCGTCAGTTCGTCCACCAGTACGGCGTCTACCCGCCGACCCTGCTGGAGCAGGTCCTCTTCATCGGGGGCATCGCCAACATCGTGCTGGGCACCTTCAACCTGATCCCGTGCCCGCCGCTGGACGGCGCCGCCATCCTCGAACGGTTCATCCCCGCCCGGCACCTGTCGGAGTACTACCGGCTGCAGCCGGCGCTGATGCTCCTCCCCTTCATCCTGATCCTGCTGTTCCGCAACCAATGGTCCGAGCTCATCGACCACCTGATCACCTGGTGGTCGGGCCTGCTGGTGTGAGCGGTGCGGCCGGCCCCATGACCGGAGGCTCCCCGGCGTCGACGCGGTGGTGAGCCCCGGGGCCCCGACACCCATCGGAGCGCCACCGGTGGCCGTGGCCCTCCGATGGGTCAGGAGCCACCCGACGCTGGTGATCCTCCTGCTGGTGCCGCTGGTGGCCTTCGGGGCGCCGCTCCTGTTCGGCCGGGTGTTCCTCGACGGGGACGACCTCATCCAGAACTTCCCGCTCCGGGTGCTGGTGGGCCACGACCTGCGCGGCGGGGTCCCGCCCCTGCTCGACCCCTATCTCTACAGCGGCACCCCGCTCCTCGGGGGGTTCAACGCCGGGGCCGCCTACCCGACGACCTGGCTGTTCGCCGTGCTGCCGTCGGAGGTGGCCTGGACGCTCAACCTCGCCCTCGCCTACGACGTGGCCCTGGCCGGCATGTACCTGTTCCTCCGGCGCCTGCAGGTGTCGTCGTTCGCCGCCACCATGGGCGCCGCCGCCTTCGTCTTCGCCGGCTTCATGAACGTCCAGCTGGTCCACATCGACCTCATCGAGGGTGCCGCCTGGGTGCCGTGGATGCTGCTGGCCGTCCACGCCCTGACCACCCCGCCGCCCGGACCGGAGCCGACCGGTCGGTGGCGCCGGCACCGGCGGTGGTGGGCCGGCCTGCTGGCCGTCAGCACCGGCATGTCGATCCTGGCCGGTGGGCCCGAGTCGTTCATCGACGGCGCCACCCTGGGTGTCCTCTACCTCGTCTACCGCCTCTGGAGCCAGCGGCTGGTGAGCCGGGCCAACCGGGCGTGGTCGGTGCGGTCGCTGGTGTCGATGGTGGCCGGTGTGGCCGTCGGAGTGGCGCTGGGGGCGGCCCAGCTGGTCCCCGGGCTGGCCTTCGTGGCCCAGTCCCAGCGGAACAACGGCGGGTACGCCTTCTTCATCAGCGGCTCGCTCCCTCCCCGCTCCCTGGCCCTGCTGGTCTCGCCCTTCGCCCTGGGTACCAATCAGAGCGCCACCGGGAACTTCGTCGGGGAGTACAACTTCCCCGAGGTGTCCGGCTACGTGGGCATCCTGGCCGCCATCGCCGCCGCCTCCCTGCTGGCCGCCCGGTGGCGCCGGCGCCCGGAGTCCGGGCAGTGGTGGATCTGGTACGCCATCATGGCGGTGGGCGTGCTGGCCGCCCTCGGTGGCGCCACCCCCTTCGGCCACCTCCTCTATCTCGTCCCGGGCCTCAACGGGCAACGCCTGCTCAACCGGAACCTGCTGCTGGTCGACTTCTCCCTGGCCGTCCTGCTGGGCTGGTGGGTCCACGTGCTCCTCGACCGCCGGGACGGGGGCGAGCCCGTCGGGCCGCGCCACCGCCGCCACCGTGGCACCCCGAGCCGCCGGGTCGAGGTCGTCCTGACCTGCCTGCCGGTGGCCCTGGTGGCGGCGGTGTGCGTGCTGATGTGGACGGTGCCCGGCACGCTGATCCACGCCCTGGGCCAGGTCTACGGCATCAGCCGCTCCGACCAACGGCGGCTGGCGGTGCTCGCCACCCTGGAGCTGGGCATCGCCGGGTCCGCCACCTGGGTGGTGCTGACCGAGCGCCACTTCGGGCCGGCCACGCTGCGCCGCCTGCTGGCGGTGGTGATGGTGGTGGACCTGGGTCTGTTCGCCCTGGGGTCGGTGCACCCGCCGGTCCCCTCCGCGGTGGCCCACGCCAGCGGGCCGACGGCCGGGCAGCTGGCGTCGGCCACCGGTGACGGCCGGTTCGCCATCTACGACCCCGACTACTTCGACGCCGTCCCCCTCGTCGACATGGGCCAGACCGACCTCAACGTGCCCCGGCAGCTGGCCAGCTCCCAGGGCTACGCGGCCTTGGTCGACAACGGCTACTACTCGGCCACCGGCGCCCACGACCAGGAGGACCTCGACCCGACCACCCTGGCCGGGCCGACCTGGGACCGGCTGAACACCCGGGTACTGCTCTCGCTGCCCGGCTACTTCGTCACCCCCTCGACCAGCGCCCCGTCGGCCATCCAGTACCCGGCGGCCCCCACCGACCCGGTGGACGACGCCGACCCGTCCCTGAACCACCAGCCGGTCGCCCCGACGGCGTCCCGGCAGTGGTACTTCGGTGGGGTCCTGACCGTCGAGCACGGCACCGTCCCGGTGCTGTCGGGCGATGCCGGCGGCGTCCGGGTCGGGCTGGTGGGGGCGTCCGGGGGCACCCGGTGGCTGCCGGCCTCGTCGGTCCACGGCGGCGGCGTGGCCGGGGCGGCCATCTCGTTCACCGTCGGCGCCGCCGCCCCGGCCGGCGGCCTGGTGGTGGAGAACCTCGGCACCCGGTCGGTGACGGTGGGCGTGCCCGCCGTCACCACGCTCGAGGGCGGCAGCGTGCGGTTGAACGGCCGGCTGCAGGGAAGGGTGGCCGCCCCGCACTGGGTGTTCACCGGCTCCATCGGGCCGTTCGGTGTGTTCCGCAACACCCAGGCCATGGGGTGGGCATGGGCTGTCGGCCTGTCCGGGGGCCCGGCCCCGACGGGGACCGCCGTGCACACCCCGGCACCGTCGCCGGGCGGCTCGCAGCGGATCGCCGTCCACGCCGCCGGGCCGATCGGGCTGGTGCGCAGCGTGGCGTGGACCACCGGGTGGCGCGCCACCGTCCAGCCGGTCGACCCGAGGTCGGGCCGGGCCACCGGGGCACCCAGCCCGGTGACCGTCCGCCGGTCCGGTGCCGTCCAGGAGGTCGCGCTCGCCTCCGGCACCTACGTGGTCACCTTCACCTACCGGCCCGCACCGGCACTGGTCGGGTCGGCGGTGTCGGGGGTGACGGGTGCCGCCGTCGTCGGCTGGGCGGTGGCCGAGTGGATCGGCGTCCGCCGCCGGGCGCGGCGGTCGTCGGCCCCCGACCGGTTCAGCCCGGGCTGAGGAGGCCCATGGCGTCGGCGGCCCGCCGGTAGGTGGCCGAGGCCACGGCACCGGCCTTGTCGGCCCCCACCGCCAGCAGGGCCGCCACCGCCCCGGGGTCGGCGGCCAGCTCCCGCCGCCGCTGCTGGAGCGGCCGGAGCAGCTCGACCAGGGCCTCGCCGACGTCACGCTTCAGGTCGCCGTAGCGGTCGTAGGAGCCGGCCACCTCGACGGGGGAGCGGTCGGTGGCCACCGCCAGGAGCTCGATCAGGTTGGCCAACCCGGGCTTCGCCTGGCGGTCGTAGCGGACCTCGCCGTCGGTGTCGGTCACCGCCCTGCGCACCTTGCGGACGATCTCGTCCGGGGAGTCGAGCACCAGGACGGTACCGAGCGGGGAGCTGACCGACTTGGACATCTTCCGGGTCGGGTTCTGCAGGTCCATGACGCGGGCTCCCAGCGCCGGCACCGCCGCCGCCGGCACCACGAAGGTCTCCCCGTACCGGGCGTTGAAGCGGAGGGCCAGCTGGCGGGTGAGCTCGATGTGCTGGCGCTGGTCCTCGCCCACCGGCACCCGCTCGGTGTCGTAGAGCAGGATGTCGGCGGCCTGTAAGACCGGGTAGGTGAACAGGCCGGCCCGGACCGACTTCTGGCCCTCGGACTTCTCCTTGAAGGCCAACATCCGCCCCAGTTCCCCCATGGTGGCGGTGCACTCCAGCAGCCAGGTGAGGCGGGGGTGCTCGGGGACGTGGCTCTGCACGAACAGCGTGCAGCGGTCGGGGTCGAGCCCGGCGGCCAGCAGGTCGAGGGCGGTCTCGTAGGTGCGGGTCCGGAGCTCGGCCGGGTCGATGTCGAGGGTGAGGGCGTGGAGGTCGACCACGCAGTAGGTGGCCTCGTGGGTGCGCTGGTCCGCCACCCAGGTCCGGATCGCCCCCAGGTAGTTCCCCAGATGGAGATCGCCACTGGGCTGGATACCGGAGAGAACCTTCGACATAGCCGGTCATCGTATGCGGCACCGGCGAGGTGCACGGCGGGCTCCCGCCCACCCGGTATCGTCGGGGCCGTGCCCGCCACCGTCTCCATTCCCGCCTTCGAGGGGCCGATCGACGCCCTGCTCCAGCTGGTCACCACCCACCAGCTGGACATCTACGACATCCCTCTGGCCTCGGTGGTCGATGCCTTCGTGACGGAGATGGCCGGCTGGGAGTCGGTCGACCTGGCCACCGCCTCGGAGTTCCTGGTGGTGGCGGCGGTGCTGGTCGAGCTGAAGTCACGTCGCCTCCTGCCGGGGCCCGACGACGTCGAACCCGACGAGGAGCTGATCGGCTGGGAGGAGCGGGACCTGCTCCTCGCCCGGCTCCTCGAGTGCCAGGCCTACGCGGCGGCGGCCGACAGCTTCACCGTCCTCTTCGAGCGGGCGGCCCGGGCGGTGCCGCGAACCGCCGGCCTGGACGACGGGTTCGTGGTCCACGCCCCTGACCTGCTGGCGGGCATCACCCCCGAGCAGGTGGCCGCCGCCTACCTCCGGGCCACCGCCGCCCAGCCGGTCCCGGCGGTCGACCTCTACCACGTCACGGTGGACGCGGTCACCGTGTCCGAGGCGGTCAGCGAGCTGGAGGTCCGCCTGCCACTGGAGGGACGGGCCACCTTCCGCGGGCTCACCCGTCACCTGGGCACCCGGATCGAGATCATCGTCCGCTTCCTGGCCCTGCTGGAGCTGTGCAAGCAAGGACGGATCTCGCTCGACCAGGGCCACACCTTCGGCGATCTCGAGGTGGAGTGGGTGGCCGGCTCCCAGGTGCCGGTGCTGGCCGGTGCCGAGTACGACGAGTACGAGGGCTGAATGCCCCTCTCCGACCAGGCCCGCGCCATCGAGGCCGTGCTGACCGTGGCCGTCGAGCCGGTGCCGCCGGGGCTCCTGGCCGAGCTGCTGGAGATCCCGGTGGAGCAGGTGGGCCCGTTCTGCGACGAGCTGGCCGAGTCGTGCCGGGCCGGCAACCGCGGCTTCGAGGTGGCCCGGATCGCCGGTGGCTTCCGGATCCAGACCCATCCGGACCTCGCCCCCTACGTGGAGCGCTTCGCCAACGTGGGGGTGTCGTCGCGCCTGTCGGCCGCCGCCCTCGAGACCCTGGCCATCGTGGCCTACAAGCAGCCGGTGTCCCGGGCCCAGATCGCCGCCCTCCGAGGGGTCAACGTCGACGGGGTGGTCCGGCTGCTCGAACACCGCGGCTACATCTGCCCGGTGGGGCGGGCCACCGGGCCCGGCCAGGCCGTGCTGTACGCCACCACCGACGCCTTCCTCGAGCGGCTGGGGCTCGACCGGGTCGATCAGCTGCCACCGGTGGCGGACCTCCTTCCCGGCCCCGAGGCCGTCGGCGAGCTCGAGGAGCGGATGCGCCCGGTCGTCGATGGCTGACGTCCAGGCGGAGCCCCTGGGTGGGGGAGAGCGGCTGCAGAAGGTCCTGGCCCGCATCGGCCTCGGGTCCCGACGGGTGTGCGAGGACCTGATCACCGCCGGGCGTGTCACCGTCAACGGGGAGATCCCGGTGCTGGGCCGGCGGATCGACCCGTCGGTCGACGAGGTGGAGCTGGACGGCGTGCCGCTCCCGGTCGTCCCGGGCCTGGTCCACTACCTCCTGAACAAGCCGGCCGGGGTGGTGAGCACCGCCGAGGACACCCACGGCCGGCCCACCGTCGTGACCATGGTGCCCGCCGAGCCCCGTGTCTTCCCGGTGGGCCGACTGGACATGGACAGCGAGGGCCTCCTGATCCTGACCAACAACGGTGGGCTGGCCCACCGTCTCACCCACCCGTCGTTCGGGGTCCCCAAGGAGTACCTGGTGGAGGTGGAGGGGGTGCCCACCGCCGGCGACGTCCGGCGCCTGCGCGACGGGATCGAGCTCGACGATGGGATGACCGCCCCCGCCCGGGTGGCGGTGGTGGCGCCGTCGCTGCTGCGGATCGTCATCCACGAGGGCCGGAACCGCCAGGTCCGGCGGATGTGCGAGGCGGTGGGCCACCCGGTGGTGCGGCTGGTCCGCACCCGCATCGGCCCGCTCACCGACCCCACGCTGGGCCCGGGGGAGTGGCGCCTCCTCACCATCGACGAGGTCCGCGCGCTGGCCGCGGCCGCCGTACCCAGGGACGACCCTGCTCCGGCCCCTGACTAACATGCCAGGCTGTGCCTACGTCCGTGCGAGCCATCCGCGGCGCGACCACGGTCGACGCCGACACCGTGGAGTCCATCAGCGAGCGGGTGGTGGAGCTGCTCCGCCAGATCCTCGATCGCAACGGGCTGGACGAGGACGACATCATCTCCATCCTGTTCACCGCCACCGAGGACGTCGTCTCCACCTTCCCGGCCACGGCCGCCCGCAGCATCGGCCTGGGGGCGGTGCCCCTCATCTGCGCCCGCGAGCTGGCCATCGTCGGCTCGGTGCCCCGCTGTATCCGGGTGATGCTCCACGTGGAGACGTCGCGACCCCGAAGCGACATGCACCACGTCTACCTCGAGGGCGCCAGGGGACTCCGTGACGACCTCCCCGACTGAGGTCGGCGACGGGTCCCCCACACCCAACGGAGGCGGCCTCCGGCCCGACCGGGCCATGATCGTCGGGACCGGGCTGATCGGAGCGTCGGTGGGGATGGCCCTCGTCGAGCGGGGCTGGCACGTCAGCGGGGTCGACGCCGCCCCCGGGGTGGCCGCCCGGGCCGTCGAGCTGGGCGCCCTGACCGTCGAGGGCGATGACCCCGACGCCTCCCTGGTGGTGGTGGCCACCCCGGTGCACGCCGCCACCGGGGTGATCGCCGGGCTCCTGGCCCGCCCCGACCGCCGCCCCGACGCGGTGGTCACCGACGTCGGCAGTGTGAAGGGGCCGCTGGTGGCCTCGGTCGACCACCCCTTCTTCGTCGGCGGCCACCCCATGGCCGGCTCCGAGCAGGTGGGGGTGGACGGCGCCTCGGCCGACCTCTTCGTCGGGGCCACCTGGGTCCTCACCCCGACGGCCCAGACCGACCCCCTGGCCTACACCCGCCTCCGGGGGATCCTGGCCGACCTGGGCGCCGACGTGGTGGCCCTGGCCCCCGACCAGCACGACGCCCTGGTGGCGGTGGTCTCCCACGTGCCCCACCTGACCGCCGCCACCCTGATGGACCTGGCCGCCGGGCTGGGGGAGGAGCACCGGCCCCTCCTGAAGCTGGCCGCCGGGGGCTTCCGCGACATGACCCGCGTCGCCGCCGGGGCACCCACCATCTGGCCCGACATCTGCGACGACAACGCCGAGGCCATCGTGGCCACCCTCGACCTGTTGATCGACGCCCTCGGCGACATGCGCCGGCTGGTGGCCGAGCACGACCACACCTCGCTGCTGGAGGTCCTCGACCGGGCGGCCCTGGCCCGGCGGGCCCTGGGCGAGCGGGTGCCCCAGGCCGAGGACCTGGTGGAGGTGCGGGTGCCGGTGCCCGACCGGACCGGGGAGTTCGCCGAGATCTACACCCTGGCCGCCCAGCTCGGGGTCAACGTGGTCGACGCCGACATCGCCCACTCGGTGGAGGGCGACCGTGGGGTCCTGGTGCTGGTGGTCGACGGTGGGGCGGCGCCCACCCTCCTGGCCGCCCTGGCCGAGGGGGGCTACCGGGCCACCAGCACCCCGGTGGGGAGCAGCCGGTGACCGGGGCGGCCACCGGGACGGTCTCCGTCGGGGGAGGGAGGCGGCTGGTCGGCGAGGTGCGGGTCCCCGGTGACAAGTCCATCTCCCACCGGGCGCTGATGCTGTCCGGCCTGGCCGAGGGGACCTCCACCATCACCGGCCTCTCCGACGGCGACGACGTCCACCGCACCCGGCTGGCCGTCGAGGCCCTCGGGGCCGGGGTACAGAGCCACGGCGGGACGGTCACCGTCGAAGGGGGCCGGTCGCGGCTGCACGCCCCCACCGGCCCGGTGGACCTGGGGAATTCGGGAACCGGCATGCGGCTGTTGATCGGCCTGTTGGCTGGCCTGCCGTTCACCGTCACCCTGGTGGGGGACGAGTCCCTGAGCCGCCGCCCCATGGACCGGGTGGCCACCCCCCTCTCGGCCATGGGGGCCAGGGTCACCGGCCGGGGGGAGCGCTGCCTGCCCCCGGTCACCGTGGAGGGGGGCGCCCTCCACGGGATCGAGTACACCCCACCCATGGCCAGCGCCCAGGTCAAGTCGGCGGTGCTGCTGGCCGGCCTCGACGCCGACGGCGACACGGTGGTCCACGAGCCGGTGGCCACCCGGGCCCATACCGAGGAGCTGCTGGCGGCCATGGGGGCCGACATCGAGGTGGTGACGTCGGGGACCGGGCGCACCGTCCGCCTGCGCCGGAGCCGGCTGCGGCCCGCCACCCTGACCGTCCCCGGGGATCCCTCCCAGGCCGCCTTCTGGGTGGTGGCGGCGGCCGTCGTCCCCGGAAGCCGGGTGACGGTGACCGACGTCCACCTGGGGGCCGAGCGCACCGGGTTCGTGGGCGTGCTGCAGCGGATGGGTGCCGACGTCACCGTGGCACCGGCGTCGGCGGGGCTCGGCTCCATCACCTCCCGGTACGCCTCCCTGACGGGCACGGTGGTGGAGGCGGAGGAGATCCCGTCGTTGGACGAGGTGCCCATCCTGGCGGTGGCGGCGGCCACGGCGTCGGGGGAGACCCGCTTCCGCCACGTGGGAGAGCTTCGGGTGAAGGAGTCGGACCGTCTGGCCGGGACCGCCGCCATGGTGACCGCCCTGGGCGGGGCCGCCCGGGTCGACGGCGACGACCTGGTGGTGGCCGGCGGCGGGCTCCGGCGGAGCGGTGACGGGACCTTCGATGCCCACGGCGACCACCGGATGGCCATGGCGGCGGCGGTGGCCGCCACCGCCCGCCCGGCGGGAGCCGCGCCGCTGGCCATCGACGGCTGGGAGGCGGTGGCCACCAGCTACCCCGGCTTCCTCGACGATCTCGACGACCTGACGGTGGACGCATGACCGGCCTCGACCCGAACCCGGCCCCCCGGGTGATCGCCATCGACGGACCGGCCGGGGCGGGGAAGTCGACCGTGTCGCTCCGGGTGGCCCGGAAGCTCGGGCTCGAGCGCCTCGACACCGGCGCCATGTACCGGGCGGTGGCCTGGGCGGCCCTCCGGGACGGGGTCGACCCGGCCGATGCCGGGGCGGTGGCCGATCTGGCCGGTTCGGTCTCGATCGAGGTGGGCGACCGGGTGGTGACCGACGGGGTCGACGTCACCGAGGCCATCCGGAGCCCCGAGGTCAACCGGGCGGTCTCGGCGGTGGCCGCCAACCCCGAGGTGCGCCGGGCATTGGTGGCCCGGCAGCGCCAGTGGGTGGCCGACCACGGCGGCGGGGTGGTGGAGGGCCGGGACATCGGCTCGGTGGTCTTCCCCCAGGCGTCGCTGAAGATCTACCTCACCGCCTCGCCGGAGGAGCGGGCCCGGCGGCGGAGCGACGAGGGCTCCGACGGCGTGGCCCGCCGTGACCGGCTGGACAGTACCCGGACGGTCTCCCCGCTGGAGGTGGCCGAGGGGGCGAGGATCGTCGACACCACCGACCGGCCGATCGACGCCGTGGTGGAGGAGGTGCTGGGATGGCTGTGACCGACCCGCCGGGGGCCGACGGGCCGTCCGCCGACGAACCGGAGGTGGACACCGGCTTCACCCCCATATACCGGCTCCTGCGCCTGCTGGTCCACGGCCTCAACCGGCTGCTGTTCGGGACCACGGTGGAGGGGAGGGAGCTGGTCCCCACCGACGGGCCGGTGATCATCGCCCCGGTCCACCGCTCGTTCATCGACTTCTTCGTGGCCTCCGAGGTCACCGACCGGAAGCTCCACTACATGGCCAAGGACAGCCTGTGGAAGCATCCCCGGCTTGGGCGGTTCCTGCGGTCGGTGGGCGCGTTCCCCGTCCACCGGGAGTCGGCCGACCGCCAGGCCCTGCGACTGGCCCAGCGGGTGCTCGACGCCGGCGAGGTGCTGGTCCAGTTCCCCGAGGGGGAGCGGCGCACCGGCCCGGTGGTGGAGGGCCTCCACGAAGGGGTGGCCTTCCTGGCCGCCCGCACCGGAGCCACCATCGTCCCGGTGGGCATCGGGGGTTCGGCCTCGGTCATGCCCAAAGGGAAGCGGATCCCCCGGCCCCGGCGGATCCACCTGGTGGTGGGCCAGCCCATCGCCCCGCCGGCTCCGACCGAGGGGGGACGGGTGTCGCGCAGCCGGATCCACCAGGTGACCAGTGAGCTGACCGCCTCGATCCAGGAGCTGTACGACCGGTCGGTGGCCTCCACCGGCCGGTACTGACGGTCGGGCCGGTCGCTCCGCCGCCCGGGCCGTCGATGTGACGAAGGACCCTGGCAGCCCTCCGGTGAGAGGATGACGATGGTGTCGGAGGGTACCAAGCTCGGGCTGGGCGTGCACCGCTGACGGGCTCCGAGCAGATTGGAGGCGTCTCGTGCTGATTCTCTTCTTGTTCGGAGTGGTGACCCTGGTCACCGCAGTGTGCCGCCTTGCCGCCCGTTCTGCCCGCGCCACCGCCAGGGAGACACTGGCCACCGAGCCGTGGCGCACCCAGGCGCTCTTCGAGGTTCCCGACACCGTGCCGGCCGAGTGGGTCGACGCCTACCGGGCCGAGAGCGACGGATGAGCCGGTGAACATCCGCCGCCGAGCCCGCGGGGCCCGGCGGTGTCGCTACCGCGAGCGGGGCCGGAAGCTGACTCGGGCCCAGGTGGTGGCGATGACGCGGGCGTACTGGAGCCCGAAGAAGAGGTTGCCGCCCTTCTTCGACTCCCCCGAGGCCCGGGGGTGCCACACCGTGGGCTCCTCGGCGATGCGCCAGCCCCGACGCCCGGCGGTGATCACCACCTCGGCCGTCTGGTACTGGTCCTGGCGGAGGTAGGGGAGGATGTCGACCAGCAGCTCGGCCCGGAACGCCCGGTAGCCGTTGGAGGTGTCGGTGAGCCGGCCGCCGACGATGCGGTTCAGGGTCGCGGCGTAGAGCCGGACCCCGGCCCGCCGGAAGCGGTCGGTGGTCTGGTCGACCCCGAGGCGGCGGGAGGCGATGACGAAGTCGGCGTCGTCGGCCAGCAGAGGCGCCAGCATGGTGCCCATCTCCACCGGGTCGTTCTGCCCGTCGGCGTCCAGGGTCACCACGAAGCGGGCACCGTGGGCGACGGCCAGCTGGTAGCCGAGCCGGAGGGCCGCCCCCTGGCCCAGGTTGACCGGCAGCACGCAGGTGTGGACCCCGGCGTCCCTGGCCACCCGCTCGGTGCCGTCGTCTCCGCCGTCCACCACCACCAGGGGAGTGACCTCGAGCCCCTCCACCACGGCGGGGATGCCCTTCAGCACGTCGCCCAGGTTGGCCTCCTCCTCGTAGGCGGCGATCAGCGCCACCACCGGGCCGAAGCGCGGGTCCGGAAAGCGCCGCTCGAAGTCGGCCCGGGCGGTGTCGAGAGCCAGCTGGTGCAGCGCCGCCCGGCGGCGGCGTTCCCGGTTGTCGGCGCCGGTGAACCACCGATGCCGCTGGGTGGCCATCAGATGCCGTGGGGGCGGCCGAACACCGACCGGACCAACGGCTCGAAGTGGCTGAGCGGCTCGGTGGGATAGTCGGGGTCGAAGCTGACCTGGTCCCACTCGTCGGCGAACCGCTCCGCCAGGCGGTACCAGGGCTCGTTCCGGTACTGGTCCCGGGCGTTGGGGTCGAGGTCGAAGTGGGCGTAGTAGTGCCGACCCTGAAAGTCCTGGTGGGCCAGGATGGCCTCGGTCACCTCGGGTCGGACATAGGGGCGGAGGATCTCGGCGGCGATACGGGGGTGGTTGGGGACCGACACCGCCTTGCCGATGTCGTGGCAGAGCGAGGCCACGATCAGCTCGTCGTCGGCCCCGGCCCGCTCGGCCCGGGTGGCAGTCTGCAGGCAGTGGGTGAGCTGGTCGACGGCGAACCCGTCCACCACCTCGTCCAGGGACTCGAGCATGGCCAGCACCCTGTCCGCCACCCGGCCCTGGTTCCTCGCCGTCTCGGCACCGATGGCCATCCACTCCTCGGCGGTCGAGGCGTCCATGCGGGTGAAGGACTTCGGCGTCATCGGACCCAGTCTCGCGCCGGGCGCCCGCTCAGCTGAACCACCCCGTCCAGGCGTCGACGTTGGCCATGACCTGCTTCACCGCCGCCAACGAGATGCGGACCTCCCGCTCGGCGGACCCGTTGCCGGAGCCGGCCCCGGCCGGTCGACCGGTCAGGCGGCGCAGGTTGACGTGCAGCCAGTTCTGCGAGCACATCAATAGCCCGGCGAAGCTGGAGGCGGTGATCGGGGTGGTGGGCCCGCCGGCCTCCCGGTAGGAGTGCACGAAGGCGTCGACCACCGGACGGGAGGGCGGACCGGCCAGGTAGCCGGCCAGCTCGAGGGCGGCCTCCACCAGCTCCCAGTCCGACCGCTGCGTCGAGGCGGCGTCCCAGTCGATCACCGCCACCTGCCCGTCGGGCCGTTCGATGACATTGTGGGAGTGCAGGTCGCGGTGGGTGCGCACCAACGGGTACGACTCGGCGGCGGCCACCTTGCACCGGGCCGATGCCTCCTCCAGCAGCGGCAGGGCGTCGCGGAACCCCTGGCGCCAGGTGCCGTCGGATCCGTCGCCGTTGGGGACCACCCGGGCCCAGTCGTCGGGCCAGGCCGGCTTCCGCCGCCAGGTGTCCAAGCTGGGCAGCAGGCGGTGGAGCCGGCCGAGGAAGGAGCCCAGCTGGCTGGCGATCGGGACGGTGGCCGGGTCGGTGCGCAGATTGCCCGGCACCCACTGGTGGACCCGGACGGTGGCCAGGCGGTCGCCCACCTCCAGGTCGATCCACGGCCAGGCGGCCCCGCGGGCCAGCACCGGCGTGGCCATCGGCAGCCCGGCCTCGAAGGCGGCCTTCTCGATCTCCCACGACCCCTGGATGGTGCGCATCCACTCGGACCAGGTGGGCATGTCGTAGGGGCGGTCGTAGTGCTTGACGAAGTAGGTGGCACCGAAGGTGTCCAGGCGCCAGGTCCGGTGGGCGGCGCTGCCGGTCACCACGGTCAGCGGGCCGGCGACCTCGCCCAGGTTGAAGGCCTTGGCGACCTGCGAGGCGGTCAGGTCGGTGGTGGCGGGGGAGGTGGTCACCAGGCGGCCCGTGACCGCCGGGTCGTTGCCGGGCTGCTCATCCGGCCAGCCGCTCCAGCACGTCGGCGGCGGCCGTGGCCCGGTCGCCGGCCAGGACGGTGGTCGCACCCGCCGCCCCTACCCCGGCCGGGGCGGCGGCCAGCAGCGACACCGCCGTCTCCATGCCCCGGAGGATCTCGCGCAGCTCGGGGGGTGGCGGGAAGTACTCCTCCTCCACGGTGACCGGGGCGGTGTGGACGCCGTGCACCGGGGCCAGCCGGGCCACCACCGCCTGCACCAGGGCCTCGGGGGCCGAGGCGCCGGCGGTCACCCCCACCGTGCCCGAGAGGTCGTCGGGGAGCTCGGAGGCGTCGTTCACCCGGAGGACCCGGGCGCAGCCGAAGGCCACGGCCACCTTCTCCAACGCCACCGTGTTGGAGGAGTTGACCGAGCCGATGACCACCACCGCGTCGGCCTGGCCGGCGATGGCCTTCAGTGCCGCCTGGCGGTTGGTGGTGGCGAAGCAGAGGTCGCTGCGGTTGGGCATCCACAGGTCGGGGAAGCGCTGCCGGGCCCGCTCGACGATGTCGGCCCACTCGTCGTGGCTGAGGGTGGTCTGGGCCAGCAGGGCCACCGGGCCCCGGCCGGTGGCCTCGTCGAGGTCGTCCACGTCCCCGACCGTCTCGAGCAGCCGGACCGCCCCGGGGGCCACCGCCATGGTGCCGACGGCCTCCTCGTGACCCTGGTGGCCCACGTAGAGGACGGTGTAGCCCTTCCCGGCCCGGACCTTCAGCTCGTGGTGGACCTTGGTGACCAGGGGGCAGACGGCGTCCACCACGATCCGGCCCCGGTCGCGGGCGGCGTCGACCACCTCGGGTGCCGAGCCGTGGGCCGACAGCATCAGCGGCGCGCCCGGCGGCACCTCGTCCACGTCGTCGACGAAGATCACCCCCTGGGCGCGGAACTGGTCGACCACGTGCCGGTTGTGCACGATCTCGTGGTAGCAGTACACGGGCGGCTCGAAGACCCGGACCATCCAGGCCAGGGCCTTGATCGCCTTCTCGACGCCGGCGCAGAAGCCTCTCGGCTCGGCCAGCAGCACTCGATCGACAGGCACCGGACCAGGATACCGGGCCGCCGGGCCGCCGGGCCGCCGGGCCGCCGGGCCGGGTTGACCACGGTGCCGGCGGGGGCCGGTGGGCGACCGGGTAGCCTGGTGGGATGTCGGTACCCCGCGGTACGGCGGCGCCCTCGGTCGTCGCCGTCACCGAATCGTCACCGGCGCAGCTGTCCGGGCTCCTGCCCGGGGACGAGCTTCTCTTCCTCAACGGGCGGTCGCCGCGCGACGTGATCGAGTACAGCCTGTTGGTCGACGAGCCCGAGCTGGACCTCGTCGTCCGCCGCCGCGGGATCGACGACCCCTTCACCGTGCTGGTCAGCAAGGAGCCCGGTGAGCCACTGGGTGTCGAGGTGTCCTCGGCGGTCTTCGACCGGGTGCAGACCTGCGACAACCACTGCGAGTTCTGCTTCATCCACCAGCTGCCCAAGGGGATGCGCCGCAGCCTCTCCCTGAAGGACGACGACTACCGGCTGTCCTTCCTCTACGGCAACTTCACCACGCTGACCCGCTTCACCGAGATGGACCTCGAGCGGGTGCTGACCGAGCGGCTGAGCCCGCTGTTCGTCTCCATCCACGCCACCGATCCCGAGGTGCGGGCCGGACTGCTCCGGAACCGGCGGGGCGCCACCAGCCTCCGGTGGCTGAGCGCCCTCCTCGACGGTGGGATCGAGGTGCACGGCCAGGTGGTGGTGTGCCCGGACCGGAACGACGGGGCGATCCTCGACGACACGCTGGCCGGGGTGCTCGACCGGTACCCGGGCCTGGCCACGGTGGCCTGCGTGCCGCTGGGGGTGAGCCGGTTCTCCGTCGAGGCGGCCATGCGGCCCCACACCCGGCCCGAGGCGGCCGCCGTCTGCGACACCGTCGACCGGTGGCAGCAGACCTTCGTGGAGGCCATCGGCCGGCGCATGGTCTTCGCCGCCGACGAGTACTACCTGATGGCCGGGCGCCCCTTCCCGGCCCGGGCCACCTACGAGGGGTTCCCCCAGCACGAGAACGGCCTGGGCATGGCCCGGGCGTTCGAGGCGGCCTTCGGGGGGGACGAGGACGCCGCCCTCGGCGTGCGACCCGGCTTCTTCGCCTGGGTCGACGGGGCGCCGGCCTCCGGCTACCGGGCCCAGCGGGCCGACCCGTCGACGCCGTCCGGCGACGGGGGAGCCCCCATCGCCGTCCTGACCGGCGAGTACGGGGAGCGGGTGCTGGCGCCGCTGGTGGCCTCCCTCGACCGGGACGACATCCGGCTCATCGCGGTGAAGAACGAGTACTTCGGGGGCAACATCGGCGTGTCCGGCCTGATGACCGGCACCGACCTTGCCCGGGCGCTCGAGCACGAGCCCGCCGGCCACCGCTACCTGCTGCCCGACGCCTGCCTGTCGGAGGGCCGGTTCCTCGACGACCTGTCCGTCACCGACCTGCCCCGGCCGGTCGAGATCGTCCCCACCGACGGGCTCTCGCTGCGCCGGGCGCTGGAAGGACGTACATCGGCGCCGTCGGGAGGATGCACCACGGCCTCCCCGGCGTCCCTCCGGGTGCCGGTGACCATCGGGGGGGCACGATGACCACCCGCCAGCGCCCCCTGGTGGTCATCGCCGGCCGCCCCAACGTCGGCAAGTCCACGCTGGTCAACCGGATCGTCGGTCGGCGGGCGGCGGTGGTCGAGGAGCGGCCCGGAGTGACCCGCGACCGCAAGGAGCTCGACGCCGAGTGGTGCGGCCACGCGTTCACGGTGGTGGACACCGGTGGATGGCTGAATAGCGACGACCCGTTGGACGCCCAGGTCAGCGCCCAGGCCGAGCGGGCGGTGGACGAGGCCGACGTCGTGCTGCTGGTGGTGGACGTGACAGTGGGCGTCATCGACGAGGACATGGCCGTGGCCCGGTTCCTCAAGCGGTCGGGACGCCCGGTGCGGGTGGTGGTCAACAAGGTCGACTCCTCCCAGCGAGAGTCCGACGCCTGGGACGCGGTGGCCCTCGGTCTCGGGGACCCGTGGCCGGTGAGCGCCCTGCACGGCCGGGGCACCGGCGACCTCCTCGACGACGTGGTCCGCCTGCTCCCCGACACCGCCATGGTGGCCGCCCCCGGGCCGGTGGACGAGGCCGACGTCGAGGAGGGGGAGGGCGAAGAGGTCGCCGACACCACCATGCCCCGGGTGGCCCTGGTCGGTCGACCCAACGTGGGCAAGTCCACGCTGTTCAACCGGTTGGTGGGGGACGAGCGGTCGGTGACCCACGACGCCCCCGGGACCACCCGCGACTCGGTCGACACGGTGGTCGAGACGCCGGAGGGCTCGGTCTGCTTCATCGACACCGCCGGCATGCGCCGGAAGTCCCGGACCGAGCGAGGGACCGAGTACTTCTCGGTGCTGCGGGCCCTCGAGGCGCTCGACCGGGCCGACATCGCCCTGCTGATCATCGACGCCACCGCCGGGGTGACCCACCAGGACCAGCGGCTGGCCGAGCGGGTGGGCGCCGCCGGCTGCCCGACGGTGGTGGTGCTGAACAAGTGGGAGCTGGTCCCCGTCGAGGACCGGCCGGACATCCTGGTCGACATCGGCGACCGGCTGGCCTTCCTCGGTGACGCCCCGGTCCTGAAGATCAGCGCCCTGTCGGGGCTCGGGGTCCACCAGATCCTCCCGGCGGTGGCCGCCGCCGAGGAGGCGTACCACTCGCGCATCCCCACCGGTGAGCTGAACCGGGCCCTGAAGTCCATTCAGATGGCCCATCCACCGATCGGGGCGAAGATCCAGTACGCCGTGCAGGGGGCCATCGACCCGCCCACCTTCACACTGTTCACTAACGGGCGGCTGCAGCCCACCTACCTCCGCTACGTGGAGCGGGGGCTGCGCGAGCGGTTCGAGCTGGGCCCGACCCCCATCCGGCTCCGGGTCCGGGCCAAGGGGCCCAACGGAGGCGGAGGACGCCGGAGATGACCCGTGCCCTGGTGTGAGCAGTGCGACCAGCGGCTCGAGCAGGAGGAGCTGACCGACCAGGGGAACTGCCCGACGTGCGGCCGCCAGCCGCTCGAGCACCGGAAGACGCCGTGGTACTTCAAGCTCATGCTGGTGGCCACGGTCATCTACCTGGTCTACCGGGCGGTCCAGGGAGTCACCTGGGTCGTCCACCACGTCTGACCACCCGGGTGCCGGGGCGCCGGCCGCCGTCGTTCCGTTCCGGTCGCCTCGACTAAGGTTGCGCTGCTGATCGCTTCCTTCACCCGTCCTGGCCGCATCACGCGGTCCCGGGAGGCGGACGAGGAGACGACCACCCGTCGGGTGGCTCCAACGAGCCGGACGCCGGGGTTCAGCAGACGGGCTGTGGCGCAGCTTGGTTAGCGCGCTTGACTGGGGGTCAAGAGGTCCCGGGTTCAAAGCCCGGCAGCCCGACTATTGGAGGTGTGATTGGTGGGGGAGGAGTGGCCGAACATTTCCGAGACCACCTTCACCGGCACCCCCTGGGCCAGCATGAGGCTGGCGG
>JBKQTE010000055.1:0-125942 GCA_052143315.1 Acidimicrobiales bacterium | reverse complement strand
GCCACTTGTCAAGCAGTTGCCCCACGGTGGCACTTGTTCGCGTGAACGTCCCGGCACCGACCTCCGCCACCAGGGCACTCAGCGCCTTGGCGGCAGCACGTTCGCTGCCCGTGAACGTGCGGGCCATCTGGCGAGGCTTGCCGGTCACGGGGTCAGGTCCGGCAAAGGCACGCAGCTGCCAGTGGCCGGGCGTGCGCTCCCGCATCGTCCCAGGTCGGTTCGTACTGCTGGTCCTCGCCATGTCCCCACTTTACTGTTCGCAGGGCCTTTGTAGGACTTCTGTAGGACACTGGCACCTTCCTGGACTAGAGAAAGTGCCCCTGACCTGGTGGGGCTAGCTGGAATCGAACCAGCGACCTCAGCATTATCAGTGCTGCGCTCTAACCGACTGAGCTATAGCCCCAACAGGTATTTCGTACCCGTCCTGCTCCCTTTGGAGTATTTCTGAACTACAACTCCGGCTCTACTTCTTCCACGCGGCGCAGGGACGATGGCGGAGAGGCCGAAGGGGTCAGGTACGCGGCAGGCGAAAGTGTACTTCAGACCGGACCCCGACACCGGCTGGCACGCCATTCCGAGTTATTGACAATCCTCGGTGGCGACCCTGAAGCGTCGACCGTCGCCGATATGACTTCGACCCCTTATGCCGCCCGCCGGATCGGCCTGCCCGTCGCAGGCCGGCATCGCCGTCGACGACGACGACACCGTGCCGCAGCCACCGCTCGACCAGCCGGAAGTGCCGCTAGCCGGACCCTTGTAGGCGAATCGGCAAGCGTGGCGGCGATCTCCGGGCTAGTCCGTCAACGTCACGGTGACGGATGCAGGTTCGGGGAGCGACAGGTTGCCGCTTCCGTACAGCACGGTGTGGTAGCTCCCTGCCGGAAGAGCAGGCGCTCCACTGGCCGTGCAGCGTGGCATCGAGGATTCGGACGACCCGCCGGCTTGGAGACAGCCGAAGTACGTCGTGATCACCGAGATGGGAAAGCGGTTGATCCCGGGATGAAGGATCAGGGGCTGGGCACTACACGCCGCCGCGAACGCCGGCGCCTGCTTGATGACCGCGTTGTTGATGGCCACTGCAAAGTCAGGTTCACACTCTTGCGTGAGGTTCACCGGCTCCGAATTCCCGTTGGTCACCACGAGTGTCCCTTCGATGGTGGTGCCGGCATGCACAGTGGACTCGGCGAGAACGACTCGGTCGGTGATGTGTGGCGCAGCAGGAATCAGGCCGAAACTCCCCACCGGGACAGTCGTTGTCGTTGTCATTGGACTTCCTACGGTCGGCTCGGCAGTTCGAGTCGTCCCACCGCAGGCGGACAGTGCAAGGGCAGCACACGCGGCAACGGCCCCCGTCAGCCACGATTTCCTGATGTGGTGCATTCCTCTGTCTACCCCCCTGTCCCAGCACGAAGCAGAGCACTGCCCCCACGTATCACGGCGACCGGTGGCACCTGGCTGCCTGAGTCTTGGTGTCCCTGCCAGTCGTCGTGATCTGTTGTCCGGTGGGTCGTTCGTTGGCTTGATCGATTGTCGTGCCCGTGCCGCTCCGTCCTGGCAGGTACCGCGGGCAGTGACGGGTTCAAGACCTCACTCGCCCACGGAGACCCGAAGTGCCCGTGATGCCCGGCCGGCAGCCCCCGTTGAGATCCGGGGAGCTCGATTCGCCCGGACAAGAGACGCGAATGCGCTGGGCACCTCAGGCCGGGCCGGAAGCGAGGCGGGACCGTCATCCCGCCGCCGGGTCGTCCACCTGCGACGCGAACAGGATCGTCCCGGTGGACAGGTCCCGGATGAGGAACAGGTACGGATGGTCGATGGTGATCGACAGGGCCGCCCGCTGCCCAGCCATCGCGACTCCGACCACCCCGGTGGCGGCCGCCGCCTCCGTGCCCCAGGACGTCACGTCGAGCATGGCCTTCTGGGTGACGTCCTGGACCCAGATGCTGCCGGCGGAGCCGGGGACCAGACGCGACAGGTCGGCATCCGTTTCCGAGAAGGCGTCCGTCATGCCCATGGCCTGGAGCGGCGGGATCAGGTCCGTTGTGTCGGCCAACGACAACGACGGCATGGTCAGGTCCACCGTCGTGGCCTGCATGCCCGACAGCAGGCGGTCCAGGCTCGCCGCGGACAGGCCGTGGACGAACCCGGAGATCGAGCCCGCCGTCGGCATGACCACGACGGCGGCGAACCGGCCCCCGACGTAGGGGAGCTGCACGACGTCGGCACCGGGCCCCACCGACGCATCGACGTCCAGCGGTCCGTTGGGAGGCGTGTGGAGGAACTGGGCCGTCTCGGTTCCCCCCGCCGCCGTGGTGAAGGATGCGGTGGTGGTCGCGGGTGGGAACGGCTGCTCCCAGTCCCCCTTGAAGTAGGTGGCGTTGGCCAGGACGAACACCGTCTTGGGGAGGAGCTGGCCCGGCGCGAACAGCGTCGGGATCCTGGCATGGGTCTCCTTGTCCACCCAGGCATTGATGGCGGCCGTCGCACCGGCCGGATCGTCGGCGAAGTCCACCTGCCACACCCCCGAGCCGAAGTAGCGGCTGAGGTCCATGAGGAACGACGGGGCCACGTCGAGCCCGTGCTGCAACCACAGGCTGTTGGCCGAGCTGAGCTCGATGCTGCCCGAGGCCTCGGCAGCCAGCTCAGCACTCAACGCCGACCAACCGGCAGCCTGGTCCTCGGCGGTCAGGCTCCCTGTGCCGAGCGCCGCGGCGATCTGCGCCTCGGTGTCGCCCCGGGCCCCCAGCTCCAGCATCGACAGCGCGATGGCCAGGCTCGACGGCGACACCACGATGTTGGCGTTTGACGGGGTGGCGCTCGAGAGCTGCCGCAGTAGCGACACGCTGAAGGCGGTCTCGGCCGCGGCCACTCCCGCCGTCGTGGCCGCCGGAGGCGCAGGGGCGGCCGGGGTCCTCACCGAGACGAAGCTGGCCTGGGCCGGTCGGGACCCGCCCTTCCCCCCGGCTACCACCGTGTGGGAGGACGACGGCTGCAGCACCAGCAAGGACACGACCAGCGCGCACACCACGAACCCGATGCTCGCAACTCCGGCCCGGCGCCTGACCGTGCGGCGGCGCGCCGTGGCCCGGAGCTCGTAGGGGGCGGCCCACTCGCCGGTCGCCGGCAACCAGTCGGCACGGCGGAGCACCTTGTCGACGCGGCCGGGATCGTCAGCGGGTTCCGACATGGTCGCCCTCCTCGATCGGGCCGAGCTCGGCGGCCAGCCGGGTACGGCCCCGTGACAGCCACGACTTCACCGTGCCGACCGGGGCCGACAGCTCCCGGGCCGTCTCCTCCACCGACAGGCCGCCGACGTGGTGGAGGACGATGGCCCGGCGCTCGGCCACGGGCAGGGTCTGGAGCGCGTCGATCACGCCCAGCCCCTCGCCCGGCGAGTCACCGTTGCTCCGGGACACGGCGGACCGGAGCACGAACTTCCTGCTCCGGCGCCATCGCCCGACAGCCAGTTGGTAGGCCACGCGACGCACCCACCCTTCGGGGTCGTCGTAGGTGGAGATCCGGTCCCACTTGCTCCATGCACGGATGAACGCCTCCTGGACGAAGTCCTTCGCCTCCGAGGGGTCGCCGGTGAGCGCTGCGATCTGGATCGCGAGCCGGTCCCGGCTCGTGCGGTAGAGATCGTCGAACCCGCCGTCATCGAGCACCATGCCCTCCCTCATACCAAGACACGCGCTCGGATGCCCGGAGGTTGCAACGGATCCGGGGAATCTCGTGGCCCGATCGGTACTGCCGGCCCGCCCCGAAGTGCTGGAGCGGGACGCTCGCGATCGGCAAGCGCCCCGGACCACTCACGACGGACGTATCGAACCGCAGCCGGCAGCGTTAGGGGACAGATCGAGACGCTACCTAGCGTCCGGATGAAGCTCCGGCGGGTACCACTTCTCGTCCGATGCCAACCACCAACCAGGAGCTGGGGGTTCGCCAATTGAAGGTTCTGTCAGTGGCGGCCTTGATGCAGTTCGGTTCTGCTCGCTGTCGGCTCCGACCTCGGATGGCGATTGCAGCGGGATCGGGGCCTCCACAGAGGGATATGGAGTTATCGGGCCGTCGGGGGTCATCTCGGCCGGCGCCGCCGCCTTCTGAGCAGCGACTGACTCCAGATGCTCCGCTTGCGCCTTGTCGATCTTGGTTCCCGCGCCGCACATTGGACACGCCGTTGCATATTTGATGCTGATGGGGAATATAGGGATAAAGAACAGCGTGAACCACGTGCGCAACTTGAAGACTGCATGGGCTGATGGCCGCTGGCAGCGCTGGCAGAGCAACATCACGGTGCCGAGCGATGTCCGCCTTCGTCGAGTACCGAAAAGAATGATCACGCTCCGCCTCCCCTGATTGTCCGAACGTCAGGAAAGTGTAGGTGACCCAACCGGGCCACGAGTGTCTCACCTGTCCGGCGTTCCAGGTCACCCCTGTTGCTTCACTGTGGGGGAGGGCTACCCTTGGCGGCGTGGTCAAGTTCATCACCCGGGTTCGACCCGGCGACCGTGAGCTTCAGGACCGTATTCTTGCCGAAGCCGGCCGTCTGAGTGCGTCCGGGACTCAGCAACCCGAAGCGGTCAGCCTCCTGCTTGAGATAGCCGGTGACAATCCCAACGCATTCAACGTCAATGCTCGGGGATCGAACAGAACTCCGGAGGGCCAAGCCGTTTTGCGACTCGTCGGGACCGCCAGCATGACCAGGGCAGAGTCGTATCGTGTGGGTGTTCCTCTCACAGTGGGCAGACATTCCACAGAGGAGAAGGCCCTGGCAGAGTGGGCCCAGGCGCTTGTTGAGCGGGACACCTAGCGCAGCGAAGTTTCCCTACTCGTGCCGAAGATCGCCGCCGACCCGGCGAACAGGGTCACCTTGGCGGCCGTCGGCTCACGGGTCATGGGCAACGATCGCCGGTAGCATGAGTAGGTACCCATGGACATGCCTCCTGCCGATTGGTATCCCGACCCCAGCGACAGCAACTACCTCCGCTATTGGAACGGTGCGGTCTGGACCGAACACCGCTTCGCGGCAACAGGGTCGCCGATTTTGCCGCGAGCTGGGAGCGGACCGACCGGCAAGCAGGTCCTTCGGGCGTCGTTCAGCTTGTTCCGTCAGAACCGAGAGATGATCTGGCTTCCCGTGCTGTCGGGCCTTGTGTCGGCCGTGGCGTTCTTGCTTGTTTCAGGCGCAGTTGCGCTTCCGCTAATACGGGCATATGGCCACTCGCCCTGGGAGGTGTTCTACCTGTTCCCGGGCATCATGGCATCGACCTTCGTTGGCGTGTACTTCAACGTGGCCCTGGCGTTCGCTGCGAATGAGCAGATCGAGGGGCGCAAGATCACCGTCCGCAACGCACTCGCCATGGCATGGTCCCGCCGCCGGGCCGTTTTCAGTTGGGCGCTCTTGTCGGCCGTGGTCGGCACGATTATCCAAGCCATCGAGAGCCGACTCGGAATCTTCGGGAGGTTGCTCGGCGTGCTCGGTGGATTGGCCTGGGCCGTGGCAACGTTCCTGGTTGTTCCCGTACTGGCATTTGAGGACGTTGGTCCGATCGATGCGCTCAAGCAGTCTTCCCACCTCATCAAGACGACCTTTGGGACCATTGCCCGGGGAGCCCTACGATTTGGGATGTTGTTCGTCGGATGGATTCTGCTCGCCATGGCCGTCATTGTGGCTGGCGTTGTCACCGCTGTGGCTGGTGCGCCGCTGATCGGCGTGCCCACAGCAGTGCTTGGCGTCATCGGCCTCTTTGTTATCTCCATGTACCTGGCGGCGGCGGGTATGTACATGCGTACGATCCTGTATCGCTACGCGACTCACAAGCCACTGCCCAACCTCGGCCTGGATCTCTCACGCACTTTTGATCGCTGAACCAGCGCCAGCAGGAGCGCTCACTTCCGGTGTGAAGTGACGTTCAGGTGACGAGGGTCAGTCAGCATAGGGTGGCTCGGTGAGGTTGTTTGCCGGCTGGAACTACGACGGGGGCAGTCGAATTCCCGCTGGTTACCTGCGTGCCATCTGCAACAGATCTGGGTTTCTCGCTCGGGCCGCTGCAGCTTTAGTCCTGTTGGCAGCTGCGGTACTTGGCACTCACACCCCGGCGGTTCAAACGCTTGGCCGCATTCTTCGACGGCGAACCACAACAGAAGCTGCGACCCCACCAATGATCAAGCCAATGGTCACGCCCACGATTGGCCATGGTCCGTGCGAGACGTCGCAGTAGCCCGTCGAAGCACTTCCATGGCAAGACGTGTGGCTCGGCACCACGGCCAGAACTAGGAAGTACCCGATGAATGCCATCAACAATGCAGCTGCTCCGATGATCGCAATGGCGGGCGGGGTGCGCACCGCGCGATGCTAGGTCACCACTCACTCGGACGGCTGTAGATCACGTGTCCCACCCACCCGGGTCGGGGGCAGCCTTGGATCGTTGGTCTGATCACGATCTGGGATGAGTTCCCGGGCCGCAAACTCAATTACGGCAGTTGCGTATTCGGAGGGTAGAGGCCCATGTCCGTCAGCTCCTGAGATCCCGAACGAAGACCGGACGCTGCCGACCAGGCGAATGTGCCCGACCGGTCAACCTCGCCGTAGTAGCCGCTGGGGCCAGCAGTCGAGTACAGCGGCCCGGCCACCCGTGTCGCGGGGTCTCTGGGCGGAGGCCGCGGGGCAGATGCGGGAGCGGGTTGAGATCGCAATCCGGTCACACGGCGAGACCGCAGAGGCCGGAAATGCGCTCGACGGGGCTGACGCTGTGTTCTGGCTGGTTCCATCGGACCGTGCGGCCGGCCTAGCGGTGCACACCTTCGGAACTACACGTCGCGGTAGTAGTGGCCCTGCTCGAGATCTTCGAGGAGGCTGGGTCCGGTCGGTTCCCATGCGAGAAGCTCCCGGGTCACGTCGGCAGTGGCGGGGCTGTCCATCGCGGCGAAGTGGCCCAGGTGGGCGAAGTGCTCGGCGGCGTCGGCGGGGGGCACGGACTCCGCAGGGAGGCCGAGGTGACGGCCGATCGCCTCGGCGATCTCCCGGAAGGGGACGCCCTCGTCGGCGACCGCGTGCAGGACCGAGCCGGCGGGGGCGGCCTCGACGGCCAGGCGGGCCAGGCGGGCGGCGTCGGAGCGGTGCACGGCCGGCCAGCGGTTGGCGCCGTCACCCACGTACCCGGACACGCCCCGCTGGCGGGCGATACCGACGAGGGTGGCCATGAACCCGTGGTCGCCGTCGCCGTGGACCGTCGGGGGGAAACGCAGCACTGACGAGCGGACGTCTCTGCCCCTCAGGGACAGCGTGAGCAGGGCGGTTGCCGAACGGCGCCCAGCGGGGTTGGCCCGAACCTCGGCGCTGGGCACGAGCCCGTCGTTCTCAATAGACACCCGACCAGCTGTGAGCCCGAGCAAGCCCGAGGCGAGCACGAAAGGTCGGTCGGAATCGACCAGGGCCGCGCCCATGGCCTCCACAGCCCGTCGGTCGGCCGCCGCGGCGGCGGCGAAGTTGCCGCCGAAGGCCAACTCGTGCTGGAAGGCCAGGTGGATCACCCCGTCGGAGTCGGCGGCCGCCTCGGCCAGGCCGTCGGGATCATCGACATCGCCCCGCTGGACAGTGGCGCCGGCCGCCTCCACCCGTTGCGCAGATGCCTCGGAGCGGGCCAGGCCGACCACCTCGTGGCCGGCTCCGAGCAGTTCGGGCACCACGGCCGAACCGATCCAGCCCGATGCGCCGGTGACAAAGATCCTCATGATGATACCTCCGGGAAGACGTTGATGTCAGTGACTGCTATCAAGATAGATCGGATGTCAGTCACTGTCAACGCCTAGGATGGCGGACATGGGTCGATGGCAGCCAGACAGCCGCGGGCGGCTGCAGGAAGCGGCTCTCGCCCTCTACTCCGAGCGAGGATTCGACCAGACCACAGCCGCCCAGGTCGCTGCCCGGGCCGGGCTGACCGAGCGCACGTTCTTCCGGCACTTCGCTGACAAGCGAGAGGTGCTCTTCGGTGGGTCCGCTCTCCTCCGGGAGCGGATCGTGGCCGGCGTGGCCGGAGCGCCAGCGGCCGATGGCCCCCTCGATGCCGTTTCCCGGGGACTCGACGCTGCCGCCGGCATGCTCGGCGAGTCTCGCCGGGACCTGGCCCGCCAACGCCAGGCCGTGATCGCCGCCAACCCCGAGCTGCGAGAGCGCGAACTGGCAAAGCTGGCCGACTATGCCGCCGCGGTTGCCGCCGCCCTGCGCCAGCGGGGTGTCAGCGAGCCGCGGGCGACCCTGGCCGCCGAAGCCGGCATGACAGTGTTGCGCGTCGCCATCATGCGGTGGGCCGGCAGGGACGATGGCCGGGACCTCGCTGCCATCATGCGCGACTCCGTCGCCGAACTGCGGGCGGTGGCGACCGACGGCTGAGCCCGATTCACCCGGCGATGGGTGGCAAGGTGCGCATCGCCGCAATTACAAGCCTGCCACCGTCTGAACGAGCACGACGAGGGACATGACCCCGACGACGACGACGCATACCGTCGCGACAGCCTTGAAGATCGGCCCGTTGACGGCAGACCCGAGTACCCGCTTTCGATTCGCCAGGATCAAGATATACGTCAGCAACATCGGCGTGATGATTCCGTTCAACACCTGGGCGTTGACGACCAGGGCGACCAGGTTGCCGGGAGCGAGAGCGACCCCGGCCCCCACCACGATCTGCAGTGTGAACAGTGAGTAGAACAGCGGCGCCTGCCGGAAGCTGGCCGACACCGAGCGCGGTGCTCCGATCGCGTCGGCGATCGCGTAGGAGGTCGAGAGCGGTACCACAGATGCGGCGAGCAGTGACGCGCCGAGGAGGCCCACCCCGAAGAGTGCGGGAGCGGCGGGCCCCACCACCGGCTTCAGGGCCTCGGCTGCTTGGCGAGCGGACTGCAAGGGACCCGAACCGCCGATGGCAGCCGCTGTGGCGATGATGATGAAGATGCTGATGACGTCGCTCCAGATCGCACCGCTCACCGTGTCGATCCGCTCACTCGGGTAGTCGGCCGGCTTGATCCCCTTGTCCACCACGGCCGAGGCCACGTAGAACTGCATGTAGGGCGTGACCGTGGTCCCGATCAGGGCGACCGAGAGGACCAGGAACGAATGTGTGGCCAGGAAGTGCGGCCAGACGAGGTTGCTCATGACCTCGTTTCCGTTGGGATGACCCAAGAAGGCGGCGATCGGGTAGGCGAGGAACGCCAGGACCAGGACGAGGAACAGCCTCTCGGCCTTGGAGTACGTGCCGAGCACGGTCAGGCCCCATACCGCCACCGCGGCGATGGGGACGGAGAGGTACTTGGAGACCCCGAAGATCTCCATCGCCGCTCCGACTCCGGCGAACTCGCTCACCGTGAGGCCGGCGTTGGCGATGAGCAGGAGAGTCATTGCTCCGTATGTGCTGCGTGCGGAGAACTGCTCGCGGATGAGACCCCCCAGACCCTCGCCCGTGAACACCCCGAGCCGGGAGCACATCTCTTGGACCACGACGAGCGCCACCGTGATGAGCACCATCAAGAACAGCGTGCGATACCCGAACTGCGAGCCGGCGCTGGCATACGTGAGAACACCACCGGCGTCGTTCCCCGCATTGGCGGCGATGAGACCCGGACCGAGGATGGCGAGGACGGCGAGCAGGCGGACGACCCATCGCTTCCGCGCATGAGGTGCGCTCGACGCGGTTTCCGTCACGTGGGATCATCCTGGCGGAGCAGTGCAACGAGTCGGGCGCGATCACTCTCGCTCAACTCCGCCAGGAGAGCGTCGCGATGCTCCTGGCTGAGCCCTCGCAGCACCTCGGCGGCGGCGGACGGGGTGGCCAGAGATGCAACCTGGGCCTGCTCCCGCCGCCCCAGGTCCGAAATGAGAGCGGCAACGTCTCTTGCGCGGAGCTTGTGCAGATCCTTGGCCGGATTCCCCAGCTGGATGCCGCTTCCGACAGTGCCCGCTGCTGCTGCGGGGCCTGTGAAACCAGGAGTTCCCGGGTTCGCGGCACCGGGCACGAACGTCTGCAGATCGGCCCAGTCGACCGCTCTGTCGGGCGGCGGGCAGCGCCGTCGCTTGGGCAGCAGGCGGCGCGCGTAGGCCCGAAACCCGACATCGACTCCAGCGAGCTCCCAACCGTCGGACAGCCTGAGGAGATAGACGTCGGAGGCACGGACGACTTGCACACCCTCGACGTCCACCACCTGGCGGTCGAGCACATCCCGGGCCAACGCGATATCGCCCTCGTCCCGGACGGGCGTTGCGGCCAACACCCGGGTTGGTACGAGTCGGACCCTGCGCTGTTCGAGGATCACCTCCGACGCGCTGACCAGTGCAAGTCCCTTGCTGACGCTGACGACCACCCCCGACACCCGTGGATGAGCACTTCCGGCGTCCCAATGCACGGCGACGTCGTTGACCCGGCCGACCCTGTTGCCGTCTGGGTCAACCACGGGTCTCCCGAGAAGGTGTGCCAGGGAGATCACCTCACCGGCGATCGTTCGGTGCATGGCAATCTGGTTGCGGAGGCCTGCCGTAACGGCAGACCGCCGCCGCTGTTTCTTGCCGGTTCCGTCCTGGTTGGGCACCGCTCCTCCGCTCGGGGGTTACACCTGCGCGAGCTGCACGTTCGCTGGCCCGTCGACGGCTGCGATCTCTATACCCTAGAAGGCGGTGCTGTTACCGCGGAGGCCCACTGCGTCAGCGCCGCGATCGAGGGCGTCAATGCCGCCGCCCACCTGGAGGCTGCCTGACTCGCCATCGATCTTCACGGTGACCAAGTTCCCCCGCTTGTGGCCCTTCCGCGAGACTTGTGCTCGTGCCACCCGTTGGTAGTGCCGCGCTCCAACCGACCGAGCTAGAGCCCCGGAAACGGCGTCGCGTCGCTACACCACGCCCGACCGGTGCAGCGGCCGATCACTCGCCCCCGGTGGTCTCCCCCGCCACCGGTGCCACCGCCGCCACCGCGTCGCCACCGTCGAGGTTCATCACCCGCACTCCGGTGGCGTCGCGGCCCTGGGAGGCGATCTCGCGCACCGGCATACGGATAACCACCCCACTGGTGGAGATGAGAAGGATCTCATCGTCCAGCGCCGCCATAAAGGCGGCCACCACTTTGCCGCGCTTGGCGGTCAGCCTGATCCCCCGAACCCCCTGGCCGCCCCGGGCCTGGCGGTTGAACCGCTCGAGCTTGGTGCGCTTGCCGAAGCCGGCGTCAGTGACCAGTAGGATGTCGGCGTCGTCGCGGGCCACGTCGCACGACACGACCTCGTCACCCGCCTTCAGGCGGACCCCCCGCACCCCGGCGGCGTCCCGACCCATCGCCCGCACGTCCGTCTCGGCGAAGCGGATGGTCATTCCCGACTGCGTGACCAGGAAGAGGTCGTCGTCCCCGGAGGTCTCCACCACCCGCACCAGCTCGTCGCCCTCCCGCAGGTTGATGGCGATGAACCCTTCGCGACGGGACTTGTCGTACTCGGCGAAGGAGGTCTTCTTGATCTGTCCCAGCCTGGTGGCGAAGACCAGGTAGTGGTCGGCCGAGAAGTCCCTCGTCCCGATCACCGCCTGGATCTTCTCGCTGGGGGACAGCGGAAGCAGGTTGACGATGGCCGTCCCCCGGGCGGTGCGCTCCTTCATGGGGATCTCCAGGGCCCGTAGCCGGAACACCCGGCCCCGGTTGGAGAAGAGCAGGAGGTGGGCGTGAGAGGAGGTGTGGACCACGTCGTCGATGAGGTCCTCCTCCTTCAGCTTCGCCCCCTGCACGCCCCGACCGCCGCGCCCCTGGGTGCGGAAGGCGTCGGCGGAGACCGCCTTGACGTAGCCGGCCCGGCTCATGGTGACGACCAGCTCCTCGTCGTCCACCAGGTCTTCGACGTTCATGTCGCCCGGGTCGTGGGTGACGATGGACCGGCGCTCGTTCGCGAACTTGCCCTTGATCTCCCCCAGCTCGGTGGCGATGACGCCCCGAAGCTTCACCGGGTCGTTGAGGATCGACTCGAGCTCGGCGATCTCCTCCAGCAGCTTGGCCATCTCCTCTTCGAGGTTGGCCCGGCCCAGCCGGGTGAGGCGGGACAGCGTCATGTCGAGGATGTGGTTGGCCTGCTCCTCGGAGAACTCGAACGGAGGCGCCTGCAGGGCGGCCAGGGCGGCGGGGCGGTCGTCGGAGCCGCGGATGGTGGCGATCACCGCGTCCAGCATGTCGATGGCCTTCAACAGGCCCTCGACCACGTGGGCCCGGGCGCGGGCCTTGTTCAGCAGGAACTGGGAACGCCGGGTCACCACCTCGATCTGGTGCGCCACGTAGTGGGTCAGCAGCTGGGCCAGGTTGAGCGTCCGGGGCACCCCGTCCACCAGAGCCACGGTGTTGACCGGGAAGCTGGTCTGCAGCGGCGTCTGCTTGTAGAGGTTGTTCAGCACCACGTTGGCGTTGGCGTCCCGCTTGAGGCGGATGACCAGGCGCGTCTTTCCGCCGGCCGAGTCGTCCTGGGCCTCGGCGATGCCGTCGAGATCGCCGGCCCGCACCAGGTCCTCGATCTTCTTCGACACGCTGGCGATCGAGGTCTGGTACGGCATCTCCGACACGATGATGCGGGTGGCGCCGTCGCGCCCCTCGGAGATCTCCGCCACCGCCCGCAGCTTGATGGACCCACGCCCGGTGCGGAAGGCGTCGAGGATGCCCTGGCGACCCAGGATGAGCGCCCCGGTTGGGAAGTCGGGCCCCTTGACGAACCCCATCAGCTCGTCGGGGGTGGCGTCGGGATGTTCGAGGAGGTGGACGGTGGCGTCGATCACCTCACCGAGGTTGTGGGGAGGGATGTTGGTGGCCATGCCCACCGCGATGCCCTGGGAGCCGTTGACCAGCAGGTTCGGGAAGCGCGCCGGCAGCACCGTCGGCTCCTCGGAGGTGGCGTCGTAGTTGGGGGTGAAGTCGACGGTGTCCTGGTCGATGCCGGCCATCAGCTCGAGGGCCAGCGAGTCGAGGCGGCACTCGGTGTAGCGCATGGCCGCCGGACCCTCGTCAGGGCCGGTGCCGCCGAAGTTCCCGTGCCCGTCGATCAGCGGGTGGCGCATGGAGAAGTCCTGGGCCATCCGGGCCAGGGCCTCGTAGATGGAGGAATCGCCGTGGGGGTGATACGAGCCCATCACGTCGCCGACCACCTTGGCGCACTTGGAGTGGGGCCGGTCCGGACGCAGGCCCTGGTCGAACATGGAGTAGAGGATCCGGCGGTGCACCGGCTTCAGCCCGTCACGCACGTCGGGCAGTGCCCGGGACACGATCACCGACATGGAGTACTCGAGGAACGAGCGCTCCATCTCCTCCTGGATCTCGATGGGCTCGATGGCGCCACCGGGCTCGGTGTCGGTGGTCCCGTCGTTGTCCGGTGGTGCCATGTGCGTTTCTCAGTCCTTCGGTGTGTGGTGCCGGCCGCCCCTCCTAGGGGTGCGTCGGGCAGGCTCAGATGTCGAGGAAGCGGACGTCCTTGGCGTTGGTCTGGATGAACTGGCGCCGCAGGTCGACGTCCTCGCCCATCAGGACCGAGCAGACCTCGTCGGCCAGCGCCGCCTGCTCGACCCCGACCTGGAGCAGCGACCGCCGCGCCGGGTCCATGGTGGTGTCGCGCAGCTCACCGAAGTCCATCTCACCGAGGCCCTTGAGCCGTTGGAAGTCGGCCTTGTGGTTCGGGTGCTCGGCCAGGAAGGCGTCCTTGGCCGGATCGTCCTTCAGGTAGATCTTCTCCTTGCCGACCAGCGTGGAGTAGAGCGGCGGCTGGGCCACGTAGACGAAGCCCCCCTCGACCAGCGGCTTCATCTGGCGGAAGAAGAACGTCAGCAGCAGCGTGCGGATGTGCGAACCGTCCACGTCGGCATCGGCCAGGATGATCACCTTGTGGTAGCGGATCTTGGTGACGTCGAACTCGTCGGCCAGGCCGGCGCCGATGGCCGAGATGAGCGCCTGGATCTCCGTGTTCTTCAGCATCTTGTCGATGCGGGCCCGCTCGACGTTGAGGATCTTCCCCCGGATGGGGAGGATGGCCTGCAGGCGCGGGTTCCGGGCGTCCTTGGCCGACCCGCCGGCCGAGTTGCCCTCCACGATGAAGATCTCGCTCTCGCGCGGGTCGCGCGACGAGCAGTCGACCAGTTTACCGGGGAGACCGGCCCCGTCCAGGGCCGACTTGCGCCGGGTGAGGTCTCGCGCCGACTGGGCGGCCACCCGGGCCCTCGACGCCAGCTGGGCCTTCTGGATGATCTGGTTGGCCTCGCGGGGGTTCTCCTCGAACCACTCGGCGAGCTTTTCGTTGGTGGCCCGCTCCACCAGGGACCGGACGGGAACGTTGCCCAGCTTGGCCTTGGTCTGGCCCTCGAACTGCGGGTCCTGCAGGCGGACCGAGATGATGGCGGTCAGGCCCTCGCGGATGTCCTCCCCGCTGAAGTTGGGGTCCTTCTCCTTCAGGGTGCCCTTGGCCCGGGCATACTTGTTGGCCACGTTGGTCAGGGCCTTCTTGAACCCCTCCTCGTGCATGCCGCCGTCGATGGTGGAGATCCCGTTGGCGAAGGAGTGGAGGCTCTCGTAGAAGCCGGTGTTCCACTGGAGGGCCACCTCGACCTCCATGGTGTCCTCGGTGCGGGTGAACGACCCGACCTTGCGGAAGAGCGCCTCTTTGGAGGCGTTCAGGTGCCGGACGTAGTCGATGATCCCGTCCTTGTACTTGAACACCTGGGAGGGCTTGCCGTCCGGGCGCTCGTCCACGAACCGGATCTCCAGGCCCCGGTTGAGGAACGCCATCACCTGTAGGCGCTCGAGCACCGTCTGGGCGCGGAACTCGACCTCGTCGAAGATGGCCGCGTCCGGCCAGAAGGTGATAGTCGTGCCGGTGCGGCCCTTCGGCGCCCTGCCCACCACCTCGAGCTTGCCGGTCGGCTTGCCGCCGTCGACGAACTCCAGCACGTGGTGGTCGCCGTCGCGGTCGATCTCCAGGACCAGCTTGGTAGAGAGGGCGTTCACCACCGACACCCCGACGCCGTGGAGGCCGCCGGAGACCTTGTAGCCTCCGCCCTCGCCGAACTTGCCGCCGGCGTGGAGCACGGTGAGCACCACCTCGGCCGCCGTCTTGCCGTGGTGGCCCTTCATGGGTCCGGTGGGGATGCCCCGCCCGTCGTCACTGACCCGCACGCCGCCGTCGGCCAGCAGGGTCACGTCGATGCGGGTGCAGTGCCCGGCCATCGCCTCGTCGACCGAGTTGTCGACGACCTCCCACACCAGGTGGTGCAGGCCGGTCGGACCGGTGCTCCCGATGTACATCCCCGGCCGCTTGCGGACCGGGTCGAGACCCTCCAGCACCGTGATGTCGGCGGCGTCGTACGACGGCGTGCTGGCGGTGCGCTCGTTCTCTGATTTCAGCGCCACAGGCGCGCCCTTTCACACATGGTCTGGTCGAAGGGGAACCAGGGAGTCCGCACTGCGGGGGTGTTGTGAGCACCCCCATGCTCAGCGGTAGGACGCCCTATTCCGATGCACCAGTGTACCCGAGCACGGGCCTCCCCCGACCCATGGTCGGGCCCGGGAGCGGGCTCCCTAGCGGCGCACGCGGACTTCGAGATGGTCGGGCCTCGGGCTGCCGGTGACCGCCGCCACCCGGTCGAGCAGGTCGTCGCCGAGGTGGCGCACCTGGGTGGCCCACGCCGGGTGATCTACGGTCACCACCAGGGCATTCTCATCGATCCGGACTGGTTGGACGTGACCGGCCACTGCCGGCCCGACGATCTCCTCCCAGCCGGCGAACAGCCGGCCGATGCCCACCGACCCCCCCAGGCCCAGCTGGGAGGAGACGGTCTCCAGCGACGACTCCAGCGGGCGGGGTCCCCGGTCCTCCCGACGCCGGCTCACCGGCCATCCCCGGGGATGACCACGCCGGCCGGCTCCACCGTGTAGACGGCGGCCGGCCCCACCTCGGACGGCGGTGGTTGGGCGGTGGTCAGCAGCGACTGACCAGGCGGCAGACCGGCCAGCAGGGCCTTGGCCCGGTAGGGATCGAGCTCGGAGAAGACGTCGTCGAGGAGGAGCACTGGGGCGGTACCCAGGTGCTCGGTGGCCAGCTGGTGGGCGGCCAGTCGGATGGCCAGTGCCAGGGACCGCTGCTCCCCCTGCGAGGCGTGGGTCCGCCCGGGTAGGCCGCCCAGCGTGAGCTCCAGCTCGTCGCGGTGGGGGCCGACCAGGGTCATCCCCCGCACCGTATCGTCCGGCCGCGACACCGCCAGGGCTTCGACGAGCCGGCCCTCCCACGACCGCCGGTACGCCATCCCCACCTCGATGTCGGTGCCGGCCAGGCGGGCGTAGTGCTCGCCCACCACCGGCACCAGGTGCCGGGTCAGCGCTTCTCTGGCCTCCACCAGGGTGGTCCCGGCCGAGTCGAGACGGGCGTCCCACACGTCGAGGGTGGTGGCCAGCTCGGGGCCGATGCGGCCGCCCGTCCTCCGGAGGAGGGCGGCCCGCTGGCGCAGGATCTTCTCCACCTCCTCCACGTGGACGGCGGATCGGGGATCGATGACGGCCAGGGCCTCGTCGAGGAACCGGCGCCGCTCCGACGGTCCTCCCCGGACCACCCTGATGTCCTCGGGTGAGAACACCGTGGTGCGGAGGGCGTCGTGCAGGTCGGCCCGCCGGCGCACCGCTAGGCGGTTGACCATGGTCCGCGATCTGCCGGCGATGCTCAACTCGGCCTCGATGTCGACCGCCCGGTCGCCCACCACGGTCTGGGCCCGCAGGATGGCGCAGTCGGCGCCGCTTCGGACCATCGCCTCCTTGGGGGAGCCACGGAACGACTGGAGGGTCGACAGGTAGCCGATGGCCTCGAGGATACTGGTCTTGCCGGTGCCGTTCCGACCGGTGATCACCGTGGTGCCGGTCGGGTCGGGTGTGATGGTGGCCGCCCCGATGTTCCGGAAGTCCGTGATGATCAGCGAGGCGATGTGCACAGAGCCGGGGGCGGGCCGCCAGCCGCTAGGAGACGCGGACCGGCATGAGGAGATACCGGAAGTCCGAACGTTCCGCCGCCCGGACCGTGGCCGGCTTGGTGGCGTCGACGGTCTCGAGCAGCACCTCGTCGCCGGCCACCGCTTCCACCCCGTCGATCAGGTAGCTGGGGTTGAAGGCGATGGTCAGGTCGCCGCCCTCGAAGTCGGCGTCGACCGTCTCGCTGGCATCGCCCACCTCCTGGGAGACGACCGTCAGATCCACGCCGCCTGGACGCATCGACAACCGCACCGGGGTGGTGTTGTCCCGCACCAATAGCCGGACCCGGCGCAGGGCGTCCAGCAGTGAGTCCTTTCCCACATGGAGCCGGTTCGGGTACTCCGCCGGGATCAGCTGGCGGTAGTCGGGATAGCTCCCGTCCAGCAGCCGGGTGCTCACCCGGACGTCCCCAGCGGTGAAGGTTACGTCGTGGTCGCCGATCGACAGCCCCACCAGGGGGCCGGAGCTGCCGGCTTCCTCGCCGTCATCGGCCCGCTTGCCGTCCTTCGACCCGCTTCCGAGGGACGACAGCCGCTGCAGCTCCGACAGGGCCCGCGCCGGCACCAGGATCTGCGAGGTGTCGAGCGAAGCGTCGCTCCCCTCGATGTCGCGCAGGGCCAGCCGGTACGAGTCGGTCGCCACCAGACGGATACCGGTGCCCTCGGTGGCGATCAGCACCCCGGTGAGGAGCGGGCGCGCATCATCACCGGAGGCCGCCCGCACCACCTGGCGCAAAGCGTCGACCAGCCCGTCAGCCGGCAGAAAGGTGCTGGGGGCCGGTGGCTCGGGCAGAGTCGGGAAGTCGTCGAGCGGGAAGGTGCGGAGACTGAAGCGTGAACGGGCGGCGGCGATCTCGATCTTCTCGTCCTCGGACTCGATGGTCACGGCTCCGGGCTCGAGGGAGCGCACGATGTCCGACAACAGCCGCGATGGTGCCACGCAGGCGCCGTCGTTGAGGCCGATGGCCTCGGTCGACACGTGTACCGTCAGATCGAGGTCGGTCCCGACCACCGCCAGCCGGTTCCCTTCGGACTCGATGCGAACCCCGTTGAGGGCGGCGGACGTCGTCGTACGGGAGCTGACCGCCCGCCCAGCGGTCGTCAACGCTTCCACCAGGGAGTCGCGTTCGCAGCGAAACTTCACCAGGACGTCCTTTCTCGGTCTGCCCGTTGTACTTCTTTTGATCTCTTAATTGAGAGAGTGGTGGTAATAAGGCCTGTGGATTGTGGATCAACGGTAGTCGGTGCAGCGTAGGGCACCTTTCTGTTTCCACCGTTCATCCCCTGTTTCCGCTCGAAGGGCCCGCTGGGCTGTCCGGAGGGTGACCGGTTATGGACAAGTTCACCTGAGTTCACAGAGTTGGCACAGGTGAACGGGCGGATCTCCACAGGTGGTACACACCCTATGGATAGCCCTGGGGCGGCCGGCGCGGTCGAAGTTCGACCGATTCGGGTGCCCGGTGAGGCCGTGCGGGGCCGGCTCACGAGCCGCTCTTGATCCGGAGGATGAGCTCGGTCACCTGGTTGTAGATCTGGTGGCGCTCCTTCATCAGGTTGGAGATCTTCTCGACGGCGTGCATGACCGTGGTGTGGTCGCGGCCGCCGAACTCGCGGGCGATGGCCGGGTAGCTGAAGTCGGTGAGGTCCCGGAAGACGTACATGCCGATCTGTCGGGCGGTCACCAACGGCCGGCGTCGGTTGGGGCCCCGAAGCTCGTCGATGCTGAACCCGAAGGTCTCGGCGGTGGCATCGAGGATCATCTGGGGGGTGATCCGGCGGGGCTGGTCGGCCGAGACGATGTCGGAGAGCACATGCTCGGCCAGCTCTCGGCTCAGGGGTTGGCGGTTGAGGCTGGCATAGGCGGTCACCCGGATGAGGGCGCCCTCGAGTTCCCGGATGTTGTCCTTGACGTGGGTGGCGATGAGCTCGAGCACGTCGTCGGGAACGAACACCTGCTCGCGTTCGGCCTTGGTCTGGAGGATGGCCAGCCGGGTCTCGAGCTCGGGGGGCTGGACTTCGGTGATCAGTCCGGACAGGAAGCGGCTCCGGAGGCGGTCCTCCAAGGTGGCGATCGACTTCGGGGGGCGGTCGGAGGTCAGCACGATCTGCTTGGAGGCGCCGTAGAGGGAGTTGAACGTGTGGAAGAACTCCTCTTGGAGGGACTCCTTGCCCTCCATGAACTGGACGTCGTCGATGAGCAGGACATCGCATTCGCGGTAGCGGCGCTTGAAGGCGGTGGTGGCGTTGGTGCGGATGGCGTCGACGAACTCGTTCATGAACGTCTCGGTGGAGACGTAGCGGACGTGCCTGCCGTTGAAGTTCTCGAGGACGTAGTTTCCGATGGCGTGGAGAAGGTGGGTCTTGCCGAGTCCGGCGTCGCCGTAGATGAACAGGGGGTTGTAGGAGCGGGCCGGGGCTTCGGCCACCGACTGGGCGGCGGCATGGGCGAAGCGGTTCGACGAGGCGATGACGAAGGTGTCGAAGGTGTAGCGGGGATCGAGCACCGGGGAGTCGAACCGGCTCCGGCCCTGGGAGGGCGCTCCCCGGGCGGCGGTGGGATCGTAGGGGGACGGAGTGCCGCGCCCGGCCGCCGCGCCCGTCTGGTCGGGTTCGTGGCCGGGCAGGGGGTCCTCGGACGGCTCGTAGAGCGGAGCCACCACCTCCAACTTGATGTCCAGCGGGGTGCCGACCGTGCTGACCACGGTGTCGCGGATCAGTCCCAGGAACCGGGACTCCACCCGATCGCGGATAAGGGTGTTGGGCACGCCGAGCACCATCTCATCATTGGCCATGCTCAGCGGTGTGATTCCCGACAGGTAGGCCTGCCAGATCGCCTCGGAGACCTGCTCGCGCAGGGCCTCGGAACAGAGAATCCACAACCCCTCGGTGTCGTTCACGTGGGCCTCCGCCCTCGAACAGCTCGGTCGGTCCACAACGAAATCCACACCTGTGGATTTCCATTGATTACGTGTCGCCCCGTTCCCTGGGGGGAGCGGGGTGGAGCTGCCAGGTTTGATCGGTGTCGTCGCTCGGTGGTACCGGAAGGCGCAGCCGGGAGATCTGGCCACAGCGTCTTCCTGTCGTGCTCGGAACGGTACACCGTGGCCGGCAGGTCCGCCGACGCCGGTCGACTAGAGGATCGGCCCATTTCGCGCCTACCATGGGTGGAACTGCCCAAGTCGTCGTGACGGGCTCCCCTGCCGCGGTGGACACTCGAGTCCGGCGGTGCTGGGCGAGGAAGGAAGTGGAACTGTGAAACGAACCTACCAACCGAATGTGCGTAAGCGTGCCAAGACCCACGGCTTCCGGAAGCGGATGTCGACCAAGGCCGGTCGGGCGGTTATCCGCTCGCGTCGCCTGAAGGGGCGCCAGCGGTTGTCGGTCTGACGGTCGGATGTCGACCGACCGACCGGGCGCTGCCGGTGTCGACCGGATCCGGTCGCGTTCGACGTTCGAGCGGCTCCGGAGCTCCGGCAAACGGGGAACCTCCGGCCCGGTCCGAGTCAAGTTCGTGAAGGAACCTTCCTGGTCAAGGGCACAATTTGCCTATGCGCTGGGAAAGAACCTGGGAGGGGCGGTCGTCCGGAACCGCCTCCGGCGCCGCCTCCGGGCCGTTGTGGCCGAGTTGGGGCCGGGCCTTCCGCCCGGTGCGTATCTGGTGAGTACCAGTCCCGCGGTCACGGGGCTGACGTTCGACGAATTGAGGATGGCGATGGACCAAGCCCTAGAGAGTGCAACCGGACACCCGGTGGTGGCGCCGTGCACCCGATCGGGGCGCGGCCGATGAGCACCATCGCGGAGCCCCAGGTGGGGACGGTTGTCCCCTTGGCACCGGCCGACGGCCGGAGGGGCCCGGCCAGTCGGGCGCTGATCGCCGCCATCCACCTCTACCAGCTGTTGCGTTCCGGCCGCCCCACCGGATGCCGCTACCTGCCGACCTGTTCCGCCTACGCCGAGGAGGCCGTCTGTCGGTTCGGCCCGGCCCGGGGGTCGGTCCTGGCCGCCAAGCGCCTGGCCCGGTGCCACCCCTGGGGTGGGCACGGCGTCGACCCCGTTCCTGATCGGAGTGCCCAATGTCCTCACTGACCCACGCCATCGGGGGCATCTTCCAACCGCTGCTGAAGTTGGTCGCCGACGTCCTGGCCTGGCTGTACTCGATCGTGCCGCTCTACCCGGTCGACGTGGCCCTCCTCACCATCATCATCATGGCGATCCTGACGCCACTGACGGTCAAGAGCACCAAGAACATGGCCGCCATGCAGGCGCTCGGGCCGGAGATGAAGAAGCTGCAGCAGAAGTACAAGGGTCCGGAGAACCGGGCGGTGCTCAATGAAGAGATGATGAAGCTGTACAAAGAGCACAAGGTGAACCCGGCATCGGGCTGTCTTCCGATGCTACTGCAGATGCCAGCGTTCCTGGTCCTCTACGACGTTATCCGAGGCATCACCAATACGGTGAGTAAGGGCGTGATCATCCCCAACTCGAGCCCGCCGGTGAAGTGTGCACCGAAGCCCGGATTTCAAGTCTGTGCGGCTCCCCGGTACATCAACGACACCACCAAGATGTACCACGACATCGTGGCGGCCAGCGGGCAGCTCAACTCGTTCGGCATGAACTTCGCCGAGAAGCTGCTCTCCCATCACAGCTCGTTATTTGCGGCCATCCCCTATGCGCTGCTGGTCCTGGGGTCGGTGGGGCTTCAGTACCTGCAGATGAGCCGCCTCAACGCCCGCAACCCTCAGGCGGCCCAGGCCAATCCGCAAGCGGCCATGATGCAGAAATACATGCCACTCATCTTCGGCTTGATTTATCTGAATGTGGCCGCGCTGTTGAACGTGTATTTCATCTTTTCGAGCGCCATCCGTATCGGGACGCAAGAGGTGCTGTTCCGCAGGGGGATCGTCGCCGGTCCCCCGTCACCGGCCGACAGGAAGCCCGTGCCGGCCAAGGGCCCGTCGGGCAGCAAGGCCGATCGGAGCGAGCGGGAGATCCCGAAGGCACGCCCGCCGTCCTCCGCCAAGGCCAAGGGCGACGGTTCCGCAGGGGCGAAGCCGGCGGCGAAGTCGAGCACCGTGCGGGCCCGGGACCTGGCGGCGGGCAACGGGAAGCAGAACGGCACGAACGGCACCAAGGCGGCAGGGAACGGCGCCAAGCCCGCCAGCAAGGGGACCGGATCGTCGAGGACGTCGTCGAGCGCCCAGAAGTCGGACGCGGCGGGCAGTCGGACGTCGACCAATGGGACCGCGGCGTCGTCGGCCGAGGAGAGCGAGACATCACCGAAGGAGCATCCCCGCTCCAAGGCGAAGCGCGAACGAAAGGCTCGATGAGCAGTGGAGTGGGTGGAGGCCAGCGGAAGATCGCTCGGCGAAGCGAGGGAGACAGCCCTCGACTTGTTGGGAGTGGCAGAGGATGATGCGGAGTTCGTGGTCCTGAGCGAGCCCAAGGCGGGCCTGTTCGGGCGCGTCCGGGGCGAGGCCAGGGTGCAGGCCAGGGTACGCCCGATGGCTCCCCCACCCAAGCGTGGTCGGCGGCAACGCCCGGAGCGGAAGCGGAGCGGCGAGAGCGGCGACGGTCCGGGGGAGCGCTCGGTGGGGCAGAACGGCTCGAACGGGGCCAGGGAAGAGGCGTCGTCCGGCCGGAGCGGGCCGTCCAAGCGCAAGCGTGGCTCGGGTAAGGGCGGTTCCACCACCGAGGAGGATGACGGGACGACCGGCGACAGGGAGCCGGCGTTGTCCGGGGGGAGAGAGCGCGGCGGCCGCAACGGGGGTCCGCGGTCGAGCCGCGGCGGGGAATCTCGGAATGGCACCGATCGATCGGATGCCAAGCCACAGGTGAGGAAACGGACCGGCGCTTCGCCGGAGGAGAGTGAGGGCATCGTGGAGGAGTCGTTGACCATCGAGCAGCAGGGAGAGGCGGGCAGGGAGTTCGTGTCCGGTCTCGTCCGGGAGTTCGGTCTGCAGGCGGATGTGCAGGTCAGGGAGATCGACGACGAGACGGTGGAAGTGGCGGCGATCGGCGACGACCTCGGCCTGCTGGTGGGTCCCCGAGGTGCCACCCTGGCGGCCGTGCAGGATCTGACCCGTACCTTCGTGCAGCGGCAGTCGGAGAACCGAACGGACCGGATCCTGGTGGATGTGGGTGGCTACCGCGAGAAGCGATCGGCCGCCCTCCGCCGGTTCGCCGAAGGGATCGTGGCTGAAGTGAAGGAGACCGGCACCGAGCGGGCACTCGAGCCGATGAGCGCCGCCGACCGCAAGGTCGTTCATGACGCGGTCAACGAGCTCGAGGGGGTACGGACCCGGTCCGAGGGTGAGGATCCGTCCCGGTACATCGTGATCGAGCCTGCCTCCTGAGTGGGATCGGTTGACCGGTCTTCTGGCGTGCGGCACCGGGTTCTGCTCGGTGCCGCAGCGTTTTCCGGCCCGTCCGGCCCGTCCGGCCCTTCCGGCCCGTCCGGTCCGGCGACGCAAGCGGTCTAGGTTCTCGTCATGGTCGATGCCGCGGATCCCACCCCTGATGACGGGATGTCGGCACTCGACACGATCCGGTCGATCCTCCTCCGTTCGGCGGAGCTGGGCTTTGTGGGTGCCGTGCCGATGGACGACCAGATCGAGCACGCCCTGGGATTCCGGGCGGCCGTAGAGGGTGCCCTGGGCCGGGTTCCCGGCTCGGTGCTCGATCTTGGTACCGGCGGGGGGCTCCCGGGCCTGGTGTTGGCGGCGGTGTGGCCCACCACGCGGGTGGTGCTCCTCGATGCTAGCCAGCGCCGCACCGAGTTCCTCCACCGTGAGTTGGCGGTGTGGGGTTGTCCGGATCGGGTCGCCGTGGTGCGGGGGCGAGCCGAAGAGTCTGGGCGTTCGCCGGAGCTGATTGAGGCCCTGGAGGTCGTGACCGCCCGATCGTTCGGGCCTCCGGCGGTCACGGCTGAGTGCGCGGCTCCCTTCCTGCAGATAGGTGGCCTGCTGGCGGTGTCCGAGCCCCCGGACGATCGTCCGGCGGACCGATGGGTTGACGAGGGCCTGGCCCTGCTGGGGCTGGCGCGCCGGAGCTCGTTCCGGTACCGGCACCGATTCGGGTACCAGGTGTTGGAAAAGGTCGGCGAGACGCCGGAGCGGTACCCACGCCGGAGCGGGATTCCGGCCAAGCGACCTCTCTTCTAGGTCTTCTAGGGCCCGAGCCTTGGTCCTGTTCGAGCCCGCAGGGGGCGGTCTGCGGGCCCGAATCTGTGTTCCACGTGGAACATCCTTGGTCTCAGCTGCCTGCCGGTCGCATCGCTTCCGCCCGTCTGAGCTGGGGTTTCACCTGATCAGCTCTGCCGAGGCGATCCGGCCCGCACGTGGACCTCCGAATGTTGGGGTCCCGCGGCGATGAGCCGGACGGGTCGAACGTTTCACGTGAAACATCTGGGAAAGGCTTGACCTGCCCGGCAATGAGCGGGAGGATGTGTCCCTTGAACCCTGAACTTTCGAGGAGACGATAGTGCGCGGCCGTCGTAAAGATCGAGCGAGATCGTCCGATTGGCGGGGCACCGGGTCCCCCACCGTCGAGAGCCCTCCAGTCGAGGTCTCGGAGCGGTCGGTGAGCGTCCGTGAGCCCGAACCGGTACTGGGAGCCGGCGGGCAGTCTCACCAAGCAGAGCCGGCAGTGGAGGCGGAAGAGCTGGTGCCGCCGACCGAGGCGCCGCGGCTGCCGGATCGGGCCGTGCCGACCCAGCCGAAGCCATCGGTTGAGGCTTCCGTCCAGACCGTCGATCCGCCTGCTACGATTGAAGCTGACGAAGAGCTTGACGAAGTGCCCGCACAGGCGCTCGCCGGGCAGGCCGCTGCCTCCAACCCTCTCCCCCGCATCATGGCGGTCGCCAACCAGAAGGGTGGGGTCGGAAAGACCACCACGTCCGTCAATCTGGGTGCAGCACTGGCCGAACTGGGCTTCAGGGTCCTGGTCATCGACCTCGATCCTCAGGGGAACGCCACCACCGGCCTGGGGATCGATGCTCGGAACTTCGAGCGTTCGATGTACGACGTGATCATGCGGGACTCGTCTCTGGAGGACTGCATCGAGCCGACCAGCATGAAGAACCTGTTCGTGGCTCCTGCCACCATCGACCTGGCCGGAGCCGAGATCGAATTGGTTCCGGCCTTCAGTCGGGAGCTCAAATTGAAGCGGGCGATCGAGACAGTCATCGACGACTTCGACTACGTGCTGATCGACTGTCCCCCGTCGCTCGGACTGATCACCGTCAACGCCCTGGCCGCGGCCGACGAGGTCCTGGTACCCATCCAGTGCGAGTACTACGCGCTCGAGGGCTTGAGCCAGCTGATGCGGAACGTCCATCTGGTGGCGTCGAACCTCAATTCCGGACTCGAGGTCTCCACCATCGTCCTGACCATGTACGACGCCAGGACCAAGCTGTCCGACCAGGTGGCGGCCGAGGTGCGCCAGCACTTCGGCGACAAGGTGTGTCGCAGTATCATCCCCCGCACGGTCCGTCTGTCGGAGGCCCCGTCCTTCGGGCAGCCGATCACGGCGTTCGATCCCGCTTCCCGGGGGGCCATCGCCTACCGGGAGCTAGCCAAGGAGGTAAGTGGTGGCGCGTCGTAGCGGCTTGGGCAAAGGTCTGGGTGCCCTGATCCCGACCGAGGTGGTGGTCGACCGGTCGTCAGCACTGCGAGTGGTCCCGATCTCGAGCATCAAGCCGAATCGGCACCAGCCCCGGGCCCACTTCGACGAGGACGCCATGTCGTCGCTGGCCGCCTCGATCAAGGAGCTCGGCGTCCTCCAACCCGTGCTGGTACGCGAGGCCTCGCCGGACGTCCCCGACGAGTTCGAGCTGATCGCCGGCGAACGTCGCTGGCGGGCCGCCCGACGCGCCGGCCTCCAGTCGATTCCGGTGTTGATCCAGGTGGCCGAGGACTCCCACAGCCTCGAGCAGGCCCTGGTGGAGAACCTGCACCGCCAGGATCTGAACGTCCTGGAGGAGGCGGCCGCCTACCAGCAGCTCATCGAGGACTTCCACTACACCCACGACCAGGTGGCCACTCGGGTGGGGAAGAGCAGGGCGGCTATCACCAACATTCTCCGCCTCCTCCAGCTGCCCTCGGGCGTGCAGCGGCTGTTGGCCGAGGGCCAGATCAGTCCCGGGCACGCTCGGGCGATCCTGGGAACGCCCGACCGCGCCTATCAGGAGTCGTTGGCCAAGTTGATCGTGGCCGATGGCTTGACGGTGCGGGTGGTCGAGGAGCTCGTACGGGAGCGGTCCCACCAGGACGAGGCCGTTGCCGAGGTTCCAGCTGCCGATGACAGCGCCTCCGGCGGTACGCCGACTGGTGGGAGCTCCGCGCCGCGCCGCCTTCCCCCGCCCGGCATCCTCGAGCTGGAGGACCTGCTCTCGAGCCATCTCAACACTCGTGTGAAGGTCGACCTGTCGGCCAAGCGGGGGAAGGTAGTGGTCGAGTTCGCCACCCTCGAGGATCTGGAGCGCATCTACAAGTTGATGGTGGGGACGCCCGGAGGGGTGGACGCCCTCTGACGGGTGTGCCACTATAAGTGAGTGTGGCTTGACATAATATTCTAATGTCGAGAGTAATGGTTACTCACAGTGGTGAATTTCGCCTCAACCGCGAGTAGAGCTTCGTCCACAACCTGTGCATGAGGTTGTGGATTACCCCACCGGTCTGTAGCGGAGGTAGATGGTTGGATCGCCGGGAGGGGCCGGCCGAACCCGCTCGGCCTGCAGGCCGGGAAGTCAGTCCCAGGGGGTGTCGACCCACTCGGTGAGGGCGTCGACGATGGCCCGCGCCAGGGTGGGAGTCTGCTCGACCACCACCGAGGCCGGGCCGATCTCGCAGATCACCGCCGGCATCCGTGTCTCACGGAGCAACGGCAGCGACATCCCCCGGCTGCCTCCGTCCTCGACCCCCAGCTGCTTGGGGAGGGTGCCCTGGAGGAGCTCGGCCAGCCGACGACCCCCGGGCGAGGAGTACCGGTAGCCGGCGTAGTAGGCGGTGGTGCAGTGCCGGGCGGTGGCATCGAGCCGGAGGCCGACGTAGACCTCGGCGCCCCCGGCGTTGACCTCGGACGCCTGGATCGAGCCGTCAGGGTGGTGGTGGGTGGTGACCAGGGCGCCCCGGTTGACCAGGAGGCGGCGCAGCGCTCCCAAGGCGGCGTCCAGGCCGCCCTCCTCGCCGATGGCGACGCGTCGCCCGGAAAGGGTGCGGGGTGCCTGGCGGAGCTGTTCCCGGTCGCGGACCGAGGTGACCAGCTCGGTGTCGACGTGGAGGGAGCCGAACCGCACCAGCTCGGCCACGGTGGAGGCTCCGACGATCCCGTCCACCGGGAGTCCCACGTTGCGCTGGAAGTCGGCCAGGCCGGCCGAAGTCTGGTCGCCGAAGATGCCGTCCACCCGGCCGGTGTCGAACCCGAGGGCGCTCAGGCGCTGCTGCAGCTCGGCGACGTCGTCGCCCCGCAGCATGGGGGTCCTCCGGTAGAGGAACCGGTCACCGAGGCGTCGACCCGCCTCCACCAGGGCGGACCAGGTCTGTCGGCCGCAGACGCCGTCGACCCGCAGCCCTCGCCGGTACTGGAACGCCTCGACGGCGGTGCGGGTGCCGTCGAGGTACGACCCGTCGGCATCGATGCCGGTGGAGAGGCCGAGCGAGCGTAGCCGGCGCTGGACGTCGACCACGGCGTGACCCTCGTCGCCGGACTCCAGATGGACCGTCGCACCGGTGCTCACGCCGGAGACCGGGGTGGGGCCGGCGCCACCAGGGGCCCTACAGGTGCTCGGAGAGCTCCTGTAGGAGCTGGCCCTTGCCCTTGGCCCCGACGATGCGGGCGGCCGGCTCGCCGTCCTTGAAGAGGATGAGGGTGGGGATGCTCATCACGTCGAACCGACGGGTGATGTCGAGGTTGTCGTCGATATTGAGCTTGGCGATCTCGAGCTTCCCGGCCTGCTCGTTGGCGATCTCCTCCAGCACCGGGGCGATCATCTTGCACGGGCCGCACCACTCCGCCCAGAAGTCCACCAGCACAGGAACCTCCGAGGACTTGACATGCTCGTCAAAGCTAGCGTCGCTCAGAGTCTTGATCGTGTTGCTCATGATGGCTCCTCCTGCCCGCGTGGCGGGCCACGTGCGGTGCACCGTGTCGATGCAGGCTATTCCAACCCCCGCCGGCACGGTTGCATTCCCCGACCGAACGGTGACTCAGACGCCGTCGGCCTGGGCCTCGAGCCAGCGCTCGGCGTCGATGGCGGCCATGCACCCGGAGCCGGCGGCGGTGATGGCCTGGCGGTACTCGTGGTCCTGGACGTCCCCGCAGGCGAACACGCCCTCGACGTTGGTGCGGCTCCCGCCGAAGGTCCTGATATAGCCGTTGCCCTCCAGCTCCAGCTGCCCCTTGAACAGCGAGGTGTTGGGCTCGTGGCCGATGGCCACGAAGAGCCCCTCGACGGCCAGGATGGAGGTTTCGTCGGTGACGATGTCACGCACCGCCAACCCGGACACGGTGGACTCGCCGAGCACCTCCTCGACGATCGTGTTCCAGCGGAAGGAGATCTTCGGGTGGGCGGCGGCCCGCTGCTGCATGACCTTGGAGGCCCGGAGCGAGTCGCGACGGTGGACGACGGTGACGGTGTCGGCGAACCGGGTCAGGAAGAGGGCCTCCTCGAGGGCGGAGTCGCCACCGCCCACCACCGCGATGTTCCGCTCACGGAAGAAGAAACCGTCACAGGTGGCGCAGGTGGACACCCCGTAGCCGAGCAGCCGCTGCTCGCCGGGAAGATTCAGCATCAGTGAGCGGGCCCCGGTGGCGACGATGACGGAGTCGGCCAGGTAGTTCGGCTCGGCGGTGTCGGCGTCACCCACCCAGATCCCGAACGGGCGGGCGGAGAGCTCGACCCGCGAGACCTTGGCGGTGAGGTACTCGGTGCCGAAGCGGGCGGCCTGCTCACGGAAGGTCTGCATCAGTTCTGGGCCCATGATCCCGTCGACGAAGCCGGGGAAGTTCTCCACCTCGGTGGTCAGCATCAGCTGGCCACCCGGCTGGTCGCTGGTCGACGACGGCTCGCCCTCGATCACCAGCGGGGCCAGCTGGGCGCGGGCGGCGTAGATGGCGGCCGTCAGGCCGGCGGGGCCGGACCCCACGATGATGAGCTGCCGCGACTCGCTCACTCGGCGGTCCCGGTATGCCGCGCGGTCCGCTGGCTCCATGCCAACAGCCCGATCCCGACGAAGACCGCCCCGACGACCAGGTCGGACGCCCAGACCCGGCCGTTGAAGGCGTAGACGGTGAGCAGCCTGACGAGGGCGATGGACAGGAGCGTCACCGTGGTGACGGTGGCGGCGAACACGATGATCCCGAAGACCAGCGCCCTGGCCACCAGGGTGATGGGTCGGACGGTCTTGTCCCGGACGGCGGCGACCAGCGATTCGATCAGGTCGGCGGCACGCGCCGGCCAGTCGCCGGTGACCGGCGGGCCGGAAGGGGAGGTGGGGGCCTGGCTGGGCTGCTGGTCCATGGTGCGAAGGTTAGCCGGGCGGTCCGTCCGACCTGCCGTCCGGCGGGCGACGTGCCCGCCGGTCCGGGTCAGCTGGTGACGAGGCAGAGGCCGACGGTGCCCGGTCCGGTGTGGGTCCCGATGATCGGCCCCAGGTCCACCACCACCAGCGGGTGTTCGGACTTCACGTCGGCGAGCATGTCGAGGAAGACGTCGATGTCGGCGGCCGCCCCGTTGCAGACGGCGATCCGGCTGATGCTTCCCACGCCCTTGGCTTTGTCGGCCAGGTAGCGGAGCGACCGCGACCGGGTGCGCTGTTTGGACTCCTCGCCCACCACACCGCCGACCACCGTCACCACCGGCTTGATGGACAGGAGTGACCCGAGCAGGGCGCGGGCCCCGCCGATGCGGCCCCCCTTCTCGAGGTGCTCGAGGGTGTCCACCACCCCGTACACCTGGGTGCGGGGGAGGAGCTCCTCCACCCGGGCGACGACCTCGTCGAGGGTGGCGCCGGTGGCGGCCAGCTCGGCGGCCTCCAGCACCACCAGGCCGTAGCCCATGGTCATGGTGCGGCTGTCGACGACCCGCACCGGGATCCGGTCACCGACGGTGTCGGCCGCCGTCCGGGCGGACTGGTAGGTGGCGGAGACCCCCGAGGAGAGCGTGAGGCAGACCACCCCGTCGTAGCCGGCGTCGGCGGCGGCCACGAAGGCGTCCTGGAAGGCGCCGGGGGACGGCGCCGACGTCTCCGGCAGCACGGCGCTGGCCGCGCACCGGGCCCAGAACTCGTCGGGGGAGAGCACCGAGCCGTCGACGAACTCCTCGGAGCCGAACCTGATCGACAGGGGCACCACGGCGACGTCGTACTGGGCGGCCAGGGCCGCCGGAAGGTCGCTGGCGCTATCGGTGACTACCCGGACCCGGGCCATGAACGTCCTCCTCGTCGACGCGGGACTCGCTGTCCACCGGTCGCAGGTGGCGTACCGGCGGCGGGCCGCCCTCGTCGTCGAGTCTGTCACGGAATGGAGCCACCGGAGCGGGCCGGACCTGCCGGTGATCCCCCTCGGGGCCGGCCCCCGTCGCCTCCCGGTACGGCGGCGGGCGGTCCAGGACGCCGGGCCGACGCCCGGCGCGGGCGCGACGGGCATCCCGCCCCCCCAGAACGACGGCCGTCGCCACGTAGGCCAGGGCGCCGGCCGCCAGCGCCAGCACCACCCGCCCCAGCAGGGCCGCCCCGTGGTCGGCGTCGGAGACGCTGACGGCCAGGACGGTGGCCACCGCCATGACCAGGGTGGCCACCGCCACCCGGCGGAGCGGGCGGACCAGCGCCTCCCCACCGACGCCGCTGATCCGGCCCCCGATGACCCGGACGGCCAGGACGGCGGCCACGGTGTAGGCGATGGAGATCGACAGGGCCAGGCCCCGGACCCCGAGGGGCCCGACCAGGAGCACGCCGGCCACGACGTTGACGGCGTTCTCCACCAGGTAGAGGAAGAAGGCGGTGCGGGTGTCCTGCATCGACTGGAGGACGCGGACCATGTAGAGGAAGACGCAGAACCCGGGCAGGCCCAGCGAGAACATGGCCAGGGCGGCGGCGGTGCTGGAGGCATCGGCCACGGTGTTGGTGCCGTGGGCCAGGACCAGGTCGATCAGCGGCCGGGCCAGGATCAGCATGCCGACCGCCGAAGGGATGATGATGGCCAGCATGGCCCGCAGGCCGTAGGCCAGGCGCCGCCGGAAACCGGTGGTGTCGTGGCGCGCCCAGTGGGCCGACAGGGACGGGGTCACCGCGCTCATCACCGACACGGCCACCACCCCGTAGGGGAGCTGGAAGAACGTGTAGGCGTAGGTGTAGGCGCTGACCGCCCCTGGTGGCCTGACCCCGTCGGCCAGGGCCAGGATGACCACCAGGGCGACCTGGTTGGACAGTACGAAGCCGAAGGTCCACGAGGCCAGCCGGACGATGGTGCGCACAGCCTCGTGGGCCGGCTCCCACAGAAAGGAGAGGTGGAGGCGGGCCCGCAGCAGCGATGGCAGCAGCAGGGCGGCCTGGACCACCACCCCGAGGGTGGTGCCCAGGCCGAGGAGGACCAGGGCACGGTGCTGGTGCTGGATGGCGGCCAGCGACGGGTGGGGGACTAGGGCGTGGAACCACAGCAGCACCCCGATCACCACCAGGTTGTTGGCGATGGGCACGAACATGGGGGCGGCGAACTTCCGCCGGGCGTTGAGCAGGGCGGTGAACAGGCCGATCAGCCCGTAGCAGGCCAGTTGGGGTACGAACCAACGGAGCAGGCCGATGGCCACCTGCTGCTGGGCGACCCGGTCGGCGTCGTGGTTGGTGACGGTGTACAGGTGGATGATCGACGGGGTGAGGAACCAGAAGGCCACCGTGGCGGCGGCCAGGAGGGCGATGGTGGCGGTGGTCACCGCCGAGATGGCCCGCCACGCCTCGTCGCCCCGCCGGGTGCTCAGGCGGTCGACGAAGACCGGCACGAAGGTCGCCGACAGCACCCCGCCGATGACGATGTCGGTGATGATGTTGGGCGTGGTGTTGGCCAGGTTGTAGGCATCGGCTGCTCCACCGGTGTTGAGGGCGTAGGTCAGGGCCACGATGCGGCCGACGCCGGTGATCCGGGACAGGATGGTCCCGATGGCCATCCCGACGGTCGCCCCGGCCAGCCCCCGGCCGCGTGGGGGGGCGGTGGTGAGCTCCGGGGGATCGGCGCTCATGTCGGTCACGCCGGACCTGCCTCGTCCTCGATCCTGCGCTGGCGACGACGCCGCATGCCGGTCCGGACCCACCACGCCCCGAGCACCACCACCGCCACGAGGGAGAGCGCCACCCCCACCACCGAGAAGGCGTCGGAGCGCACGGTCACCAGCCCGCTGGTCAGCACCAGCCCGCCGCTGGGCGCCTGGTAGGACACCTCCAGCTTGAACTCGCCCGAGGTGCGCGCCTGCACGCTGACCTCGATGTTGGTGGTGGGGTGCTGCAATTCCACCGTCTCGGAGAACCTCGACTGCCGGTTGGCGAACAGCAGCCGGTCACTGGTCAGGGTGAGGGTGCCGGTGACCGGGTAGGGCATGGTGGATGCCTTGGCGATGGTGATGGGGATCTGGCCCTGCCGGGCGCCCAGGGTCACCGTGGCGGCCCCGTTCAGGAAGATCTGGCCGGTCTGGGCGTCGACGGCGGCCGCGCTGTTGGCCAGGACGGCGCTCTGCTGGCCGGGCTTCAGGGCCTCGGACTCCGAGGCCAGCACCAGGTCGCCCAGCTCGGTGGGCAGCGCCTTGGCCGCTGGGTTGCTGGGCACGATGGCGGAGCCCAGGGAGCTGACCTGCTGGCGCTGGGTCCGGATGCCGGCCACCGGCAGGGTGGAGGTGCCCGACGGTTGGGTCAGCCGGCAGCCGCTGGCGCACGGGACCGGGCCGGCGAAGGCCGAGAACGCCCCGGCCACCGTCACCGGCTGGAGGACCTGGCTGGTGCCCAAAGCGGCGAGCAGGGTGGTGACCAGGGTGGGGTCGGGCTGCCAGCCGGTCGGCGGCACGGCCACCACCACCCGGGGCCGGGTGCCGTTGGGGTACTCGAAGTAGATCTGGGCCAGCTCGGCGACGATCTGGGAGGCGGCCAGCACCGGGTCCCCGGGGTCGGCGCCGAAGCGGGCGGTGATATCGGCGTTGGCGGTGATGGCCTCGAACGCCGACCCGTGGGCCGAGTCGACGGTGAACGGCTCGGCGCTGGAGCCGGTGGCCGGGGCGGACGACACGTCCGAGGGCGGGACGACCAGCTGCCCGTAGCCGGCCGCCGACAGCTGGGCCAGGGTGGCGTCGTCGAGGGCGTCGCCGGTGATCCACGCCCCGTTCCCGCCGGCGGTCGACGGCGGTGGCGACCGGACGGCGATGCCGTAGGCGTTGAGCACCTGGTCGCCCCGCAGGACCTGGACGCCCAGCTCCGAACCCAGCCCGGCGTCCACCAGCCCGGCCGCGTCCACCTGGGCGTACGGCGGGGAGGTGAACTGGTCCCGGTCGCTGCCCGACAGCTGGGCCAGGGCGGTCACCGTCGGTTGGTGGCCGCTGGCCTCCAGCGCCTGCACGGTCTGGCCGGGGACGTCCACGGTGACCGGGGCACCCGGTTCGGTGTCGAGGGCGGCCACCGTCCGGCTGATGGCCGACATGTTGGCCGCCGACGGCCGGGTCAGGGCGTTGTAGGGGTCGGCCAGCAGGTCGGTCGGGGACGGGTGATGGGCCGGGCCGACGGTGGTCGAGAGGGGCAGGACGGTGGCCACTTGCAGGAGCTGGTTGGGTGCGCGGTTGAGGACGTAGATCAGGTGGGTGGTCAGTGAGCCGACCACCGTGTTGGTGGCGATGTCCACCAGCTCCACGTGGACCGGGTAGACCCCGGCGGTGCAGTCCGACCCCCCGGCGTGCAGGTCGACCACCAGCTGGGTGGGGGTGAGCAGGCTCTCCTGGTAGCTGGTGTCATCGGTCTGCAGGGACAGGCTGACCCCGCCGGGGACCGTGGGGAGGGCCGACCAGGGAAGGGGCGCCGTGGTCCGGGAGATCGGGGTTCCCTCCGGCCCCGACGCCGACAGCGACTGGTCGAAGGCGGAGATGCTGGACAGGCACGAGTAGACGGCCACCGACACGCCCAGCTCGGCCGGCCCGGGGCTGCCGGCCCCGGCCTGCAGGTCGAGGTCGAAGTTCGGTTGGGACGGCGGCGTCACCCACGGCGTCTGGGAGGCGAGGGTGAGCTCGTCGGACCCCGACGATGAGGCGTCGGCCACCTCGGAGGCGGGCGGGGACGGGGCGGTGGCAGCACCGGCCGATGACGCTCCGGAGGGGAGCGCCACCAGCGCCACCAGCGCTACCAGCGCGGCCAACCCACGGGCATGGCGCCTACCCACCCCGATGACCGGGGCGGGTCGGTCCCCGGGTGGCATGGACCCTCGGGGGTGGCTGCCGCGCGGGCACGGACTGCCTGGTTCCCGGATCACCTCGGACGGCAGCCTACGCCAGTGGCACTACCTTGGCGGCGTGTTCCCTGACCGACTGAGGCCGCTGGTGGCGGCCACCTCCGAGCTCGCCGAGCGGTTCGAGACGGCCGGTCACTCCCTCTACCTGGTGGGCGGGTCGGTCCGCGACGCCATCGTGGCCGGCGACGGGCCCGATGCCCCGGCCGACGAGCGCGACCTCGACTTCACCACCGATGCCCGCCCCGACGACATCGAGGCCGCGGTGCGCGGCTGGGCCGATGCGGTGTGGACCCAGGGCAAGCGGTTCGGCACCATCGGCTGCATCCGCCAGGGCCAGAGGTACGAGATCACCACCCACCGGGCCGAGGCGTACCACCCCGGCTCCCGCAAGCCGGAGGTGGCCTTCGGGGACCGGATCGAGGACGACCTGGCCCGTCGGGACTTCACCATCAACGCCATGGCCCTCCGCCTCCCCGACCTGGAGCTGATCGACCCGTTCGACGGGCTCGGCGACCTGGCCGTCCACCGGCTGCGCACCCCCCTCGATCCCGAGGTCTCCTTCGCCGACGACCCGCTGCGGATGCTCCGGGCCGCCCGGTTCATCGCCAAGCTGGAGCTGGAGCCCGACCTCGAGCTGGTGGAGGCGGTGCGGGCCGGCCACCACCGGCTGTCGATCGTCTCGGCTGAGCGGGTCCGCGACGAGCTGGACAAGATGATCGTCGCCGCGGTGCCGTCGACGGCGCTGTGGTTCGTGGTCCGGACCGGCCTGGCCGAGGAGTTCCTCCCCGAGCTGCCGGGGCTGGCCCTCGAGCAGGACCCGATCCACCGGCACAAGGACGTGCTGGCCCACACCCTGGCGGTGGTGGACAAGGTCAGCCCCGACCGGCTGTTGCGCCTGGCCGCCCTCTTCCACGACGTCGGCAAGCCGAAGACCCGGGCGTTCGTGGACGGCGGGGTGACCTTCCACCACCACGAGGTGGTGGGGGCCCGGATGACCCGCCAGCGGATGGTCGCCCTCAAGTACCCCAAGGACGACATCGACACAGTGACCGAGCTGGTCAACCTCCACCTCCGGTTCCACACCTACCGGCTGGGCTGGACCGACCGGGCCGTCCGCCGCTACGTGCGCGACGCCGGCCCGCTCCTCGACCGCCTCAACGAGCTGACCCGGTGCGACTGCACCACGCGGAACGCCGCCAAGGCCAGAGCCCTGGGGCGACGGATGGACGAGCTGGAGGCTCGCATCGCCGAGCTGCGCGAGCAAGAGGAGCTCGACGCCATCCGGCCCGACCTGGACGGGGCACAAGTGATGGCCCAGCTGGGCATCGGCCCCGGGCGCCAGGTGGGCCGGGCGCTGTCGTTCCTGCTGGAGCTCCGGATGGAGGAGGGGCCACTGGGGGAGGAGGAGGCCCGGCGCCGCCTGGCCTCCTGGTGGGAGGAGCAGCCCGGGGGTTGACCTCCCGGGCGCGGTCCCGCCCGGCTCAGTCCTCGGGCCAGACCGGGTTGGGCTGGCCGTCGGCGAACTCCTCCACCATGGTCTGGGCGATGTCGTCGTGGTACTGCACCGGCGGCGAATTCATGAAGTACGCCGACGGTCCGAGCAGGGGTCCGCCGATGCCCCGGTCCAACGCCAGCTTGGCGCAGCGGACGGCGTCGATGATGACCCCGGCGGAGTTGGGGGAGTCCCACACCTCCAGCTTCAGCTCGAGGTTGAGCGGCACGTCGCCGAAGTTGCGGCCCTCCATGCGGATGTAGGCCCACTTGCGGTCCTGCAGCCACGGCACGTGGTCCGAGGGGCCGATATGGACGTCGTCCTCGGAGAGCACGCTGTCCTCGATCTGGCTGGTAACGGCCTGGGTCTTCGACACCTTCTTCGACTCGAGCCGGCTGCGCTCCAGCATGTTCTTGAAGTCCATGTTGCCGCCCACGTTGAGCTGGTAGGTGTGGTCGAGGGCCAGGCCCCGGTCCTCGAAGAGCCGGGTGAGGATCCGGTGGACGATGGTGGAGCCGACCTGGCTCTTGATGTCGTCGCCCACGATGGGCAGTCCGGCGTCGCGGAACCTCTTCGCCCAGGTGGGGTCGGAGGCGATGAACACCGGGATGGCGTTGACGAAGCCCACGCCGGCCTGCAGGCAGGCGTCGGCGTAGAAGCGCTGGGCCTCTTCCGAGCCGACTGGCAGGTAGCTGACCAGCACGTCGGCCTTGGCCTCCCGGAGGGCGGCCACCACGTCGATGGGCTCGGCCGGCGACTCCTCCACCGTCTCGCGGTAGTACTTGCCGTAGCCGTCGAGGGTCGGACCCCGCTGGACGGTGATCCCCAGCTCGCCGACGGATGCGAAGCGGTAGGTGTTGTTCTGCCCGGCGAAGATGGCCTTGCCCAGGTCGGTGCCGACCTTGGTGGCATCCACGTCGAAGGCGGCGACGAAGCTGAGGTCCCGCACGTGATAGCCACCGAGCGACACGTGCATCAGGCCGGGAACCGTCTCGGACGGGTCGGCGTCCTTGTAGTACTCGACGCCCTGGATAAGCGAGCTGGCGCAGTTCCCCACGCCGGCGATGGCCACTCGGATGGTGCTCATGGTTCGGTTCCCTTCACGGTGCTGCTGGCGGTCCCGACGGTTCGGGGACCGGATCGGTCCGGTACGGATGCTGTCTGTATCTGCTTCTGTTTTTCGGATTCGATGAGACGGTCGAGCCACGACAGCTCGTGCTCGGTCGTCTCCGTACTGTGCTCGACCAGCGAGCGCGTGTAGCTGTCGAAGTCGCCGGTGGCCGCACGTGCCCGGTCGGCGGTCAGTCGCCGGGCAAGCTGCTCGCGTCGCCGCTCCAGCAGGCCCAGCCGAGCCTGCGGGGCCAGGTGGCGGGCGAAGGCCAGGCGCAGCCCAAAGCTCCGGGCCTCGTCGGTCCCCACCGGCTCCTCGCCGGCCAGGAGCTCCTCGAAGAGGCCCCGGCCCCGATCGGTGATTCGGTAGACCTTGCGGGACCGCTTGGTACCCCGGGTGCTGCCTGCCCGACGGGCTCGTTGGGCGGCCCGCTCGCCGCTGAGCGAGCCGGTGAGGGGGATGGGCGCCGACGGGAGGGTGGGCGCCGACTCGGTGGCCACGACCGCCCCGGAGGCCTCCAGGCGGGACAGCGCCGGGTAGAGCGATCCGAAGGAGATGTTGACGAAGAGGCCCAGCTCGTCGCGGAGGCGCTTGCGGATCTCGTAGCCGTGGAACTCCTGCTCGGACAGGAGGCCGAGGATGGCCAGCTCGAGCACCTCAGCGGCCTCGCTGGCCGGCGGAGGTGGCCTGGCGCCACCCGGAGTTCATGAACTGCATACCTACCACGATATATCACTTCGATATATCGATGCAACACTATGACGGGCTGGGACACTCGGACGGCCCCTCCCGGCCGGGGGACGGCGAGATGTCGCCATGTTCCAAGCCCGCGACCGGGGCCGACGGGTTACCCTGAGACACGTGAGCTTCCGATCCGGGGCCCTCGAGGGTGTCCAGACGTCCCCGACAGGTGGGCAAGTCGAGTACAAGCTCGCCCGCAACGCGGTGGTCCGCGAGTTCCGCAAGGGCCGGCTGTCCAAGCTCGACGTGTGCGACGCCCACCCCGAGCTGATGCGGGCGGCGGTCCACCTCGGGATGCCGACCGGCGACGAGTGCCCCATCTGCGAGGCGACCGAGCTGGTGGAGGTCACCTTCGTCTTCGGCTCGCGGCTGCCCTCCGGCGGCCGGTGCGTGACGACCAAGGCCGAGCTGACCCGGTACTGGCGGCGCAAGGAGCCTGTCGTCTGCTACGTGGTCGAGGTCTGCCCCACCTGCCGGTGGAACCACCTCAGCCGGATGTACCCGGCCGGCGCCGGCGTGGAGGCCGTCGCCCCCCGCCCGGCGGTCCGGGACCGCACCGCTGTCCGGCGCGGCTGACGACGCCGGTCCACTCCCCCCGGGGCGCCGGCCCCACTACGATCGAGCCCGGAAGCGCCCTCTGCGCCCGGCACCTGACCGGTGCCGACCATGCCGCCGGCAGCCTCGTGCGCTGGACGGCCGACCAGGAGGATCACCATGCCCGACACCCCCGTGCCGATCACCGCCCCCCGACTGCGCGCCTCCAAGCGGCGCCATGGCCACGACCCGCTGGTGATGGTCACCGCCTACGACGCCCCCGGGGCGCGGATCGCCGACGCCGCCGGCGTGGACGTCATTCTGGTGGGGGACTCGGTGGCCAACAACGTCCTCGGCTACGAGGACACGCTGCAGGTCACCATCGACGACATGGTGCACCACACCGCGGCCGTAGCCCGGGCCAGGCCGGCTCCGCTGGTGGTGGCCGACCTCCCGTGGCTGAGCTACCACATCGACACGGCCGACACCGTGCGGAACGGCGCCGCCCTCATCCGGGCCGGGGCCGGGGCGGTGAAGCTGGAGGGCGGCCGTGTCCGGGTGCCGATGATCGAGGCGCTGGTGGCCGCAGAGATCCCGGTGATGGGCCACCTGGGGCTCACCCCCCAGTCGGTGCACGCCATGGGTGGGTACCGGGTCCAGGGCAAGACCGACGCCGCCGCCGAGGCGCTGATCGCCGACGCCAAGGCCATCGTGGCCGCCGGCTGCTTCGCGGTGGTGCTGGAAGGGGTTCCCGAGTCGCTGGGTGCCGCCATCACCGAGCTCCTCGACGTGCCCACCATCGGGATCGGTGCCGGTCCTGCCTGTGACGGGCAGGTGTTGGTGATGCACGACCTGCTCGGGTACAACGCCACCACCGCCAAGTTCGTGCGCCGGTACGCCGACCTGGCCGCCGTCGCCACGGAGGCGGTCGCCGCCTACGCCGCCGATGTGCGGTCGGGGGCCTTCCCCTCCGACGCGGAGGTGTACCACTGACCAGCGGCTAGGGTGTCGGGGTCGTTCCGGCCACGGATTCGCAGTGGCCCCAGTTCCGACCTGCCCCCACCGGTGGGGCTCAGGTGCACCGTCACCTGATCCAGAGGGAGGTGAGCCGCCCATGCGGCCATACGAAACAATGGTGATCTTCGACACCGCGGCCGACGAGGCGGCGGTGAACGGGGTGCTCGACCGGGCGCTCGACGCCCTGAAGACGAAGGACGGCAAGCCCGGCCGCGTGGAGCGGTGGGGCAAGCGGACCTTCGCCTACGAGCTGAACAAGAAGCGCGAGGGCTACTACGTGGTCATCGAGCTGACCGCCGAGCCGCCGGCCGTCGCCGACATGGAGCGGGTGTTCGTCCTCGCCGATGAGGTGCTCCGGCACAAGGTCATCCGGTTGCCGGACAAGGTCGCCGGTCGCCGGGCCGAGGTCGCCGCCGCAGCCGCAGCCGCCACCACCGCCGGGGGAGGCTGACCATGTCCAACGGCAACGCGGTGACCCTGGTGGGCAACATCACGCGCGACCCCGAGCTCCGGTTCACCAACACCGGCCAGGCCACCGCCAGCTTCGGGCTGGCGGTCAACCGCCGGTGGCAGAACCGCCAGACCCAGGAGTGGGAGGAGGCGACCTCTTTCTTCGACGTGGTGTGCTGGCGCGAGATGGCGGAGAACGCCGCCGAGTCCCTCAGCCGCGGGTCGAGGGTGATCGTCACCGGTCGGCTCGAGCAGCGCAGCTGGGAGACCCCCGACGGGGACAAGCGGTCCAAGGTGGAGGTGGTGGCCGACGAGATCGGCCCCAGCATCCGGTGGGCGACCGCACAGGTCACGAAGAACGAACGCCGCGGACCTGCTGAGGGTGGCGGCAACGTCGGCAGCGGCGCCGCCAGCAGTGCTGGCGGGCAGGGCGGCAGTGGACGAGCCCCGGCACCGTCTGCCGGCAACGCCGGTGAGGCCGCCGGCTACGGATACAGCGAGGAGCCTTTCTAGTCATGGGACGCAACAACGATCGAGGCAGCAGCAGCAACAGCAACAGCCGACGGGCGCCGAAGGACACCGGCCGCCGTGTGAAGAAGAAGCCTTGCGCAATCTGCAAGGACCGGATCGCGTGGGTCGACTACAAGGACGTCGGCCTCCTCCGGAAGTACATGAGCGACCGGGGCAAGATCCGCGCCCGTCGGGTGTCGGGCAACTGCGCCCAGCACCAGCGCGACATCGCCCTGGCCATCAAGACGGCTCGTGAGCTGGCACTGTTGCCGTACACGCAGCGCACCACCACCGAGCGTCCCGGCGGTCGAGGGGGCCGTGGCGGCCGCGAGGGCGGGTTCGGTGGCGGTCAGGGCGGCGCCGGTCGAGGCCGGCCGCGTTCCGACTCGGACGAGGACCGCACCCTGTCGTCGAACGGCGCCGGTTCCGGTACCGGATCGGACGTCCCGGCGACCGTGGCGGCCGTCGTCGAGGTGGTCGAGGTCGAGCGGGGTGCCGACGAGGTCCTGGCCGTGGTGACCGCCGAAGGGGAGGGCTGACATGCCGTCGCTGAAGGTGCTGCTCCGCAGTGACATCGAGGGGGTGGGGAAACGGGGCGACATCATCGATGTCTCCGGCGGCTTCGCCCGCAACCATCTGCTCCCCTCCGGCAAGGCGATCGTCGCCTCGGCCGGGGTGGAGGCCCAGGCGGCCTCCATGCGGCGGTCCCGTGACCTCCGTGACGCCCGCGACCGCGAGTCGTCCGAGACGGTGGCCCGCACCCTGGTCGGCAACACGGTGATCCTGCACGCCCGGGCCGGCTCCGGCGGCAAGCTGTTCGGCTCGGTCCACGCCGCCGACATCGTCAAGGCTGTCGAGGCCCAGACCGGGGCCGTGGTGGACCGCAAGGACCTGGTGCTCGACGAGCCGATCAAGACGGTCGGCGTGCACAACGTCCGGGTGGAGCTGCTCGGTGGCGTCGTCTTCGAGCTGACCCTGGACGTGGAGGCCGAAGCGTCCTGATCCCTCCGGCCGGGGATCCCGGCCATGGAGGTGATGGAGGCCATGGCCGGCGCCGACCCGCCGGCGCTGGCGCTGGCGTGGTTAGTGTCGTGTACCGGGTGGGGTCGTGTACCCGGGGTCGGTTCCAGTTCGCCGCGGGACACCGACCGGCGTGCCGTTTTCGAAGTTGTGTCACATGTGACACAACTTCCGAATTGCAGCACCGGGACTATTGGCGGAGTCGGACGGGCCGGAGCCGAGGGGTCGCAGGGACAGCCCGGCGTCCGAGTGGGTCCGCGGTCCGCGGGATTGTGACACCCTTCTGCGATCATCAGAAGGTGCCCGATCTTGTCCCCAGACCACCCGACTTCTCCACGGGTTCGTCCACACCGCCGGAGCATGATTTCCCCAACAAGACCCCCTATCCGTCCCCAACCGGCGTGGGCGAGGGTTGACGCACAATGGTCCAGGCATTTGACGACACGCGTCCGCGACGGCTGATCTCCGCTCCCAGCGGGGGAGGGGCGCCGACCGGTCGCATCCCGCCGCACAACCTCGAGGCGGAGGAGTCACTGCTCGGGGCCATGCTGCTCTCCCGGGACGCCATCGCCTCGGCCCTGGAGATCTGCAAGTCCGAGGACTTCTACAAGCAGTCCCACGGCCACATCTTCACCGCCATCACCTCGCTCTTCAGCCAGGGTGAGCCGGCCGACTGGGTGACGGTCACCGAGGAGCTCCGCCGCCGGGACCTGCTCGACAACATCGGCGACCCGTCGGTGTTCGTGTCGCTGCAGGCCAACACCCCGTCGATCGGCAACGCCGAGCACTACGCGAAGATCATCGAGGAGCACGCCCTGCTCCGCCGGCTGGTGGCGGTGGCCGGGGAGATCAATGAGCTGGGGTACAGCCTGCCCGAGGACGTGTCCGAGGTCCTCGACAAGGCGGAGAGCCTCGTCTTCGACGTGGCCCAACGCCGGGTGGTCGACTCGATGACCCCGCTCCGGGACCTGCTGGGACAGAGCCTCGACCACCTCGAGCACCTGTTCAGCCGGGGCGAGTCGATCACCGGGCTGGCCACCGGCTACGTCGACCTCGATGAGCAACTGGCCGGGCTCCAGCCGTCCAACCTCATCGTGGTGGGCGCCCGTCCCGCCATGGGGAAGACCGCCTTCGCCCTGGGCATGGTGGCCCACGCCGGCATCAAGCTGAACAAGCCGGTCCTGCTGTTCTCGCTGGAGATGAGCCACTTGGAGCTCACCCAGCGCCTCCTCAGCTCCGAGGCCAAGGTGGACGCTACCCGGATGCGGACGGGGAAGCTGCACGAGGCGGACTGGTCGAAGATCGGCAACGCCATCAGCCGGATGAGCGAGGCGCCGATCTTCATCGACGACAACCCGAACCTCACGGTGATGGACATCCGCGCCCGCGCCCGGCGGCTCAAGAGCCGGGAGGGGCTCTCCCTGGTGGTCATCGACTACCTCCAGCTGATGACCGGCCGACACGGGGCGGAGAACCGCCAGGTGGAGGTGTCGGAGATCAGCCGCGGGCTCAAGATCCTCGCCCGCGAGCTCGAGGTGCCGGTGGTGGCGCTCTCCCAGCTGTCCCGGGGCCTCGAGCAGCGCCAGGACAAGCGCCCGATGTTGGCCGACTTGCGCGAGTCCGGCTCCATCGAGCAGGACTCCGACGTCGTCCTCTTCCTCTACCGGGACGAGATCTACAGCCCTGATTCGACGGAGAACCAGGGACGGGCGGAGGTCATCACGGCCAAGCACCGGAACGGTCCCACCGGGATCACCCATCTGGCCTTTATCGGCAACCAGGCCCGCTTCGACAATATGGCGCGGATGTAGCGACCCTGGTGTGGGGACGCGAAAACGCCCGTCCCACAAGCTGACGGGGAGCGGGCGCTTTGATCCACTTCTACTGCAGGGCCAGCCTGAGCGGGGCCGCCAATCCGGCCGGGACTTGAGATCCCTTGTCCATGCAACGCTCTGACATCGAGCCGCTTGCCTCTGATTGTCTGCCGGACCTCCGGGGGACTCCCGGAACCCTTCTCAGACCTACCGTCTCAAACAGGCAGCTTCACCATCTCACGAAAACCCCCTTCCGGACCCTTCCCTTGGATCCACCTAGTTCAACCCCTTCGACGCGGCATCTGTTCCCGCCTGGGGTTCGGTCCGAGCCGTCGCCGCCTCCTGACCGCTGCCAGCACGTAACGTGTGGCGGTGGTTGGCGAGATCGTCGGATCGGCAGGCGGGGCGGCGGCCGGGGTGGGCATCGCCGTCATCGTGCTGGTGTACGCCGCGCTCGTCTTCGTCCCGCTGGTCATGCTGGTGGTGGCCCTGATCGACATCGTCAGACGCCCCGACTGGCAGTGGAAGCTGGCCGGCCAGGAGAAGATCCTGTGGGTGTTGCTGGTCATCCTGGTGAACATCTTCGCCGTCCCGTCGCTGATCTACTGGTTCAACATCCGCAAGAAGCTGATCGCTGTGGAGCAGGCAGCGGCTGCCGGCCGGTATGGGCCGGGGCATCTGGGCTACGGCGGATGGGAGCCGGGCCCGGCACCGATGCCCTACCCCGCGGTGGCCCCGGCGGGCTGGCACCCGGATCCGAGCGGCCAGTTCCAGTTCCGCTGGTGGGACGGCACCCGCTGGACCGAACAGACGTGGAGCCAGGCCCCGACCGCCCCGCAGTGAGGTATCGGGGCCCGGTGGCGGCCAGACCTACCCGGGTCCGGCGGTGGCAGCCGACCCTCCTGAGGCGGGTAGTGGTGGAGGCCCTGACCGGCTAGGTAGTGGGCAGCGTCACCGTGGCGTCGGTCACCGTCATGGTGAAGGTCCCGTTCGACGCCCGGAAGAGCGGGCTGGTGCTCCCCACCAGCTCGAGCTCGATGGTGTGGCCGGCGGCGAACGTGTACCGGTTGGGGTTGAGGTCGAAGCTGATGGCGGTGTCGGCCGTGGCGGTGGCCGGCGTGCCGGCGGCCTGCCCGACCGACGGGCGGTAGACGTTGAGCGACACGATCTGGCGGGTCCCGTCCGGGGAGACGTCCCACAGCCGGCCCACCAGCTCCGGGTAGTCCCCCACCACGTGGAGGTGGGCGGTGACCACCGTCCCGCCGAGCAGGGTGATCGGAGCCGTGCCCACCGGCCGGTCGTAGACGGCGGTGCCCGGCTCCCGGGCGGCCGGCAGCGGGTCGCAGAAGGTCCTGCCGGCGTAGGCGGGGTCGAGGGCGGTGGCGGTGACGGGGTCGCCCCCCGATGAGGTGACGGTCTGGTCGGCGGCGCCGGAAAGGCGGACGGAGCCGCGCTGCAACGCCTGGAGGGACGAGCCGGAGATAGCCGGACCCGACGGTGCCGACGCCGGGCAGGTGGTGGCGTAGGTGATCACGCCGGTGGTGGGCGAGCCGCCGCGCACCACCGAGTCGAGGAAGGCGAGCCCTTCGGCCACCGTGGGGCCGGTGGTGTCGGACTTGTTCTGGGCCCAGCCGTGGCCGACATCGCCCAGCATCAGCAGCAGGGGCACGTGGTCCCCGGCGGCGGTGACCCGATCGGCGTAGTGGGTCGCCTCGGAGGCGGGGAAGATCGAGTCGTTCCACCCGTCGAGGACGGCGGTGGGCGCCGGTCCCCCGGCGGGCAGCGGGATGCCGATCGGCGACTTGAGCTGTTGGACGGTGGTCACGGCCAGGGTGTCGGTCGACGTGAACGGCTCCCCTTGGAGCAGCCCGCGGTACCAGGTGGTGAGGTCCGCCGAGGGGTCCGCCCCCGGGGGGGACACGTAGTTGGAAGCGGTGATCCCGTAGAGGAGGGTGTTCCAGCTCAGCTTGGGCACCCCGACGGGCACGATGTCGGCTTGGGCCGGGGAGTCGGAGCCGGTGGAGAGGTGGCCGTTGGGGACCAGGGCGTCGGCCAGGTCGTCCCACCCCCACATGGCGAAGGCGCCGGCCACCGACATCGGGATGTGCCGGACCGGGCTGGTCCAGGGGACGAAGGTGCCGCCGGGGAGGCGCGTCCGGTCCTTCAGCACGGCCAGCTCCAGCGACTGGCCGCCCCCGTAGGAGATGCCGGACACCGCGATGCCCGGGCGGACCAGCCCTTCGTCGACCAGCTCGCCGGCCAGGTACTGGGTGTCACGGACCTCGTAGCGCTGGTCGGCCAGCTCGACCCACCCCCCGGCGCACGCCGGTGTCCCGGCGCGGGAGGTGGCGGTGCCGCACGAGCTCCCGAATCCCCGGGCCGTGTAGGTGAGGACCGCCCACCCGTTGGAGGCCAGGGCCACGTTGTTCTCGTCGCCGGGCGAGGTGTCGGGACGGTCGATCTCCCACGACGTCTTGGTCTCGCCCAGCCCGTGGAGGAGGACCACCAGGGGGAACGGTCCCTTCCCGCCGGCCGGCAGGGTCACGTCCGCGTCGAGCGGCACGCCGTCGAAGGTGGGCACCCGCAGGTCGCGGCCGTCGACGTCCAGGCCGCCGGCGCAGAAGCGGACCCCGTACTCCGGGGTGCACGACAGCTTGCCGAAGGGATGGGGTACCGCCGGCAGGGCCGGTTGGGCGGGCGTAACGGTGGCCTCCGACGACGAGGTGCAGGCGGCGGTCCCGGCCAGCAGCAGCAGGCCCAGGCTGGCGGTGATCAGGGCACGGCCGTGGCGAGCCAGGCGGTGCGGTGCGGACATCGACTCCCCCTCGAGGTGATCGGCGACGCTGCGGGCCCGGTCCCCGGGGGCGGCGTGTGGCGTCACTGTATCCGTCCCCGCCAGGCGGTGGCCCCGCTCAGCCCCGCTCAGCCCCGAGGGTGTCGATGAAGGCGGCCACGTGGGGGCGGCCGAGGTCGGCGATCCGCGTGCAGACGAACCACGGTTCCGACGGCACCATGTCGGAGACCGGGAAGACTTCGACCACCGTCCCGCCGGACAGGGCGTCGGAGCACACGAAGGTGGGTAGCAGGCTGAGACCCTGGGCCCGCTCCACCGCCCCGACGACCGCCCGGAGATCGGGGGCGACCAGCCGGAGGTCCCCGGCGAACGGACGTCCGAGCGCCCCCTGCCAGAACCTCCGGGTCAGGGGGAGCTCGGAGCTATAGGCCACCCAGGGCAAGCCGGGGACCCACGCCGCCAGGGCGTCCACCGAGGCGAGCGGTGCCCGGGGCGCCAGCCCGGGCGCCGCTACCAGCACGAAGCGCTTCATCCCGATGGGCGTCGAGGTGAGGCTCCGGCGGGCAGGCGTGGTGCTGGTCACCGCCACGTCGAGCTCGCCGTGCCCGAGCAGCTCGAGCAGCTCCTCGTCGCCGCCGAAGGTGGCCACCACCGCCGGCCAGCCCGCCTCGATGCGGGTCACCACCTCGTACGAGAAGTACTCGGCGGTGGAGCCGAAGCGGATGGTGGGCGGGGGAGCCGGGACCGACCCAGAGTCCAGGCCGGACAGCACGTGCTCGAGCAGGTCGAGCGGCCCGACCACTTGCCCGTAGAGGGCCCGACCGGACATGGTGGGCTCAACGCCGCCGGCGGTTCTGACGAACAGCGGGGAGCCGGTGGTCCGCTCCAGCCCGGCCAGCTGCTGGCTGGCCGCCGGCTGCGACAGTCCCCGGTCGGCGGCCCCGGCGGTGACCGATCCGGCCCGGTAGATGGCCACGAAGGTACGGAGCCACTCGGACGCTGCCATTCGAAGAGCTTATACTGATGGCCCGAAGTACTTCTTTGCCAATGTGTACGAGTGGGCTCATGCTGGAGAGATGACCGACATCTCCCCCGACATCCCCTACACCCACGGCCACCACGACAGCGTCCTGCGCTCCCACCGCTGGCGCACCGCCGACAACTCGGCCGGATACCTGCTCCCGCACCTCCGTGCGGGGATGTCCCTGCTCGACGTCGGGTGCGGGCCGGGCACCATCACGGTGGACCTGGCCACCCGGCTGGCCCCGGGCCGGGTCGTCGGGATCGATGCCTCGGCCGGGGTGATCGAGGAGGCGCGGGCCAACGCCGAGTCGGCGGGGGTGGCCGGGCTGACCTTCGAGGTCGGCGACGCCTTCGCCCTCCGCTTCGCCGACGACACCTTCGACGTGGTCCACGCCCACCAGGTGCTCCAGCACGTCGGCGACCCGGTGGCCGCCCTGCGCGAGATGCGGCGGGTGTGCCGACCGGGGGGGATCGTGGCCGCCCGCGATGGGGACTACCCGGCCATGACCTACTTCCCGCCCAATCCCGGCCTCGACCGGGCCCAGGTCGCCTACCAGCAGGCGGCCGTGGCCAACGGCGCCCACCCCGACGCCGGCCGGCGGCTGCTGCGCTGGGCTCACCGGGCCGGCTTCGGCTCGGTGGCACCGAGCGCCTCGGTGTGGTGCTTCGCCACTCCGGAGCAGCGGCAGTGGTGGGGCGACCTGTGGGCCGACCGGTTCACCTTCTCGGCATTGGCCGACCAGCTGCGAGCCGGCGGCATCGCCACCGACGACGACCTGACGTCGTTCGCCGACGGTTGGCGCCAGTGGGCGGCCGAGCCCGACGGGTGGTTCGCCATCCTCCACGGGGAGGTGCGCTGCACGGTGTGAACGGCCGGCGATGCCGGCTCAGCCCAGTGCCCCCAGCACGGCGTGGAGGAATCGGTCCGGTGCTTCGACCATGGGGAAGTGCCCGACGCCGTCGAGCACCTCCAAGGAGGTGGCGGGCCGGGCCCCGACCAGCCTGTCGGTCATGGGCAGCACCGCGATGGGGTCGTCGGCCCCCCACACCACCCACAGCGGCGAGACGTGCTCCTCGATGGCACCGGTGAACCGGTCCTCGCGACGACGACGCTCCTCGATGTAGCGGATGGTGCGGGGTAGTAGGTACTGGCCGCCCCCCCGGACCACCAGCTCGCACTGCCCGGCCGCCTCCTCCTCGGCGACCACCGACGCCGGGCTGAACGTCTCCCGAAGCCCGGCGGCCAGACTATCGACGTTCAGCGGGGCGTCGTCGGGGAGGCGTTGATCGGGGAGGTCCAGGAGGAGCTGCTGGCCGGCGCTCAACCGGGCCATGGCGATGTAGATGCTGCCGTTGGTGAGCACCCGCCGGACGATCTCCACCGGCCATCGGCCCTCGTCGTGGCGGGCCAGCAGCTCGCCGCCGACGGTGTCGCCGAAGTCGTGGGTCAGCAGCGACAGCCGTTCCACCCCCAGCCGCTCGGTCAGGGCCACGACCACGTCGGCCTGGAGGTCCACCGTGTAGGCCAGGTCGGGCTTGGCCGACAGCCCGAAGCCGACCAGGTCGACCAGGACCACCCGACGGTGGTCGGCCAGGCGGTCGGCCACCAGGTGGAAGTCGAACGAGGAGGTGGGGAAGCCGTGGATGACCAGCAGCGGCTCGCGCTCCGGCTCGCCGACCGGGTCGAGGTCGACGACGAAGACCTCGTGGCCGGCCAGCGGGATCCGGCCGCCGCGCCGCTCCCAGGCTTCGGTGGCGGTGGTCACGCCAGCAGCCGGTCGGTGAAGAAGGTCAGGACCTGGTCCAGGGCGTCGCTGGTCGGGGTGCCGGGCCGGTCGTCGAGGTTGGCGGTGAGCACCGAGTGGGCGGTCTTGGGGTGGCCGTAGGGGTTGCCCGGCGAGGAGTCGAGCTCCACACTGATGAAGGCGTCCCCCAGCTCCTCGCGCAGGTGGGCGAAGCGCTCCGGAGGGCTGAGCTTGTCGCCGGTGAAGCGCAGGCCGAGCAGGCAGGTGCCCTCGGCCGTCCGGGCCTTGACCGTCGCCAGGTCCTGGTCGGGGATGCCCAGGTCACGCCGGTTGGCGGCGCTGATCGCGAACGGCAGCGACGGCTGGCTGAGCACCGGGGCAACCATGACGTCGTCGACCATCATGGCCAGGGCGAACCCCCCGGTGAAGCACATCCCGACGGCCCCGACCCCCGGGCCGCCGCACCGGGCGTGCTCCTCCTTGGCCAGGGCCCGCAGCCAGGTGATCACCGGGGAGGCCTTCTTCCTGGCCAGGACGGTGAACTCCCGGGAGATGCAGGCCTGGGCCATCGACCTGGCCACGTAGCCACCGGTGATGGGGCGGCCGTCGTCGCCGAAGAGGTGGGGCATCACCGTGGTGCAGCCCACCGCGGCCACCTTGCGCCCGAAGTCGGCCACGTCCGGGGTGATGCCCGGCATTTCGCTCATGACGATCACCGCCGGGCCCGTGCCCATCCGGTAGATGTCCTTGGTGGAACCCAGGGCGGTGAAGCGGGTCTTCTCGAATCCGTCCAGTGCGTCAGCCATGGAGAGGACGCTATCCCCCTGCCAAGGCGAGCCACGATCTGGTGAACGGGGCCTGCGAACGGCCCGGTTGACCAGGGCCTGTCGGCTCAACCGAGGGAGAGGGTCACCCGCACCGGCCGGTGGTCCGAGCCGGTGGTCGTGGCCACCCGGGCGTCGACCACCGACACCGCCGGGGTGGCCACCACGTGGTCGAGCTGGCTGTGGGGGCGCCACGCCGGCCAGGTGCGGCCCCGGACGGCCCGGTGCCATCCGGTCAGGAAGGTGGTGACCGGCGGGCCCCACAGGTTCATGTCCCCGGCCAGCACCGCCGGTCGGTCGGTCGGCGGGACGGCGGCCCGGAGCCGGAAGTACTGGACCGGCGAACGGTGGAGGAGGTGGGACATGTGGGTCCCGAGGACGGTCAGGGTGTGCCCGCCCACCGGCACGGTGCCGGTCACGACCAGCCGCCGGGCCGGGTCGCGTCGGAGCTTGCCCAGCTCCACCACGCCGGTGGCGGTGAACGGGACGCGGGTCAGGACCGCCACCGAGAAGGTGCCGGTGCCGAACGGCCGCGCCTGGCGCTCGGCCACCTCCCGGCCCCGGGGGTCGTCGTCCAGGCGGAGGGTGTCGTGGGCGTGGCCGTAGCGGGGCCCCCACCGCCTGTCGGCCGACGGGTCCGGGCCGTACAGGCGACCGTGGGCCATGGCCTCCTCCACCCGGCAGTAGCCCAGGCGCTCGGCCACCAGCGCCGCGGTGCTCGGTGTGCCGTCGTCGGGCGCCCACGACTCCTGCATCACCAGGACGTCGGCGTCGAGGGCGGCGCACTCGGCCACCACGTCGAAGGGCCGCCCCCAGCCGTCGACCCCGCAGTGGACGTTGAAGCTGGCCAGGGTGAGTCGGGGTGGGCCGGCGGCGGCCGTCACCCGGTCAGTGCCGACCCAGGGTGGCGGCCACCGTATGGAGCTCGTCCCGGAACTCGGGGGCGGCGATATCGGCCAGGGCGTGGGCCCGCTCGCGGACGGTCAGGCCCGACAGGTCGGCGGCCCCGTGCTCGGTGACGACGACGCCGGTATGGTGCCGCGGGGTCGACACCACCGACCCGGCCGGCAGCTGCGGCAAGATCCTCGACCGGAGGTCACCGTGGGCGGTGGCCGTCGAGTGCATGCAGATCAGCGAGTGGTCCTCGATGCGCAGCTCGGCACCGGCCACGAAGTCCTCGTGGCCGCCCACCCCGGAGATCTGCCGGCCGTCGACGCTGTCCGCCACCACCTGGCCGTACAGGTCGACGCTCAGCGCCCCGTTGATGGAGACCAGCTTCCGGTTCCGGGCGATGACGGTCGGGTCGTTGACCACGTTCACCGGCAGGAAGGCGACATCGTCGTTCCCGTCCAGCCACCGGTAGAGGTCGGCCGATCCGAGGGCGAAGGTGGTGATCGACACCCCGTCGAAGACGCCCTTGGAGTCGTTGGTCACCTTGCCCGCCTCGTGCAGCAGCATCAGGCCGTCGGTGAACATCTCGGAGTGGACCCCGTACCCCCCGCCCCCGCCGTTGGCCAGCCGCGTGGCCACCATGTTGGGGACGGCGCCGATGCCGATCTGCAGGGTGGCACCGTCGGTGACGAAGCTGCAGGCGATGTCGGCGATGGCGTCGTCGATCTCGTCGGCCGGCACCTCGGGCAGGGGGTACGGCTGGGCGTCCGCCTCCACCAGCACGTCGATGGCGTCGAGCGGCAGGTCGTTGGTGAAGTCGGGCGACAGCGAACGGGTGCGGGGCAGGTTGGGGTTGACCTCCACCACCAGCAGCCGGTCGGGGTCGCGACCGGCCATCAGCAGCTCGTCGTAGGTGCCCCCGAGGTGGAGGGAGAGGTTCACGTTGCCCTGGGCGTCGGGGGGCGTGGCCTGGGCGGTCATGATCCGTGGGGCGTACCGTCGCAGGATGGTGGCCATCTGGCGGAAGCCGCCCGGCACCAGCTCGATGTTGTAGCCCTGGCCCAGCAGGATGCGCTCGGCCGGCCCGAAGAACCCCGACCGGTACGAGACGTTGGGGTGGGTGAGCACGGTGTAGTAGCCGAGGAGCAGCGCCCCCCCGAGGGTCAGGTCCTCCCAGTCGTCCCGCCCGCCCAGGGCGGTGAGGAAGGCGTCGGGATTGGCGGGTCCGAGTCCGAAGCCGATCATGTCGCGGGTCCTCACCAGGTCGGCGGCCTCGGCGGGGGTGCAGGTGCGGGGTGCCATGGGACCCAGTGTGCCACCGGGACGGGTGAGCCGGCGTGAGACGATGGGCGGCCACCCGCCGGCCAGCCCGATCGTGGGGTCGGTGGGCGGTAGGTGGCGTCAGTCGGCCACCAGGTCGGCGTACTCCGGGTGGTCGCGTACGTAGTGGTCCACGAACGGGCAGGCGGGGATCACCTTCATCCCCTGGGACCGGGCGTCGTCCAGGGCGCCGGCGGCCAGCTGCGCGCCCAGGCCCCGGCCCTCGAAGTGCGGCTCCACCTCGGCGTGGAAGATCTCGATCTTGCCCGGCCGCTCCCGGAACGAGGCGAAGCCGGCCAGCTCCTCCCCGCTCCAGAGCTCGTACCGCAACCGGTCGGCGTTGAGGACCACCCGGACCGAATCGTCAGCTGCTGCCATGACTTCCTCCCCGTCGGGGCCCACCTGGCCCGGCACGACCTTACCCACGCCGGGTGCCCGGCCCGCCCGGGTTCCCGTAAGGTCGAGGCCCTGAACGTTGTGGACGACGCGGCCGACCCGGTACGCCGATGAGGATCGACACCATGCTCTCGGGACTCGAGGGCGCCGCCGACCACGCCCGTCGGCCGGAAGAGCTGGGCGCCGACGGGGCGTTCACCTTCGAGGGACCCCACGACGTCTTCACCCCGCTGATCCTGGCCGCCGGCGCCACCACCTCCCTCGAGCTGGAGACCAACGTGGCCATCGCCTTCCCGCGCAACCCGGTCCAGCTGGCCCATCAGGCCTACGACCTGCAGCTGCTGTCGAAGGGGCGGTTCACCCTGGGACTCGGCACCCAGGTCCGGGCCCAGGTGGAGAGGCGGTACGGCGCCCAGTTCGAGCGGCCCATCGCCCGGATGCGCGACCTGGTGGCCGCCCTCCGGGCCATCTTCGCCGCCTGGGAGACCGGCGAGCAGCTCGACTTCCGGGGCGAGTTCACCTCGCACACCCTGATGCCGCCGATGTTCAACCCGGGGCCCAACCCCTTCGGTCCGCCCCCAATCGCCCTCGGCGGTCTCGGTCCCCAGATGGTCCGGTTGGCCGCCGAGGTGGCCGACGGGCTACTGGTGATGCCGTTCAACACCGCCAGGCACTTCGCCGAGCGCACCGTGGCGGCCATCGACGACGGGCTGGCCCGCGCCGGTCGGGCGCCCTCGGACCTGACGGTGACCGGGGAGGTCATCGTCTGCTGTGGGCGCTCCGACCGGGAGCTGGAGGCGGCCAGGGTGGCCGGCCGGTGGCTCCTGGCCTTCTACGCCTCCACCCCCGCCTACCGCCCGGTGCTGGAGGTGGAGGGGTGGGCCGATCTCCAGCCCGAGCTCAACGCCCTGTCCAAGGCGGGCCGGTGGGACGAGATGCCGGGGCTGATCGACGACACCGTGCTGACCACCATCGCCGCCGTCGGCTCCCCGAAGGAGGTGGCCGCCGACGTGAACGCCCGGTTCGGCGACCGGGCCGACCGGGTAGGGATCTATACCCCCTACCTGGTGGGGGAAGACACCCTGGGCGAGCTGGTGGGCGAGCTGCGGGACGCCGTTGCCGGCACCGGGCCGGCCCGCACCGAGCCAGTCAAGGAGGTACCCAGATGAGCGCCGATCCCACGGTGAGCTACGACGAGTTCTCGATGTTCGCCGACAACGCCTCGGAGGCGGGCCTCCCCTGGCACGGCGATCCGGCGGTGCGGCGGGAGGCGGTGGAGGTGGCCCCGGGCCGCAGCCTCAGCGCCCTGGTGTGGGGCACCGCCCCGGCCGAGCTGGTGCTGCTCCACGGCGGAGGCCAGAACGCTCACACTTGGGACACGGTGGCGTTGGCCCTCGACCGGCCGCTGGTGGCCGTGGACCTCCCCGGGCACGGCCACTCCGACTGGCCTGGTGAGGCCAGGGCGCTGGACCCGGCGGCCCTGGCCGACGACGTGGCGGTGGCCGTCGCCGCCCTGGCCCCGGACGCCTCCCTGGTGGTCGGGATGTCCCTCGGAGGGGTGACCGCCATCGCCCTGGCCGCCAGGCATCCCGAGGAGGTCCGCCGCCTGGTGCTGGTCGACATCACCCCGGGCGTGAACGGCGAGAAGAGCTCGGACATCGCCGCCTTCCTGGCCGGGCCCGAGACGTTCGCCACCTTCGACGAGATCCTGGCCCGCACCGTGGCGTTCAACCCCACCCGTTCGGAGTCGTCGCTCCGGCGGGGGGTACTCCATAACGCCGTCCAGCGTCCCGACGGCGCCTGGACATGGCGCCATCAGCTGGGCCGCCCCTCGCACGCCACCGGTCTCCACGTGGAGTCGTTGGAGTTCGGCTCCCTGTGGGACGACCTCGAGGGTCTGACCGTCCCCACCCTGTTGGTGCGGGGGAGCCTGTCCCCGGTGGTCGACGACGCCGACGTGGTCGAGTTCGAACGACGCCGCCCGGGGGACCGGGTGGTGCTGGTCGACGGCGCCGGGCACAGCATCCAGGGGGACCGTCCCCTGGAGCTGGCCCGGATCCTCGCCGACTTCCTCCCCGGCGACTGACTCAGGCGGCCGAGGTGAGCGGGGACGCCGCGTCCCCGCCGCCCGCCGCCGCCCCGCTGGAGGACAGGGCGGCGGCCAGCACCTCGCCGATCTCGGCGGCCAGGTGGAAGGTCATCTGGTCCCGGACCGTCTCGGGAACGTCTTCGAGGTCGGGCCCGTTTCGGGCCGGCAGCACCACCTCGGTGAGCCCGGCCCGATGGGCGGCCAGTACCTTCTGGCGGACCCCGCCGATGGGCAGTACCCGTCCCTGCAGGGTGACCTCGCCGGTCATGGCCACCACCGACCGGACCGGCACGCCGCGGAGCAGGCTGACCAGCGCGGTGGTCATGGTGACCCCGGCCGACGGCCCGTCTTTGGGAGTGGCCCCGGCCGGCACGTGGAGGTGGAACCGCTTGCCCTCGAAGGCCTGCGGGTCTATCCCCAGCTCCGAGGTGTGCGACCGGACGTAGGAGAGGGCGATCTCGGCCGACTCCTTCATCACGTCGCCCAGCTGCCCGGTCAGCGTCAGCCCCTCAGGGCCGTCGCTGACCGACGCCTCCACGTAGAGGACGTCGCCCCCCACGCCGGTGACGGCCAGCCCGGTGGCCACGCCCGGCACTGCGGTGCGGTCGGCGGCCTCGAAGAAGAAGCGTGGACGTCCCAGCCAGCCGGTGACGTCGTCCGCCCCGATGGTCACGGGCGCCTCGGCCTCGCCGGAGGCGATGCGGGTGGCCACCTTCCGGAGGAGCCGGCCCAGCTCACGCTCGAGGGAGCGCACCCCGGCCTCGCGGGTGTAGTCGCCGACCACCGCCCGGAGGGCGTCGTCGCTGATGGCCACCTCGTCGCCCCGCAGGGCGTTCCGCTCCAGCTGGCGGGCGACCAGGTGGTGCCGGGCGATGGCCACCTTCTCGTCCTCGGTGTAGCCGTCGAGGCGGATGACCTCCATCCGGTCGAGCAGGGGTCCGGGGATGGTGTCGATCATGTTGGCGGTGGCGATGAACAGCACCTTGGACAGGTCCAGCTCGACCTCGAGGTAGTGGTCGCGGAAGGTGTGGTTCTGGGCCGGGTCGAGGACCTCCAGCAGCGCCGAGGACGGGTCGCCCCGGTAGTCGGCGCCCAGCTTGTCGACCTCGTCGAGGACCACCACCGGGTTGAAGGTCCCGGCCTCCCGGATGGCCCGCACCAGGCGGCCCGGCTGGGCCCCCACGTAGGTGCGGCGGTGGCCGCGGATCTCCGCCTCGTCACGGACGCCGCCCAGGGCCACGCGGACGAACGATCGCCCGAGGGCGCGGGCCACCGACTCGCCCAGCGAGGTCTTCCCCACCCCCGGGGGCCCGACCAGGGCCAGGATGGCACCGGTGCCCCTCCCCCCCACCGGGGACAGGCCGCGCTCGGACTGGAGCTTGCGGACGGCCAGGTGCTCGAGGATGCGCTCCTTCACGTCGGTGAGGCCGTCGTGGTCCTCGTCGAGGATCCGAGACGCCTCGGCCACGTCCAGCCGGTCCTCGGACAGCTCTCCCCAGGGGAGCTCCAACACCGTGTCGAGCCAGGTGCGGATCCACCCGTGCTCGGGGTTCTGCTCGCTCATCCGCTCGAGCTTGCCGATCTCGCGCTCGACCGCCTTGCGGACGGCCTCGGGCAGCTCCCGGCCCTCGATGGCCGTCCGGTAGTCGTCGGGGGCGTCTTCGTCGTCGGGGTTGATCTGGCCCAGCTCCTTGCGGATCGACTCGAGCTGGCGGCGCAGCAGGAACTCCCGCTGGGTCTTCTCCATGCCCTCCTCGACGTCGGTCTTGATCCGCTCCCGGAGGGTGATGTCGGCCAGGACCTCACGGGCCCAGCCCAGCACCAGACGCAGCCGCGCCTCCACCCCGATGGTCTCCAGCACGTCGACCTTCTGGTCCAGGGTGAGGTCCGGCGAGTAGCCGGCCACGTCGGCGACCAGGCCCGGCTCGGTCACCTCCCGCAGTCGGGCGGCGATCTGCCGCGCGCCCCGGCTGATCAGGATGTTCTCCAGGACGGCCTTGTACTCGCGCGCCAGCTCCCGGGCCTCGTCGGAGGCGTCGGGCTCGTCGACCAGCTCCACCTGGACCCACAGGGCCTGGCCGGTGCCGGGCACGGCGGTGCCCAGGGCGGCCCGCTGCATGCCGCGCACGGCCACCGCCTGCATGCCACCGGGCAGCTCGCCCTGCTCCATCACTTCGGCCACCACGCCTACCGAGGCGTACCGCCCGTCGATGTGGGGGACCAGCACGAAGTGGCCACCGGCCGCCTCGGCCGCCTTGACGGCCGCCTTGGCCTCGTCCGACTCGAGGGCCATGGTGAAGACCATGCCCGGCAGCACCACCCCCGAAGTGAGGGGCAGCAACGGCAGGGTCTGCGTCGTCTCCTCCGGCTCGTCCGGCGTGCTCTCTTCAGTGCTCTGTTCCACGTCCACGGGTCCTCCAGTCGTCACCGTGCGGTGATTGTTGCTAAGTCAACAGACTGGGTCCTGGAGTATTCCCGGGGGCACCGCCGTCCCACGGCTGCCAACCACCTGCCGTGGCTGATGCCCGCTCTGTCCGCTCTGCCCGCTCTGTCCGCCCTGCCACGGGAGGCCCGGGGTGTTCCGATTCTCTATTGGTGACACATCTGCCAAAACGGCACGTGTGCCACAACTCGGAAAACGATATGCCCCCTCCCCACGGCTCCTCCTTGCTCGCAGCCCCAGCCGGTCGCAGCCCCAGCCGGTCGCATAGGAGAAAAGGTGCCCGCCTGAAACGATGCGGTAATCCGCCTGAAACGCGGCCGCGGCACCATACGGGCATGGATGCGTCGCCGTGTCGGCACTGGCAGGGCCACGTCATCGTCTGCGGGCTCCAGGGCATCGGACTCAGGACCGTCGAGCAGCTCCACCAGGCTGGGGTCCGGGTGGTGGTGGTCGACGATGAGCCGGACCCCCGCCTGGTACGGGCGGTGGAGGCGTGGGGTGTGCCCCACATCGTGGGCAGTCCCCGGCTCGGGGCGCTGGACGACGCCGGGCTGGCCGGGGCCCGGGCAGTGGTGGTGGCCGAGCGGACCGAGGTCCAGACCCTGGAGTCGGCGCTGTTGATCAGCGAGCGGCGCCCCGACATCCGGGTGGTGGTGCAGCTGGCCAACGCCGCCGTGGGGGCGGCGGTGGCCCAGGTCACCGGTCCGGGCTCCGTGCTCGACACCGCCACACTGGCCGCTCCGTCCATCGTCGAGGCGTGCATGGGCCGGGAGGCCCATCCCCTAGAGCTCGGAGGCACCCGGTTCGTGGCCACGCAGGTCCGGGTGGACAAGCCCGGGACCCTCCGGGACCTCTTCGGCGACCTGGCCCCGGTCGGGGTGGTCCCGGCCGACGGCGCGGCGACGGTGGCCTGTCCGGGACGGGACTTCGCGGTGGGGCCCGGGGACCTGGTCACCGTGCTCGGCACCCCCGAGGAGCTGGGCGAGATGGGGATCGCCACCGAGGACACCCGCCGGGTGCGCCAGCACACCGTGCAGCGCCGGCCGTTCCGGGAGAAGGTCCGCCGCCTGTCGGGGATGCTCCGGGCCGACACCAACGCCGCCCTCCGGTTCGCCATGGTGGCGGCGCTGACCCTGGTGGTGGTGTCGGTGCTCATCCTCCACTTCGGCTTCCGCGCTCCCGGCGGAGGACACCTCGGCTGGCTCAACTCGCTCTACTTCACCGTGGAGACCATCTCCACCGTCGGGTACGGCGACTTCTCCTTCGTCCACCAGGCCGCCTGGATGGAGGTGTTCGGGATCGTGCTGATCGCCGCCGGCGCCGCCCTGCTGACCGCGGTCTTCGCCCTCATCACCAACGTGCTGGTGTCGTGGCGCATCGAGCAGTCGCTGGGACGCCAGAAGGTGGTCGGCATGGAGGATCACGTGGTGGTGGTGGGCCTGGGCTCGGTGGGCATCCGGGTGGTGGAGGAGCTCCTGGCCGAGGGCCGGGAGGTGGTGGTGGTGGAGCGGAACGAGCACAACCGCTACCTCAACCACGCCCGGGCCCTGGGGGTACCGGTGCTGCTGGCTGACTCCACCCAGCGCCAGACCCTCGAGTCGGCCAACGTCCACCTGGCCTCGGCGGTGGCCGTGCTGACCAGCGACGATCTCACCAACATCGAGACCGGCCTGGCCGTCCGGGACTACCTGGGCGAGCGGTGGATCACCGTCCCGGTGATCCTGCGGGTCTTCGACCGGGCCCTGGGCCAGATGGTCGAGCGCCACTTCGACTTCCGCCACGTGCGGTCGACCTCCGCCCTGGCGGCCCCTCGGTTCGTCGGGGCCGCCCTCGGCCTTGACATGCTCGGCTCGTTCACGGTGGGGCGGCAGCCCTTCGTGGTGGGCCGCCTGTCGGTGTCGTCGGGCCGGGGGCTCGACGGGCTGGCCATGGTCGACCTGTCGGCCCGGACCCGGGTGGTGGCCATCAGCCGGGCGGCCAAGGTGGGGCGGCTCGAGCACCCGCCCCGGCGGGACACCCGGTTCGCCCCCGGCGACCAGGCCTATCTGGTGGGACCGTACGAGGAGCTGCTGCGGGTGCTCCGCCGCGACCACGAGGAGGAGGCCGGCTCGCCAGTCTGACGTTGTGACCAGGGAGTTCGTGCGGGCGGCGGCCGGAAGGTCCCCACCTGGGGACAGTTCATCCGGTGTGCATCTGACGTTGGGCGTGCGTTCACCTCTAGTTCAGGGAATGTTTACCTGCCGTCGATACTGTCGGCTCCGATACACGGGTGTGCCCGAACAGTTGCGGGGTCCCCTGGCCACGTCCATCCACACGGAGGTAGTACCACCAGTGCTCGACTCGCCAACCCCCCCGGCAGTCTCGAGGTCCCGCGGCAGGCGGACCAGGGCCCTCGCCCTCGGCATTGCCGGCGCCGGCCTGCTGGTGGCCGCCTGCAGCTCGTCGTCGTCCACCGCCACCACGACCACCACCACGCTCCCCGGCGCGGCCACCACCTCGCCGGCCGCCGGCGGCGCCCAGTACCTGGCGGCCGACCTGACGGCTCCGGCCGGCACCATCTCGGCGTCCGGGTCCACCTTCGTACAGCCGTTCTTCACCAAGGCCTTCTACACCTACAGCTCGAAGAACCAGGGCGTGCAAGTCAACTACCAGGGTGTCGGCAGTGGCGCCGGCATCACCGCCTTCGAGGCGGGCACCGTCGACTTCGCCGCCTCCGACGTGCCGATGTCCGCCTCGGACCTGGCCAAGGTCCCGGCCTCGTCCGGAACGGTCATCCAGATCCCCGACATCCTGGGTGGCGTCTCCGTCTCCTACAACCTGCCCGGCGTGACCCAGCGGTTGAAGCTCGACGGCCCGACCCTCGCCGGCATCTTCTCCGGAACCGTCAAGACGTGGAACGCGCCGCAGATCACCGCGCAGAACCCCGGCGTGACCCTCCCGTCCAACCCCATCGTCCCCGAGGTGCGGGCCGACAGCAGCGGCACCACCTACATCTTCAGCGACTACCTCACGTCGGCGGCGCCGAGTGTCTGGACGTTGGGGACGTCGAAGACCATCGCCTGGCCGACGGGGGCAATAGCCTCGCCAAAGAACGCCGGCGTGGCGAACAGCATCAAGACCACCCCGTACTCGATCGGGTACGTGGAGCTGAACTACGCCATCCAGAACAACTTCACCTATGCGGCGGTCAAGAACGCCGCCGGGGTGTACGTGGTGCCGAGCGTGGCCTCGGTGGCCCTCGACGCCGCCCAGAAGGCCGCCGTCACCCCGACCAGCTTCTCCATCGTCAACGAGCCGGGGGCGGGGAGCTACCCGATCGCCGGCTACAGCTGGGCCATCCTGCTGCAGAAGCAGACCAGCCCGACCGTCGGTGCAGACACGGTGAAGGTGCTCGACTGGACCACCCAGACCGGGGGCGGCCAGAGCTTGGCCGCCGCCCTCGACTACGTGGCGCTGCCGCCGGCCGTCCAGACCTACGCCCGCACCCAGCTGCTGACGGTCACGGGTCCCAGCGGATCGCCGCTGCTGACCAAGTGACATGGGTCTGACCGGTCGAGATGACCACGACTGAACCGGTGCGCGTGGGAAGGGAGAGGGGGCACAGCCGCTTCTCCCTTCCCGACGGCGTGTACAGGATCGTCCTGTTCGTCGGGGCGGCGATCTTCGCCGCCCTGGTGGCCTGGTTCCTCTACTCCATCGTCAACCAGGCCAGGCCCGCCTTCTCCACCCTCGGGTTCTCGTGGATCGTGCAGAAGACGTGGAACCCGAACCTCAACAAGTTCGGGCTGCTCCCTTTCATCTTGGGGACCGTCGAGACCACCGCCATCGCCATGGTGCTGGCCGTGCCCATCGGGCTGGGCACCGCCCTGTCCCTGGCCTACCTGGTCCCCGCCAGGGTCAAGGTGGTCCTGGGGACGGCGGTGGAGCTGCTGGCCGCCGTGCCCAGCGTCGTCTACGGCCTGTGGGGCGTGGTCGCCCTGGCGCCCATCTGGCGCGCCCACCTCGAGCCGTTCCTCACCTCCGTGCTCGGGTGGACCAGCCTGTTCAACGGACCCGACGAGGGCGTGGGCCTGCTGCTGGCCGGCACCATCCTGTTCGTCATGGTGCTCCCGACCATGGTGGCCATCTCGCGCGACGTGCTGGCGGTGGTGCCCAACGAGCAGGTGGAGGGGGCGATGGCCCTCGGGGCCACCCGCTGGCAGGTGCTCCGCAAGGTGGTGGTGCCCGGGGCCCGCACCGGCCTGCTGGGCGGGTTCACCCTGGCCACCGGCCGGGCCCTCGGGGAGACGGTGGCGGTGGCCCTGGTCATCGGCAACTCCCCCTACATCGCCCACTCCCTCAAGTCGCCGGCCTCGACCCTCCCCGCCCTGATCATCAACAACTTCGGCGAGGCGTCGGGCACCGAGCTGGCCGCCCTGTTCGGCGCCGGCCTGGTGCTGCTGGTGATCGGCGTGGCGGTCAACAGCCTGGCCCGGGTGCTGGTCCGGGGCAAGGTCGGCGCCGCCGGCGGCGCCACCTCGGTGGCCGTGGTATGACCGTCCTCACCCTCGACCCGTCGTCCGACCCGATCCTCGAGCGGAGGCGGCGGATCCAGAGCATCGCCAAGTCGTCGGTGAGCCGACGCAAAGCCTACTCCCGGATCGCCATCTCCGTCTGCTGGCTCTTCCTACTCGTGGCGTTGGTCCCGCTGGTGGCGGTGATCGTCTACACCTTCGCCAAGGGCATCCCGGCCTGGAGCGACACGTTCTTCACCCAGGTCACCAAGCCCGAGGGCATCCCCAACGGAGGCGCCTACAACGCCATCGTCGGCACCATCATCATCGGAGCGGTGGCCACCGCGGTGACCGTGCCGTTCGGGCTGCTGGCCGGACTGTTCCTGGCCGAGTCGGACGGGCGGATCGCCTCGGGCATCCGCTTCACTGCCGACATCATGACCGGGGTGCCGTCGATCCTCATGGGCATCTTCGGCTACATCGCCCTGGTCAAGACCTTCGGCTACAGCGGTCTGATCGGGGCCTTCGCCATCGGCATGATCATGCTGCCGGTCGTCATGCGGGCCGGGGAGACGGCCATCAGGGGGGTCCCCTCCGAGCTGAACGAGGCCGGCCTGGCCCTCGGCGCCCGCAAGTTCACCATCGTCCGCCGGGTGATCCTCCCCGCCGCCCTCCCCGGTGTCATCACCGGGGTGCTGCTGGCCATCGCTCGCGGCGTCGGTGAGACGGCCCCGCTCCTGTTCACCATCTTCGGCAACCAGTACCTCCAGTGGAACCCCACCAAGGCGATGGAGGCGCTCCCGATCCTGATCTACAACAACAGCAGCCAGCCGTACCCCGACCTGGTGCAGATCGCCTGGGGAGCAGCCCTCCTGCTGATGGCGGCGGTCCTGGTACTCAGCATCGGCAGCCGGGTGCTGGCGGCGATACTGCAGAGGGAGCGACGTTGAGCGAGTCACTGACCTCCATCACGACCGGCACCGACAAAGACACGAACCTGACAACCGGCGAGGTCTTCCCCGACCGTCCCACCGGCCACCCCGTCATGCAGCTGAAGAACGTCAGCGTGGCGTTCGGCGGGCGTGCCGCCGTGCGCGGGGTCAGCTTCGACGTGTTCGAGCGGGAGATCACCGCCCTGATCGGCCCGTCGGGATCGGGCAAGACCACGCTGCTGCGGGCGCTGAACCGGATGCACGACACCGTCCGCTCGGCCAAGGTCACCGGCCAGATCCTGCTGGGCGACCTCGACGTCTACGCCAGCTCCACCGATCCCACGCTGCTCCGGTCGAGGGTGGGCATGGTGTTCCAGCGCCCCAACCCGTTCCCCACCATGAGCATCTACGAGAACACGGTGTCCGGGCTTCGGTTCAACGGCGTGCGGAAGAAGTCGCTGCTCGACGAGGCCGCCGAGTCCTCCCTGGTGGCCGCCGCCCTGTGGGACAGCGTCAAGGAGCGGCTCAAGGCGCACGCCAGCACCCTGTCCGGCGGGGAGCAGCAGCGCCTGTGCATCGCCCGGGCCCTGGCCGTGGAGCCCGAGGTGCTGCTGATGGACGAACCCACCTCCGCTTTGGACCCCATCGCCACCAAGCGGATCGAGGAGCTGATCGGCGAGCTGAAGAACCGGGTGACCATCATCATCGTGACCCACAACATGCAGCAGGCCCTGCGGGTCTCCGACCAGTGCGCCTTCCTGCTGATGGCCGACGACAAGGCCGGCGAGCTCATCGAGTTCGACACCACCGCCAAGCTCTTCAGCGAGCCGGACGACGCCCGCACCCTCGACTACGTGAACGGCCGGTTCGGCTGACCGAGGGCCGAGCCGTCCTCAGCTCCTCGGCGGCGGCGGCGGGCGGGTACCGTCGGGGTCGATCCGGAAGCCGACCCCCCGGACCGTGACGATGTACGTGGGCGACGCCGGGTCGGGCTCCAGCTTGGTCCGCAGCCGGTGGATGTGAGTGTCGAGGGTGCGGCTGTCGGACAGGTAGCGGTCGGGCCACAGGAGGTCGATCAGCTCGTCACGGGTACGCACCTGCCGGGCCGGCGACAGCAACACCGCCAGCAGGTCGAACTCCCGGCGCGACAGGTGGACCGGCTCGCCGTCGACGGCCACCTCTCGGCGGACGAAGTCCACGGCGGCTGAGCCGAAGGTGACGTCCTGGCGCCGACCGTCCTCCGTGTACCCGCTCCTCGCCGTCGGCCCCCCGTTCGCCGCCGGCCCCGGAGTCCCATCGGCGCTCGGGTCCGGGGTTCCGAAGGCCAGCGGCGGGGTGACGCGGCGAAGGATGGCCTGCATCCGGGCCACCAGCTCGCGCAGGTGGAACGGCTTGGTGACGTAGCCGGCGGCCCCCAGCTCCAGGCCGAGCACCACGTCGAGCTCGGTGTCGACGGCACTGACGATCACGATGGGGACCGGGGCGATCTGGCGCATCCGCCGGCACACCTCGTTGCCGTGCATGCCCGGGAGCAGCACGTCGAGCAGCACGATGTCGGGGGGGCGCTCGGCGAAGCGGGCGAGACCGTCGATGCCGTCGGCGGCCAGATCGACCTCGTAGCCCTCGCGACGGAGCCCCGAGGACATCGCCTCGCGATACGACTCCTCGTCCTCGACGACGAGGACCCTGACCTTTTCATCTGTGGTCGGCATGGTGCCGTACGACCTCCCGGAAGATCGCAGGGATCCCCCGGAGATCGTAGGGAGGGGAGATGAACGGCAGTCGACCGGTCGGGATCCCCTCGGTGATCGTTCCGTGAACGTTGCGCGACGGGCGCGCAGGGGCCCGTCGGTCAGAGGAGGCCGCCGAGGGCCAGCCCGGCCGCCGCCGCCCCCAGGCCGGCCACCACGCTGAGCGCCACGTTGGCCGCCGCCATCACCGGGGCGTCGCTCCCCAGCAGCCGGAAGGTGTCGAAGGTGAAGGTGGAGAAGGTGGTGTAGGCCCCGATCAGCCCGGTCCCGAGCACGGTGACCCACCCGGCGGCCAGGCCGTGGTGGAGGGCTGTGCCGGTGAGGAGGCCCAGGCCCAGGGAGCCGGAGACGTTGATGACCAGGGTGCCGTAGGGGAAGTCGGAGGCCATCCGGCCCTGGACCATCCGGTCCACCAGGTAGCGGAGGACGGCCCCGGCGGCCCCGGCCACCGCCAGGGCGGCCAGGATCACGAGGCCGCCCCCTTCGGTCCCAACTCCACTGTCGCCACCGGCTCGCGGGTGACCAGCCCCGACACGCCCAGGTCGACCAGCACCGGCAGGAAGGCGTCGATCTGCTCGGTCGAGTCGATGATCTGGACCATCACCGGGAGGTCCTCGCTGAGGCTGAGGATCCGGGTGGTGTGGACATGGTGGGTGGCGCCGAACCCCTCGAACCCTCGCCATGCCGAGGCACCGGCCATGCCGGCAGCGTGGGCGCGGTGGACGATCTCGGCGTAGAGCGCCTGGTGGTGGTGGCGGTCGGACTCCCCCACGTAGATGGTGAGTCGCTCGACCGGTCCGGTGGGGGTGGTCATGGTGTGCTCCCTTCGGGGGCGCTGGAGGGTGGATGGGGGGTGGACGCCCCGGCCGGATCGCCGGAGAGCGTGGTCATCGAGTCGGGATCGGGACTGGCCCCGCCCCGCTGGCCGCCGCCCCTCCCCCGGGCCATCAGCACCCCGGCCGCCGCCGCTGCTGTGCCGGCCGCCAGGGAGACAGCCAGGTAGAGGGCGGCCAGGCCGACGCTCCCGAGCTCCGCCCGTCGCATCGACTCCACCATCAGGGTGGAGAACGTGGTGAAGCCCCCGCAGAAGCCGATGGCGGCGAACGGGCGCACGAACCGGGTGGGGGGCCACCGCTCGGTGGCCAGGGTGACGATCACCCCCAGGGCGAGCGAACCGGCCACGTTGACGGCGAACGTCGCCCAGGGGAAGGCGGTGTCCGACACCACCACCGCCCGCCCCACCCCGTAGCGGGCCAGGGTACCGAGCGCCCCGCCGGCGGCGATGGCCAGGATGCGGAAGGCCGGCTCCGGGCGCCGCCGGGCGACGCTCCCGGTGAGTACGGGCACGGCTCCTCCTTCCGGTGTCACGTTCCGTGCTGTTCCGGTAGGAGCCATCAGCCGTCGTCGGCGGTTGCGGCGAGCCCCATCGCCACGATCAGTGTAGAGCGGTGTCAGGTCCGGGTGTGGGAGATTGCAAGTCCTAGGGGTCCGCCCGAAACCGGACGACGGCCCGTGAGGGGAGGGGACGATGGCAGCGCCGGACGGACCCCTAGGACTTGAACCGGTAGCCGATCCCGCGCACGGTGATGATGTGCAGGGGGTTGGAGGGATCGAGCTCGATCTTCTTGCGGAGCCGCTTGATGTGGGTGTCGAGGGTCCGGCTGTCGCCCTGACGGCGGTCGTGCCACAGCCGTTCCATGCACTGGGTGCGGGTGACCACGTGCCCGGACTCCGAGATGAGGAGGGCCAGGAGGTCGAACTCCTTGCGCGACAGGTCGACCGGCTCCTGGCGGACCGATGCTTCGCGGAGGTGGACATCGAGGTGCACCGGTCCGGCCGTGTAGGCCCCGGTCGGGGCGGGCGGTGCCACCGGCTCGGACCCGACCCGGCGGAGGACCGCCCGGATGCGGGCGGTGAGCTCCCGTTGCCGGAACGGCTTGGTGACATGGTCGGCGGCGCCGGCCTCGAGGGAGAGGACGGCGTCGATCTCGTCGTCCTTGGCCGTCACCATGATCACCGGAACCGGCGACAGGTCGGCGATCTGGTGGAACACCGACAGCCCCGACTGGTCGGCCAGGTTCAGGTCCAACAGGATGAGCGACGGCCCCACCGAGGTGACCAGGGCGATCCCCTCGACGCCGTCGGTCGCCGTCACCACGTCGAATCCCTCGATGCACAGGCCGGCGGCCAGGGACTCGCGCGTCGACGTATCGCCGTCGATCACCAGGATGACGGGGTGGGCGCCGGGAGGGAGCGCCCTTCCTTCGACTTCGCGGAGAGCCAGGGTCATGGTGTCGCCCCAGCCCTCCGGATTGCCGTGAGAGGCAGTGGAGGCCGGGCCTCCGGACGGACCCGCCCCTCCGGCACGACACGCGCCCGGCGGCGCGGGGGAGCGGCGTTCCGGGTGCTGTCGGCTGCAGAGGGGCGATCCATCACCCCAGACGGTACGGACCCCAGGTGAACGAGACGCAATCACCGTGTGACGGAGGGATGAATGCTGGGTAATTTCGCCGTGTTCCGCCCCCCAGTGACACCATGGGCAGGTGAACTCCCAGCTCATCGAGGTGGACACCTCCCGCCGGCAGGTGGTGGACCTCACCCCGCAGGTGGAGGCCTTCTGCCGGGATCTGGGCGACGGCCTGGCCCACGTCTTCGCCCTCCACGCCACCGCCGGCGTCGGGGTGATGGAGCTGGGTGCCGGCTCGGAGACCGACCTGCTGGGGGCCGTCGACCGCCTCCTCCCCCGGGACGACCGCTACCGGCACCGGCACGGCACCGAGGGCCACGGCGCCGACCACGTGCTCCCGGTCTTCGTCAGCCCGTCGCTGGTGCTGGCGGTGCTGGGTGGGAAGGTCCAGTTGGGGACCTGGCAGAGCGTGGTGCTGGTGGACACCAACAGGGACAACCCCCGGCGCACCGTCCGGCTGAGCTTCGTGCCCGGCTGACTGGCCGAGCTGGCCGGGAATGCCCCGGCCCGGTCCGGGGTTGTGTCCTTGGGTCGTGCCCCGCCGGGTGACCGGCCACGCCGCTCGATGCTCGATCGCCACGAAGGAACCGTCATGCCCCGCATCCACGTGAGTCAGAAGATCGCCGTCAGTGTGGTCTTCGTGGCCGCCATGTTCATGACCATCATGGACATCACCATCGTCAACGTGGCGCTGCCCAGCATCGGGAGGCAGTTCCACGAGGGCACCGCTTCCCTCGACTCGATCGTCATCGGATTTCTGGTGAGCCTGGCGGTGTTCATCCCGGCGGCCGGCTGGATGGGGGACCGGTTCGGGATGAAGCGGATCCTGCTGCTGGCCATCTTCCTCTTCACCGGGGCCTCGGTGCTGTGCGGCACGGCCGACTCGCTCTCCCAGCTGGTCACGTTCCGGGTGATCCAGGGGGTCGGCGGCGGGATGCTCACGCCGGTGGGTATGGCCATGCTCTTCCGGACCTTCCCACCGGCCGAGCGGGTCCGGGCGTCCAGCATCCTCACCGTCCCCACCGCCGTCGCCCCGGCGGTCGGCCCGGTGCTGGGCGGCCTGCTGGTCACCCAGCTGTCGTGGCGGTGGGTCTTCTTCGTCAACCTCCCCTTCGGCATCCTGGCCGTCCTCTTCGGCCTGCTCTGCCTGGAGGAGCAGCGCGAGCCGGTCAAGGGTCGCTTCGACATCCCCGGCTTCGTGCTGTCGGGCGGCGGGTTCGCCCTCCTGATGTACGGGATCAGCGATGCCCCCGACAAGGGGTGGGGGTCGCCGGTGATCCTGGGCGCCATCGCCCTGGGGGCGGTGATGATCGCCGCCATGATCTTCGTCGAGCTGCGGACCACGGCCCCGCTGCTGCACATCCGGCTCTTCACCAACCGGCTGTTCCGCTCCACCAGTCTGGTGCTGGTGCTGTCGGTGGCGGCCTTTCTGGGCGTGCTCTTCGTGGTACCGCTCTTCTTCCAGCTGGCGCTGGGGCTCTCGGCCCTGCAGTCGGGGCTCAACACCTTCCCCGAGGCCATCGGCATCATGATCGGGGCGCAGTTCGCCAGCCGCTTCTTCTACCCCCGCTTCGGGCCGCGCCGCCTGATGTCGATCGGGCTGGTCGGCGTGGCGGTCTCCATCGGGCTGATGTCCCAGATCGGCTTCGGCACCGATCTGTGGTGGATGCGGCTCCTGATGCTCGCCATGGGGCTGTCGATGTCCCAGGTGTTCATCTCCAGCCAGGCCGCCTCCTTCGCCACCATCTCCCACGCCGAGACCGCCCAGGCGTCCTCGCTGTTCAACAGCCAGCGCCAGTTGGGCAGCGCGGTGGGCGTGGCCATCCTCACCACCGTGCTGACCCTGGTCGGCACCGAGCACGGGGTGGCCGGTCATCTCACCCCCGACCTGGCGGGCTACCACGCCGCCTTCCTGACGGCGGCCGGCATCGCCCTGATCGGGTCGGTGGTGGCCCTCACCGTCAAGGACGCCGATGCGGCCGCCACCATGGTGCGGCGGGTGCCGCGGGAGAAGGCCCGAGCCGGGCCCGAGCCGGCCCCGGCCCCGGCCCCGGCCGCCTGACCTGCCGTCCCGGTCGCACTACGGTGCCGAGGAGGTGCCCGGGCCCGCCCGGGCCCGGCGGACCGCCACGGGAACGGAGACGAGCATGGCCGAGGTAGTCGACATCACCGCCACCGACGAGTGGCACCGGCTGGCCGGATCGTTCGAGCGGATCCGGGGCGCCACCCTGCGCGACCTCTTCGCCTCGGACCCCGGGCGGGGGCGGCGCATGACGGTGGACGCCGGCGACCTCCACCTCGACTACTCCAAGCACCGGGTCACCGACGAGACCCTGGCCGGCCTGGTGGCGGTGGCCCGGGCGGCCGGCCTCGAGGAGCGTCGGGACGCCATGTTCGCCGGCGAGCACATCAACACCACCGAGGACCGGGCCGTCCTCCACGTGGCCCTGCGGATGCCCAGAGGGTCCCGCCTCGAGGTGGACGGCCGGGACGTGGTGGCCGACGTCCACCGGGTGCTGGACCGGATGGGCGAGGTGGCCCGGCGCATCCGCTCGGGTGAGTGGACCGGGGCCACCGGCAAGCGGATCGCCGCGGTGGTGAACATCGGCATCGGCGGCTCCGATCTGGGGCCGGCCATGGCCCACGAGGCGCTGGCGGACTACGCCCAGGAGGGGATGACCTGCCGGTTCGTCTCCAACATCGACCCGGTCGACCTCTACGCCAAGACGGCGGACCTCGACCCGGCCGAGACGCTCTTCGTGGTCAGCTCCAAGACGTTCACCACCCTGGAGACCCTGACCAACGCCACCGCCGCCCGCCGCTGGCTGCTGTCGGGCCTCGGGGCCGCTGACGAGGCGGTGGCCAGACACTTCGTGGCCGTGTCCACCAACCAGAAGGCGGTGGCCGAGTTCGGCATCGACACCGACAACATGTTCGGGTTCTGGGACTGGGTCGGCGGCCGGTACAGCTTCGACTCGGCCATCGGGTTCTCCCTGATGGTGGCGGTCGGGCCCGAGGCGTTCGCCGACATGCTGGGTGGGTTCCACGCCGTGGACCGGCACTTCGCCGAGGCGCCCCTCGAGGCGAACATGCCGGTGATCCAGGGGATGCTCAACGTCTGGTACAACAACTTCTTCGGGGCCCAGACCCACGCGGTGCTGCCGTACAGTCAGCGCCTGGCCCGCTTCCCGGCCTACCTGCAGCAGCTGACCATGGAGTCCAACGGCAAGTCGGTCCGCCGCGACGGCTCACCGGTGGTCGGCCAGACCGGCGAGATCTTCTGGGGGGAGCCGGGGACCAACGGCCAGCACGCCTTCTACCAACTGCTCCACCAGGGGACCAAGCTGGTGCCGGCCGACTTCATCGGCTTCGCCGAATCGACCCACGAGACCGGCGACCAACAGGACCTCCTGATGGCCAACTGCCTGGCCCAGTCGAAGGTGCTGGCCTTCGGGCGGACCGCCGAGGAGGTGGCGGCCGACGGTACCCCCGCCGAGCTGGTGCCCCACAAGGTGATGCCGGGCAACCGGCCCAGCTCCACCGTCGTCGCCCCCAGGCTCACCCCTTCGGTGCTGGGGCAGCTGGTGGCCCTCTACGAGCACACCGTCTTCACCGAAGGGGTGGTCTGGGGGATCGACTCGTTCGACCAGTGGGGGGTGGAGCTGGGCAAGGTGATGGCCAAGCAGCTGGCCCCGGTGCTGATCGGCGACGCCGCGCCGGACCTGTCCGACCAGGACACCTCCACCGCCGGGCTGGTGGCATACCACCGGACCGAGCGGGGCCGAGCGATCTGACCGGCGGGTTGGGTGAGGTCGGCCGGGCGGGTCGGGGCGTGTCGTGGTATACCGTCGGCAGGGCTCATTGTGAGCACCAGCGTCCCCGCTTACGGTGACAGGATCGAGCGTCCCCATGGGACCTGCCGAAGCGGTCCGATCCCCCGGACCGGCTGACCATGCAGAGACACAACAGGCCGCCCGCCAGTGCGGTCGGTGCCGGCAGCCCTTCCCCGCCGACCCATCGGCACCGCCGGCCATCTGGTGGGCGTGCCCGTCGTGTCACCGCGCCCTGTTCGGTGCCGACTGATGGCCGGGGGCTACGACACCGGCATGGAGCTCCTCATGGAGGCCGCCCATGTCCTGGATCTGGCCGCCGAGGCCTGTGACTCGCCCGAGGACGCCGCCCGGTTCAGCGCACTGTCCGAGCGGGTGCGCGGCTACCTGGCGGTGAGCCGTCCGACCACCACGCTCGGGATGCCCCGGATCCCGCCGGACGCCAACCGTCTCACCGACGAGGCCGTGATCCACCGGTCGGAGGCGCTCCGTCAGTCACACATACGCGTCCTCCCGAACAGCTGAGGCCGCCGGGGCACGCCGCATCGGGCGTCGCCGGCGCCGGGGAGCCCAACGAGGGCGGACCACCTCGATCGCTGCACGCTCAGAGGCTCAGGCGGCCGACAGCTCCTTCCAGAGCGCCCGGTAGTTGGGGTAGGTGATGCCCGGGGTGACGTAGCCGGCCCGTTCGAGCTCGGCGTGGAAGTCGGGGAGGTTCCGGAACGGGATCCCCATGTCGACGTGGTGGGCCAGGTGCCACCCGGTGTTGTACGGCACGATCCAGAACCGGGCCAGCCACGACTGGCGGACGTTGTGGGTGGTGACCCGGCGGTCGTCGCCGGCCTCCATCCCGCCGTGCTCGGCGATGGCCCGGAGCCGGTTGAGCACGCGCCACTGGGTCATCCACGGGGCCAGCCACAGCGCCGGGTAGATCCACCACCGGCCGGTGGTGGCCCAGGCGAGCGCCCACAGCGCCACCTGTACCCCGATGATGGAGAGGGCCACCCGGCGGTAGGCGGGATACCGGACCGCCCTGACCAGGGGCACCAGGTTCTTCCACCCCGAGACGCCGACGGCGTCGCGTACCAGCCGCCGCCCCAGCGTCCGCCGGTCGCAGCGGTAGCCGCCGTAGTAGGCCATGTCCGGCTCCTCGGGGCCGAACTCCTCCTTGTGGTGGGCGAAGTGACCGCGCCGGTAGAGGCCGATGGGCACCAGGGCCGGGTAGGCGATCAGCCACTGGCCGACCCAGTCGTTGACCCGCTTGTTGGTGAAGAGCAGCTTGTGGGCCGCTTCGTGCATGAGGATGGCGAACCGGGCGTGGACGGGCCCCATCAAGACGAATACTCCCAGGTAGACGAAGAGGTTGCCCGTCCACACGGCCGCCCCGACCATGGTGACCACCCACGCCCACAGGAAGACGACGGTGACGGCGTTGCGCCGGTCGTCGATCCTCCGCAGGCTCTGGCGCAGCTCGGGTCGGCACTTGCCGCTTGCCAACAGCCGGCCGGTGGGCAGCACCGACGGGCGCGCCTCGACATCGGGCACCATGGTGGCGGTCATGGGCGCATATTACAATGGATGAACAGATGAAACAAGAGCGTAATGTCCCGCTGACCGCCCGGTCGGTGCTGGCCAGCACCCTGCTGGGCGCCGAGCCCCCGCTGCTGCCGGTCGCCTACCTCCTGCACGTGGCCGACCTGTTCGGCATCAACGAGAACCGGGCCCGGGTGGCCCTCAGCCGCATGGTCGCCTCGGGGGAGGCCGACACCGATGGGGACGGTCGGTACCGGCTGGCCGGGCACCTCCTCGATCGCCAGGCCCGCCAGCAGGCCAGCCGGGCCGGCCTGACCCGGGCGTGGTCCGGACGCTGGCGGATGGTGGTGGTGACCACCGCCGGCAGCCCGGCCGAGGTCCGAGCGGCGCGCCGCCGGGCCCTGTCCCTGGCCCGATTGGGCGAGCTGCGCGAGGGGGTGTGGCTCCGGCCGGACAACCTCGACAACCGGCTCGATCCTTCGGTGGCGCCGGACGTGGTCGTGTTCGGTGCCAACCCCGAGGGCGACCAGTCGGCCCTGGCCGCCTCGTTGTGGGACCTGGGAGGGTGGAGCGGCCGGGCCGCTGCGTTGGTGGCCGCCATGGACGAACTGGTCCCCGTAGGGCCGGGTGACCTGGCCGCCGGGTTCGAGCTGTCGGCCGCCGTGCTGCGCCACTTTCAGGCCGACCCGCTCCTGCCCGACGAGCTGTCGCCCGACGGCTGGCCGGGCGATGCCCTGCGCCGGCGCTACCGCGCCTGGGACGGCGCCTACCGCACGGTGCTGGACCAAACTGTCCGAGTGTGGCGGTAGTGGCTGCCATGGCAATTCGGCTACCGTTGCTCCTGGAGCGCCGGGAAGCCTGGTCGGCATCGATTCGATGAGAAGGATTGGTGCGAAGATGCCGAGGCGTCTTGTTCCCGCTTGGCCAGCCGCGAATCAGTCACCCGCCATCTGGCGGTGTTCTGGTTGTGGCGCGCTCGTCCATGTGTCAGATGACGAGAGTCCGCTCGCCTGGTGCCCAAGGTGCGCCCGAATCGTTGAATCTCTGCGTGACGGTGGGAGTGACGGCTAGCGGGAGTTTCCGGCTAGGAGACGCAGCGACCTAGCCCCGGGACCGAACCTCGCCCGATCGTACCTGCAGGGTCCTTCTTGCGAAACTCAGGGGACACCTACGTCATTTGTGGGGTTATCCGGGTAACGGCTGCCGAGTAATCATGGGCTTCGGGTGCCAGCGGCTGGGGCCCACCGAAACAGGTTCCGCGTCGTTGCAGAAGCCACTTGCGGGCTCGGAGGGGGAATCATCATGAAGGTAGCAGGCCAGGCAGCTCAGCCGGTGATCGCTGGCGGGAGGCGGTCGCGCCTCTGGCTCCGTAGGAGCGCCGGCATCGCTGTGGCGGCCTTCCTCGGCAGTTCCCTGCTGACCGGCTTCGCCGTGGGTGCCGGGGCCGCGATGTTGACCGTCTGCCAGCACGGCTGCGCTTACACGCAGATCCAACCCGCTCTCGACGCCGCTGCGGCGGGCGATACCATCAACGTGGGGGCTGGGACCTACTCCGGTGGCCTGTTGATCGGTACCGGTGTGACGCTGTCGGGAGCGGGAGCCGGAACCACCATCATTCGCGGCGGAGGCCCGGTGATCACCGTTTCGGGCCAGTCGGTGAGAATCCGCGGGCTGAGCGTGACCGGCGGCAGCACGCCTTCTGACGGCGGGGGAATTCTCAACTCGGGCACCTTGACTGTCGAGAACACCACCGTCGAATACAACTCGGCAAGCGGATATGGCGGGGGGATCGCCAACGAGGGATCGCCGTCACCGGCCGCTGCCCTAACTTCACTGAGCCTGCGGGGGGTCACGATCGCCGGTAACGTGGCATCCGCTGATGGCGGCGGGATCGCCAATCTCGGCGCGACAGCCCTGGTGAGCGCCAGCACGGTCACGAGCAACACAGCAGCATTCGAGGGCGGCGGTATCGCCGACGAGGGCCGACGCTCGGCGTTGACGCTCGCTTCCGATGGCGTCAGCGCGAACTCGGCCGGAGACGAGGGCGGCGGGATCGCCACCTCCTCCTTCGCCGTGGCGGCGCTGTCGGCCACGACTGTTGACGGCAACGCCGCGGCCAGTGGCGGCGGTGGCGTCGCCGTGTTTGAGGGTGGCGCGTTCATGATGGCCAACGGTGAGATCAACGCCAACAGCACTCCTGGGGTCGGGGGCGGCGTCTCGATCGAGGGGGTGTTCCGGCACGAGCAGTCGACCGGGACCATCACCGACACAAGCATCAACGGCAACAGCGCCGACACCGGCGGTGGGGTGGAACTGTCCCTCGCTACGGTCACCTTGACCAACGACGCGGTCAACGCAAACACGGCCACCACGACCGGCGGCGGGATCGCCAACGACCCGAACGCCCAACTGACCCTGGGCGACACGAGCGTCACGCACAACACGTCTGCCGGTGACGGTGGCGGGATCAGTAACTTCGCGATGGCCGCCTTGACCGATGACACTGTGAACGCCAACACCGCGGTCGGAAACGGGGGTGGAGTACTCAACGGCAGCGAAGAGGTGGTCGGCGTGTTGGTCGAGGGAACGATGACGATGGACCGGAACACCAGCGTGAGTCGCAACCGTGCCGCCGCCGGTGGCGGCATCGACGTGGCGGCCGGCACCGTCACCCTGAACGGCGCCACACTGGCGGGCAACATCCCTGACAACTGCCGGCCAGTCGGCTGCTAGCTCGCGCAACGTTGGCGAAACCGCAGGCCAGCAGCCACGTTGCCTGCCCGGTGAGCCTCTCACCGCCGGTCCCGTCGGGGAAGGCTCGATGGTCGAGCACAACCGAGCCTCAACTCTGGCCGTGGGTGTCCCGATGATTGGGGTAGGGGCAATGGGGGCTGGCGCGCTCGGACGAGGCCTTCGTGGCGTGTCGGCCGCCGGTTCGGGTGCCCCGGGCAACGAGGGGTGAGATGAGATGAGATGAGCGTCGTGGTCGGGGGGAAGGTTCTGCAGATCCCGGGCATGGAGGTTCTGGCCGAGCTGGGTCGGGGCGCCAACACCCAGGTGTTCCGGTGTCGTCGCCGGGGCCGGGACTACGCGGTCAAGGTCGGGCTGGCGTTGCTGGCCGACGACGCCGGGGCGTCGGTGATGTTTCGGCGGGAGGCGGCCATCCTGGCCACGGCCCGCCATCAGGCGCTGGCCGAGATCTTCGAGGTCGGTGAGGTCGGGGGCCGGCCCTATCTGGTGATGGAGCTGTGCGAGGGCCGGACGCTGACGCAGGTGGCGGCCGAGGGTCCGTTGCCGCAGGCGGCGCTGGTCCGGGTGGGTGTCGACGTGGCCGGCGGTCTGGCTGAGGCCCATCGACGGGGGGTGGTCCATCTCGATGTCAAGCCCGACAACATCATCGTGGGGGCTGACGGCAGGGCCCGGATCATCGATTTCGGCCTGGCCGGTTACGTGGGGGCGGAGACGTCGGAGGCGGTGACGGGGACGTTGCACTACGCGGCGCCGGAACAGACCGGGATGCTGAAGCGGCCGGTGGATCGTCGGGCCGATCTGTACGGGTTGGGGGTGGTGCTGTTCGAGGCGGCCAGCGGGGTCCGCCCGTTCGTGTCGGCCGACCCGGGCGAAGTGGTCCGGATGCACGCGGTGACGCCGGCGCCGGCCTTGGCCGGCTTGCGGCCCGATCTGGACGAGTCGGTGGGGGCGATCGTCGCCAAGCTGTTGGCCAAGGATCCCGACGACCGCTATCAGAGCGCCGACGGGCTCGTCGCCGACCTCGAGGCGGTGGGCGAGCGTCCTGGTCTGTTCCCGCTCGACCGTCGAGGCGACGCCGGAACTGATTCCACGTGGCCGTTCGTGGGTCGAGGATCGGAGCTGGCTGTCCTGGGCGGTGCCTGGACCGCGGCGCGAGAAGGCCAGCTCCGTGAGGTGGCGGTCGAGGGTCCGGTGGGCATCGGCAAGACCCGCCTGGTCCAGGAGCTGGTCGGCGGGCTGGCGGCCGAGGGTGTGTTGGTGCTCTCGGCCGTGTGCTCGCCGGGTGATCCGGTGCCGTTCGCAGCGGTGCGGGAGGCGTTCAACGCCTATCTCCGCTCGGTGACGGCCCTGGCCGACGACGGGGCCGAGGCGGCCAGGGCCCGGCTGGTGGGGGCGGCCGGGCCGTTCGGCCGGCTGATCGGGTCGTTGTCGCCGGCGCTGGCCCAGGCGTTGGGGACCGGGCTGGGGGCCACGGACAGGGCCGTGGTGTCCGACGATCGAGGCGATCAGTTCACGGTCACGTTCGCCCTGTTCCTGGTGGAGCTGGCCCGTCGGGCCGGCGGGATGGTGTTGTGGATCGACGACGCCCAGTGGATCGACGATGCCAGCGCCAAGCTCCTCGCCCGGCTCACCAGCGGCGACGACCAAGGTCCGATCCTGGTGGTGCGCACAGTTGGAACCGGGCTCGACCCTCGAGGCGACGATGGCGACGAGCAGCCGGGGTGTACCCGGCTGGCGCTGGCTCCGCTGGCGACGGACGTCGCCGCCGGTCTGGTCGTGGCTGACCTGCACGGCGGGATCGACGCCGAGTTCGCGGACCGGGTAGCCCTGCGATCGGGGGGAAACCCCCTGGCGTTGTTGGAGTACCTGCGGGCGGTGGTCGACGCCGGGGTGATCCAGCCGCACTGGGGCCGGTGGCGGGTGGATCAGGCCGGGCTCGACTCCCTGGCGCTGCCCGCCGGGGTGGTCGAACTGGTGTTGCGGCGGATCGACCGGATCGGCAGCCAGGCCCGTGCGGTGCTGGTCGTGGCGGCGGCGATCGGGACCCGTTTCGATCTGGAGCTGTTGGCCGAGGTGTGCCAGCTCGGCCGCGAGGCGGTGACGGCTGCCATCGCCGACGCGGTGGCGGCGTCGCTCGTCGAGATGCACCAGCCGGGCGCGGCGGGGTTCCTCCACGAGCGGATACGTGACGCGTTGCTGTCCACCCTGGAAGGTTCCGATCGTCGCCGGTTGCACCAGGCGATCGCCGAGGCAGCCGACGACGGCGACCCCGAAGGCGAGGCGCTGTTCGCGTTGGCTCGTCATTACCAGCTCGGGGTGCCCGCGGCCAACCCGGCGAGGCTGATCGTCGTCAGCCGCCGAGCTGCCCGAGCGGCCCAGGAGCTTCACGCCTCCGGAGAGTCCCACACGTTCCTGACCGGCGCCCTGGCCGCCGCCATCGAGTCGGGGCTGGACGTCGACGCGGACTTCGAACAAGAGGTCGCCAGGGCGTGCCTCCTCGACGGCCGCCCCGCCGAGGCCACCGAGCACTACCAGCGGACCGTCGCCTTGAGCCGCGATCCCTGGGCCCGAGCCGCCGCCCGCGCCGAACTGGCCCGCATCGACCTCGCCGACGGCAGGAGCGACCACGCCCTCGTCAACGTCACCACCTCGTTGCGAGACATCCGCCGTCCCCTGAGGCGGAACTGGTTCGCCAGGACCCTCACCCCGGTGGTGGAGTTGATCGTCGCGTTGGTCATCGGCCGCACCAAGATCGGGTTCGGCACCGCCCGCGGTCAGCGCCGGGAGCACTACGCCACCCAGGTCCTGCTGTGCGAAGCGGGGGGAGTCGCCTGTCAGATGCGCGGCGACATCCGCGGCATGCTCTGGTACGGGCTGGCCGGGCTCTACCCGGCGAACCGGCTGGGGATCAGCCCGGAGTACATCCGGGTGCACTGCGTCCTGTGCCGCCTGGCCGCCGGTCTGCACCGGCACCGGGCCGTGAATCGAGCCATCCCTCGCCTCGCCCGGTTCGCCGAAGAGTCGGGGATCCCCTCGCTCATCGGCTTCGTCGCCCTCAGCAACGGCGTGGCCGCGGAGCTGCTCGGCGACGGGACCCGGGCCGCCGACCTGTACCGCAGCGCCTTCAACGAGTACGGGCGGTGGCTCGATCCCAGCGAGAAGACGATCGCCCACGAGATCCTGATCTACAACCTGTTGAAGTACGGCCATCACATCGAAGCCGGGCAGTTGGCCCACCACCCGAACGCCAAGGTGCCGGGCACGCTCATGGAGGCCGTCGTGGCCTACACCCTCGGTCGGGCCAGCCCCGATCTGCTCGACATCGACGATCTTTGTCACCAGGCCCAGGAGGTGACTGACGGGGTCACCCGCACGGCAACCTACGATGCCCTGATCGACTTGCTGGTCGAGCAGGGCCAGATCGACGCCACCTTCGATCAGGTGATCGCCTTGCGCGACGCCGAGCCTTACAACGTCCTCACCACCGTCTTGTGGGCGCGGCCCTACTGGGTGTCCAAGGCCAACGGCATGATGATCCGGTGGCGGCGGGCGGAGGCTGGCTCCGACCGGGCCGACCTGGCCGAGCTTCGGTCGGCAGCCCGAGCCGCTCGCAACCAGCTGCGTTGGACGGCCCGATGTGGTGGGGTGGCGTGGTTGCGGGCGTCGTCGTTGGTGGTGGACGCCGAATTCGCGGAGCTCGACGGCAAACCGGACCGGGCCCTGCCGCTGCTGGACAAGGCCGAGCGCCTCGCCAACGGGCTCGACGCCCCTGCCGTGCGCTTCGGGGTGCTCCGGCAGCGGGCCCGCTGCCTCAGCCGTCTCGGCCTGACCGCGGATGCCACCACCGAAGCGAGGCTGGCGCTGGCCTTGGCCACCCAGCAGGGGTGGGTTCATCGGGCCAGCCGGGTCCTCCAGGAGTTCGCGCTGGCAGCACCGACCGTCTCTCGTGGATCGTCGGCCGCCAGCACGGTCGCCCGGTCCGCGGCGATCAGCAACGGGGGTACCTCGTCCTCTCCGTACAGCCGACGCCTGGCGGCGCTGTTGCAGGTCAGCGTGGCCGCCGCCAGCGTCATCGATCCCCGCCAGCTGGCCCGCATCGCCCTCGACGAGGCCCTGGTGATCCTCGGGGCCGAACGCGCCTTCCTGTTCCTGGTCGCCGCCGACGGTGACAGCGTCACCTTCTTCGCCGGGCGGGACAGCAACGCCGCCGACCTCACCGAAGCGGTCGGCTACAGCTCCACCGCCGTCGAGCAGGCCCGCTGCGACCGCCAGGCCCTGGTGGTCACCGGCAGCGACGAGGGCTACCTGATCGGCTCGGCCAGCGCCGTGGTCCACGGGCTCCGCAGTATCCTCGTCGCCCCCCTCCAGCTCGAGGGCCGACTCATCGGGGTCGTCTACCTCGACAGCCGCCTGGCCACCGGCATGTTCACCGACGCCGACGTCGACATCCTGGTCGCCATCGCCACCCAGGTGGCGGTGTCCCTGGAGACGGCCCGGTCCGCCCAGTTGGAGATGCTCATCCACACTGAACGCCAACAGCGGAGCCTGGTCGAAGGTCTCCGCGACGTCCTGGCCGACATGACCTCCACCTTCGACCCCACCGAAGTCCTCCACCGGCTCCTGGTCGGCCTCGAACGGTCCGTCCCCTACGACGCCGCCACCGTCGTCGTCGTCGACTCCGCCGGCGCCGGATGGGTCCTGGCCGAACGCCCGCCCCGCCAGTCCGACACCCCACCGACCCCCGCCACCCACCTGCGGGCCCTCGGGGGCGGCACCCACGCCCAAAACCTCGGAGCGATCGTCCGGCTCCTGGCCGGCGAGGCCGTCCTCGACGCCAACGCCGCCGACCTGGCGCCGATCTGCGGGCAGACCTTCACGCCCCGATCGTGGCTGGCCGTACCGCTGCCCCTCAGCGACACCACGACCGCCATCGTCGTCGTCGCCTCGGCCACCGCCAACGCCTACGGCGACACCCAACTCGAGATCGCCCGCACCGTGGTCGCCTACGGCGCCGTCGCCTACCAGAACGCCCGCCTGTTCACCAGCAACCGCCGTCTGGCCGTGACCGACGAGCTCTCCGGCCTCGACAACCGCCGCAGCTTCTTCGACCAGGCCACCGCCATGCTCGCCGAGGCCCGCCATCACCGGCAGCCCCTGTCGGCGATCATGGTCGACATCGACCACTTCAAAGACGTCAACGACACCCACGGCCACGCCACCGGGGACGACGTCATCCAAGCCGTCGCCGAGCGTCTCGCCGCCGTCGCCCGAGCCGGAGACCTCGTGGCCAGATACGGCGGCGAGGAGTTCGCCCTGCTCATCGCCGGATCCGCCGACCACGCCGTCGCCATCGCCGAACGCCTCCGCCGGGCCATCGCCGACAAGCCCATCACCACCCGGGACCGGATCGTCAGCCTCACCGTCAGTGTCGGCGTCACCAACATCGACACCGCCGACGCCACCATCGAGGAGATCCTCTCCCGAGCCGACGCCGCCCTCTACCGAGCCAAGACTGCAGGACGCAACCGAGTCGCCCACCACCAGCCCGAATCGGCCACCAGAACCGCGTAGCCCCTCCCGACCGGAGGATCCGGTTGGAAGTGGCCGGAGGTCGTCGCCGACCTCGTGGAGGTCAAGGCCGGACAAGAACTGTCTCCCGTCCTTCTGGTCCAGGAGACCCGTGGTGGGTGGCTGACGGTTACCACCGTGACGCTCTACCTATGCCGGCAACCAATCAGTCCGGATCCGAGCAGAACTGCCGGAACCACCGGCGGTACTGCGGTACCGGGCCATCGACCTTGGTGATGATGGGGCGCTCACGGTAGACCTTGTGCTCCCAGATCGGGACGTCCTGCGTGAACTGCTCGTTGGTGATCCGGTCGTTGAGCCTGGAGATCGACTCGGTGGCCTTCTGGTCCGGCAACGCCTTCATCGAGAAGAGCAGGCTCACCTCCGTGAGCTCCTCGTCGATGGGGGTCTGCGTGATGTGGGTGAGCATCTCGATCGGGTCCTGGCTCACCTCGACTGCGACGATCCCGCCACTCCCTGAGGCGGATGTTCCAGCCTCGGGTAGGGTGCTTCAGAGCACAGGTTCACCGTCCCGGCGGCGCGGCGACGGGAGATCCCGAAAAGATCTGGGATTTCTTCTCAAGTTCCGCGGTAGACGCGCCGATACACAACGGGGATCGTTGTGGACTCAAGAATCTGTCGAGCCGGTCCTCCCTTGGAACCGCTTCAGAACTGGGCTGCCGATCCGTATCCGAAATCGATCGTTGCCTTCCGTCCTCTCCCCAAGTGGCGCAGCGCCGCCGGTTTCCGGACCACTGCGGCCCGTCTGCGCTGGCCTGGAGCAGCCACCATCGGGATCCCCGATGCGGACAACCCGGCCGCCTACTGTACGGCGATCGGGCTGTACGTACGCCTCCGTCGATCCGATTGGTGGAGGCCGCCCAGTCGAACCGCGGGAGACGGACCTTGGACGAGCCGACCACCGATCGAATGTCGAGACGCTCGCTCTTGCGGTCGGGCATGGCCACGGTTGGCGGCCTGGCCACGGCCGGCGCCCTCGGAGCGTGTAGTTCGACGGGAGTGGATGCCTCGGCTGCCGCCTCGACCTCTACCACTCTGCCGGTGACCGATGGCGATCAGGCACTGCAACGACTGATGGCTGGCAACCGTCGATTCGTCGCAGGGGTGCCGGTCAATCAGGGGCGAGACAGCGTCAGGCGTGCGGCGGTGGCCGACCACCAGAATCCCTTCGCCATCATCCTCGGGTGCTCGGACTCCCGTGTGCCCCCCGAGGTGATCTTCGACGAAGGGATCGGCGACCTGTTCCTCGTGCGGGTGGCGGGCAACACGGCCAGCGAGCCAGCCCTCGTCGGCAGCATCGAGTACTCGGCCGAGCACCTCGGCTCGGTGCTGCTGATGGTGCTGGGTCACGAAGGCTGCGGGGCGGTGAAAGCGACGATCGACCACGTGCAGAACGGCACGGTCGAGCCGGGCCACATTGAGGCCTTCGTTGACCCCATCATTCCCGCGGTCCAGGCAGTGGAAGGCCAGCCGGCCGACCAGTTGGTCGACGCTGCCGTACAGCAGAACGTGCGCCTCCAAGTTCAGCAGCTGAGTGCGTCGACGCCCCTGCTCGCCTCGCTCGTCTCGGCGGGGAAGCTCAAGGTCGTCGGTGCTGAGTACCAGCTCGACACCGGCCAAGTCCAGGTCGTGAGCTGAGGCTCAGAGCCTGCGATGGCCACGGCGCCGGTCCCACCCCGGGTGGACGCGGTGCCATGACGTCCGACGTTGCTTCATCATCGTGCTGCTGCATCGGAGGGCGTCAGCTGCTCTGGAGCCGAGCGGGACAAGGGCGCCGGGTCGCCCTCAGCGCCGGGTGTGACCCTTGTCTGCGGCCAGCTGGTGCAGCGCAGCCACCAACGTGTCGACTTCGTCGCACGTGTTGTACATCGACAGTGAGGCCCGAACCGTCGCCTCCAGCCCCATGCGGCGGAGGATGGGCTGGGCGCAGTGGTGCCCGGCGCGCACGGCGATGCCGTCACGGTTCAGTGCCGTGCCCACTTCCTCGGGCTGGTAGCCGTCGAGCACGAACGACAGCACGCTGGCCTTGTCGGGAGCGGTGCCGATCAGCCGGAGCCCCGGCACGGCCTGGAGTGCCTCGGTTGCGTAGTTCAGCAAGGCGCGTTCGTAGCGCGTCACATTGTCGATGCCGATGCGCTGCAGATAGTCGAGTGCTGCGCCAAGCCCGACCGCGTCGGCGATGTTGCCGGTGCCGGCCTCGAACCGGGTGGGCGGCGGCTGGTAGATCGTCCGCTCGAAGGTGACGTCCTGGATCATGTTGCCTCCCCCTTCCCAGGGCGGCATCGACTCGAGGACATCGTGTTTGCCGTAGAGGGCCCCGATGCCGGTCGGCCCGAAGATCTTGTGGCCCGAGAAGACGTAGAAGTCCGGGTCGAGGGATTGGACATCCACGCGCAGGTGCGGCACCGACTGGGCTCCGTCGATCAGCACGCGAGCGCCGGCGGCATGGGCCTGTTCCACAACCTGATGGACGGGGACGACCGTGCCCAGGGCGTTGGAGACGTGGGTGACGGCCACCAGCCGGGTGCGGTCGTTGAGCAGTCGGCGGTACTCGTCGAGCAGGATCTGGCCGCTGTCGTCGACCGGGATCACGCGCAGTCGAGCATCTTGCTCGGCTGCCAGCTGCTGCCACGGCACGATGTTGGCGTGGTGTTCGAGGTGGGAGATCACGATTTCGTCGCCTGGGCCCACGTTGGCCCGACCCCAGCTCTTGGCAACCAGGTTGATGGCCTCGGTGGTGCCGCGGACGAAGACGATGTCGTCGCTGGACGGGGCGCCGAGGAAGCCTGCGACAGCGTCACGTGCGCCTTCATAGGCATCGGTCGCACGCGCCGCCAGCTCGTGGGCCGCGCGGTGGATGTTCGAGTTCTCGTGCTCGTAGAAGTGGGTGAGCCGCTCGATCACGGCCCGAGGCTTCTGGGTGGTGGCAGCGTTGTCGAACCACACGAGGGGCCGCCCATTGACGCGCTCGGCGAGGATAGGGAAGTCACGCCGGACCGCCTGCGGGTCGAAGGGCACTGAGCGTTCGGGCGCCGACGCTGATGCCGGTGCGCTCAGGGGCTGGTCAGGGCGTACGAAGTAGAAATCCGGTCGTGGGAGCCCAGGGCTCGGTAGGGGAACCGGCACATCGTTCGGGTTGGGCACTCCGGTTGCCTCGTCGAGGAAGTAGAAGGGCGCAGAGGGGACCGAGGTCCGAACGGGAACGGCGCGGTCGAAGACGTTGGCCGGAACCAGTGTCGTGAGGCCCGACGGGTCGGAGTCCATCGGGAGGGGCGCCACCTCGGCCCCTTCGTCGAGCGAGTTGGGGATGTTCTCCAGGGGTACGACCGACGGCGCGATCGAGGTGACGTCCGCCGGGGCCGGAGCAACGGGAGGGTCCTCGCCCACTAATCCCCAGGGCACGTTCTCGCTTGCGGCCGCATGACCCATGTGCTCAGCGAACATCTCGTTCGCTAGCCGAGCCAGCGTCACCGAGTCGGGCAGGCCCGACGGCTCGTCGCTCACGTCACTTGGCGTACTTGAAGGCGTAGTCATGGAACTTCCCGACCTCGACGTCGTCAAGGACCGCAAGGGCGTCGTCGGTCAGCACGGCGAGCGAGCAGTACAGCGAGATGAGATAGGAGGAGATGGCGCTGCGATCGATGCCCATGAAGCGCACCGAGAGCCCCATGCTCTGCTCGCCGACAAGGCCGGGCTGGTAGAGGCCGACAACACCCTGACGTTCCTCGCCGACCCGCAGCAACAGCACCTTGGTCCTGCCGTGCTCGAGAGGCACCTTGTTCGACGGGATCAATGGAACACCCCGCCAGGTGATGAACTGCGAGCCGAACAGACTCACGGTTGCTGGTGGCACCCCCCGGCGGGTGCACTCACGACCGAAAGCCGCGACGGCGAGCGGATGGGTCAGGAAGAACGCCGGCTCCTTCCAGACTTTGGTCAGCAGTTCATCGAGATCGTCCGGCGTCGGCGCCCCGGAGAGGGTGGAGATACGTTGATGGTCGGCGACGTTGGCGAGCATGCCGTACTCGGCGTTGTTGATCAGCTCGCCTTCCTGGCGCTCCTTGATCGTTTCGATGGCCAAGCGGAGCTGCTCTTTGATCTGGTCGAAGGGGCTGCTGTAGAGGTCCGACACCCTGGTGTGCACGTCCAGCACGGTCGCAACCGAGCTCAGGAAGTACTCGCGGGGCGCTTCCTCGTAGTCGACGAAGGTCTGTGGCAGCTCGGCCTCGTTGCGAGGTGGGCAGGCGACGTCGACCGACTCGGGGTCCTTGACCATGTTCAGCCGGTAGATGCCGGCCTCGACCGGCACCCAGTGCATGCAGCGAACCAGCCATCGCGGCGTGATGGTCGACATCTGGGCGCGAGTTTTGGTGGCGTTGGCGAGCTGACGTGCCGCGCTGTCACTGAGTGCAAGACGGGAAGTCTCTTGATTGGCCACCTGGGGTACTCCTTGCTGGTCCGGGTTTGTCGGAGGTTCATCGCCTGGTTGCCGCTGGTGGCGAGAGCTCTCGCGGCAGTATTTCAGGGTATAAAGAACTATTCCACATCGAGAAATGTGAAGGGACACCTGGTCGACTCCGAGACATGGGACCGCTGATGTGATGAATGCCGAGCAGTGTCGAAGTGACCGTGTCGGTGGTCTGACCCCGTCCACCCGGCGACATCTTGGCGTCGCGACCTTTCCCCTGTCGCCCGATCGACCGACCTACGCTCGTGCCACCGGGGCGAGGGTCGTCCAGACCGCAAGGCCGACCGGATACCGATGGGAAGGCACATGAGCGAGCAACGGTCGGACCAGCCGCTGGCCGGCAAGGTGGCGGTCATCACTGGAGGGGCCCGGGGCCAGGGTCGGAGCCACGCCCTCGAGCTCGCCCGCCTGGGGGCCGACATCGCCGTCTGCGACCGGTGCGAGGACATCGCCACGGTGGCCTACCCCCTGTCCACCCGGGATGACCTCGCCGAGACGGACCGGCTGGTCGCCGAGCTCGGCCGCCGCTGCGTCTCGGCGGTAGTGGACGTGCGCGGCCTGGCCGAGGTGATCAGCTTCGTCGACAACGCCCAGGCCCTCCTGGGGTCGGTCGACATCATGGTGGCGAACGCCGGGGTGTCGGCCATCGGATCGGTCTGCACCATGGACGCCACCGAGTGGGGCGACGTGATCGACACCAACCTCACCGGGGTGTTCAACAGTATCCGGGCCGCCGCCCCCCACATGCGGCGTCAGCGGTCGGGCCGGATCATCGGCATCTCCTCGATGATGGGCCGGTCGTCCCAGCCCGGGATCCCGGCGTACACCGCCTCCAAGTGGGGGGTGATCGGACTGTGCAAGTCTGCCGCCCAAGAGCTGGCCGGCGACGGGGTGACGGTCAACGTGATCGCCCCGGGCAACGTGTCGACGCCCATGATCCACAACGACCAGCTCTATGCGATGATGCGCCCCGACCTCGAGCACCCGACGAAGGACGACGTGGCCAAGGTCATGGTCGGCCTCCATGTGCAGCCGGTCCCGTGGGTGGAGGCGGAGGAGATCACCGCCGCGGTGGTGTACCTGGTGTCCGACGGCGCCCGCCACGTCACCGGGTCGGTCATCGACGTCGACGCCGGTGCCTCGGCCCGGTTCACCGCGTAACCTGGGATCCGAACCCACCGCGGTGGGGGCCGCCGTCTCGACGGTCCGCCCGACCTCAAGGAGCGCCCATGGATCCGACCGGCGACATGAAGGTGACGGTGACGAGGAACGGGCCCTACCTGGTGGAGGGGTCGGTGCCCATGGCCAGGCAGATCATCGTGGCCGATGCCCAGGGCGGCTCCGTCGGGTGGCAGGGTGAAGAGCTCGAGACCCGGGCCAGCTGCGCCCTCTGCCGCTGCGGGCAGTCGGCCGACAAGCCCTACTGCGACGGCTCCCACGTGCGGGTCGGTTTCGACGGGACGGAGACGGCCAGCCGTCAGCCCTACCTCGACCAGGCGTCGGAGCAGGTCGGTCCGACGCTGGCCCTTACCGACGCCGAGCCGTTGTGCGCCTTCGCCCGGTTCTGCGACGTGGCCGGGCAGGTGTGGAACCTGGTGGAGCGGGAGGGTCCCGAAGCGGCCCGGCTCGCCGCCCACGAGGCCGGGCTGTGCCCGTCCGGCCGGCTGGTGGCCTGGGACCCGGGGACCGGCACGGCTCTCGAGCCCGAGCTCCAGCCGTCGATCGGGATCATTGAGGACCCAGCCCAGGGGGTGGCCGGCCCGATCTGGGTACGGGGCGGGATCCCCATCACCGGCGCGGATGGGGAGACCTACGAGGTCCGCAATCGGGTGACGCTCTGTCGATGCGGTGCCTCGAGGAACAAGCCGTTCTGCGACGCCACCCACGCCTCCATCGGCTTCACCGACTGACCGGTCGGCCTCGTCCGTCGACGTCCGGACCGCCGACGTAGGGACAGTGTCGGCAACCCGTATCGCAGCAAGCTCCCCGTTCGGCCAGAGTGGCGGCGGTGAGCACGAACAGGCGGGTGGACGGGTCGGTGTAGCCCGGCTCCCCGGCGCCGAGGGCGGCGGTGTGGGCGGCCAGGATCTCGGGCCGGCGGGGATGGTCGGGTGCCAGCCGGTCGGGGTGGGGCTCGGTCAGCGGTCGACCGTCGGTGCCGGTGCCGGTGTCGGCCATGGGCCGGATCCTACCGACCGCGGTCCGGCCCACCTTCGCCGAATGTGGTTGCCCGGGTTGGCGACGCAGGTTGGCGGGAACCGGTGTGCCAACCCGGGCAGCTCCAGTCTTACCTGTGCCGCCTGTACGCCGCGTCGCATCTGGCCCTCTCCCGACTGCTCGGGGCCCGTCGAGCCGGCTCGCCTCGTCGGCTGTGACCTTCCCCTGGCAGTGCGCCGTCCACCCCTGGCCGCGCCGGCGGAGAGGCGGAGAGCGACGAGGACCGGGGGTGGCTCAGGCCGCGACCGGGCTCCCCCGGTGGTCGTACCGGGCCCGGTGCCGGACCGGCCGGACCAGGGCGGCTACCGCCCACGGAAGGTGGAACAGGGCGTCCACGGCCAGGACAGCGCCGATCCCGACCGCCACTCCGCCCAGGGCGTCGGTGGGGTAGTGCCACCGGAGGACGACCACCGCCAGGCACGTCCCGGCGACCGCCACCGCCCCGACCACGGCGGCCAGCGGGCGGACCAGCCGGGGGGCGACCACCGTCACCGCGGTGGCCAGGGCGGCCACCGCCGCCACCGTTCCGGACGGGTACGAGGAGCCGCCGGTCAGGCCCAGGTGCCGGCCGACCAGCGGCTTGGCCAGGTCCTGGACGACCAGCACGGCCAGCACCGGGGAGACCGCGCAGGCGGCGGCCCGGACCCAGTCGCGCAGGATGCCGATGAGGAAGACGGCGGCGACGCCGGCCAGCAGCACGGTCAGGGAGCCGGCGGTGGCGAAGTCGTGGGCCCAGCGGGAGCCGGCGTCGGCCGGGAACAGTTGGTAGCCCCAGACGTCGAGCCGGTTGGGCCACGGGCGGTGGACGAAGACCAGCCCGGCCAGCCCGGCCAGGCCCAGCAGAACCGCCCCGGCGCTCAGTTCGACGGCGGTCCCGAGTGGGGTGGCGGCGCCGGGTCCCCGGCGCCGGGAACGGGTGGTGCGGTGGGCGGCCATGCCCCGAGGTTACGGGCCTCCTCGGCCGAATCCGTGGCGGGCGGCGCGTCGGCACGGGGATGCGGCGGGGCGATGTCGCCCCGGAGCAGCGAGTCCGACGACGGGGACAGGCCGTCTCCGGCGAACGCCGGATCGGCGGCCGGGTCGTAGTAGTCCTCGCTGGCCTGTTCGGCCCGGCGCCGGCGCCGGGTCCCCACGGCCGAGCCGGCGTACCAGCCACCGCCCTCGGGCCTGCGACGCTGGGAGGAGACGAGCAGGGCGACCACCACGGCGACGACCAGCAGGCCGCCCCCGATGATCAGCACGCCCGCCCAAGTGGAGTCCATGGTCAACGGTACCCCCGGGTGGTGGCTCTCATCGGCTGGGGTCTCGGGCTCAGTTGATCCCGTACCGCTTGCAGTCGGCCGAATACGGCGCCGCACACAGCTGGGCGGCGGTCACGAAGTGGTCGGCGATGACCGTCGACTGGATGTTGGTCGGCGTGACCCACTCCGGTGAGAGCAGTACCGACTTCACGGCCAGGTTGGACGCGGTGTCCTGGGTGGTGCTGTTGGCCAGGGAGGCAGGAGGCGTCTTGCCGGCCCGGAGGTAGAGGGCCAGCGCCGCGGCGGCCTGCGCCTCCATGAAGATCGGCTTGTACACCGTGCCGCACTGGTAGCCCGAGATGATGTTCTGCAGGCCGACCACGGTGGCGTCCTGACCGGTCACCGGGAACTTCTTGGCCGAGATGTGCAACGTCTTCAGGTACGTGATGATCGGTGCGGCGTTCTCGTCGCTGGGAACGAGCACGGCGTTGATCGTCGGGTGGGCGGTGTAGGCCTGCTGGAACTCGGCCTCCGCGGTGGCCGGATCCCAGGTACCGGGCGGGTTGGCGGCGTCGACCCATTGGCCAGAGCTGAAGTACGGCTTGAGCACCGCGTCGTAGCCCTGGGCCAAGAGGGTGGCGTTGCCTTGGGCGAAGAGGGCGGCGTTGTTGTCGGTCGGGGCTCCCACCATGACGGCGAGGGTCGGCTTGGTGACACCCCAACTGGACACGCACGAGACCATGCCCTGACCGATCAGCGTCCCGACCTTCACGTTGTCGAAGCTCACGTAGTACTGGCGGCTGCCGCCGAGGGTGAGCCGGTCGTAGTCGATAACTGGCACGCCATGTGCCTTGGCGTAGGTCTCGATCGACGTCCCGACGTCCGAGTCGAGCGGGTCGACCACCAGCACGCTGGCACCGGCGGCGATGGCGGACTGAGCGTCGGCCAGCTGGGTGGTGTCGCTGCCCATGGCGTTCTGGATGCTGTACTGGGACGAGCTCAGTCCGGCGGTGGTGAGCGCCTTGGCCAGGTACGGGGCATCGAACTCGGCGTAGCGGGCCGACGAGACCGTGTCGGGCAGGATCACCGCCACGGTGCCCTTACCCTGGGCGGCCAGGCCCTTCAGCCCGGCCATGGCTGCGAAGGTGTTGGTGAACGACGACGTCGACAACGACGAGGGTGTTGGCGGGCTCGACGTCGCTGTGGTGGTCGTGGAGGACGAGCTGTTGCTGCTGCAGGCGGCGGCCAGCAGGCCTCCGACGAGCAGCAGGGTTGCCAGCCCCCGTTTGGTGTTCAGCTTCAACTTCGGTCCCCCTGGTCAGATGTCCTTGCGACACGAGCGGTCGCGGCCAAATCTCACGCCGAGTAGCGACGATACAGCACTGTGAACAAGTTTCCTTGTGCACACGCACGTCCCGATATGGGCGCTCCGAGGGCCGAGCGGGCGAGCCCGACGTCGATGGTCCCCACGATCGAGACGCTCTCGTCGAGGGGCATCACCGGGCTCTCCGGAAGTCCCTCGGCCAGGCCGCGGGCCACCTCGTCGGCTTCGTGGCGCAGGCCCCGGCCCTGGTCGGTACGGCAGTGGTCGTGGCGGCGGTGGTGGTGCTCACCCACCACTGAGGCCGGCCACCCCTTGGCTGCAGCCGTGGTCGGCGGTCGCCGTTCCGTTCTGACCGGACCGCCGGGGTCAGGTGGCGAGCGGCTCGGTGGCGTTCTCCGCTTCGAGCCGCAGCACCGTCTCGGGGTCGTCCGGCTCGCCCCCGGGGTCCTTCAGCATGAATCCGGCGATGAGGATCCCGACGCCCACGCAGCTGGCGGCGATCACGAACGAAAGGCGGTAGCCGCCGGCGAGGGCGTCGGCGGTGTCGTGCCCGGCGGCGACGAGACTCTTGGTCCGGTCGGTGGCGAGGGTCCCGAGGACGGCCAGGCCGATGGCCGCCGCCACCTGCATCGAGACGTTGACGATACCGGAGCCGAGGCCGGCGTCCTCCGTGGGCACGTCGTGCATGGCCAGCGACAGCAGCGGCATGAACGAGGTGCCGGCGCCCAGCCCGAGCAGCAGGTAGGCGGGGAACAGGGTGGTCAGGTAGTCGGTGTGCGTTCCGGCCCGGGTCAGCAGCGCAAGTCCGACCGCCGTGCACACCATGCCGGGCATCAGGACACGCTTGTTGCCGAAGCGGCCGACCAGCCGGGCGGTGATGCCGGTCGACAGCACGCCCATGACCAGCGACAGCGGCAGAAAGGCCAGACCGGTCTGGATGGGGGTGTAGCCGAGGACGTTCTCGAGGTAGAGGGCACCGAGGAAGAACGTCGAGAACATGCCGGTGTTGAGGAAGCCCCGCACCACGCTGGACCGTGCCAGGGCCGGGATGCGGAAGATGCGCAGCGGCATGATCGGGTTGGCCAGGCGCGACTCCAGCGCCGCGAATCCGGCCAGCAAGGCCACGGAGATCCCGCCGAAGACGAAGGTGTGGGGTGACAGCCAGCCGTACTCGGTCACCTTGACGATGGCGTAGATGCCGATCATCAGGGCCACCGTGACCATCACCGAGCCGACCACGTCCACGCCGCCCTCGACGCCGAGGCCCCGGTTCTCGTTGATCAGGATCCGGCCCAGCACGAAGGTGACGATGCCGATGGGGAGGTTGATGAAGAAGATCCAGTGCCAGCTGATGCTCTGGGTCAGGACGCCCCCCACCAGCAGGCCGATGGACCCGCCGCCCACCGCCACGAAGATGTAGGCGCTCATCGCCTTGGCCCGCTCCTCGGCCTTGGGGAACTCGGTGACGATGATGGCGATGATCACCGAGGCGGACATGGCCCCGCCGATGCCCTGCACGAACCGGCCGGTGATGAGGACGATCTGGTCCTGCGCCAGACCGCACATGGCCGAAGAGGCGGTGAACAGCACGATCCCCGTCAGGAAGACCCGCTTGCGGCCCACCAGGTCGCCCAGGCGCCCGGCCATCAGCAGGAAGCTCCCGAAGGTGATCAGGTAGGCGTCGATGACCCAGGTCAGGTTGGCCTGCGACAGGTGGAGCTGGTGCTGGATGGCGGGCAGGGCCACGTTGACGATGGAGGCGTCCAGGGCGTTCATGAACATGCCCAGGCACACCACCACCAGGGCGAGCCAACGACGCCGGTTGTTCCTGGTGGGCGACGTCGCCGGGGGAGGCGGCGGGGTCGGGGCTGACATGCGGGGAGTCTCCTGCGGACGGCGGCCGGATTCCGAGGAGGCTAGCCAGTCGTCGGCGTGGCCGGATCGGAGCCGGGCCGGCCGCCGGCATCGGCCGACCGGGACTGGGCCCGATCCAGCCAGGTGCCGACGGCACTCTCGATGCAGGCCACCGTGTGGTGGGTCGCCCGGACCGACCCGAAACGCTCGGTCAGGGAGACGACCGGCACCTCCAGCCGCCCGGCCCGGGCCAGGGCGTCGTCGGTGGCCCGGCCGACCACCACCAGGGCGGGGATGTGCAACCGTCGGGCGTCGTGCAGCACCCCGCCGACCACCTTGCCGGTGAAGGTGGAGGTGTCCAGGGCGCCCTCGCCGGTGACCACCAGCCGGGCGCGCCGGAGGCGGGTCTCCAGGCCGACCAGCTCGGCCACCAGCTCGTAGCCGGACCGAAGCCGCCCGCCGAGGGCCACGATGGCCCCACCCAGGCCGCCGGCAGCCCCCGCTCCGGCCAGCGTCCGGACATCGACGCCGTAGCGGTCCACGTAGTGCTCGGCCAGCATGCGCAGGCGGGCCTCGAGGACGGCCACCCGGTCGGGATCGGCGCCCTTCTGTGGGGCGAAGGCGGTGGCCGCCTCGACGAAGCCGGCCTCGACGTCGCACGCCCCGACCAGCGAGGCGCCACCGAGCCCGCCGGCCTCCTCGACGGCCGACACGAAACCCTCCCCGCCGTCGGTGGTGGCCGACCCGCCCAGCCCCACCACCACGGTGCCCGTGGCGCCGACGGCCCGGGCCGCCACGGCCACCAGCTCACCGGTGCCGCGGGTGGTGGCGCCCAGCGGGTCGTTCTGCCCGGCTCCCCCGGCCAGCTCCAGGCCGGAGGCCCGGGACATCTCGACGATGGCCCGGTTGCCGGCCAGGCGCCAGGCGGCGGTGACGGGACGGCCGAGGGGGCCGGTGACCTCCGCCCACTCGACGGTGCCGCCGAGGGCGTCGAAGGCGTCGAGGAAGCCCTCCCCGCCGTCGGACAGGGGGGCCCGGTCGACGGCCCATCCGTGGCCGGACGCCGCGTGGCCGATGGCCTCGGCCACTTCGTGGGCGGTGGCGGTGCCCCGGAACTTGTCCGGGGCGGCCACCAGCACCGGCACCGGCACGGAGGAGGGGGCTATGTCGGGGGCGTCCAGTCCCTGGCGAGCACCCGGCGCACCATTGGCTCGAAGGTGGACAGCGGCTCGTTGTCGTACTCGGGGTCGAAGGAGACCTCGTCGTAGAGGGCGGTGAAGTCGACGGTGCGGTCGTAGAACGGGGAGGTGACGAACCGGTCGCGTTCGTTGGGGTCGAGTCCGAGGTGCTGGCCGAAGAAGTAGACCTGGAACACCTGGTGGTGGGCGAGCATCCAGTAGTTCTCCACCGAGATGAACGGCTTGAGGATGGCGGCGGCGATCTCCCCGTGGTTGAACGGTCCGATCGACTCGGCCACGTCATGGAGGAGGGCGCAGACCACGTACTCCTCGTCCCGGCCGTCGCGCTGGGCCCGGGTGGCGGCCTGCAGGCTGTGGGCCATCCGGTCGATGGGGTAGGCCTCGTCGCCTTTCAGGCGGCCGAGCATGTCGAGGAGGAGGTCGGGCAGGTGCTCGACGGTGGCCTTGTGGACCTCGGCCAGGACCATGAAGTCGGCGTCGGTGCCCTCGTCCATGTGCCGGAAGTGCATCTTCGGCGGCGGATCTGCCATGTCGGAATGGTAGGCGCGGCGACACTCGGGAGCACGGGGCGGCACCGACCCCGGCCCCTCCCTACCGTTCGGCGACCAGCTGCCGGGGGGAGGCCCCCGGGTCCTTGGCCAGGCCGCGCAGGAGGTGCTCGTAGGTCGCCACGTAGCCGTGGACGTCCCGGACGGACCGGGTCTCCGCCGCCGCCCGGTCGGTCATCGTCCCCGCCTCGGCCGGCGTCAGTGACAGCAGCCGGTCCAGTCCCCGGGCCAGGTCGGCCACGTCGCCCGGCCGGTGCAGCAGTCCCGTCTCGCCTTGGCGCACGATCTCGGACACCCCGCCGACGTCGGAGGCCAGCACCGGCACCTCGAAGGCCATGGCCTCGATGATGGTCCGGGGCAGCGACTCCGTATCGGAGGGCAGCACGAACCCGTCGGCCATGACGTACCAGGGCTCCACGTCCGGCGTGAGCGGGACCTGCCGGACCAGTCCGCCCAGCCCGAGCAGGTCGATCAGCTCGGCGGTGGCACCGGCGTACTCGTTGCCGCCGGCCCCGACCATCGCCAACCTGGCCTCGGGATGGTCGCCGGCGATGCGGGCAAAGGCGACGACCAGCATGGCCTGCGCCTTGCGGGGGTTGACCGTGGCCACGTTGATCAGGACCCGGTCGTCCGGCCGGTAGCCGTGCTCGGCTCGGAGTCGGGTTCGGTCGAGGGTGGCGCGGCTGCGCTCCACGTCGCCGAGGCGGATCCCGTAGTCGACCCGCACCGCCCGCTCGTCCTCGTCGTCGGGGAGGTAGAGCCGCCGGGTGGCGTCGGCCACGAAGCCGACGGCGGTGGCCCCTTCGAGGGCCACCCGGGTGCGCCGACGCACGTGCTCGTCGAGGCCGAGCCGCCCGAAGATGACGTCCCACAGGATGTTCTCGGAGAAGTGGTCGTGGATGGCGTAGACGGACGGGATCCCACACCGTGCGGCGGCGTCGACGCCGATGAAGCTGGAGGCGGCGTTGGCCAGCACGATGTTGGTACCGTCGGCCACCATCAGGTCGACCACGTCACGGACCTGTGACTCGTAGGCGCCACCGGTCTCGACGAGCCTGCCAATGACGTGCACGACCGCCCCTGCCTCCTCGAGCTCGGAGCGGAAGTAGCTGTCGTGGTGCGACAGCACCGTGCACGAGACATCCGGCCTGGTCAGCAGAGTCCGGAGGATCTCCTGCAGCCAGAGCTGGGCGCCGCCCAGGCTCAGCTCGTGGGCGACCACCATGAGGCGCAGCCCGTCGCCGGGCACGGCAGTCTTGGCCAGCGCCCCGGTCCGGTCGGACAGCGCCTCGACCCACGCCCGTTCGGCGTCGCCGAGCTGGCGGGCGGTCGGGCCGATCACCACCGAGCGCGAGCCGAGCGAGTTCCGTCCGGACTCCCCCACCACCTCGACGGTGACGGTGCAGGTCGACCCCACCGGGCGGCTCCCGACGTCGACGAGGTGGAAGTAGCCGCTGAGGAGGTCGCTCGGGTCGCCGGTGTTGGCGATCACGTCGGGACGCACGGTGCAGAAGATGCCGGCGGGTTCCGATGGCCCGTCGTCGAGCCTCACCTCGATGCGGTCGATGTCGCCGACTCCGGCCCCCCAGCCGGACACCTGGATCACCCCGCCGTCCTCCACCGAACCGTCCACCGGGAATTCGAGGACGGCGATCGGCCTCTGGCGTTCGGAGGTCGGGGGGGCGTCGTTGTCCGACAGGCCCGGCCGGTCCGGCTCCCCGGTGCCCCTCCCGTCCGGTTTCCGCCGTTTCCGCGCCCCGCGAAGTCGCCAGGTGTCCTCGTCCCAACCCATCACGTGATCCTCGCGCAGATCGCCGGGAGCCTCCGGTCCGGCTCGGTCCAGCTCGGCCCGGTCACGGGGCCGGAGAACCCGCGGTCAGGATGTTCGGTCAGCAGCCCATGGAGGCGGTGGGCTGCGGCAGGCCCCACACCTCCATGACCGTGGCCGGGAAGTACTTCGCCTCGGCACAGGGGGGCGGGTAGCCCCCGGTCTGGACGGTCCAGGCGGCGCCGGCGTGCATGCTGAACAGGCCGAAGTCCCCGCCGTCCTGCATACCCACCAGCACCTGCGTCGGGGCACTGGTGTTGGGCGTGAACTGGGCCAGCGCCCAGTAGGTCTGGGTGGTCGGGTCGTAGGCGTAGTAGACGCTGTCGGGGGCGGTGCCGGTGATGTCGGAGGCGGCGATGTTCTTGTAGGCCACGAAGGTGCTGGTGAGGGTGGCCCGCACCGCCGGGGTCACCGTGAGGTTCTGCACGGCGGTGGCCGAGGTGGTGGTCGACGCCGAAGCGGCCGTCGAGGACGTGGTCGACGTCGGCGCCGTGGTGGTGGTGTTGGAGGGCGGGAGCGTGGTCGAGGCGTTGGAGGAGGCGGTGCCCGAGGAGCACGCCGCCAACAGCCCGGTCATGGCCACCACCGCCGCCACCGCCGCCGTCAGTCGCCCGCTCCGCCCGCCGAAGGTCTGCATGGTGCTGTTCTACCAGCATCAGGGTCGGGGTCGACGAACTGCCGGCAGGGACGGCGCCGGAGGGTCCTTCCGGATCCGCGCCGCCCCAAGTCGCCTCCCTGTCACCTACGTGCCACACTTGGCGCTCGGGTCGATGATCGCCAACGGAGGTCGCCTCATGTCCAGGCCACGGGGATTCCGGAAGGTGGCGGTCGCCACGGTCGTCAGCGCCGTCGCCGTCCTCGGCGCGGCGTGCTCGAGCAGCTCCAGCAGCCCGACCACCACCGCTGCACCGTCGACCACCGCCACCAGCGTGGCGCTGCCGACGACGGTCATCCCGACCCAGACCGCCGACCCGACCGTCTCTGCATCGGTACCCTCGGCGGTGAAGTCCACGGGCACGCTGACCATTGCCCTCGACGCCACCTACGCCCCCGACGAGTTCATCGCCCCTGACGGCTCCACCATCGTGGGCATGGACGCCGACCTCGCCACCGCCATCAGCCAGGTGCTCGGACTCAAGCCGACGTTGGTCAACGCCACCTTCGACACCATCATCCCCGGCATCCAGAGCGGCAAGTACGGCATGGGTGCCTCGTCGTTCACCGACACCATCGCCCGCGAGAAGGTGGTCGACTTCGTCGACTACTTCACCGCCGGCGAGGGCTTCTACGTGAAGACGGGGAGCTCCCTGGCCTTCAACGGCCTCACCTCGTTGTGTGGCCACTCGGTGGCGGTCGAGTCCGGCACCACCGAGCAGGCCGATGCCCAAACCCAGGCCAAGGCGTGCACCAAGGACGGCAAGGGGGCGGTGACCGTCCTCGCCTACGGCAACCAGAGTGAGGCCAACCTGGCCGTCTCCAGTGGCCGCGCCGATGTCGGCTTCGCCGACTCGCAGGTGGCCGGCTACATCGTGGCCACGTCCAACGGCGTCTTCCAGAACAGCGGCACCGCCTTTGAGGTCGCCCCGTACGGCCTGGCCCTCCCGAAGGGGAACGGCATGGCTGCCCCGGTGCAGGCCGCGGTCAACCTGCTCATCAAGAACGGCGTCTACGGGCAGATCCTCACCAAGTGGGGCATCCAGGCCGGGGCGGTCACCAGCTCGGTCATCAACGGCGCCACCAGTTAGGCGCCGCGACCTGCAGGGGGAAGCCAAGCCATGACGGATCCGCCCGGCCGGATGGCCACCGAGCCCGGGGGACGGCTCGGGGAGCCGGCCGTCCAGAAGATCGTCCCCGTCCGCCACCCGTGGCGGTGGGTGGCCAGCGCGCTGATCCTGGTGCTGCTGGCCATGCTGGTGAACACCCTCTTCTTCTCCCACGTCACCCGGGGAGGCGTGCGGGAGGGCCGGTTCCAGTGGGGCGTGGTCGGCAAGTACCTCTTCGCCGCCCCGGTGCTCCGGGGCATCGTGGTCACCCTCGAGCTGACCGTCATCGCCATGGCGGCCGGCATCGTGCTCGGGGTGCTGTTGGCGGTCATGCGCCTGTCGCCCAACCGGCTGCTGTCCGGCTCCGCCTGGGTCTATATCTGGTTCTTCCGGGGCACCCCGGTGCTGGTCCAGCTCATCTTCTGGTACGAAGGCATCAGCTACCTCTACCCTCACCTCGGCTTCGGCATCCCGTTCGTCGCCCCGTTCGTGACGGTGAACGCCAACGTGCTGGTGACCTCGTTCGTGGCCGGTGCCCTCGGCCTCAGCCTCAACGAAGGCGCCTACATGGCGGAGATCGTGCGGGCCGGCATCATCTCGGTGGACGAGGGCCAGACCGAGGCGGCCCAGTCGCTCGGCATGCCCAAGTTCCAGACCCTCCGCCGGATCGTGCTCCCCCAGGCCATGCGGATCATCATCCCCCCCACCGGCAACGAGACCATCTCCATGCTGAAGACCACGTCGTTGGTGTACGTCATCGCCGTCGTCGACCTGTTCACCGCCACCCAGAACATTGCCAACACCACCTACCAGGTGGTGCCGCTACTGCTGGTGGCCAGCCTCTGGTACCTGTTCTTCACCTCGGTGCTGACCGTCGGGCAGTACTACGTGGAGCGCTACTACTCCCGCGGCTCGTCGCGGGCGCTGCCGCCCACCCCGCTGCAGCGGCTTCGCGGCTCCCTGTCCCGCGTGAGGGTCGAGCCGGTTCCGGCACTTCAGCCGTCGATCCCGATCCACCACGAGGGATCCCGTTGACCCAGGCGATGGTGGAGGCCCGAGGGGTCCGCAAGTCGTTCGGCCGCCTGGAGGTGCTGCGGGGGATCGACCTCACCGTCAACCGCGGCGAGGTGCTCTGCCTGATCGGCCCGTCGGGCTCGGGGAAGAGCACCTTCCTGCGGTGTATCAACCACCTCGAGAAGATCGATGGCGGCGAGCTCTCCGTCGACGGGGAGCTGGTCGGCTACCGGCAGAGTGGCGACACGCTCTACGAGCTGCGTGACAAAGAGGTGTGCACCAAGCGAGCGGAGATCGGCATGGTGTTCCAGGGCTTCAACCTCTTTCCCCACATGAGCGTGCTCGACAACGTGATGTGCGGCCCGGTGCGGGTGAAGCGGGAGTCGCTGGCGGTGGCCAAGCTGCGGGCCCAACGGCTGCTGGAGCGGGTGGGCCTGGCCCAGAAGGAGAAGGCCTATCCCAACCAGCTATCCGGGGGCCAGCAGCAGCGGGTGGCCATCGCCCGGGCCCTGGCCATGGAGCCCAAGCTGATGCTCTTCGACGAGCCCACCTCCGCCCTCGACCCCGAGCTGGTCGGCGATGTCCTCGACGTGATGCGTGGGCTGGCCATCGACGGCATGACCATGGTGGTGGTCACCCACGAGATGGGGTTCGCCCGGGAGGTGGGGGACACCCTGGTGTTCATGGACGGCGGCGTGGTGGTGGAGAGCGGCGACCCCAAGGTGGTCCTGACCGCCCCCCAGCACGAACGGACCAGGTCGTTCCTGTCCAAGGTGCTCTGAGAGGCGCCGGGCGCCGGGGGCCGGGGTGGCGACCGGGGGCCGGGGTGGCGACCGGGGGCCGGGGTGGGACGGGATTTCGCAGTTGTGTCACATCTGCCAAATTGGCAGGTATGACACTTGTGGGAATTCGCACACCCCCTGCCGGCCCCTGCCGGCCCCTGCCGGCCCCGGCCGGCCCCAGGCGGCGACCTGCCCCCCCGGCCCCAAGCGGTGACAGCCGGCCACGGAGGACCGAAGGACGCACGCCTGCCGAGCGGTGGAAACGCCCGTATGCTCGCAGGATGAGCGATCCACAAGACGTCGTCACCGTGGAGCGGACGATCCCTGCTCCTCCCGAGGCCATCTTCGACCTGCTGGCCGACCCCGAGCGCCACCACGACATCGACGGCTCGGGCACCGTGCGGGGAGCCAAGCAGGGATCGCAGCGGCTGGCCCTGGGGAGCACCTTCGGGATGTCCATGAAGATGGGGATCCCCTACGCCATGGTCAGCACCGTCATCGAGTTCGAGGACAACCGGTGCATCGCCTGGCAGACCCGTGGGCCCACCGCCGTCGGTCGACTGTTCGGCGGCCGCATCTGGCGCTACCAGCTCGAGCCGGTCGACGGCGGCACCCGGGTCCGGGAGAGCTGGGACGTCACCCACGAGTCGGCGGTCACCAAGCCGCTGGTGCGCATGGCGGCCAAGGAGACGGGAAAGAACATGACCGCCACCCTCGAGCGCATCGAGGAGCTGCTCACCACCCCGACGTGACGGGCGCGTACCGTCGACGGCGGCCACCACGGACCGGGCGGTGTGGAGGCAGGCCAAGGCCGGCGGTCTACCATCGGCGCTGATGTCCCCGGCGCTCGCACCCCAGGTCTCGGCGCCGGGGACCCACCAGGTGGCGGCCGGGTGGGCACCGGTTCTGTGGGTGGCCGGCGTCGTGTCGGCATCCCTGGCCCTGATCGGGGCGTTGAGCCTGGCCATCGGCCGGCTCCAGCTCGACATGGCCGTCTACCTGCTCGGCGGCCGGAACCTGGTCGACGGCCGGCTCTACCTGGTGTCGCTGCCGCAACCGCCGCACCTCCCCTTCACCTATCCCCCGTTCGCCGCCCTGGCCTTCGCCGCCCTGTCGACGCTGCCGGAGAGCGTCGCCCAGGTGATGTGGGCGCTGGTCAACGTGGTAGCGCTCTTCGCCCTGGTGGCGCTGGCACTCCGGGCCGCCCGCCCCGGCCTCGGGCGACACCGGCTGGTCGTGTGGTCACTGGTACTGATGGCCCCGGCCTACTGGATCGAGCCGGTGCGGCTGACCTTCAGCTTCGGGCAGGTGAACATCGTTCTGGCCGCCATGGTGCTCGGCGACCTCACCTGCCACCTGCGGGTGGGGGGCAGGACGCTCCCTCGGGGCGTGCTGGTGGGCGTCGCCGCCGCCGTCAAGCTGGTCCCGCTGGTGTTCGTGCCGTACCTCTTCGTCACCCGCCAGACCCGGGCGGCCTGGGTGTCGCTCGGCACCTTCGTCGCCTGTTCGGCGGTGGCCGCCGCCACCGACCCCCGGGTCTCGTGGTCGTACTGGACCAAGTACGCCACCGACGCCAAGCGGGTGGGCGGCGTCTTCTACATCAGCAACCAGAGCCTCCGGGCCGTCGCCGACCGCCTCGACCACCGGGTGGTGTCGACCGGGCTGATCACCGCCACCGACGCCGTGGTGGTGGTGGCCGGTGTGGCCCTGGCCGCCTGGGCCTACCGGTCGTCCTCGTCCTACCTGGGGGTGCTGGTGTGCGCCGCTACCGGCCTGGTGGCGTCGCCTATCACCTGGGCCCACCACCTGGTGTGGGCGGTGCCGGTGCTGATCTGGCTGGCGTGGGCGCCGGACCGGCCGGCCGGAGGGCGGGTCTGGGCGGTGGCCGGGGCCGTCCTGTTCTGGTGGGCGCCGATCTGGACGGTCCCCAACGGAGCCAACCAGGAGCTGCACGAGCACGGGTGGCAGCTGCTGGCCGGCAACTCGTTCTTCCTCGCCACCGTGGTGTTCATGGTGGGGACGGCCGCCATGCTGTGGGCGAGGCGGCAGCGACGTGGTGGCCGGACGCCCGCCCGGGCTCAGTCGACGGTGGGCGGCGGATAGACCCGGAGGACGGGGGAACCGACGCGATCCGCCGGGGGCCGGCCGGTCACTGGAGCGGGCCCAGCGTCCAGAACTGCGGCCGGGTGGTGCTCAGGGCGTCGGGGGACGACGTGTACGCCTCCACCAGCCAGTAGGACCCGTTGGCGGGTGACCAGGTGTAGAGGTTGGGGTACAGGGTGACCGCTTCGGTGGCACCGGGTTTCAGCACCACCCCGCCGCGTTCCGAGCCGGTGGTCCAGAAGCCGGTCGGGTGGATCCCGCTGATCACCACCATGAAGTGGGGCACCACCGGGTGGTCGGTCCGGTTGTGGACCGACACGGTGACCGAGTCGAGCTTCTGGGTGGCGTTCGAAGTCCGGAACCCGGTGACCGACAGCTCCAGTGGGGCCGACGTGAAGGCCACCACCGCCACCGCCACTGCTACAGCCACCGGCACGGCCACGCCGAGGGCGCCCCACCACCGGCGCACCACCGGCGCACCCGCATTCCCCTCGGTGGCGGCAGGGTGGGTCACGGTCAGGGCGGCCACCACCGCCACCGGGAAGAAGTCGACCAGGTAGCTCGACAGGCTGCGAGCCGGGATGAACAGCACCGCCGGCAGGACGAAGAGCCACACCCGCTTCATGCGGGGGAACCACGCCACGTACGCCACCATCAGGGCCAGGTAGACGAGTACCCCGGCCACCGACAGGAGGGGAAGGACCACCCCGCCGGTCAGCCCGTGGAGGGCCAGGGTGACCAGCCCCTGCCCGTCGGCCACCAGCGGTTGGGTGAGGGGGAGCAGGGTCCCGCTCCACCAGGCGCCCGGGCTCCAGACGATGAACGGGAGGTCGATGGCCACGAACACCCCCGCCACGATCCCCAGGTAACGGGCCGCCACCGTCCACGGCCGGCGGCCGGACCGGCGAGCCTCGAGGGCCACGCCGACCACCAGGAAGGGGACGCAGAACCACGGGGTCTGCTTGATGGAGCAGGCCAGCCCCAGGGCCACCGGCCCGACCCAGCCGGCCAGACCGGCTCCCCTGGCGGTGGCGAACCGGTCCCAGCGCCAGACGGCGACGACGAGGAAGGGCAGGAAGAGGGCGTCGGTCCCCCCGTTGGAGAACATCTGGACGAAGAGGGAGGTGACCACGACCAGCAGCGAGAACCACCGGAGGGCGGCCGGGACGATCGCGAAGAGCAGCACTCCGGTGACCAGCCAGGCGCCCAGGTCCACCCAGTCGACCACCGCGTGGTGGAAGCCCAGGGCCACGGCCGGGGCATCGAGCAGGAACGAGCCGGCCGGGTAGGAGACGTGGGAGACGTGGCCGCCGTCCACGGTATAGGTCCAGTACTGGGCCGGGGACTTCAGCAGGCCGGCGGCCGGCGCCATCGACGCCGTGTAGGGGTCCCGGCCGTGGACGAGAAGGCGGGCGGCCACGTCGTTGAAGGCGGCCGAGTCGGTCGAGTAGAACCGCCGGGCGTGGATGGCCACCGCCTGGGGGACGCCCGCCGTCACCAGGGCGGCGCCCAGTCCCGCCAGCTGCATGGCCCGAGAGCCGGGGTTTCGGATCAGCCACACGGCGGCGGTACCGGCGGTGCCGGCGAAGACCAGCAGCGGAGCGAACGCCGCGGCGCCGGGCCACGAGGTCCACGATCCCCAGAAGCCGATCCCGGCGGCCAGGACGGCCAGCCAGACGAGCGTCCACCCGCACCGTTGCACGAGGGCGGCAGCGGGCTCCTCCCGCTGGTCGGGGCGTGGGGGGCCGACGGAGGCCGCCCCGCCGCGGGCCTCGGGGGTCACGGGAAGACGGCTTTGGTGAACAGCTCGGCCACGGTCATGGCGACCAGGCCACAGGCAGACAGCGCCACCACCCAGCCGTAGGCCCTGCCGCGCAGACGGGTGGCCACGGCGATGATCAGCGGAAAGGCCAGCACGATGAAGCGGGGTCGCAGGCCCACCGGGGCGGAGATCGCCGCCATCGCCGCCGCCAGCAGGCCGTAGATAAGGACCGGTGCCGGCTGGCGCTGCCGGACGGCCACCACGGCGGCGGCCACGGTGATGACCGTCCCGGCGAAGAGGAGCTGGCCGGTCCGGGTCGGCCGGATGGGGTCGAAGAGGAAGGTGGTGAGGATGTGGACCGGGTAGGCGAGTGACGGGTAGCTCTTCCAGCCGCCCTTCTCGGTGAGGCGCCAGGCCGACAGCCGACCGGTGTGGAACCACAGGTAGGCCATGTAGGCGACGAAGCCGAGCGGGGCCAGCACCGGGGCCACTACCGACCGCCAGGTGCGGTCGCGCAGGATGGCCCGCCCCGAGCACCAGGCGCAGCTGACCACGAAGGCCAGGGCGATGGGCGAGGTGGCCGAGGCCACCAGTCCCAGCACGCCGGCCAGCCACCACTGGCGCCGGAGCAGGGCCACGAGCCCGAGGGCCACGAAGGTGACGACGATGCCATCGGAGTACATCAGGCTGAAGGCGAAGGTGCCGGGGAAGACGGCGAACAGCAGGGCCGCCCTGGTCGCCTTCTCGTCGCCGGCGAATTCCCGGGTCAGCATGCCGACGGCCATGGTGGCGGTGAGCCCGGCGGTGGCGCTGATCAACCCGGCCACCAGCGCCGGCGACACGGTGGTGAGGTCGGACACTCCCCGGATGAGGAGGGGGAAGGCGGGGAAGAAGGCGACGGTGCTGCCGGTCACGTGGCCGTGGACGGAGGGGAGGTGGCTCGGGTAGCCCTGGGTGGCGGCGTGGACGAACCAGATGCCGTCCCACCGGTACAGCTCGCCCCACAGGCTGTCGTGGTGGACGAAGAGGTTGGTCACGGTCAGCCCCACCAGGGTGAGGGCCCGGGCGGCCAGGTAGACGACCACCGGCCAGAGGAGGTACCAGTGGCGGATTCCCGGCCGGCCGGCCGCCTCCTCCGGGGGGGTGGCGGCCGGTCTCATCGGCTCCGGCGCCGGGCTGCCGGCCGGCGCCAGGGTGTCCGAGGTGGCCATGATCGAATCAGGCGGCACAGCCGGTCACCACCCTTCGCCAGTGACGGTCCCAGATCAGCCAGGCCACGCCGGCCAGTAGCAGGGGGGCGAGCACGAGGTAGGCGTGCCCGCTGAGCATGGGTGCTCCACCGGGGCCCACCGCCAGCATGGCCAGGCCGGCCACCGCCGCCAGCACCTTCGACCGCTGCAGCGGGGTGGCGGCCAGGACGGTCAGCCCCCACATCAGGTACCAGGGCCACACCGTGGGGCTGCCCACCACGATGAGCATCAGGGCCAGGCCCAGCAGGCGGACCACGTCGAACTTGTGGGCGTTGCAGACCAGCCAGACCGTGCCGGCCACCGCCACCAGCTCGCAGACCAGCTGGGTGGCGGTGACGGTGGGGCTGAGCCGGACCGGAACCCCCACCGCCTGGAGGATCGAGTGGAGGAAGGTCCCGAGGGCCACCGACGGGGACGACAGCACCCGCAGCTCGGTGGGGACGTGGAGGGCGGTGGGCCCGAGCCAGGTCCACCCGAGCCCCGAGGCCAGGGTCACCCCGACCACCACCACCACGGGCACCACCACCGCCTCCGCCACGATCCGCCTCCGCTGCCCGGCCTCGGCCGCCCGGTACTGGTCGACGGCCAGGAAGACGATGGCCACCGCCGCCGGCAGCTTGATGGTGGCGGCCAGGGCGCATAGGGCCACCCCCATGGCCAGCCGGCCCTCCATGGCCAGGACGATCCCGGCCACCAGCAGGCCGACCATCAGGGCGTCGTTGTGGCCGGAGGCGATGAAGCTGAACAGGGCCAGGGGGCTCAGGGCCCCGAGCCACAGCGCCAGCCCGGGGTCGGTGCCGAGCCGGCGGGCCAGCCGCGGCAGCGACACCATCACTGTGGCCACGCCGGCCATCTCCAGCAGGCGGAAGGCCAGGACCTGCACCACCAGGGAGCCCCCCGACAGGGTGGCCGTCGCCCGGCTGACCATCACGAACAAGGGCCCGTAGGGGGAGGCGGTGTCGCGCCACACCGCGGCGATGGAAGCGAGCAGGCGGGGGTCGTGGAGCGCCGAGGGGGCGACCGAGTACGGGTTGTGCCCCTGGTTGGCCAGCAGCCCCTGGGCGATGTAGCTGTAGATGTCCCGGCTGAAGATGGGCGGGCCGACCAGGAGGGGCAGGCCCCAGAAGCCGAGGATCACCCACGCCCGGTCGACGGTGAGCCGCCCCGCCCGGGCCTGCACGCCGACGCCGACCCAGCCGGCGATCAGGAGGGCGGCAGCGGCGTAGAAGCCGACCTTGGGGAGGGTGGAGACACCGGCGGGGAGGTTGAACCACCAGCCGGTGTCCCCGGGCCGGGGGATGGCCCCCAGGCTGGTGCCGAGCAGGGCCAGGCCCACGGAGCCGACGGTGCCGGCACCGATCCACAGGTTCATCGACCGGAGGCCCTGGGTCAGGCTCGGGCTGTGGCTCAGGCGTGATCCGTGAACGGCGGTGGGCACTCCCACGATGCTCCTTCTCCTCGACCCCCACGCGACGACGGGTTCGGACGAACGGTGTTGCCGGAGACGCTACCCCGCGTGGTCAGGCCGGATCGGCACCGGGGAGGACGGCGACCGGGGCGTTGGCGCGGCTTCGGCACGCTTGTGTAATCTTGTAATCATGAACGAGACACACGAAGTCACAGGCATGCGGGCCCGGCGCCGGGGACGGCCCCGCCAGACGGAGCCGCGCACCACCCCCGAGCAGCGCCAGATCATCCGGGCTTGGTTCGCCGGGCGCCTGCCCGAGGAGTGGTTCGAAGGAGCCGCCGAGGTCACCGTCGACGGCGACGAGATCCTCGTCACCGGCTCCCTTCCCGGGGTGACCCTGCCCGACGAGGGCAGTGAGGGCAACGAGCCCAGCCGGCAGGGGGTGGCCGAGGCCGCACGGATCAGCGGGTTCCGCCAGGACACCCGGGCCCACCGGATGCGCATTGCCGATGAGGCCCAGGCTGCCTTCGGCCGCACCGTGTCGTGGGGGGCGGCATGCGGTTCGACCGCCGTGACCTTCACCACCCTCAGCGTGCCGGTGATGACCCGGCTTCGCATGGACGAGCGCCAGGTGCTCGACACACTGATCGACTCCGGCATCGCCCGTAGCCGCAGCGAGGCCCTGGCCTGGTGCGTGGCCCTGGTCGGCCAGCACCAAGGGTCGTGGATCGCCGAGCTCCGCGAGGCCCTGGTACACGTGGAGAAGGTCCGGTCCCGGGGTCCGGGTGGTGCGGAGGCCGAGCCAGACGCGTAGCGCAGGACGGTCCGTCGCTGCGGCCTGGCGGCCCCGTCAGCGGCCACCCCTCAAGTGAGCCAGAACTTCGGTCGACAAGGAACCATCACTGTCGCGCAGAATCCGGGTAGCTGGAATGTTGAAGCCAAGCGTATCTAGGTCGGCCGAGCCTGAGGCACTGACACTGCAACGGACGCCGCCGTCGGCGCCCAGCCTGGCTCAGCCCGTCGACACCCCTCGATCGCGGATCAGCGCAGGCCGCCTGTCCTACATCATGGGCCCGATGGCCTTGGTGGTCGTCCTCACCCTCAGGCACTTCGGGCTCATCGTGCGAGAGTCGGCGTGGATATGGGTGGCGGCCTTCCTCATCGTCCCTATCTCCAGTTGGATCGGCGACCGCATCTACCGAACGCACCCGTCGCTCCTCAGCCTGCACCTCCGCGTCATCGTCCATGCGAGCGGGGCGGGGTTGATCATCTACCTGACGGGCTGGGGGCCGGTGCTGACCGGGTCGTTCGCCATCATCGCCCTCGAGAACATCGACCACGACGGGTCCCGGGTGTGGCCTATCACCGCCTTTTGGAGCATGGTCGCCATTGCCATCGGGCAGGTCCTCGTCTGGCAGGGCATCGCGCCATCGGTGCTGACGCTCTCCCAGTCCAACACCCTGGCGCTGTTGGGCGCGTTCGTCCTCTTCTTCATCATCCGCATGGCCGGGGCGGCCGAGGAGAGGAAGGAGGTCGCCGAGTCGGCGGTACGCCTGAGCGAGGACCGCTTCCGCTCCCTCATCCAGAACTCGTCCGACGTCACCATCGTGGTGAACGGGGAGGGCTTTTGCACCTTCGTGAGCCCGGCGATCCAAGAGCTGCTCGACCTGGCACCGGCCGACATGGTCGGGCAGCGAGCCACCGACTTCATCCACCCGGACGATCACGACCAGGTGGTGGACCATCTGACAACCCGCCTGCACTCGGCACCGGAACCGGCGTTCGTCCAGGTCCGCATGGCGCGTAAGGACGGGACGTGGCGCGACGTCGAGGCGGTGGCCGTCAACCAGTTGGACCGGCCGTCGGTGGCCGGGTACGTGGTGAACATCCGGGACATCACCGAGCGCAAGGCGTTCGAGGCGCTCCTCGCCCATCGGGCCCTGCACGATCCCCTCACCGGCCTGGCCAACCGCCAGCTGGTTCGTGACCGGGCCGAACAGATGCTGAACCGGTCGCGGCGCAGCGGTGAACCGTCGGCCGCCTACTTCATCGATCTCGACAACTTCAAGGACGCCAACGACTCGTACGGTCACGCGGTGGGGGACCGGCTGTTGCAGGAGGTCGCCGACCGCCTGGTCTCCCTGGTCCGGGCCAGCGACACCGTGGGGCGGCTGGGAGGCGACGAGTTCGTGATCCTGGCCGACGGAGTGTCGCTGTCCGCTGGCACCTTGACCCTCGCCGACCGAATTCACGACGTGCTGCGCCGGCCGTTCGAGCTCCTCGGGACCAAGGGCGTCCCAATCCCCGTCTCCGCCAGCATCGGGATCGCCGCCGGCGACCGGCCCACCCCCGAGGATCTGCTGCGCGACGCCGACGTCGCCCTCTACCGGGCCAAGGCGGCCGGAAGGAACCAGTCGGTCCTCTTCGAGCCGGCGATGCAGCTGGCGGCCCTGGACCGCCTCGAGCTCAAGTCGGACCTCGAAGCGGCGCTCGCCAAGGAACAGTTCTTCCTCCTCTACCAGCCGATCTTCGCCTTGGACGACGTCGCCGTCCGCGGCGTGGAGGCCCTCATCCGGTGGGAGCATCCGACCCGCGGCACTGTGGTCCCCAACGACTTCATCCCCATTCTGGAGGATACGGGACGGATCGTGGAGGTCGGCCGTTGGGTGCTCGACGAGGCCTGCACCCAGGCCGCCAGGTGGCGGGACCAGGGGCACCCGCTGGCCATGTCGGTCAATGTGTCCATGCGGCAGCTCGAGCAGGGCGGGCTGGTCGAGTACGTCCGGGAGGCCCTCGACGCCAGTGGGCTCGATCCGAAGATGCTGACCATCGAAGTGACGGAGTCGACCCTCATGTGCGACCCGAACTCCACGGTGCGGTACCTGACCGAGCTCAAGCAGCTCGGTGTGATGATCGCCATCGACGACTTCGGCACCGGGTACTCGTCGTTGTCCTATCTCCGGCAGTTTCCGGCGGACATCCTCAAGATCGACCGGACGTTCGTCGCCGAGCTGGACGGCTCACCGGAATCGACGGCGCTCATCCACATGCTGGTGGAGCTGGGCCGGACACTCGGTCTGGTGACTCTCGCCGAGGGCATCGAGGAGTGTGCACAGCTCAACGGGCTCCGTGAGGAGCGGTGTGACCACGGGCAGGGGTTCATCTTCTCCCACCCCATCCGGCCCGACGAGGTGATGGCGCTGCTCGGTTGAGCGGCGGAACCCGGCCCGGCTGGTCCGGCCGGTGGGTGCCGGTCGGCCGCCGGCAGCTGATGACCTCGGGTTGGGGAGATCGGGAGGCGTGGCCCGCTGTACCGTCGGAGCATGATGGACGACGACGAGTACTTCGACGATCTCATCCGCGACGCAGCCATGGCGGAGCTGGCGGACGGGCCGATGGCCCTGGGGGAGCTGACCGAACGGCTGAGCCATAACGAGACCCTCGGGGGCGTGGACGGTCTGGAGCTCGGGGCTCTCGAGGACGAGGACCTCGACGAGATCCTGCTGGACACCGATGACGTCTGGATGAGCGAGGACCGCATCGTGGCCCTGGTCGGTCCCCTGCTCGACGGCGCCGTCTTCAGCCACGCGGTCAGCCCTTCGGAGCTCGAACGAGGTGTGCTCGACGTCAGCCCCGACCTCAGTGCCATCGATTTCGACGCCGACGAAGGCCTGGAGCTGTCGGGTGGCGGGACCATGGTGTGCCGGTTCAATTTCGGGGATGAGGCGGGGCTCGACGGCAACGGATCGTTCGTCGGCCCGGCGGGCTGGCTGGCGCCGCTGCACGGCCCCGCGCTCGTCTGTCTCCGTCGCACGGGGCGGGCGGTCACCCTCGAGGTCCGATCCGAGGTGGATCGGGGGGACGCCGAGGAAGTAGCACTGCGCGCCGCCTTCGAGCAGCAGTACGTCGATGGCGTGGCGGTGGAGCCCGACCGGCTGGTACTCGACGCCCTGGTTCACGATCCGACGCTCTTCCGGGAGCCGGTGGCCCCGGTCCGGGAGCTGCTGGACCGCATCGGCCTGGAGTCTCGGGGAGCTTGGTTCGGTCCGCGTGGCGAGGAGTGGGCTCCCCCGTTCGCCCGCTTCCGCGACCATCAGCGGGCAAGACGGGAGGAGACCTGGGGGTTCGGGCCGTGCTGTTCGGAGGCGTTCGAGGTCGTCGAGGGTGCGTGGGCCGACCAGCTGCTCGGGCGAAGTGCGGGCGACCTCCGCCCGGCCGCCCGGGCGCTGTCGCACGGTCCGGTGGCACCGGCGTTCGCCGAGTACGTGCTGGAGTACCAGCCGATCGGGAACCCCCGGCTGGCGTCGTTCAGCGAAGGGGTGTCCCGCCTATCCGGCAAGCTCGCCGCCCCTGGCCTCTTCTTGCAGGCACTCAACGCCGAGCGCGACGGGGAGGTGCTGGTCGCCGAGGACGCCCTGCGCCGGGCGGTCATCGCCGATCCGGAATTCGGGCCGGCCCTGGGCGAGCTGGCCTGGTACGTGGCCGACCGGGGCGACGTCACCAGGGCGATGTCGCTCCTTCGCCGAGCCTTCGAGGACGCCCCCGACCCCGAGCTCGACTACCTGGCCTCGCTGCCTGCTCCAGCGACCGTTCAGGCCGGCCGGAACGACCCCTGTCCGTGCGGGTCCGGTCGCAAGTTCAAGGCCTGCTGCCTGGGCAAGACCGCGCTACCCCTCGAGGCCCGGTCGGGCTGGCTCCATCACAAGCTGGCGAGGTACGCCGTCCGGCCGGCGGCCAGGGACCGGATCGAGTGGCTGCTGGAGGAGGTCGGCGACGACGTGCCGACCGAGGGGATGGGGGAGCTCTTCCCGGCACTGGTCGACGTCGCCATCTTCGTCGGCGGCGGCATCGAGGAGTTCATCGGGGAGCGGGGCGTGCTGCTTCCGGACGACGAGCTGCGGCTGGCGCGCTCATGGGTCGGGGCGCGTCCGAAGCTGTGGGAGGTGGCGGCCCGAGTGCCGGGCAAGTCCATCACGTTCCGGGACACCCGCTCGGGAGAGTCGACGACGGTCACCGAGCGAACGGCGTCCCGCACCGTGCGCGAAGGCCAGTACCTGCTGGCGCTGGTGCTCCGGGTCGGCTCGGAGCAGATGGTCTTTGGGGCGCCCCTGGACATCGAACTGCGCCTCCGGCGGTCGCTCATCGAACTGCTCGACAGCGATCCCGACGCCGGGCAGATGGCGCAGTGGCTGGGAGCGGCCTTCGCCCCCCCGGCGCTGAAGAACCGAGAGGGAGAGGACACCGTGCTCTGCCGCGTGCTCCTGTCTCCCCGATCGACACCGTGGGACCGACTGGAGGCGTCCCTGACCCGACGGTTCGGGGAGCCTCACGACGGCCGGTGGACCGAGACGGTGGAGATCGACGGCGACACCGTGGTGCGTTGCTTCCTCCGCCGGGACGGCGACGCACTGGCGGTGGAGACCAACTCCGACGAGCGCCTGGAACGGATCGTGTCGGTCCTGACCGGGGAGGTGGCCGCCGACCTCGAGGTGGTGGACGAGGAACGCGAGTCGGTTCCGGAGGCGCGGGCCCGGCTCGGACGATCGGCAAGCGTGCCCGCCCTCGGTCCGGACGTCCCGCCCGAGGTGGCCAAGGCCTTGGAGACGCTGATGCGCCAGAAGGAGGTGCAGTGGCTGGACGAGGGGGTCCCGGCGTTGGGCGGGCTGACGCCTCGCCAGGCCGCCGACGATCCGACCCGCCGGGAGGACCTGGTCTCCCTGCTCCACGAGTTCGGGACTCGTGAGGACGTCCCGGCCGGCGGCTTCGGGTTCAGCGCCTCGCGCCTGCGGGGGTACCTGGGGTTGCCCGACGAGGGTTGAGCGCGCCGGGCGGCCGGGTTGGCTCGGTCAGGCCCGGGCCCCACCCCTGTCCGGCGGGGGGTCGGCGCTGGGCACACCGTCGTTGGTCACGTGCTCGGTCCACTCGGTCCCCGACCAGAACCGCTGATCGTGCTTGAAGAACGGGTCCCGGAACCAGCCCGGAGCGGTGCCGGTGAAGGTCGTGCCGTCCGTCCGGTCGGTGGCGCCCGTCCCTTCGGGCGGCCTCGGATCACCGGGTCCGGTGAAGAAGTTCGCCGAGGACTGCCCACGTCGACGGCCGCCGCGCCGCTGCATCGAGACGTACCGGACGGCGAACATGCCACCGAAGACCACCAGGGCGATCCACGATTCGTGGCCGGAGCCGGAATACATGGCTCCAGTGTACGACCGCCCGCCCGCCGGCGTTCAGCGACGCCATCGCCGCTGAACGGCCCACCCAGGTTCAGTCGCCGGGCTTGATGGCCTCCAGCATGGCCGCCATCAGCCGATGGACGGCCTGGACGGCCTGAAGAGGCCGGATCATCACCCGGAACTCGACGATCCGACCCTGGTTGTCGCACCGGATGATGTCGACCCCGTTGACGTACGTTCCCTCCAGGGAGGTCTCGAACTCCAGCACCGCAGTGTCGCCGGCGACGACCGTCTTCGTGTACCGGAAGGACCGACCGGGGATGTCGGCGCCGTGGGCGGACGACGACGTGTCGCCGGGGAAGGTCTGGCTGGCCGCCTGCAGGTAGAGGGCGGTGATGGCCTTGCCCCGTTGGGGTGTGTAGACGATCGGGGAGTAGAAGACGACGTCGTCGTCGAGCAGATCGTCGAGCCCACCGGGCAGCTGGCCCCGCAGGTAGTCGTGCCACTTCTCTACGACCCGCTCGATCATCACCGCTCCTCGGTCGACGACACCGTCTCGGTCGACAGCACGGTAGCCGGACCGGGCCGGGTGTCTCGGTTCGCCCATACTGGGGGCACCTGTCCCGGCCCCGAGGAGTCGCCATGCCCACCATCGAGGAGTTGGCCGCCGAGGTGACCGACCTGAGGCGGCGGGTCGAGGCGAGCGAGGCGGTACTGGAGATCCAGGCGCTCAAGGCCCATTACGGCGAGCTGGTGGACCTGCGCTTCGTCAAGGGCGTGGTGGCCACCCCGTCCACACTGGATCGGCTGTCCCACCAGGCGGCCGGGCTGTTCACCGAGGACGGGACCTGGGACGGCGGCCCCGGGCTGGGCCGCGTCACCGGGCGGGGCGCCATCGCCGCCCGGCTGGCCACCCCCACCCTCGACTTCTCGCGTCACCTCTTCGTCAAGCCGCGCATCGTCGTCGACGGCCACCGGGCCACGGGCCGGTGGGACCTGCTCAGCCCGTGCCGGCGCCCCGACGGCTCGTCGTACTGGATGTGCGGGTACGAGGACGACGAGTACCAGTGGGTGGACGGCACCTGGCTCCACCGGTCGACGACGCTGACCACCGTCTTCATGGCGCCGGTGGGCGAGGGGTGGACCAGGCTCTTCGCCTGAGGCGGCCGTAAGATCGCCGCATGATCGACGACGCCCGCCCGGAGGAGATCCTCGCCCAGGTACTGGACCGGTGGCGCCCCGACGTCCTCCCCCTGCTGGAGACGTTCGCCCGCATCCCCGACGTGTCGCCGGCCTACCAGCCCGACTGGGAGTCGGCCGGCCACCTCGAGGAGGCGGCCACCCTGCTGGCCGGGTGGGCCTCGGAGCGGTCCATCCCCGGTTCCACCGTCGAGGTGGTCCGCCTCCCCGGGCTGACCCCCACCGTGGTGGTCGACGTGCCGGCCAGCCACCCGCACGCCCCGGGGACGGTGTTGATCTACGGCCACTACGACAAGCAGCCCCCCTTCGACGGCTGGACCGGGGGCCGAGGCCCGTGGACCCCGCTTATCGAGGGCGAACGCCTCTACGCCCGTGGCGTGGCCGACGACGGGTACGCCCTGCCCTCCGCCCTGGTGGCTCTCGAGTCGGTGGTGGCGGCCGGCGGGCGCCACGGCCGGTGCATCGTCATGGCCGAGGGCTCGGAGGAGAGCGGGAGCCCCCACCTGCCGGCGGTGCTGGCCCATCTGGCCGGCCGGATCGGGGTCCCCGACCTGGTGGTGGCCCTGGACTCGAGCTGCCCCACCTACGAGCGGCTGTGGATCACCACCTCCCTCCGCGGGGTCGTGGAGGGGACGCTCACCGTCACGGTGCTCGACCACGGGGTGCACAGCGGGTTGGCCGGCGGGGTGGTCCCCTCGTCGTTCCGTCTGATCCGCCAGCTGCTCGACCGTCTCGAGGACGCCGCCACCGGCGAGGTCCTCCTGCCCGAGCTCCACGCCGATCCGCCGCTGGGGGCGATCGACGACGCCCGGGCCCTGGCCGCCGCCCTGGCCGACCAGGGGGCCGCCGAGACACCGTTCCCGGTGGTGGACGGGCTGGTCCTACAGGGGGCCGACGAGGCGGAGCGGGCGCTGCGCACCGCCTGGTCGACCTCGGTGGCGGTGGTCGGCGCTGACGGCCTGCCCCCGGCGGGTTCGGCCGGCAACGTCCTGCGCCCGTCCACCAGTCTGAAGCTGGTCATCCGGGTGCCACCCACCTGCGACGTCGACGAGGCGGCGGCTGCGGTGGAGCGGGCCTTCACCACCGACCCCCCGTCGGGGGCGCGGGTGGCGTGGGTACCGGCCCCGGCGGCCGGCGGCTGGGTGGCCCCGCCGCTGGCCCACTGGCTGGCCGCCGCCCTCGACCAGGCCTCGGAGACCTGCTTCGGCCGGCCGTCGGGGCGGTTCGGCGAGGGGGGGACCATCCCGTTCATGGGCTGGCTGGCCGGGCGGTTCCCCCGGGCTCAGATCCTGGCCGCCGGGGTGCTGGGGCCGGGGTCCAATGCCCACGGGCCCGACGAGTCGCTCCACCTGCCGACGGCCGAACGGGTCACCGCCTCGCTGGCCATGCTGCTCGCCGCTCACGCCGAACGCCCCCTCGACTGAGGGGGCGTTCGGCGTAGCGAGCAACGCCGGCGGGGACGGTCAGGCGGGCGGTCCGCTGGTCAGCTTGATGCTGGCCGTCCGGGTCTGGCCCGAGGCGTCGGTCCAGGTGAGCGTCACGGTGTCACCCGGGTGGTAGGCACCGAGGTCGTTGGTCAGGTCGTTCGACGAGCTGATCGTCTTGCCGTCGAGACCGGTGATCACGTCGCCCTGGACCAGGCCGGCGTTGGCGGAGGGCGATCCGGACAGGGTGCCCTCCACCACCGCCCCGGAGGTGGTGGTCCCGGTGCCGTTACCGCTGCCGCCACCGAAGCCGCCACCGAAGCCGGAGCTGTTGCTGCTGGAGGCGCTGGAGTCCTCCACGCTGACCCCCAGGAACCCGGTGGCCCCGATGTGGATGGTGGACGAGGCGTTGCCGGCCTCGATCTGCTTGGCCAGGTCGAGGGCGGTGGCGATGGGGATGGCGTAGCCCTGGGAGCTGGTGACCTGGTAGCCGGATCCGGTCGATGCCGCGGTGTCCATGCCGATGACCTGTGCCGAGGTGTCGACCAGCGAGCCACCCGAGTCACCGGGTTCGATGCTGGCGTTGATCTCGATGAGGCCGGTGAGGTTTTCGGCGTTGCCGCCGTTGTCGTCGCTGGCGGTGATCGACTGGTCGAGGGCGGTCACCGACCCCCCGGCGGCGCTGGGCGTACCGCCGGTCCCACCGGCGTTGCCCACCCCGACCACGGCCTCGCCGACGGCGGCCGAACTGGAGCTGGTGGAGACGGTCTGGAGGCCGCTGGCGCCGACCAGCTGGACGACGGCCACATCGCCGGTGCGGTCGTAGCCGACCACGTTGGCGTTGTAGGTCTTGCCGTTGCCCACGTCGGTCACGCTGATGCTGGTGGCCCCGTCGATCACGTGGTTGTTGGTGAGGATCTCGCCGCTGGAGGTGAGCACCATGCCGGTGCCGGCCGCCTGCTCGTTCTCGTAGCTCAGGTTGGTGTTGATGTCGACCAGGCCCGGGGCGACCTTGGCGGCGATGGAGGAGACGTCCGCGGGGGCGCCGGCACCGGCGGAGGTCCCGTTGGAGCCCGACGAGCCCGAGCCGCCGAACGGCGAGGTGGAGCCGCCCGAGCCGCCGAACGGCGAGGTGGAGCCGCCCGACGAGCCCGAGCTACCGGACGAGCCGGACGATCCCGAGGCGCCGGTGACGGTGTTCTGCGGCCACACGGCGTGGCCGAGGCCGGCGCCGGCCAGCAGGGCCACCACCACCGCTACGGCCGCCACCGTGGCCAGCAGGCCGGTGTGCGAGCTCGGCTGGTGCGGATGGGGAGCCGCCGGGGAGCCGAAGCCTGGAGGCGCCCACCCGCCCGGGGGCGGGACGGTCCCGGCGGAACCCGCCGCCGGCCACCCGCCCGGGTAGGGGGTACCGGTGGGCGCGCCGACACCCCATCCGAAGCCGTAGCCGTAGCCGGGAGGTGGGGTCGGCACACCGGCCGGCGGCGTCGGCGGCCCGACGGCCGGTGTGGGGCCGGTGGGGGGCAGCTGGGCCCGTTGGCCGGATGGGAGCAGCTGGGTGCCCCCTCCGGAGTTGGCCGGTGGTAGGGCGATGGCGCCGGCGGCCGGGCCGGGCGACGGATAGCCGAGTGTCGGGTCTGCCGGATAGCCGAGTGTCGGCTCGCCCGACCCGTCCGCTGGGTTCGTGCGATCGCTCATGTCCCTCCACCTTCCACGTCCACGTGCCTGGTCGGCACCGTCACCCTGCTATTCGACCCCACCCACCTAAGGGGCCGGTCAAGGGAAGGTATGAATTTCGTAAACAAAGGGGAACCGGAAGACGAATCGGCGGTGCAGGCGGCCCCGGCTGACAGACAGCCGGTGGGGTGGAACCCGGCCGGGCTGCCGCCCCACCGGCTCAACCGCCGGTCACCCCGCCTTTTCGAGGATGTGGACGCCGCAGGCGGAGCCCAGCCCGATGACGTGGGCCAGCCCCACCCTGGCGCCGGCGATCTGGCGGTCACCGGCCTCGCCCCGCAGGTGGGTGGCCACCTCCCAGACGTTGGCGATGCCGGTGGCGGCGATGGGGTGGCCCTTCGACTCGAGGCCGCCGGAGACGTTGACCGGCATGGCGCCGTCTCGCCAGGTGGCTCCCGAGTCGAAGAAGTCGACCGCCCCGCCCTGCTCGCACAGCATCAGGTTGTCGTAGTGGACGAGCTCGGCGGTGGCGAAGCAGTCGTGCAGCTCCACCAGGTCGAGGTCGGACGGGCCGATGCCGGCCTGCTCGTAGGCCTGGGTGGCGGCGTTGCGGGTGAGGGTGTTGACGTCGGGGAGGACCTGGCACGACTCCTCCCACGGATCGGTGGTCAGCACCGAGGCGGCGACCTTCACCGCCCGTCGCTGTTGCTCGAGCGAGAGGGTCCTGAGCTTCGCACCGGACACGACGACGGCCGCTGCCGCCCCGTCGCAGTTGGCCGAGCACATGGGCCGGGTGTTGGGGTAGGCGATCATCAGGTCGCCCATGATCTCCTCCAGGGTGAACCGCTTGGAGTAGGCGGCCAGGGGGTTGAGGGTGGAGTGGGCGTGGTTCTTCTCGCTGATGCGGGCGAACAGCTCGAAGCTGGTGCCGCCGTAGCGGTGGCCGTACTCCAGGCCGATCTGGGCGAACACGCCCGGCATGGTCTCGGTGCCGACCCGGCCGTCGATGGCGGCCACGGCGCCCGTGCGCCCCTTGGGCTCCCAGGTGTTGGAGTCGGAGCCGCGACTGCCGCCGGCCAGCAGACCGGCACCGGCCAGCTTCTCCACGCCGAAGGCCAGTCCCATGTCGGTCTCGCCCGCCTTGATCGACATGACGGCCACCCGCAGCGCCGTCGCCCCGGTCGCGCAGGCGTTCGACACGTTGTAGACGGGGATGCCGGTCTGGCCCAGTTGCTTCTGCACCACCTGTCCGATCGGCAGCGCGCCGCCCATGAGGTTGCCGGCGCCGATGACGCCCATGTCCTTGATGGTCACCCCGCCGTCGGCCAGCGCGCCGCGCACCGCCTCGGACGCCAGGTCGACGGTGTCGAGGTCAGGGTGCTTCCCGAACTTGGTCATGTGGATCCCGAGGACCCACACCTCCTCCGATGCCGATGTCATTGCGCTCATCCTCCCAGGGGTTCGAAGCCGAAGCCGACCGCTTCGGTGCCGTTGTCGTCCGTGCCGATCACCTCGGTGGCCAGGCGCACCTTCATGCCCGTGGTCACGTGCTCGGGGTCGGGGGTCACGTTGATCAGGTTCGCCCGCACGCTGGTGCCCTCGCAGTCGACTACGGCGGCCACGAAGGGCACCGGGATCCCGGGGGCGGCGAAGGACACGATCGTGAAGGCCCGGACCTCACCCGTGGTGGGCACGTCGACCTTCTTGAAGTCGGTTGCCTCGCAGGCCGCACAGGCGTTCCGGCGGTCGAAGTAGCGGGCCCCGCACGAGGTGCACTCGTTGGCCACCAGGTGGGGGTCGTCCCCGAGCACCAGGTAGTCGACCAGCGGGATCTGTTGCGCCATCATGCCCCCAAAGTCCGGGTCCGAGAATGTTGTTCTCAATGTAGCGGGAGTTCGAAATCGACCGCTAATCGGGCCACTCTTCCCGCCGGGCCATTAGGTTCGGGCCCATGCGCTACACACACCTGGGCCGCACCGGCCTCCGGGTCAGCCGAATCTGCCTGGGCACGATGAATTTCGGGCCCGAGACGGACGAGCCGACCTCGTTCTCCATCATGGACTCGGCTCTGGAGGCCGGGATCAACTTCTTCGACACGGCCAACGTCTACGGGCGCTCCAAGGGGAGGGGGGCCACCGAGGAGATCGTCGGCCGCTGGTTCGCCCAGGGGGGCGACCGACGCCAGAAGACCGTGATCGCCACCAAGCTCTACGGGGACATGGGGGAGTGGCCGAACGAGGGCCGGCTCTCGGCGCTCAACATCCGGCGGGCCTGTGAGGCGAGCCTGCGCCGGCTCCAGACCGACTACATCGACCTCTACCAGATGCACCACATCGACCGGGCCACCGGCTGGGACGAGATCTGGGAGGCGATGGAGGTCCTCCGGGCCCAGGGCAAGATCCTCTACGTCGGGTCCTCCAATTTCGCCGGCTGGCACATCGCCCGGGCCCAGGAGGCGGCGGCCCGCCGCAACTTCATGGGCCTCGTCAGCGAGCAGTCCATCTACAACCTGATCGTGCGCAACGTCGAGGCCGAGGTGCTCCCGGCGGCCGAGGCCTACGGGCTCGGTGTCATCCCGTGGTCGCCGCTCCAGGGCGGGTTGCTCGGTGGCGTGGTGCGCAAGGAGCGCGACGGGAGCCGCCGCTACGCAGGCCGCGCGGCCGAGACGATCGAGGCGCGGCGGCCACAGCTGCAGGCGTACGAGGATCTCTGCGCCGAGGTGGGCGAGGAGCCGGGTACGGTCGGGCTGGCCTGGTTGCTGACGCGCCCGGCGGTGACCGGCCCCATCGTGGGCCCCCGGACGCCCGAGCACCTCGACTCCGCGCTGCGGGCGGTGGAGGTCACCCTCGACGACAAGGTGCTGGAACGGCTCGGCGAGATCTTCCCGGGCCACAAGACGGCCCCGGAGGACTACGCCTGGTGAGGGCAGGGTCACGCGCGTAAGCGCCTCGCGCGCACGCGCCATGCCCCGGAGCGCGCACGCGCACTCGCCTCACGTGCGAGGCCGGCTCAGTCGGTGCTCCAGATCACGCTCACCGTGCACCGGTCACCGTCGAGCGCCTCCCGCACGGCCTCCTGGAACCGGTGCTGCAACAGCTCCTGCACGTCCCGCGCCTCGTGGGACGGCCAGCCCCGAAGGTGCGCATGGACCCGGACGAAGAGGATCTCTCCCCAGCCGCGCACCGCCTGGATCGGCCCGACCGCCAGCCCGGCCTGGTCGGCGGCGACATCCATGATCGCGTTGCGGGCGCGCATCGTCAGATCGCCGTCGTTCATCGGAGTGCGGCCACCAGCCGGATGAACACCGCACGCATCTGGCCTCCGAGCGCGAATGCGCGCAGCGGTTCGCTGCGCATCACCTGATCATGCGCAACCGGCGCCGGCCCCACCAGGGCCAAAGGTCCGCGCCTGCGCCCGGCGCGCCGGATTACCCCTATGTGGACCTTGCCAATAGAGGAAATGTGTCTCCGTCCGTCCAGGGACAACGTCCCCGGTCGTCACATCTAGGGCGTGGCCGTTCCCGCCAGCTCAGGCTCGGCTTCGGCGTCGCCCTCGCCGACCGGGTGGGACGCCACGTCGTCGGCGTCGACCGAGAGCCTGGGGAGCGCCCGGTCGAGCCAGGCGGGGAACCACCAGTTCGCCTTGCCGAAGAGCATCATGAGGGACGGCACGATCGCCATGCGGATGAAGATCGCGTCGACGGCGATGCCGCCCGCGAGCCCGATCCCGAACTCCTTGATCACCCTCTGGCCTCCCAGGATGAAGGAGCCGAAGACCAGGATCATGATCAGGGCGGCGGCGGTGATCGTCTTGCCCGTCGCGGCCAGGCCGTTGCGCACCGCCACCTTGTTGTCCCCACCCGACTTGATGTACTCCTCGTGCATCCGGCTGACCAGGAACACCTGGTAGTCCATCGACAGACCGAACAGGATCGCGAAGAGCATCACCGGGAGGAAGGCCTCGACGGGGCTGGTGCCGCTGAGCCCGATCAACCCGCCGAGGTCGCCCCACTGGAAGACCGCGACCACGATGCCGAAGGCGGCCCCGATGGAGAGCAGGTTCATGCAGGCGGCCGTGAGCGGAATGACGAAGCTGCGGAACACCGTCATGAGGAGCAGGAAGGACAGCAGCACCACCAGCCCGATGAAGAGCGGGAGCTTTGAGCTGAGCACGTTGGCGAAGTCGATGTAGATCGCCGTCGTACCGCCGACCAGGATGTTGACCCCCGAGGTGCCCACCGCCTGGGGGATGGTGTCGCCACGGAGGTGGTTGACCAGATCCGTCGTGCTCGCGTCCTGGGGGGCCGAGCCGGGGTAGACGTTGACCAGCACGACGTCGCCCGTGCCGGTCTTGCTCGGGATGTAGATCGGCTTCGCCACGCGGGCCACGTCCGCCTGGTGTGACACGTCCTGCACCACGGTGTCGATGACGGCATGCTGGTCGGGCTGGACCACGCCGACCAGCATGAGTGGCCCGTTGAAGCCGGGACCGAAACCCTTGGAGAGCATGTCGAAGGCCACCCGGGTCGGGGTGCCGGCGGGGTCCGTCCCCTGGTCCGCCGAGCCGAGCCGGAGCGAGAAGAAGGGGAGGGCGATCACGATGATGAGCACCAGCGCCACCCCCGCCGACAGCCACGGCCTCCGCTGCACGCGGTCAGCCCAGTTGGGCCAGAAGCCCTTGCTGTCGGCGCCCACGATGCGCGGCCCGCTCTCGGCCAGGTTCCTCTTCTGCTTTCGGCTCATCACCTTGGGACCGATGAAGCCCAGCATCGCCGGCAGGAGGGTGAGGGCCGCCACCATGGTGAGGGCGACGCCGATGGCGGCGGCCACCGCCAGCCCGTAGAGGAAGCTGACACCCAGCGCGAACATGCCCAAGAGGGCGATGCACACGATGATCCCGGCGAAGAGCACCGCTCGGCCCGAGGTGTTCACGGCGTTGACGATGGAGGACTCGACGTCCCGGCCGGCCACGAGGCCCTGCCGGTGCCGCGTCACGATGAACAGGGCGTAGTCGACGCCGACACCCAGTCCGATCAGGAGCATGAGCTCGGGTGAGATCGACGGCATGCCGAGGGCGTGACTGAGGAGCCCGATCACACCGACCGCGGTGCCCAGGGCGAAGAGGGCCGAGATGATCGGCAGGATGGCGGCGAAGAGGGAGCCGAAGACCAGGAGCAGCACGATCAACGCCAGCAGCACCCCGAGGCCCGTGCTGCTGAACGACACCTTGTTGGCCTGTTCCGCCAGCTGGCCCGTGACGGCCACCGTCAGCCCGTCACCCGAGGAGCGGGTCACCGTGTCGACGAAAGTCTTGGCCTCGCTGTCCGAGATGGCGTTGGTCTGCTTGTCGAAGGTGACCTGGAAGAACCCGACGGTCTGGTCCGAGTTGACGTTGGCGGAGTCGACGAGGTTCCCCGAGGAGTCATAGGGGCTGGTCACCGCCGTCACGTTGGGTAGTGCGTTGATCTCCTCGACCATCTTGTTGATGCGCAGCCCGACCGCGGGGTCGGTGAGGCGCGTGCTGCCCGAGGTGCCGAAGACCACCTCCTCGGTGTCACCGGATTGGGCCGGAGCGACCGACTTCAGGAGGTTGATGGCCTCGAACGACTCGGTGTGGGGGAAGTTGAAGTTGTTCGAGTAGTCCGTTCCGACCTGCTGCACGGTGAAGATGGAGGTCACGAGGACGAGCAGCCACAGCAGGACGACGACGCGACGATGACGGACACACCACCCGGCCAGGGTGCGCATTAGGGAGATCTCCTCAGGGACGTTCGACGTCGCCACCGACGGCGACACGGGCAGGTCGCCAATCGTACCGGGACCCCGGACGCCATCGATTCAGCCGCGACCTCGACGCTCCAGGTGCACCAGTGCGTTGAAGAGCGGCAGGGCCAGGCGGTGGGCCGACGTCGCCGAGCGGGCGACCAGGCGTCCCGCCAGGACAGGGTGCTCCTCGGGGATCTCGAAGAACTGGCGCCGGCTCAGCGTCAGCAGGGTCAGCGGTGACAGGGCGACCACGGCGATGGGGGATGGGCGCGGGTTGAGCAGCGAGTGCTCCGACCAGGTGTCACCCCGGCCGAGCAGGCCGATCGGGGTGCCGTCGTGCTGCACCAGGGCGTGACCGCCGACGACGACGTGCCAGAAGCGGACCGGCACGTCCTGGGCCTGGACCACCTGGCCCGGATGGGCGTGGGAGACGTCGCAGCGGGCCACCAGGTCCTCGAGCTCGCGATCCGGGAGCCCCGCGAACAGGGCCATGGAGCGGAGCGTGCCGGCGAAGCCGTCGTCCGTCTCGTGGCGGGGGGCATCGGTGCGCACGGCTCAGCGGTCCGTCACGGAGCTCGGGTGGCCGTCCTCGTGGTGGGGGTGCCAATGGGGCCGGCCCGCCATGCGGCGCCACAGCACGAACCCCACGAGCGCGAACAGCAGCCACGGCACGTGGTACATCGGGGAGAAGGGGATGGTCGCCCCGGCCACGAGGGCCAGGAAGGCCACGAGCAAGACGAAGGGCAGGATGCGGCGGTGCCGCGGTGGCGGGGGCGGTGGTGCGCTCGCCAGCGGGGGCAGGTCGTGGAAGAGCCCGTGGAGTTGGCCGCGTGTGGTGGCCGACATCGCGGTGTCGAGGCGGTTCTTGAACTCGACCTCGTCGAGGCGGCCCTCGGCGTAGTGGCGCGACAGCTTGTCGGCCACCGTGTTGCGCTCGTTGTCCGACGCCCGCAGGTCGGCGTCGTAGGGCTGCGTCTCGCGGCGGCCCATCGGGTAGGCGGGGTCCCAGCGGTAGCGCATCAGGTCTCCTCTCGGTCGTGTGGGTCGTGTGGGTCGTGTGGGTCGTGTGGGTCGTGACCGGTCGTGAGCGGTCGTGACCGGTCGTGGGTCGGTTCGGTCGGTGCCCCGGGGCGCGGTCGCCGTGCCCCGGGGACGCGGCCTCAGGAGGCGCTGCGGGCCCGCTCGCGGGCCACGAGCTCCTCGGCGACGGAGACGTCGGAGTCCTCGTCGGGGATGAGCAGCCATCCGGCGAGGTACAGGGGCACGGCCAGGCCGCCGAGGAACGCCAGGGCGACGAAGGCGATACGGACGATCGTCGGGTCGACGTCGAAGTAGTCGGCCAGGCCGGCGGCGACGCCGGCAAGCATGCGCCCACGGCCGACACGGTGCAGGCGTTGCCCCCCCGGGTGCCCCGAGTGCCCCGTGTCGTCGGGGTGCGCGGGATAGCCGGGACCCCCCGGGTGCCCGTCTTCCTGGCTCGGGGGGAGCTGGTGGGCCTCGCTGGTCGGGGCGTCAGGGGTCTCGTCGGGTCCGGTTCCGGATGCGGGTGCAGTGTCCATGCACCCAGCGTGACGGTGCGTGGCCAACGGGGGAATCCGGCAACACCCTGGTCCGACCCTGAGGGCGCCCCGGAGGACTCGGGGATGTCCCTGATAGCCACCGTGGCCGGGGCGCGCGATCATCGAGGTATCGCAGAGGCACCCGATCCCGGCACGCGTCCGCTCGAGGAGGGTGGCCGCCCGACGGCACCCCCGAGGGGCGCGCCCGGGGACTGGGTGCCGCCCACGGGCCGGTGGGTCCCACCCGACGGGGGCTGGAGCGGAGCGAACGGGCACTGGTCGCACCGTGGGGGCTTCTGGTCGGACCGGCGCCGGCACCACCACTCCCACGGGGGGGGGAGGCTGCGGAGCCTCCGCCGGAGCCCGGACAACCGTGTGCTGGGTGGCGTCTGCGGCGCCGTCTCCTCGGCCACCGGGATCGACGCCACGTGGGTCCGCATCGGCTTCGTGCTTCTCGCCATCGGCAGCGGCGTCATGGTGCTCGTGTACGCCGCGGCCTGGCTGTTGATCCCCATGGAGGGCGAGTCCTCCAACATCTACTCCCGCGCCATCAACGACCGTCGCGGCATCCGGGTGATCGCTGCCGTCCTCATCCCGCTGCTGATCGCCGTGTCGGTCATCACCAGCACTCTGCACGTGGGGTTCGTGGGGTTCATCGGCTGGCCCACCTTCCTGGCGATCGGGGTGTTCGTCCTCATCTGGCGCAACGCCCACGAATCGGAGAAGGCGTTCATCGACCAGGACGTCGTGCCGCTCCTCGGCGCCGACACCCACGGCGAGGGACGGCGTTGGCTCATGGCGCGGGTCGCCGTGGGCGTCCTCGTCGGTGCCGGCGGGATCGTCCTGCTGGTCGACGGGCACGCGACCGCCGCCGCGTTGCGCCCCGTCGGTGGCGCCGCCCTGGTCGTTGCGGCCAGCGTGATCATCTTCGGCCCTTGGTGGCTCAGCCTGGTGCGGGACCTCATCGCCGAGCGCCAGGCCAGGGCGCTGGCCGAGGAGCGGGCCCAGATGGCGGCCCACGTGCACGACTCGGTGCTCCAGACGCTGGCGCTGATCCAGCGCTCCTCCGACGACCCCCAGAGCGTGGTGCGCCTCGCCCGCGCCCAAGAGCGCGAGCTGCGAGCCTGGTTGTTCGAGGGCCGGCCACCGGGGGCGATCGGTGAGGACGCCACCATGCTGGGCGAGGGCGTCGGCCTGCTGCAGCGGCAGGTGGAAGCCGACCACGGGATCGCCGTGCAGGTGGTGATGGTGGGGGACTGCGAGCTCGACGAGGCTCTGCGTGCCCTCCTCGATGCGGCCCGCGAGGCGACGGTGAACTCGGCCAAGTGGTCCGGGGCCGACCAGGTCTCGGTGTACGCAGAGGTCGAGCCCGACACGGTGATGCTCTACGTGCGGGACCGGGGTCAGGGCTTCGACCCCGACGCTGTCCCCGAAGGCCGGCAGGGCATCGCGCAGTCCATCCGCGCCAGGATGAGCCGGTTCGGTGGCGAGGCCGTCATCCGTTCCGCGCCGGGGGAGGGGGCTGAGGTCCAACTGTCCATGCCCCGCCGGGAGCGGGTCAGGTGAGCACCGGTTCGGGCACGGACCGCGCCGTGCCGCCTCCCGCGGGCCGCCCCCGGATCTTCCTGGTCGAGGATCACGCCGTGTTCCGGGCCGGCGTCCGGGCCGAGCTGGGCGAGGCCGTCGAGGTGATCGGCGAGGCCGACGAGGCCGGTGCCGCCGTCGAGCTCATCAACGAACGGCTCCCCGACGTGGTCCTGCTCGACGTGCACCTGCCCGGAGGGGGCGGTCACGCCGTGCTGCGCGGCGTGCTGCCGCACCATCCCGAGGTGCAGTTCCTGGCCCTCTCGGTGTCCGACGCCCCCGAGGACGTGATCGAGGTCATCCGGGCGGGTGCCCGTGGCTACATCACCAAGACGATCTCGGGGCCCGAGCTCCTCCAGGCCGTCTACCGGGTCGCCGCCGGCGACGCCGTCTTCTCGCCGAGGCTGGCCGGGTTCGTCCTCGACGCGTTCGCCCAGGGCGGCCCGCCCGCCACCGGCCTCGACCCCGAGCTCGACCAGCTGTCGCCACGCGAGCGCGAGGTCCTGCGCCTGATCGCCCGGGGCTACACCTACAAGGAGGTGGCCCGCGACCTGAGCATCTCGGCCAAGACGGTCGAGTCGCACGTCTCGTCGGTCCTGCGCAAGCTGCAGCTCTCGACGCGCCACGAGCTGACCAGGTGGGCTACGGACAGGCGGTTGGTCTAGACAAGGGGGTCATGCGCGAAGACCTGGCCGACGAGCACCGTGACGCGGCCCTCCTGGCCCAGGTGGCGGGCCGTGCCCTGGTGGAGCTGCGAGCCGACCCCCCCGCGCTGCGTGACATCGGCGCGGCGGGCGACCGCATGTCGCACCAGCTCCTGGTGCGGGAGCTCGGGCGCCTCTACCCCGGTGACGACGTCCGGTCCGAGGAGGGGCTCGAGCACGTGGCCGGTGAGGGTCGCTTGTGGATCATCGACCCGCTGGACGGGACACGCGAGTTCCGCCAGGCGGGCCGGACCGACTGGGCCGTGCACGTGGCGATGGCCCTGGGCGGCGTGGCCGTCGTGGGCGCCGTGGCCCTGCCGGCGCTCGATCTCGTGCTCTCCACCGGCGAGCCCCCCGTGCTCCCGCCGGTCTCGCCCGGCGAGCCCCCGCGGGTCGTGGTGTCGCGGAGCCGCCCTCCGGACGTGGCCTACGACGTCACCGAGGCTCTGGGGGGCGTCATGGTCCCGATGGGTTCGGCCGGCGCGAAGATCGCCGCCGTGATCCTCGGCGCCGCCGATGTCTACGTGCACGCCGGAGGTCAGTACGAGTGGGACTCGTGCGCCCCGGTCGCGGTGGCGACGGCGAGCGGTCTGCACGCCAGCCGGCTGGACGGGGAGCCGCTGCGCTATGGCGCTCCCGACGCGTGGCTGCCCGACCTGGTGGTGTGCCGCCAGGAGTATGCGGCCGCGGTACTCGAGGTGACCACCCGGCAACGCCGCCCGTACTGGTAGGTCCGCTCTGAGAGGTCCGAACCGGTAGGTCCGCCACGATCGGGGCGATGGACGGCGCCGGGGCGGACGCCGGGTGCGGAGAACCGCCGGGCGCATCGGGAATCGGGAATCGGGAATCGGGACTGGAATTGACAGAACCCCGCCTCGCAGAGAGACGGGGTTCTGTCGTTGACTGCTTGAAGATCGGCGTCAGCCGATGGCGCGCACGTTCGCGGCCTGCAAGCCCTTGGGGCCTTGGTTGGTCTCGAATTCGACCTTCTGGCCTTCCTCGAGATTGCGGTAGCCCGTACCGGAAATCGCGCTGAAGTGCACGAAAACGTCGGGGCCCCCACCGTCCTG
>JBKQTE010000054.1:0-127583 GCA_052143315.1 Acidimicrobiales bacterium | reverse complement strand
CGCTCTACGAGGTGCTGAACCCGCTGATCTCCGAGTACGACTCCTACTTCAACGCCACCACCCCCTACCAGCAGCTCACGCTGGGCGCGGTGGGCGACGTGCTCGGGGACCAGTCCGCCTGGTCGGCCGTGCAGGCCGCCGCCTCCCCCACCGTCACCGCCACCGAGACCAACGGGGTGGTCACGGTCAACAACACCGGCACCGGCTCGGTCAACGTCCCCGTCACCGTCCCGCCCGGAACGACGGTCGCCAAGTCCACCACCGCTCTCCAGTCTTACGGGGGTGACCTGTCGAACTGGCTCCCTGTGGCCGGCAGCGGGTCGACGACCCTCACCGAGTCGGTGGCGCCGGTCATCACCAGCGCCAACTCGGCCACCTCCATCGTGGGGGCGACCTTCAGCGCCACGGTGACCACCACCGGCGAGCCGGCTCCGGCCATCACCGAAACGGGGGCCCTGCCCGCCGGGATCACCTTCACGAACAACGGCAACGGCACCGCCACCCTGTCGGGAACCGCCGCCATCGGCACCGGAGGGAGCTATCCCCTCACCTTCACCGCCACCAGCTCGGCGGGCACCACCACCCAGGCCTTCACCCTGACCAACGCCGAGGCGCCGTCCATCACCAGTCCCGGAACGGCGTCCTTCTCGGTGGGGATCGCCGGCAGCTACACGGTGTCCACCACCGGCTATCCGGCGGCGACCATCACCGAGACGGGAGCGCTGCCGTCGGACCTCACCTTCACCGCCAACAGCAACGGCACCGCCACCATCGCCGGAACCGCGGCGACCGGCTCCGCCGGGACCTACCCGGTGTCCATCTCGGCCACCAACAGCTCCGGCAGCACGGCCACCCTGGCCCTGACCATCACGGTATTGACGCCCAACGCCCCCTCCATCACCAGCGGGGCCACCGCCTACTTCACCCTCAACCAGAGCGGGTCGTTCGCGGTGACCACCGCGGGCACGCCGCTGGCGTCCATCACCGAGTCGGGGGCCCTCCCCGCTGGCCTCACCTTCGTTGACGAAGGCACGGGCGCGGCCCTCCTGTCGGGTACCCCGACCGCCGCCGGGTCCACCGCGGTGACCGTCACCGCCACCAACCCGGTGGCCAGTGCCTCCCAGGTGCTGACCATCGTGGTGGGAAGCGCGCCCGCCATCACCAGCCTGTCGTCCGTCGGCGGGGTGGTCGGGACGCCACTGTCCTTCACCGTCACCACCTCCGGTTCGCCGGCCCCGGCGCTGGGCGAGGCGGGTGCCCTGCCGGCCGGCGTCACCTTCGTCAACAATGGCAACGGAACGGCCACCTTGGCCGGCACCCCGGCGGCCGGCACGGCCGGCAGCTACCCCCTCACACTGACCGCCACCAACGGCACGGGTTCCATCACCCAGGCCTTCACCCTCACCGTCGGGCAGGTCCCAGCGGTGACCAGTGCAGCTTCGGTGACAGGCACCGTCGGGACCGCCCTGTCGTTCGCGGTCACCGCCACCGGCTCTCCGGCTCCGACCCTGACCGAGTCCGGCGCCCTGCCGCCCGGTGTCACCTTCACAGCCGGAGCTGCCGGTACCGCCACCATCGCCGGCACCCCGGCGGCGGGCACCGGCGGCACCTACCCGCTGACCCTGACCGCCACCAACGCCACCGGCACCGCCACCCAGGCGTTCACCCTGACGGTGGACCAGGCCCCGGCCTTCACCAGTGCCTCGACGGCGTCAGGAGCGGTCGGCTCCTCCCTGTCCGTGACAGTGAGCGCCTCGGGGACGCCAACGCCGACCCTCACCGAGTCCGGGGCACTCCCGTCCGGGCTCACCTTCACGGCCGGGGCCAACGGCACCGCCACCATCGCCGGCACCCCGGCGGCCGGCACCGGCGGCACCTACCCGCTGACCCTGACCGCCACCAACGCCACCGGCACCGCTACCCAGGCGTTCACGCTGACGGTGGGCCAGGCCCCGGCCATCACCAGCGCCTCGTCGGTGACGGCCAAGGTTGGTACCGCCCTGTCCTTCGCGGTGACCACCACCGGCACGCCGGCGGCGACGGTGACCGAGTCCGGGGCACTCCCGTCCGGGCTCACCTTCACAGCCGGAGCTGCCGGCACCGCCACCATCGCCGGCACCCCGGCGGCCGGCACCGGCAAGGTCTACGCCCTCACTCTGACCGCCACCAGCACCGCCGGCACCACCACCCAGGCGTTCACTCTGACGGTGGACCAGGCGCCGGCTATCACCAGCGCCTCGTCGGTGACGGCCAAGACCGGAACGGCACTGTCGTTCGCGGTGACCACCACCGGCTATCCGGCGGCGACGGTGACCGAGTCCGGAACACTCCCGTCCGGGCTCACCTTGACGGCCGGAGCTGCCGGCACCGCCACCATCGCCGGCACCCCGGCGGTCGGCACCGGCGGCACCTACCCGCTGACCCTGACCGCCACCAGCACCGCCGGCACCGCCACCCAGGCGTTCACCCTGACGGTGGACCAGGCGCCGGCCATCACCAGCGCCTCGTCGGTGACGGCCAAGGTGGGGACCGCCCTGTCCTTCGCGGTGACCACCACCGGCACGCCGGCGGCGACGGTGACCGAGTCGGGGGCCCTGCCGTCCGGGCTCACCTTCACGGCGGGGGCCAATGGCACCGCCACCATCGCCGGCACCCCGGCGGCCGGCACCGGCAAGGTCTACGCCCTCACCCTGACCGCCACCAGCACCGCCGGCACCGCCACCCAGGCGTTCACCCTGACCGTGGACCAGGCGCCGGCCATCACCAGCGCCTCGTCGGTGACGGCCAAGGTCGGGACCGCCCTGTCCTTCGCGGTGACCACCACCGGCTATCCGGCGGCGACGGTGACCGAGTCCGGGGCACTCCCGTCCGGGCTCACCTTCACGGCCGGGGCCAACGGCACCGCCACCATCGCCGGCACCCCGGCGGCCGGCACCGGCAAGGTCTACGCCCTCATCCTGACCGCCACCAATGCCGCCGGCACCGTCACCCAGGCGTTCACTCTGACGGTGGACCAGGCCCCGGCCATCACCAGCGCATCGACGATCAGCATCCAGCCGGGGACGGCCACCTCGTTCACCGTCACGGTGGGGGGCTACCCCTACGCCACCATTGGCGAGTTCGGGGCCCTTCCCGCCGGGCTGACGTTCAAGGCCAACACCAACGGCACCGCCACCATCGCCGGCACCGTGGCGGCCAACTCGCCCCAACACTCCTACCTCCTCCTGCTGCTGGCAGTGAACTCCCTCGGCTTGGCCGATGAGCTCGTGACGGTGACGGTGAAGTAACAGCCGTCGACCTCGCTCCGGTCCCGCGTCGTGCCCGACGTCGGGGCCGGAGCGGGGGGGCAGGGGCCGGTGGCGACTCGGGCCGGTGGCGACTCGGGCCGGTGGAGGATCTGTCGGACCGTTCGAGCCCCGTCCCGTGCAGTCCACCGCAGGTACTGCCCATCTGGCCTGACGCACGCCACGCTCCCGGCACGCCCCGGGCTCGGTCCGTTCAGCTACGGCTGGAGGGCTCCTACGGCTGGGAGGTGAAGGTGTAGGTGAACGGTGTCGACTTCGGGGTGGTGAAGAAGACGCTCTTTCCGTTGATGTAGATCCCGATCACCACCGCCGACGACCCCACCTGCAGGGTGATCGACTTGTCGGCCTTGAAGGACTGGATAGTGCCGCTGCTCTGGGTGCCCTCCAGCAGCGGGGTGATCGACGCCGGAGTGGTCACCTGCACCCAGCACGGTGCCGAGGTGGCGATGCCCAAGGTGAACTGCTGGGCGTTCACGAAGTAGGTGGCCTGGGTGGTGTTGTCGGTGGGACCGGCGGTCACGGGGGCGGTGGCGTGGTGGGTCACCTGGTGGGTGGTCGGCACGGTGGTGGTGGCGGGGGCGGCGGCCAACGGCTGCCCGTCGGGCTGGGTGATGCGGAGCAGGTGGGCTTGGACCAGCCACTGGGGACGCTGCCGTTGGATCACCACGCCGGCCACCGCCGTCAGGGCCAGCACAGCCACTAACCAGGTGACCAGCTTGAGTGTCACCGGCGCCCGGCGGCGACGCCGGGCCCTGGCGGTCGCCCGCTTGGTCTCGTTGATCTCTTCGCGGGCGATCACCGTCAGCGTGCCTGTCGGCGGGCCGGTGGTCACCCCGTACCCGTAGGCCCCCGAGCCGCCTGCCGCCGACGTGCCGGCCCCGCCGACCATGGGGACCTGGCCGGTCTGGGTGAAGGCACGGAGATGGTCGGGCTCCGAGGTGACCGTGGTGACCACTCCGGTGACCGGGGCCAGCTCCCGAGCCGGTCGCCGCGGCCTGGCCGGCGTGGCCGACCACGCCTCCATCAGCTGCAGCGCCAGGGCGTCGCCGTCCAGGGTCAGGAAGGCGGCGTAGCGGCGCAGGGTGGACAGGGCGGCGGCCTGGTCGGGGAGAGCGTCGAGGTCACCGGTCTCGAGCGCCTCGAGCTGGGTGATCGGTCGGCCGAGCCGGTCGTGGACGGAGAGGAGATCGAGGCCGCGCTGTTCCCTCGCCTCTCGAAGGGTCCTCCCGATCTCGGACGGGGAGGCGGGGAATGCCTCTACTTGGTCGCCGCGTCGGCGAGTGGCTCCGCCACGGTGCCGGCTCACTGGTATCTCCTGACTCTTCCGTCGGGGCAAGTGTACGTGGCTGTCGGGGCGGTGGACCCGCGACCAAGGGTACCTGATCCGGCCGCGGAATGTTGCGAGCACAACTAGTGTTGCTACCCGGTGCAGCGTGCAGCGTGCAGCGTGCAGCAGTCCGAGCGGTCGACCCGGGCGACCAGGTGACAGAGGAGGTCGGCGATGCCGGCGGTGAGCGTAGAGAACGTGTTGTCCCTTCCGAAGATCGCCGAGCCCGACCCGGCCACCACCACCGCCCGCCCGGTGCTGTCGGTGACCACGGCACCGGCCGGATTCGAGGGTGAGGGGTTCCCGGTGCGGCGCGCCTTTGCCGGCGTGGACGGCCGGCACCTCGATCCGTTCATCCACATGGACCAGATGGGTGAGGTGGAGTACGCCCCGGGCGAGCCGAAGGGCACGCCTTGGCATCCGCACCGCGGCTTCGAGACGGTCACCTACATGATCGACGGGACGTTCCAGCACCAGGACTCCATCGGTGGTGGCGGGCTGATCACCAACGGCGATACGCAGTGGATGACCGCCGGTGCCGGCATCCTCCACATCGAGCGGCCCCCGGACGAGCTGGTAGCCAGTGGTGGGCTGTTCCACGGGATCCAGCTCTGGGTGAACTTGCCCAGGGCCGACAAGATGATCGCTCCCCGCTACCAGGACATCGGGTCCGGCCACGTGGTCCTGCTGTCCACCGGCGACGGCGGCGCCCTGGTCCGGCTGATCGCCGGCGACGTGGGTGGCCATGCCGGCCCGGGCTCCACCCACTCGCCGATGACCATGCTGCACGCCACCGTGAGCCCCGGTGCGATCATGACCCTGCCGTGGCGCAACGACTTCAACTCCCTGGTCTACGTGTTGGCCGGGACAGGCACGGTCGGGGAGGAACGGCGGCCGATCCGCACCGGCCAGCTGGTAGTCCTGGGCGACGGGGACACCCTGGTGGTCGGTGGCGGTACCGCCCAGGAGTCACGCTCGCCGAACCTCGAGGTGCTCGTCCTCGGCGGCCTCCCGATTCGTGAGCCGGTCTACGCCTACGGACCGTTCGTCATGAACACCAAGGACGAGGTGGCCCAGGCGTTCGAGGACTACCAGGCCGGACGGCTGGGGACCGTCCCCCCCGACCACATCGGGTCCTGACCGGCGACGACCGGCCAGGACGTCGGTGGCCAGCCGTGCAGCAGCACCGGGGCTCGTCACCCGTCGAGCCCCGGTGGTCCACGACGAAGCCCCGGCCGGCCCACCAGGACGGTGCGGGCGGCGGTGAAGGCCTCGGCGCCGGTCCGCCAGGTCCGGTCGAGATCCGACCCCTCGGCGAACCGGTGGTCGAGCTCGAGGATCAGCGTCCCGTGGGCGAAGGACCAGAGGGCCTGAGCCAGGTACGGCTCGCCCACCGCCAGGAAGAACGGTTCGCCGGCCCACGCCTCCAGGCCGGCGAGGAGCTCGGCCCGGGGGAGGGTGCCGGCGGTGACCAACCGGTAGAGGTTGGGACTGGTCAGCCCCGCGGCCCGGTAGGCCTCGAGCACGGCACCGATCGGATCGCCCGGTGTCTCCGCCACCGCCCGGTGGAGGGCGAGGCCCGTCTCGTCGAGGCCCGTCTCCACCAGGGCCAGCTCGAGGGCCGGCTTGCCCGAGAGGTGCTTGTACAGCGACGGTGCCCGGATCCCGAGCTCGTCGCCCAGCCGCCGCATGGTCAGCCCGTCGCTCCCGTCCGCCTCGAGCAGGACCCGGGCGGTCTGGATGATCTGGTGGACCCGCGCCGTGCGCTCCCGGGGCTCGGGCCGGGGAGAGGCGACCGGCGGGCCAACGGTCACGATGGGGGTCGGAGCACGAAGACAGGGTGGTTGGGCCCGATGGCCCGGAGCTCCTCGTCGGTGGAGTCGGCGCCGACCCCGTCGAAGAACACCCCGACCTCCGCCTTCCACCGCCGCAAGTAGGCCCGTAGCACCGGCGGCTTCTGGTCGTCGGTCAGCTCGGTGGCCACCCAGTGCTGTCGCCTCCGCCCGAGGAGCAGGTCGAGGCGGCCGCCGGCGGCCCGCACGTTGCGGACCCACTGCCCGGTGCCGCGGGCGGACACCAGATAGTGGTCGTTTTCGAGTGACAGCAGGTTCACCGGCACCCGGCGGGGCAGGCCGGTGGTGCGGCCGGCCACCTCGAGCACACGGCTGCCCCAGATGCTGATCCCCGAACGGGTCAGCACTGCGACCACGTTGTTGAACACGTGCTGGGTGAACCAGCCGGGCTTGCGGTACCGGGGGGGGCTGACCTCGCTCACGACGACCTCCAGGGGTGGGAAGCTAACAGTGTTAGCTCCAAGGTAGCTAACACTGTTAACCTTGTCAACCCTTTCCCGCCTCCGTCGGCCGCTGCTCAGGCCGGGACGGGGATGGCCTCGGTGGTGGCCATGTCGTTCCGGCCGGCCTTGATCAGGAAGGTCGAGGACAGGGCGGCGATGACCAGGAACACCGCCCCGATGGCGAAGCCGACGGTGTAGCCGTGGATCTGCGCCGCTTCGCGCACCGCCGGGGTCCCGACCCGGGTGGCCAGGTAGGCGGCCGTGGTCGAGGCGAAGACGGTGTTGAGGAGGGCGGTCCCGAGGGAGCCGCCGACCTGTTGGGTGGTGTTGAGGGTGGCGCTGGCCACGCCGGCGTCGTGGGAGGGCACCCCGAACAGGGCGGTGCTGCTCATCGGGACGAAGGCCAGCCCCATGCCCACGCTGATGAGGATCTCGGCGGGCAGCACATGGGCGGTGAAGCTGGTGTGGGCCCCGATCTGGGTGAGCCAGAGCATGCCCAGCGCCGCGGCGGAGAAGCCGCCGACCATCACCGGCGTGGGGCCGGTGCGGGGGATGATCTTCGAGGAGGCCCCGGCGGCCAGGATGATGCCGGCCGAGAAGGGGAGGAAGGCGAACCCGGTCTTCAGGGCCGAGTACCCGAGGTTCCCCTGGAAGTAGTAGGTGAGGAAGAGGAACATTCCCATCAGTCCGGAGCCGACCATCAGGGAGCTCAGGAAGGAGCCGCCGCGGGTGCGGTCGAGGATGACCCGCATCGGCAGCAGCGGGTTCTTGGTGCGCAGCTCGATGACCACGAAGCCCACCAGCAGCACCACGGCCGCCGCCAGGTACGACGAGGTGCTGGCCGCGGCCCAGCCGCTCTGGGCGGCCTGGGTGAAGCCGTAGACCAGGGCGACCAGGCCGGCAGTGACGGTCACCGCGCCGGGGATGTCGTAGCTGGTGTTGCCGTGGGCCTTGCTCTCCCGGACGATCGGCACGGCCACCAGCGCCGTCACGATGGCGATGGGGACGTTGACGTAGAGGCACCACCGCCACGAGGCGTACTCGGTGAGGACGCCGCCCATGATCAGGCCGATGGCCGCCCCGCCGCCGGCAATGGCCCCGTAGACGCCGAAGGCGGTGGCCCGCTCCTTGACCTCGGTGAAGGTGACGGTGATGAGGGACAGGGCGGCCGGGGCCAGCATGGCGGCCATGGCGCCCTGGAGGGCCCTGGCGCCGAACAGCATCGGGGCGTTGACGGCCGCCCCGCCGAGCGCCGAGGCGCTGGCGAAACCGAGCAGGCCGATGATGAACATGCGCTTGCGGCCGACGTAGTCGGCGATCCGGCCGCCGAGCAGCAGCAGGCCGCCGAAGGCCAGGGTGTAGGCGGTCACCATCCACTGGCGGTTGTCGGTGGAGATGTGCAGGGACCGCTGGGCCGACGGGAGGGCGATAGTGACGATGGAGGCGTCGAGCACCACCATCAGCTGGGCGACGGCGATGACGGCCAGCGCCAACCAGCGCTTGGGGTCCGCCTCCCGGTCGTTGAACGGGGTGGGCGGTCGAGTGGATTCAGCGATGGTGGTCATGGTGGCTCCGGTGGGGGGTGCAGGGTCGGTGGGGGATGGATCGAACAGAGGGTGGAGACGGGGAGTGGTGGAGACGACGGCCCCGGGGCCGTCGATTCATCGGAGGGTACGGGGCGGGCGGTTCAGCAGCGGAGGAGGGGGAGGATGACGTCGTCCACCACGTGGAGGACGAAGGCGTCGTCTATCGGCTCGCTGCCCATCGCCACCCGGTTGAAGAAGAGAGCCGAGCTGACCTCGTTGACCACCGGCGAGGCGCTCGCCGAGACGGGTTCTCCCCGCTCGACGGCCCGTGCCACGATCTGGTCGAAGAGGGCCTGCTTGGACTCGATGATCTGCCGGCGCATCAGGTCGGCCAGCTCCTGGTCGTGGTGCATGGCCGAGACTACGCCGACGATGAGGGCGGAGTCATCCTCGGTGAACGACTCCCGGCCGTGGTTCAGCGAGGCCAGCAGGTCGCCACGGAGGGATCCGGTGTCCGGCGGGACTCTGAAATCGTCGCACTTGCGGCGGCGGATGGCTTCGACCACCACCTCGGCCTTCCCCGACCAGTGGCGGTAGATGGTGGCCTTGCCGGCATGAGCCCGCTCGGCCAGGGCGTCCATGCTCAGCCGGTCGTAGCCGACCTCCATCACCAGGCTGAGGGCGGCGTCGAGGATCGCCTGCCTCCGGGCGGCGGCGCGGGCTCCGGTGGGTCGTCCCGGGCGCTCGGTGGTGTCCACCTCGGTGACGGTCACGGCAGGATCCCTCTCGATCAAGAACGGAACGGTTCCGTCTCAATCACAATAGAGGATCGAGCTCAGGAACGCAACCGTTCCGTTTCGATCTCTCGGAATGCCCAGCTCACTGGGGTGGACGGGGAGCGAGCTAGGTCCCCTCGCCGCCGGAGGGAGTGCACGACCGGGGGTCCCAGGGCTGCAGGGGGGTGACGGCCGCCGACGGCGGCTGGAAGGCACCGCTGGAGGCGGTCGTCGTCGTGGTGGTGGTCGAGGCCAGGGCCGTGGTGGTGGTGGTCGAGGCCAGGGCCGTGGTGGGGGTGGCCCCGGCCGCCGTGGTAGGCGGGGCCGTTGCCGGGGCGTTCACCGCGAACTGGGTGCCGGTGACCACGGTCACCTGGGCACCGTCGGTCACCTGGGTCGGGTCGAGGGCCATGATCACCGACCCGGACAGGGAGTCGGCCACCGTCTGGGCGGCCGCCTCGTCGGCCGGGGTCATCTGGGAGTAGTAGACGACGGTCTCGGCCTCCTCCCCGACTGCCGGGACGTCCCCGACGCCGGCGATCTGGAAGCCGAGCGCCTGCAGGGCGGTGGAGGTGTCGGTGGCCTGGTTGTAGGTGCCGCTGCCGTTCTCCACCGATACCGTGACCGAGCCAGGTGACGGGAGCTGGCCGCCGTGCATGGTGCCGGTGGTGGGGCCGACCCCGAGGAACTGGTCGATCACCTGCTGGTCCTGCACGTTGGAGGGGAACTCGATGTCACCGTAGCCGGGCACGCCCTTGTAGGTGTACGAGCCGAACTGGTCGACCTCCACCGGCAGGGTCAGCTGCGGGGCGGTGTTGGCGTTGACCCCGTGGAACTCGAGGATCAGGTTGACCATGTCGCTGAGGGAGAACGACGAGTCGACCTCGAGCTGGGGGGCCACGCCGTTGACCAGCTGGGTGTCGGTCACCGGGTTGGCCAGGCCGTTCGCGGCCACTGCGGTGGCCAGCACCCGGAGGAACTCGTGGTCGCGGCGGATCCGGGCCAGGTCGCTCAGGTTCTCCGAGGGCCAGTCCTCGGGGATGTCGGTGGTCACCCCCGGCCCCTTGTACTGGAGGTGCCGGGCCCGCACCACCTGGAGCGCCTCGACCCCGTCGAGGTGGATGCACCCGGGGGTCTGCTGGTTCAGCCCCGAGTAGGCGTCGAAGACCGGCTCGGGGAAGTACATGTCGACGCCCCCCAGGGTGTTCACCACGTTGGCGAAGGTGTCGAAGTTGAGTACCACGTAGTGCTGGATGGGGATCCCGAAGTCCTCGTTGATGGCCGCCACCAGCTGGCTGGGCCCCTGGTAGAGGGCGGCGTCGATCTTGTTGGCCCCGGTCGTCCGGGCGTTCGGGACGAAGAGGTCGCGGGGGATGGAGAGGACGGAGACGGTGTGCTTGTTGGGATCGAGGTGGAGGATCATCACCACGTCGCTGTTGACCCCGTTCACCCCGTCCGAGCACAGTCCGTAGGCGGGGTTCTGGACGGTGAGCGCGCACCGGTCGGTGGACCCGACCATCAGGATGTTCTCGGTGCCGGCGTCGGCTCCGGAGGTGGGCGACTCGACCAGGCCCTTCACGGCGATGTGGTGGATCTCGTGGTCGAGGTGGAAGGCGTAGGCGCCGCCCGCCCCGACCAGCAGGGCGACCACCACGGTCAGGGAGAGTAGGGCCCACTTGGTCTTGCGGAAGCGCCTTGGTGTCTTGGCCATCCGGTGCGAGGGGGGCTTGGACGACCGGTCGATCCGGGCCCCCAGCGCCTCGAGGCCCGACTCGTCGAACGTCGGGCTCGCGGCCCGGGCGGCGGAGCGTCCCCGCTTCGATCGCCTGGCGTCGCGTGCCGCGTGGCGGGCGCCACCGTTCCCGGGGTCGGGGGCGGTGCCCGTTCCCGCCTGGCCGTCGATCAGGGAGCCGAGCTGCTCGAGACCGGCCTGATTGGGCACGGACCCATGCGGAGGACGACGGAGGGGGTCGGAAGCAGGGTCCTGAAGACCGCTACTGGCCATGGGGGTCAACGGTAGCAAGGAGACGGTCGGGGCGGGGATCGTCCGGCGGATATGCCCAGTTCACGAACGTCGGGCGACGTCGGGCTCGGCCCCGGAGCAGACCTGCGGCCGGGTCTGTGAGAGGGCATGGGTGAGCCGGAGGCACTGCCCCGGGCTGGCGCCCACCCGGGGTCCCGTCCAGTCGGAGCGATCAGACGCCGGAGGTGACGGATGGCCGGGCCGGCACGGCGTCCGGAGCCAGGGTGACCGTCACGTCCCGGCGATCGAGGCGCAGGGTGTCGCGCCAGTAGCGCACCGTCCAGGTCGGCCAGTTGTTGGTGACCCGGCCGGCGGCGTCCTTGTACCAGCTGTGGCAGGCGCTGACCCACACCGTGCCGGCCATCAGCCGCTGGATGCGGGAGTCCTCGCGGTCGAACGCCGCCCCGGTGACCTCCACCGTCCCCGACGACTCCGCCCCGGCGGCGTCCGCCTGGAGGGCCAGGGCCTGGAGCACCAGGTTGAGCTGGCGCTCCACCATGAAGAGGATGGAGTTGTGCCCCAGGTTGGTGTTGGGCCCGTAGAGCACGAAGAGGTTGGGGAAGCCGGCCACGCTGGTGCCCCGGTAGGCCCGGGCGCCGTGGCGCCAGACCGAGGCCAGCGACACCCCTCCCCGCCCCGTCACCGGGATCTCGGACAGGAAGTCGGTGGTGTGGAAGCCGGTCCCGAAGATCAGGACGTCGGCCGGCCGGCGACGGCCGTCGGCGGTCACCACCGCCCCGGGGTCCACGTGGTCGATGGGGACGGCCACGGTCTCGACGTTGGATCGCAGGATGGCCGGGTACCAGTCGTTGGACATGAGGATCCGCTTGCACCCGACCGGGTAGTCGGGCACCACCACCGCCTCGGGCAGCCGGTCGGAGACCACGCCGGCCCGGATCCCCTTGGTCATCATGGCCCGGAGCTTCCGACCGGCCCAGCTGTCCTGACGGAAGGCGACCCACCGGGCCTCGAGGGTCCAGTAGATCCACCAACGGTAGGCGAGCTCGTAGGCCCGGACGTGCTGGAGCAGCCAGTGCTGCCGGGGCCCGTAGACGCGGTCGGACTTGGGGGTGACGTAGTTGGCGCTTCGCTGGTAGATGGTGAGGGACTCGGCCACCCCGGCCACCGGCGGGACGAACTGGACGGCGCTGGCGCCGTTGCCCACCACCGCCACCCGCTTCCCCGACAGGTCGACCCGGTGGTCCCACCGGGCCGAGTGCCAGTGGGGGCCGGCGAACGACTCGAGCCCCGCCAGGTCGGGCACCGCCGGCCGGTTGAGCTGGCCGCAGGCGAACACCACGGCGTCGGCCACCAGCTCCTCGACCTCACCGTCGGGGGTCCCGACCGCCAGGCGCCAGCGGGCGGTCCCCTCGTCGAAGGCGGCCCCGCGGACGGTGGTCCGGAGCCGGAGGTGGGGGGCGAGCCCGAACCGTTGGACGCACGCCTCGGCGTAGGTGAGGATCTCGGGCTGCTCGGCGAACCGGCGGCTCCAGTCGCTCTTGGGGGCGAAGGAGAAGGAGTAGAGGTGAGTGGGCACGTCGCAGCCGCTTCCCGGGTAGGTGTTGTCCCGCCAGGTGCCGCCGACGCCGTCGGACCGCTCGACGATGGTGAAGTCGGTGATTCCCGATCGCACCAGCTGGATGGCGGCACCCAGTCCCGACAGGCCGCCGCCGACGATCACCACCGACGGGAGGTGACGGCCGTGGCGTCGAGCCGTCGCCACCGCCCGCTTCAGGCGCCTGTGCCCGATGTCCAGTGCCATCCTGCCCCCCGGCCGACTCCCGTGGCCGCTCCCAGACGGCGACCCGCCCCCAGGCTACGGGGCCGGCCGGCGGGTGTCCGATCCGGCCGGAGACACCCGCTCGACGGGAGCGGCCGGGCCGGGCTCCCGACCCCGGAGGACGGCCGCCTCCGGCTCCATGCCCTCGGGCCTGGCGCCCGCCCGGATGAACCGCTCCGGGTCCGCTTCGAAGCGGGCCAGGCAGCGGTCGCCGCAGAACCAGTACCGGGTGCCGGCGTGGGTGGTCGAGGCCGGGGCGTGGGCTGTCTCCACCTGCATGCGGCAGACCGGGTCGATGGCGTGGCCGGCGCCACTCTCCGACCGCCGCCGCCGGGACGCCCGGTAGAGGAGGGCGAACAGCCCGAGGGCGAGGATGTTCAGCCAGGTGGTGTAGTTCCACGACGGGTGGGTCGGGGCGATGTGGGTGGGGCGGTGGGTGGGCACCAGGCCGGCAGCCCGGAAGATCCCTTCGGTGGCCAGCCCGGCCGCCGACATCACCGTCCAGAACACCGCCACCATCCGCAGGGTGAGCCGGCTGCCGTAGAAGCGCCGGTAGACGAGGACGATGGGGAGGGCGATGAGGTCGGCGAAGATGAACGAGATCACCCCGCCGAACGAGATCCCTCCCCGCCACAGGGCGGCGGCCAGCGGCACGTTGCCCACCGAGCAGACGCAGCTGATCATGGCGATGAACGGCCCGACCACGACGTTCTCCAGCGAGGTCCAGAGCCCGTGGCCGTGGAGGAAGACCACGTTCCACACGTGTGCCGGGACCAGGGTGGCCAGGAAGCCGGCGGCCAGGTAGCCGAAGATCAGCTCCTTCCGGAGCATGGTCAGGTCGGCCATGGTGTAGCCGGCGGCGGTCGACCAGCCGTCCCTGGAGCGAAGCCGCTCCCGGAGCGGGACCGACGGGGAGCCGGTACGCCCGTCGTCCGGTTGGGAGGTGTCGTCCTGCCGGAGGCGCTCCCGGGCCCGGTCGATCCGCCGGCCCCGGAGAACGAGACCACCCAGCAGCACCAGCAGCACGATCATGATGACACCGCCCACGAACTCGCTGGCCGCGAACTGCCATCCCATCAGCACCACCAGCACCACGCCCAGCTCGATGACCAGGTTAGTGGAGGCGAACAGGAATACCAGCGACGTCAGGAAGTCGGCGCCCTTGACGAAGAGCGACTTGGACATGGCCGAGGCGGCGTACGAGCACGACGAGGAGGCCATGCCGTAGCCGCCGGCCCTGGCCACCGCCGCCGGCCGGTGGTTCCCGAGGGACCGCCGCATGGCGTCGCGGCTGACGAAGGCCTGGACCGCCCCAGAGAGCCCGAACCCCAGGACCAGGGGCCACAGGGTCTCCCAGAACATGGAGAAGCCGGCCCGCAGGCTCCGGCCCACGTCGACCAGCACGGTGGCGTTGGCCACCGAGCTCACGACCGGACCAGCCGGGCGATGGCCGCCGATGCCTCGTCGAGCTTGGCTGACGCCTCGCCGTCGCCGGTCCTCACCGCGTCGGCCACGCAGTGGGCCAGGTGGTCGTCGAGCAGCTCGAGGGCCACCGCCTGGAGGGCCCGGGTGGCCGCCGACACCTGCTCGAGCACGGTGATGCAGTAGCGGTCCTCGTCGACCATCCGCTGGAGGCCGCGGACCTGGCCCTCCACCCGACGCAGCCGCTTCTGGATCGTCTCTTTGTGGTCGGTGTAGCCCGGTGGCACGGCACCCCCTTTTCGTCGGTACCACTATACCCCGGGGGGGTATTGGACCGGTCAGTCGTCCTCATAGCGGCGGTTGCGCCGCCACACCGTGATGAAGACCACCACCAGGAGAACGGCCATGCCGATGAAGATGATGGTGCCCACGCGTACCTCCCCCGTCTCGCCGGGTACGGCGATGATCGACGGTATCCGATCCGGCGGGGACCCTCGCTTCCTGATCGATTCACGGGTAGCCTTCGCCGTCTCGGCGCGCTCATCGGCAGCGGGCCGGACAGGAGGCGGCATGCGGGCACCACGGACAGCCAACGGAGCGGCGCGGGCCTGCGACCCCCGCCCCCACCGACGGGTCGGCGTGGCCATCGGCAGCGCCGCCGCCGTCCTGTTGTCGATCGGGATGGCCACCGGGGCCGGCGCGGTGCCATTGCCGTTCGCCACCGCCCACGTTCCCCACCAGGCGACGGCCGGCACCTTGCGCGGTTCGACCGCGGCACCGTTCACGCTGGCGAACATCGAGGCGTACCTCGGGGGCTCCGACGTGCCGACGGTTACCGAGGTCACCACCGGGTTCACCGCTACCTACGCATCGCAGACCCAACAGTTCAGTATCGGGTGGGGCAACGGCGGCGGCCAGGCCGGCTCGCTCCTCATCTCCGGACAGGGTCCGCTCGGTCCGGGCTCCCAGGTCACCGGCGGCATCACCCTTGACGACGGGGCCAACTCCTGCTCCTCGGCCGACGGGAGCGCCGCGGCCCAGGTCGACCAGTTGAGGACCGCCGGCACCACGGCCACCTCGGTGGCCGTCACCTTCCAGTGCAGCACCAACGACGGCTCGGTGAACGTATTCGGGACGGTCGCCTACGACATCGTGCCGAGCACGCCAGGTCAGGGCTACTACCTCTATGACAGCGAGGGCGCCATCGGCGGGTTCGGCAACGACGGGTTCCTGGGCTACCTGGGCGACCTGAGCGTGGCCAACCTGAACCAGCCGGTGGTGGGCATGGCCCAGACCCCCGACGGGGCCGGCTACTGGATGGTGGCGGGTGACGGCGGCGTCTTCGCCTTCGGCGACGCCGGCTTCTACGGCTCGACCGGCAGCCTCCACCTCAACAAGCCGGTGGTGGGCATGGCCTCCACCCACGACGGGAAGGGCTACTGGTTCGTGGCTTCCGACGGGGGCATCTTCGCCTACGGCGACGCCGCCTTCTTCGGCTCCACCGGCAGCCTCACCCTCAACAAGCCCATCGTCGGCATGGCCACCACCCCCGACGGGAACGGCTACTGGCTGGTGGCCTCCGACGGCGGCATCTTCGCCTACGGCGACGCCGCCTTCTACGGGTCCACCGGAAGCCTCACCCTCAACAAGCCCATCGTCGGCATGGCCGCCACTCCGAGCGGGCACGGCTACTGGCTGGTGGCCTCCGACGGCGGCATCTTCGCCTACGGCGACGCCGCCTTCCACGGCTCCACCGGGTCACTGACCCTCAACGAGCCCATCGAGGGCATGGCCGCCACCCCGGGAGGTGGGGGCTACTGGCTGGTGGCTTCCGACGGCGGCATCTTCGCCTTCGGCGACGCGCCCTTCGAGGGCAGCCTGGGTGGTGCCGGAGTGAACGACATCGCCGGCATCTCGCCCGGATGAGCTTGCCGACAAGCTCCTGACCACGGCGCCGGGCTCCCCGAAGGGTCGGCTCAGCCGCTGTCCCCGGTGGGGAAGTGGAGGTCGGCCTGGCTGGGCGCCCCCACGTCCGGGGTGCCGGGTTCGGGCCAGCGGGTGGTGACCGACTTGAGGCGGGTGGCGAAGCGGACCCCCTCCATGCCGTGGATGTGGGCGTCGCCGAAGAGCGACTGCTTCCACCCCCCGAAGGAGAAGTAGGCCATCGGCACCGGGATGGCCACGTTGACGCCGACCATCCCGACCTGCACGTCGCGTCGGAACCGCCGGGCGGCGTGGCCGTCGCGGGTGAAGATAGCGGTGCCGTTCCCGTAGGGGTTGGCGTTCACCAGGTCGATGGCCTGGTCGAGGTCGTCCACCCGCAGCACCGACAGGACCGGCCCGAAGATCTCGTGGCGGTAGACGTCCATCGACGGGGTCACCCGGTCGACCAGGCTGGGGCCGAGGTAGAACCCGCCGTCGAGGCCGGGCACCTTGACGTTCCGCCCGTCGAGGATCAGGTCGGCCCCCTGGGCCTCGGCCGACTCGAGGTAGCTGGCCACCCGGTCCCGGTGGGCGGCGGTGATCAGCGGGCCCATGTCCGAGGCCGGGTCGGTGCCCGGACCGGTGGTGAGCTCCGCCGCCCGCCGGCCCAGCTCAGCGACCAGCCGGTCGCCGTCGCCCACCACCACGACCGCCGAGATGGCCATGCACCGCTCGCCGGCCGAGCCGTAGCCGGCACCGACCAGGGCATCCGCCGTGGAGGCGAGGTCGGCATCGGGCAGCACCACAGCGTGGTTCTTGGCCCCACCCAGCGCCTGGGCCCGCTTACCGGTGGTGGCCGCCCGCTGGTAGACGTGGCGCGCCACCGGGGTGGAGCCGACGAACGACACCGCCGCCACCCGCCGGTGGTCGATGAGGGCGTCGACGGCGGTGGCGTCGCCGTGGACCACGGTGAAGACGCCATCGGGGAGCCCCGCCCGGCGCCACACGTCGGCCACCAGCTCCGAGGGCGAGGGGTCCCGCTCCGACGGCTTCAGGACGAAGGCGTTGCCGCAGGCGATGGCCACCGGGTACATCCACATCGGGACCATCACCGGGAAGTTGAACGGGGTGATCCCGGCGACCACCCCCAGGGGCTGGCGGACCGACGAAGCGTCCACGCCGGCGGACACGTCCTCGGAGAACTCCCCCTTCAACAGGTGGGGGATCCCGCAGGCGAACTCCACCACCTCGATGCCGCGGGTCACCTCGCCACGGGCGTCGTCGAAGACCTTGCCGTGCTCGGCGGTGATCAGCCGGGCCAGGTCGTCACGGTGGCGGTGGATGAGCTCCCGGAAGGCGAAGAGCACCTTGGTCCGGGCCGACAGCGAGGTGTCGCGCCAGGCCGGCCAGGCCTGGGCGGCCCCGGTCACCGCCCGGTCGACGTCGGTGGTCGTGGCCAGCACCACCTCGGCGGTCACCTGGCCGGAGGCCGGGTCGAAGACCGGAGCGGTCCTGGCTCCCGAACCGGCGTCACTGGTACCGATGCGCGGCGACGACACGGCGATCAGCCCGCCAGGAAAGTGTCGAGCGGCGAGGAGGCCAGGCCGTGGGCCTCGGCCACCGGCGGGTAGACGATGGTCCCGTCCACCACGTTCACCCCTTCGGCCAGCGCCGGGTCGGCCCGCACGGCGTCCTTCCACCCGTGGTCGGCGATGGAGAGCACGTAGGGCATGGTGGCGTTCACCAGGGCATGGGTGGACGAGTGTGGCACCGCCCCCGGCATGTTGGCCACGCAGTAGAAGATGGAGCCGTTGGACTCGAAGGTGGGATCGGAGTGGGTGGTCGGCCGGGTCGACTCGAAGCAGCCCCCCTGGTCCACCGAGACGTCGACCAGCACCGAGCCGGGCCTCATGGCCGCCACCAGGCCGTCCGAGACCAGCTTGGGGGTCTTGGACCCCACCACCAGCACGGCCCCGATGACGATGTCGGCGTCCACGCACGTCTCCTCGATGGCGTGGGTGCTCGACGCCACCGTCTCCAGGGCGCCGCGGAAGTGGTGGTCCACCTGGCGGAGCCGGTCGAGGTTCCGGTCGAGGATGTAGACGTCGGCGTGCATCCCGACCGCCAGGGTGGCCGCCGCCATGCCGGCCACGCCGGCACCCAGTATGACGATCCGGGCGCTCCGCACTCCGGGCACCCCCGAGACCAGCACGCCGCGGCCGCCGCCGGGCCGCATCAGGTGGTGGGCCCCCATGAAGGGGGCCATGCGCCCGGCCACCTCGCTCATCGGGGTGAGCAGCGGGAGCGAGTGGTCCGGGGCGCGGACCGTCTCGTAGGCGATGGCGGTGTTGCCCGCGGCCACCAGGGCCTCGGTGCACGACCGCGAGGCGGCCAGGTGCAGGTAGGTGAAGAGCACCTGGCCCTGGCGCAGCCCGAGCAGCGGGTACTCGTCGGGGACCGGCTCCTTCACCTTGAGCACCAGGTCGGCGGTGGACCAGATCTCCTTGGCATCCCCGACGATGGAGGCGCCGGTGGCGGTGAACTCCTGGTCGGAGATGGACGAGCCCTCCCCGGCCCCGGCCTCGATCTGCACCGTGTGGCCGCTGCGGGTGAGCTCCCGCACCCCGGCCGGTGTGAGGGCCACCCGGAACTCGTTGTCCTTCACCTCACTGGGGACTCCGACGATCATTCGGTCGACCTCACTCGCCGATCTCGGTGTAGGCGATCGGCTGCTGTTTGAAGAAGTCACCCGTCGTCGTGAGCCTGGCCACCACGACCAGCGGGAGGCCGAGAAGCAGGGCGATGATGTCGGGATAGGCGCCGCTCCATCCGGCCACGGCGATGACCTTGATACCGACCAGCAGCAGGACCACGCCGCCGATGAACGGGAGCAGAATCCCGGTGAAGAAGAAGCTGGTCTTCTGGAACGCCACCTTGCGGTAGGCCCACGCACAGGTGACGCCGGTGACGCCGTAGTAGAAGGCGATCAGGACGCCGATGTTCAGGATCAGGTTGCTGAACACGTTGTTGATCGACGACACGTTGCTCACCAGCACGATGCCGAACATGCAGATGAAGGCCAGGATCAGCGTGCCCACCGCCGGCGTCTTCAGCTTGCCCTGGATGGTCCCGAACAGCCGGGGGAACACTCCGTCACGGGACATCGACAGGGTGATGCGCGCCGCCGGCAGCAGGGTGGTCTGGGTAGTCGCCACCGTGGACGACAGCACGGCGATGATCATCACGTAGCCGGCCCAGTGGCCGGCGGCCTGCTGGGCGAAGTAGAGGAGGATTGTCAGCGAGTGGGCGTTCCACGCCTTTTCGGGAAGGAGCATCTGGGCGGCGATGATGTTGATGGCGAAGACCAGCAGCAGCAGGAACATGGCGATGATGCCGGCGTGGCCCGGGGTCTTGGTGGCGTTCTTCGACTCCTCGTTGAGGTTGGTGGCGGTGTCCCAACCCCAGAAGAAGAAGACGCCGAGCACGATGCCGGCCGACAGGGCGGCGAAGCCGTGGATCGACATCGGGCTCATCCACGCCCAGTGGAAGCCGGTGGAGCCCTTCGGGTGGGTGGCGGCCACCTTGACGATGCCCCAGACAGAGAAGACGATCACCGCCGTGTACTCGACGATCAGGAGGAGCCACTGGAAGTTGGTGGTCCAGCGGATCCCCCAGATGCAGATGAAGGTGATGAGGGCCAGCCACGCCCCGGCGCAGACAGCCTGGGTGCCGATGTCGGCGGCGGTGGCAGAGGAGACCCAACCCCACTCGTTGAACAGCTGGAGGGTGTACGAGCCGGCCACGATGGGCGCCGATATGCAGAAGACGATGCTGGTGGCCACCTGCACCCACCCGTTGAACCAGCCGACGGTGGGGTGGACGAGCTTGGACAGCCACGCATAGGACGCCCCGCAGTCGGGGTCGCGCCGGTTCAGGTGGAAGTAGGAGATGGCGATGAACAGCACCGGGACGAAGCTGATCCAGATGACGGCCGGCCCGGCGTAGCCGACGCCGCCGGTGAGAAACAGCACGGCCATGGTGGCGGCCAGGGTGTAGGCCGGTGCCACCGAGGAGACCGCCACCACCGTGGAGTCGAACAGGTTGAGGGTGTCCGCCCGCAGGGTGGCGACGGACTCGTCGCTCGGTACCGGGGCCCCGAAGGGACCGGGCACTTCGTACTTGGATCCCCCGCCCATGGCGACTTCAGTGGGCATCTGGCTTCCCTTCTGGTGCGTCGATCGGTGAGTCGGGGCGGAGCCACGGCTCATTCGGCGATGTAGCTCATGACGTGCTTGATGCGGGTGTAGTCCTCGAAGCCGTAGGAGGAGAGGTCCTTGCCGTAGCCCGATCGTTTGAAGCCGCCGTGGGGCATCTCCGCCACGAGGGGGATGTGGCAGTTGATCCAGACGGTGCCGAAGTCGAGTGCCTTGGACATCCGCATGGCCCGGCCGTGGTCCCTGGTCCACACGCTGGAGGCCAGCCCGTACTCGACGCCGTTGGCCCACTCGACGGCCTGGGCCTCGTCGGAGAACCGCTGGACGGTGATGGCCGGGCCGAACATCTCCTGCTGGACCATCTCGTCGTCCTGGGTGACGCCGGTGACCACCGTCGGGGCGAAGCAGAAACCCCGCTGGCCGACGTGGGCGCCGCCGGTGGCCACCTCGGCGTGGTCGGGGAGCCGATCGAAGAAGCCCGACAGGCGCTCGAGCTGGGCGGCGCTGTTGAGCGGCCCGAAGTCGGCGTCCTCCACGTCGGTGCCCCCGACCGTCTGGGCCTCCGCCTGCTCCACCAGGGCGGCGACCAGGTCGTCGTAGATGCGGGGCGCGGCCAGCACCCGGGTGGCGGCGGTGCAGTCCTGGCCGGCGTTGAAGTACCCGGCGATGGCCAGCCCCTCGGCGGCCAGGGCGATGTCGGCGTCGTCGAACACCACCGCCGGCGCCTTGCCCCCCAGCTCGAGGTGGACCCGTGTGAGCCGGTGGGCGGCCGACCCGGCCACCTCGATGCCGGCCCGGACGCTGCCGGTCACCGACACCATGGCCGGCACCGGATGTTCCACCAGCAGGCGGCCGGTGTCACGATCCCCGCAGACGACGTTGAGCACGCCGCCGGGCAGGTGCTCGGACATCAGCTCGGCCATCAACAGCGAGGAGACCGGGGTGGTGTCCGACGGCTTCAACACCATGGTGTTGCCGGCGGCCAGCGCCGGCGCCCACTTCCACACCGCCATCATCAGCGGGTAGTTCCACGGGGTGACCGCCGCGCACACCCCGATCGGCTCGCGTCGGACGAAGGAGGTGTGGTCGGCCAGGTACTCGCCGGCGGACTTGCCCTCGAGATGGCGGGCCGCCCCGGCGAAGAAGCGGATCTGGTCGACCAGCTGGGGGAGCTCCTCGGCGATGGTGACGGCGAACGGCTTGCCGGTGTTCTCGCACTCCGCCCGGACCAGCGCCTGACCGTGGGACTCGAGGGTGTCGGCGATGCGGAACAGGGCCAGGCTGCGCTCGGACGGCGTGGCGTCCCGCCAGCCGGGGAAGGCGGCCCGGGCGGCGGCGAAGGCGGCATCGACCTCGGCTGCCCGCGACAGCGGCGCCTCGGCGAACACCTCACCGGTGCTGGGGTCGACCAGCGGGGCGTACTCGCCGGTGCCGTCCACGTACCGTCCGCCCACGAAGTTGGCCAGCCGCCGCGTCGACTCCCCGATGGCTGGCGCCGGTGCTGTGGTGCTCACGCTTCCTCCGTTGCGTTGTGGGCGTCCTCGAGGTGGTGCGCCCCTGGTGCCGCGCGTCGTGGGCCGCACCCGAGGTCCCCCCGGACCCGGTACGGCTATCGTGACCGAACCCCGGTCGAGAAACAAGGGATTGCGTTGTGAACACCATGTGTCACGACGAAATCCCTTGACACGTACCTGCTTTTCGGCGCTAACTGCTAGGGAAGGAGAGCGCTCTCGTCCCGCAGAGCCCACGTCCACCCCATGCCCATGCCCAACGGAACCCAGCGAACGATCCGCTCCGGCACCGCCGCCGACGGTTCGTCGGAGCCGGGCACGGCGGCGGGGTCGCGTGGCCCGGTGGTCCTGGACGAGGTGAACCGGGCGATCATCGAGGAGCTCCAGCAGGACGGCCGCCGTCCCTACGGGACCATCGCCGAGGCGGTGGGCCTGTCCGAGGCAGCCGTGCGGCAACGGGTCCAGAAGCTTCGCGAGGCGGGCGTCATGCAGATCGTGGCCGTCACCGATCCGCTCCAGATCGGGTTCCGGAGCCAGGCGATGGTGGGGATCCGAGCCGAGGGGGACGTCCGCGAGGTGGCCGAGCGCCTGGCCGCGGTGGAGGACATCGACTACGTGGTGATGTGCGCCGGGTCGTTCGACATCCTGGTGGAGCTGGTGTGCGAGGACGACGACGCCATCCTCGAGCTGCTCAACACCGTGGTCCGGAGGACTCCCGGCGTCCGGGACACCGAGATGTTCGTGTACCTGAAACTGACCAAGCAGACCTACACCTGGGGGACCAGATGACCGACTTGTCCAACGCCGCCCTCCAAGAGAGCGCCCGCCGCCACCTGTGGTTGCACTTCACCCGCATGTCTTCGTACAACACCGGCGAGGTCCCGGTGATCGTGCGGGGCGAGGGGGTACGGGTCTGGGACTCCCACGGCAAGTCGTACCTCGACGGCCTGTCCGGCCTGTTCACCAGCCAGATCGGGCACGGACGGACCGAGCTGGCCGAGGCGGCCGCCCGCCAGGCCGGCGAGCTGGCCTACTTCCCGCTGTGGAGCTACGCCCACCCCCGGGCGGTGGAGCTGGCCGAGCGGCTGGCCGGTATCACCCCGGGCGACTGCAACCGCATCTTCTTCACCACCGGCGGGTCCGAGGCGGTGGAGTCGGCGTGGAAGCTGGCCCGCCAGTACTTCAAGCTCATCGGCCAGCCCGACCGGTACAAGGTGATCAGCCGCGACATCTCGTACCACGGGGCCACCATGGGGGCGCTGTCGATCACCGGGCTCACCGCCATCAAGACGGCGTTCGAGCCGCTGGTGCCTGGGGCCGTCAAGGTCCCCAACACCAACTTCTACCGGGCCAGCTACTTCGCCGACGACCTCGAGGCCTTTGGCCGGTGGGCGGCCGACTCCATCGAGCAGGCCATCCTCATCGAGGGCCCCGACACGGTGGCGGCGGTCTTCCTCGAGCCGGTGCAGAATGCCGGCGGCTGCTTCCCCCCGCCCCCCGGCTACTTCCGGCGGGTGCGGGAGATCTGCGACCGTTACGGCGTGCTGTTGGTGTCCGATGACGTGATCTGCGCCTTCGGACGGCTGGGCCACTGGTTCGGGGGCAACCGCTACGACTATGTGCCGGACATGGTGACCATGGCCAAGGGACTGACGAGTGGCTACGCGCCGCTGGGGGCCCTGGCCGTCAGCGACCGCCTGGTGGAGCCGTTCCTCGAAGGGCACAACAGCTTCCTCCACGGCATCACCTTCGCCGGCCACCCTGTCAGCGCGGCGGTGGCCCTGGCCAACCTCGACGTGTTCGAGAAGGAGCACCTCCTCGAGCACGTCCAGAGGAACGAGTCGGTGTTCCGAGCGGCCCTGGACAACCTGTCCGACCTCCCCATCGTGGGCGACGTGCGGGGGGCCGGTTACTTCTTCGGCATAGAGCTGGTCCGCGACAAGGACACCCGCCAGACGTTCAACGACGACGAGTCCGAGCGCCTGCTGCGCGGCTTCCTGTCGGGGGCGCTCTATGAGGCCGGGCTGATCTGCCGGGCTGACGACCGGGGCGACCCGGTGATCCAGCTGGCTCCCCCGCTCACCTGCGGCGAGGCCGAGTTCGACGAGATGGCCTCCATCCTCCGCACCGTCCTCACCGAGGCGTGGAAGCGGATCTGACCCAGCACGGAGGCGAGCGGTACCGCTCGCTCTCGCTGTGGTGGGACTTGCTCCCTGGGTCGCTCGCCCTCCGGGCGCCGCTGCCCGGGAACGTGGACGTCGACGTGGCGGTGGTCGGGGGCGGGTTCACCGGACTGTGGACCGCCTACTACCTGGCGGTGGCCGATCCGGCCCTCCGGGTGGCGGTGATCGAGCGGGACGTGGTCGGCTTCGGGGCCTCGGGCCGCAACGGGGGCTGGTGCTCGGCCCTGTTCGCCGCCTCCGAGGAGAAGCTGGACCGTGTGGCCGGGCCCGGCGCCGGGGTGGCCATGCGCCACGCCATGGCGGCGACAGTCGACGAGGTGGGCCGGGCGGCGGCGGAAGAGGGCATCGCCTGCCGGTTCGCCAAGGGGGGCACCGTGGTGCTGGCCCGCAGCCCGGCCCAGCTGGCCCGCACCCGGGCCGAGGTCGACCACGCCCGGTCCATCGGCGTCGGGGAGGACGACCTCCGCCTGCTGTCCGCCGCCGAAGCTGTCGCCCAAGTCGGCGCCACCGAGGTGCTGGGAGGAACGTTCACCCCCCACTGTGCGGCGGTGGACCCGGCCCGGCTGGTGCGCGGGCTGGCCGAAGCGGCGGAGCGCCGGGGGGTGGCCGTCTACGAGCGCACCCCGGCCATGGCCATCGCCCCGGGGGTGGTGGAGACCTCCCGGGGCACGGTGACGGCCACCAACGTGGTGCGGGCCACCGAGGGGTACACCCCCACGCTGCGGGGGGAGGAGCGCACCCTGGCGCCGGTGTACTCGCTGATGATCGCCACCGAGCCTCTACCCGACCACTTCTGGGCCGAGGCGGGCCTCGCCGACCGCCAGACCTTCTCCGACCATCGGCACCTGGTCATCTACGGCCAACGCACCGCCGACGGCCGCCTGGCCTTCGGCGGGCGTGGGGCGCCCTACCACTTCGGCTCCTCCGTCCAGCCCAGGTTCGACCGCGACACCGGCGTGCACGACGCCCTGGCCGCGACCCTGGTCCAGCTCTTTCCCGCCCTGGCCGACGTGGCCATCACTCACCGGTGGGGAGGTCCGCTCGGGATCGCCCGGGACTGGTTCCCCTCGGTGGGCATCGACCGGCGCTCGGGTCTGGCCTGGGCCGGCGGCTATGTGGGAGACGGGGTGTCGACCACCAACCTGGCCGGCCGGACGCTGGCCGACCTGGTGCTCGAGCGCACCTCGGAGCTCACCTCGCTGCCCTGGGTGGGGCACACCTGGCCGAAGTGGGAGCCGGAGCCACTCCGCTACCTGGGCATCAACGCCGGGCTGGCTCTGGCCGGGCGGGCGGACCGGGCCGAGGAGCGGGCCGGTCGCCAGACCTGGCACGCCAAGGTGCTGGGCAAGCTGGTGGGAGGCTGAGCCCGGCCGGCTGAGCGAAAGGGTGCACCGGCCAGCGGTACTCTCGGGGACATGGACCTGAACTACCCGCCCGAGACGGAGCCCTTCCGTAAGGAGATCCGCTCGTGGCTCACCGACAACCTCCCCGACGGCTGGGGCACTCCGGGCTTCTCCCTCTCCCGTGAGGAGAAGAGGGCCTTCAACCAGGCGTGGACCGAGAAGCTGTACGCCGGCGGGTGGATCTGCGCCTCGTGGCCCAAGGAGTACGGCGGCAAGGGCCTGTCGGTGATGGAGTCGGTGGTGCTCAACGAGGAGTTCGCCCGGGCCCAGGCGCCCCTGCGGGCCGACTTCTTCGGCGACACCCTGGTGGGGCCGACCATCCTGCAGTGGGGTACCGAGGAGCAGAAGCAGCACTTCATCCCTGGCATCCTCAACGGCACCATCGCCTGGTGCCAGGGGTTCTCCGAGCCCGACGCCGGGAGTGACCTGGCCTCGCTGAAGACCCGGGCCGAGCTGGACGGGGATGAATGGGTGATCAACGGGCAGAAGGTGTGGACCACCCAGGCCCAGTTCGCCGACTACATCTTCCTGCTGGCCCGCACCGACCCCGCCGCCCCCAAGCACGCCGGCATCTCCTACCTGCTGGTGCCTATGAAGCAGCCCGGGGTGGAGGTGCGGCCCATCGAGCAGGTGGACGGCAGCGCCGACTTCAACGAGGTCTTCTTCACCGACGTCCGCTGCCCGCGAGCCAACGTGGTGGGCGGGGAGAACAACGGGTGGAAGGTGGCCATGACCACCCTCGGCTTCGAGCGGGGCTCGTCGGCCACCACCGGCCACCGACGGTTCCTGCGCGAGCTCGACCAGATCATCGCCACCGCCAAGGGGAACGGCCGGGCCGACGACCCGCTGATCCGCCAGCGGCTGGCCACCGCCTGGTCGAAGGTGAAGATCATGGAGATCAACGGCTACCGCTCCCTCACCGACACCCTCAACGGCACTCACCACACCGCCGCCCTGGGGGCGTGCAACAAGATGTTCTGGTCGGAGTTCCACCAGGAGACCCTCGAGCTGGCCATGGACATCCTCGGCCCCGACGGGCAGATCCTCACCGGCATCCACGACGACAGTGTCGACGAGCGGGTCCGCCGCGGCCGGGACGACTACCCGGTCAGCGACCTCCAGGCGTCCTTCTTCTTCTCGCGGTCGGAGACCATCTGGGGCGGGACGGGGGAGATCCAACGGAACATCATCGGGGAGCGGGTGCTGGGGCTGCCCAAGGAGCCGAAGGCGGCTGCGTAAACCGTCCTGATCGGCAGGAACTCGCCGAGCCCGTCGAGCCGGAAGGCCCGAAGCAGCCGGCCAACTGAGGTCCGGAACGGGGTCGACGCTGACCGTTCCATTGCCTTGGTTACCCTTGGCCCGTGCACCGGCGACACTCGAGGACCTGCCGGGACGGACGCCGGAGGCGGGTCCGGCGGATCCATGCAGTGTCCATGGTCCTGGCGCTCACCGGCCTGCTGGCCTCATCTTGCTCCACCCTGGGGTCTTCGACGCCGTCGACCGGCAACCCGGCCACCTCGGTCGACCCCTCCCCCGACTACCTGCAGTCGTGCGCCATGTCCGGCATCGACACCACGCCGGGCTGCCTGCAGGTGGCCCTGGCGGCCATCGACCATGCCCGGGCCAAAGAGGGGCTGGGCCCGCTGTCGCTGCCGGTAGGCTTCGCCGCCCTGCCCTTTTCCCAGCAGATGCTGACGGTGGTCGACGCCGAGCGGGTCGACCGGCACCTCCCGCCGGCGGTAGGGCTCTCCGCTTCCCTGGACGCCCTGGCCCAGCAGGGCGCCGACGTGGACGACCTCCCGCCGTCGACCGGTCGGGGTGTCGTCGGCAGCCGGTCGGACTCGATCGCCGACTTCGCCAACGCCCTCGACGTCGACTACCAGTGGCTGTACGACGACGGGACGGGTAGTGGCACCCCTGGCTGCTCCGGATCCGACACGTCGGGGTGCTGGGCTGACCGCGACATCGTCCTCGGTCACTACCCGACCGGCGGCACGCTGGTGATGGGAGCGGCGGACGATCCCACTGGTGATACCCAGAACGACGACAGGGGCGGGCCGTCAATGGCGCTCGTGCTCGGGTCGGTCACCGGTCCGGTGGGTACCCTGGCGTACCTGTGGACCCAGGCCCAGGCCGCCATCCGCTTGGGGACGCTGCGTCCGCTGCGCTCGGCCCCGTCGGGCGTCTCGGCGTCCGGCATTCCCGACCCTCCCCACACCGTCCCGGCGTACCCCGACTACACCACTGTGTGCGCTCCCAGCGGCATCGACGACTCGGCCCGATGCCTGACCGCCGTGCTGGCGGCCGTCGACAACGCCCGGGCCGCCGAGGGGGTCAGGCCGATGACGCTGCCCGCCGACTTCGCCGAGCTGAGCGTCCCGGCCCAGATGCTGGTGGCGGTGGACGAGGAGCGGATCGACCGGGGGCTCCCTCCGTTCGTCGGACTGAGTGCGACCATGGACGCCAATGCCGCCAAGGGCGCCCGCACCGCCGATGACCCGCCCGACCCGAGCGGGGTGATCGGCGACGACGAGGAGTGGTCCGGCGGGTCGGTGAACGGGCTCGACGCCGACTACGGATGGATGTACGACGACGGACGGGGCAGTAGCAACATCGACTGCCCCCGCAGCGGCGGCCCGGGGTGCTGGGGCCACCGCCACGGCATCCTCGACAACTTCGGGACGGTGGGGACCATGGTGATGGGGGCGGCCTTCGACCCCACCGGCGACAACGCCGCCAGCGGATGGGCCGGGGGCACCTCGATGGCCATCACCATGGTGGCGACCTTGTCGCCCCCCGCCTCCTATGTGGTCAGCTGGCCCCAGGTGCTGACCGACCCACCACCGGCCGCCCTGGCCTCGTCGTAGGGGCGGCGCGCCGGCTGTGGGCCGGGCCCCCGGGGACCGGGTTCCACGTCCTGCTCTGCGGCCGTGACTCAACTCTTCGGCCCTGCGGCCGTGACGCACCGGCCCTGCGGCCGTGACGCTCCCACCTATGGGGAGGGTAGTTTTCGAAGTGGTGTCACACGTGCCATTTTGGCAGAGCTGACACAACCCCGGAAAACGCTGTCGGTCCGTCGGTCCGTCGGTCCGTCGGTCCGTCCGTCCAACCCACCCCGTCCCACCCACCCCGTCCGGACCCACGGGTGGTGTGGGGCGACCAAAGGCTGCCTCACCGGGTCTGTGGTGGACTGGGGCGGTGCGACAGGTCGTGATCCCCCGGTACGGCGGACCGGAAGTGCTCACCGTTCGGGAGGTGGACGACCCCGAGCCGGCTCCCGACGAGGTCCGCATCCGGGTGGCCGGGGCCGGGGTCAACTTCGCCGACATCTCGGCGCGGGCCGGCCTCTATCCCGACGCTCCCTCCCCGCCGCCGATGGTGGTCGGCTACGAGGTGGCGGGCGAGCTCGACCGGGTGGGCAAGGCGGTGGACGGCCTGGCGGTGGGCGACCGGGTGATCGCCCTCACCCGGTTCGGCGGCTACAGCGACGTGGTGACGGTTCCCTCCAGCCAGGTGGCCAAGGTCCACGTCGGTGCCGACCTGGTCGAGGCGGCGGGGATCCCGGTCACGTTCCTCACCTCCTATGTGATGCTGAACCACCTGGGCTCGGTGCGCCCGGGCGACACCGTCCTCATCCACTCCGCCGGCGGCGGCGTCGGCCTGTCGGCCCTCCAGCTGGCCCGTAACCTGGGGGCGGTCACCATCGGGACGGCCAGCGCCGGCAAGCACGAGCGACTCCGTCAGCACGGCCTCGACCACGCCATTGACTACCGGACCCAGGACTTCGAGGCCGAAGTGCTCCGCATCACCGGGGGCCGGGGGGTGGACGTGGCCCTGGACGCCCAGGGGGGCACCTCGTTCCGAAAGAGCTACCGGTGCCTGGCCCCGATGGGGCGGCTGTTCTGCTTCGGCCTGGCGGCGGGGAACGCCCCAAGTCGCGGCCAGGCCTGGCGAACCCTGCCGAAGGCGCTGGCCACCACACCGGTCTTCCACCCTCTGCAGCTGATGGGGGCCAACAAGGGGGTCTTCGGGGTGAACATGGGCCACCTCTGGGGTGAGCAGGATCGGATCGGCCGGTTTCTCGGCGAGCTGGCCGCCATGTGGGAGCGGGGCGATATCGCCCCGGTGATCGACTCCACCTTCCCGTTCGACCGGGCCGGGCAGGCCCACGAGCAGCTGGGGCAGGCCCGCAACTTTGGCAAGGTCGTCCTCACGCCGTAGCGGGGATCGACCGTCGGTCAGGCCACCCGGGCCGACTCCCCACCCAGTGCGACCACGTCGCCCCGTCCCAGCTGGCGCCCCCGGCGGAGCTCGGTCTCCCCGTTGACGGCCACCTCGCCGGCGGCGATGGCGCGCCGGGCGTCGGAGCCGTCGTCCACCAGGTCGGCCAGCTTCAGGAACTGGCCGAGCCGGATCGTGTCGTCGCGGATGGCCACGTCTCGCACCGCCCCAGTGTCCCCCAGGTGGGCTACTCGGTGGGATGGATCAGGAGCTCCACCGAGTACGGCGCCCCGGGACGTGTTGATGAACCCCGAGCGGACGTCACGCCCCCTCGGCCGGCAGGAGCACGTTGGGGTTGAGGACACCATCGGGATCGAGGGCCTGCTTGATGGCCCGGAACGCCGCGATCTCTGCGGCGGTCCGTGACAGGTGGAGCCACCGTCGCTTGGCCGTCCCGATGCCGTGTTCGGCGCTGATGCTCCCGCCGAGCTCTGCGACCAGACGGAACACCGCGTCGTCCACTCGATCGTCGTCGGGAGCGAGGCCGCTCACGTTCACGTGGACGTTGCCGTCTCCGGCGTGGCCGAACAGCCAGGTGCGTGCCGACGGAACGATCGCTCGCGCCGTGTCCGGGACCCGGTCGATGAGCTCGGCCAGTGACCCGAGTGGCAGGGTGACGTCGAGCTTGTGGGGTGGGCCCAGGGTGTTGATGGCCTCGGTGTGCGCCTCGCGGTAGCGCCACAGCTCGGCGCGCGGCGACGGCTCCGTGGCCACCACCACCTCGATCACGCCGTCGACCGAGCTGGTGGCCGCCGCCAGCGCCTCCGTGGGGTCGGCGTGATCGGCTGCCTCGACGAGCAGGTAGACGGGGTGGGGCTCGGAGAACGGCGCCCGCATCCCCGTCACCGTGCACACCAGCTCCAGCCCCGGCGCCAGAAACAACTCGCAGGCCTCGAGGGTGGGGAGCGACCGCCGGAGGAGCGCCGACGCGTCGAGCGCGTACGACACCGTGGCGAACGCCAGCACGGCGACGGTCCGACATGGCATGGCCGGCACCAGACGCAGCCTGGCTGCGGTGACGACCGCCAAAGTTCCCTCACTGCCACATACCAGGCCGGGCAGGTGGTAGCCGGTGTTGTCCTTCACCAGTCCGCCGAGGTGGGAGACGACCGAGCCCGTTCCGAGCACGGCCTCCAGCCCGAGCAGCTGTGCCCGCGTGTCCCCGTAGCGCAGGACGTGCGTCCCGCCGGCGTTGGTGGCGACCGTGCCCCCCACCGTCGCCGAGTCTCGGCTCCCGAGGTCCACGCCGTAGGCCCAGCCGGCGGCGCCGGCAGCCAGGCGCACGGTGCCGAGACCGACACCGGCGCCGGCGGTGACCTGACCGGCCAGCGTGTCGACCGGCTCCAGGGCGTCGAGGCGTCTGAGGCTGAGCACCACCTCGTCGTGCAGCGGCACGCCGCCACCCACCAGACCGGTGTTGCCACCCTGGGGAACCAGGGCGACGCCGAGCTCCCGGCAGGCCAGGACGACGCTAGCCACCTCCTCGGTGGAAGCCGGTCTCACCACGGCCACCGAGCGTCCCTCGAACCGTCCCGTCCAGTCCGTGGTGTAGGAGGCGATCACCTCCGGATCGACGATCACCTGCTGGCCGACGACCTCGCGGAGCCGGTCGACCACGACGCGAGTGCTGGCCATGGTCCCTACTCTGCCCGACGCGCACGGCCCGATGGGCGGCGGCGACCCGCCGACCTCGCCGGCATGGAAACGGCCTCCACGGCGCCGCCCACCAGGAGCACCGGAATTGATGCAACCGTCCACGCGTCCCAGCGGTGTCATAGATGAAGGGCAATTATCAGGACGACCGGGACCTGCAACAGTGGGCCTGCCCGGCACCTACGACGAGCAGACCCGTATCCCGAATGGAAGAGATCCCTATGACACTCCGAGATCAGCTCGCCAGCCGACCAGGCCACCTGGTTGCTGTGGTAGCCGCAGTGGTCGTCGTTGCTGGGCTGGTCGTGGCCACGCCCTCCCTGGCTCAAGCGACGGCGGCCCCGAGCCTGTCGATATCCCCTGCATCGGGACCGGTCGGCACCACGGTGACCGTTCGGGGCAACGCCGGGTCGGGCTGTTCCGGCACCTCGTTCCTGCAGTTCGAACAGGGGACCAGTGGTCCCGTGGAGTTCATCGTCCCGCCGATGGCGGCGGACGGCAGTTGGTCGGCGAGCTTCGTGATCCCACCGTTCGTCGGGTACCTGGCCACCCGCGGCTACCCCGGTGCTGACGTGACGCCCGGCCCGTGGGAGCTCCAAGGTCCTGACTGCAATGGCCAGGGTGTGCCTTCGGCCACCTTCGAGGTGACCGGCACCTCTTCGGCCCAGCCGACCACCCGGTTCGCGGGGATGGCGGCGACGCCGGACGGCCAGGGCTACTGGCTGGTGCAGAGCGGAGGTGGGGTCTTCAGCTATGGCGACGCCGGGTTCCACGGTGCGCTGCCGAGTGGTCCCGGTGGTCTGGGCATCACCCCGGCTGCGCCGATCAGCGGCATCGCCACCACTCCCGACGGGCATGGCTACTGGCTGGTCGGCCAGGACGGCGGCGTCTATGCGTTCGGAGACGCCGGGTTCTACGGGTCGCTGCCGGGTGGCGGCACCAAGCCCTACGGCGTGGTGGTCGGTATCACCCCCACCCCCAGCGGGCATGGGTACTGGCTGGTCGGTGCCGACGGTGGGGTCTACGCATTCGGCGACGCAGGTTTCTACGGGGCGCCGAGCAATGGGATGGCGGTGACCGCGCTGCTGGCGACGCCCAGCGGCAAGGGCTACATGGCGATTCCCACGTTTGGTGATGCCCCCGTGACCGAGGGAGACGCCACACTACCGTCAGATCGGATCCCTGGACCCATGACCATCGAGGCGCTGGTGTCGGGAGGGGCAGTCACCTCCGATGCCGGGGGGTTCTGGGAGGTGAGCACCGATGGTGGGGTCTTCGCCTACGGCGACGCCGGCTTCCATGGGTCGCTGCCAGGCATCGGGGCCTCACCGGCTGCACCGATCGTCGGCATGACCCGCACACCTGACGGAGGTGGCTACTGGCTGGTCGGCGCCGACGGTGGTGTCTTCGCGTTCGGGAACGCGCCGTTCTATGGGAGTGCCGCCTGACCGACGTGGCGCCATCCGGTGTGGTGGCCTCACGGGGCCGGCGGATCCGGCGGGCCGCCACGTGCGATTGAATGGGCGAGAAGCAACCTTCGGGCTCGGAGGAACGGAAGGTGTGGTGGCGGGGATGGGCGGCGCAGGGAAGACAGCCGAAGACGCCGCATCGGAGTTCGACGCCTTCTGCGCGGCCTCCAGTCGGAGGCTGCTGGGCCAGATCTACGCCATGTGCGGTGACATGGGCGATGCACAGGACTGCCTCCAGGAAGCGTACCTTCGCGCCTGGCAACACTGGTCCCTGGTGTCAACGTACGACGACCCGGCTTCGTGGGTGCGTCAGGCGGCCTCGCGCCTGGCGGTGAACCGGTGGCACCGAGCCCGGAACTCCCTACGGGCATGGGCACGCCACGGGCCCACCCCCGAAGTCGGTGAGCCGAGCGCAGACAGCGTTCTCCTGGCCAGAGCCTTACAGGGCCTGCCGGTTGCGCAGCGAGAGGCAATCGTGCTGCACCACCTCGTCGGGCTGAGCATCGAACAGATTGCCAGCCGCCTGGAGAGCCCGGCTGGGACGATCAAGGCGCGGCTGGCGAGGGGCAGGACCCGGCTCGCCGAGATCTTGTCGGAGGAGGCACCCGGATGAGCGACGATCCAGAAGACCTCGAACGTCGTCTACGCAGCCTTTCGGCCGGAGCCGACAACGTGCCGTTCCCGTCGGGGCCGACGTTGCGCGCCACCGCCAGGCGTCGTAGGGAGCGCCGCGGGGCCGTCGTCGTCGTCGCCGTCGTTGTGGTGGCGGCCGCCATCGGCACGTCTGTCCTGTGGCGGCCGACGGCATCCCATACGACCCCGGCATCGAGAAAGCCCGTCCCCACCACGACCACCGCTCCGTTTGTCACGACGACGACGCCACCCACCGCCTCCACCGTCGCACCAGAGGGCACCCAGGACATCCGGTACGACCCGTTCACGGCGACGGGGGTCGACCCCAGCCTCCAGGTGACGAGCCAGGCGTCCGGCACCTGCATTCGTTACGGCGGAGGTGCGGACGGGCAGTACTACTACCGCTGCTTTGCTCCCGGGATCTACGACCCGTGCTTCGCGGGGCCGCAGGGTACCGCCGCGCCGTTGGTCTGTCCCTCCAGTCCGGTCTCTGCGGACGTGGTCGAGGTCACCGTGACATCGATCACGTCCACCGAGCCACCGACGGCCTCGGTCCACCCGTGGGCGATGCAGCTCTCCACGGGGCAGGTCTGCCTCTTCGTCAGCGCCGCCTGGGGTGGTCTGGGCCCGTACGGGTGCCAGCCATCGTCCACCGCCCCATCGTTTGCCGACTGCCACCAACCGGTGTCAGCGCAGCCCTACTGGAACGCCGACTGCCAGGATCAGCAGACGGACTCGAGCCCGTTCACGTCGATGGAGGTGGCGAAGGTCTGGTTCTGACACCCCTCATCGAGGCCTGACCCGGGCTCGCCCGATCCTGCGGGAGTTGAACAGGGTGCGGCCGGCCGGCGCCCTCAGGTGATCACCCGGTGGACGATGCCGGTCCCCACGTCGTAACGCCATCCCTCCACCGCCACCCCCGGAGGGAGCGCGGCGCAGCTGCGCACCGCCTCGACGTCGGCGGCGAGGGCGACGCCCGGGTCGGGCATGGTGAGGAAGTCCCACCCCTCGGTGTCGGCCGCCTGGTCGTCGGTGAACCCGGCCCGGACCTTCGCCTCGTCGTTGTAGGCCAGCGCGCACCCGGTGTGGTGCATCACCGCCACGTGGGTCACCTCCAGAAAGGTGGTGGCCAGCACCAGCGACCGGAGGACGTCGCCGGTGACGCGACCGCCGGCGTTCCGGAGGATCTTGGCGTCGCCGGGACGGAGCCCGAGCATCACCAACGGTTCGATCCGGCTGTCCATGCAGGCCACCAGGCCGAAGTGCCTGCCCGCCCGCGGCGGGATGTCCTGGAGGCCGAAGTCGGAGGCGTACGCGGCGTTGGCGGCGAGCAGCTCGTCGAACATGGCGTCAGTATTCCAGACACCCGAACCCGGATATCCGGCCCGCCGGGTCGGCCTGGGTCGGCCGGACCGGTCAGGCCGGGACCCCGGACACCGCTTCGCCGGTCACCAGCAGCGGCCCCCGGCGCTCGTGCTCCAAGCGGGCGGTGGCCACGGCTGCCGCCCCGCCGCCCAGGTAGCGCTCGACGATCCGGATGCCGAGGTCGATGCCGGCCAACGGGCCGCCACAGGTCAGGACGTCGCCGTCGTCGACCACCCGGGCCTCGGGGTGGACCTCGGCCCCGTAGCCCGACAGGTCGTCGAGGGCCAGTCGGTTGGTGACCGCCGACCGCCCCCGGAGCAGGCCGGCCGACCCCAGCAGCATCGCCCCGGTGCACACCGAGGCGACGACCGTGCCCGCCGAGTGGAGGCGGCCGATCAGAGCCGGGAGCTCGCCGGCCACGACCAGCGGCCGCACCCCGGTCTCCCCGCCGGCCACCCAGCCACCGCCCGGGACCACCAGCAGCCCGGGACGCTCGCCGATGGGACCGTCGACTCCGACGGCCAGTCCGTTTGCCGCCCGCACCGTCCGGACCCCGGACGGGAAGCCGACGGCGCGAGCGTCGAAGCCGGCGCCCGACAGGACCTCCCAAGGGCCCACCGAGTCGAGCTCGTCGAAGCCGTCGAAGAACAGGACCTCGACGGTGGGGAGAGGGTGCGGCGCTGGGTGGGTGTCGGGCATGTCCCCATCGTGCGCCGCCGGGCGGCTCGGCGCCAGTGGCAGGACTCGACGGGCGGCTGCTCGAGTCCGCCGGGTCGACCCCATCCCCAGCGCCTACTGGCGCGCCTTCCGGACGCCGACCGCTCCTGCAACACTGAGGGCATGATCTCCAAAGAGGACTTTCTGGTGTTCGTCGACGGGGCGCTGGACGGGATGGTCGCCATCGTGGAGGAGCTGGGCGACGAGCTGGCCAATCGCCGCCCCGACGTGGACGGGACCAACACCCCCTACGTCATCCTCAGCCACTGCCTGGGAGTGATGGAGTACTGGGCCGGCCACGCCGTCGCCGGCCGTCCCATCGAGCGCCATCGCCCTGCCGAGTTCGTGGCCTCCGGCCCGGTGGCGGCGCTGGCCGAGCGGACCCGGGTGGCACGCCGACAGCTGGGAGAGGACCTGGCCCACCTCGACCCGTTGGCCGCCCCCGCCCTCCCTATCGACGAGAAGGAGAGGGACGAGGTCTTCGGCCGGACCCAGGGCGGCGCCCTGGTCCACCTGTACGAGGAGCTGGCCCGGCACCGGGGCCAGATGGAGACGTGCCGGGACGTGCTCGGCGCACCGTGGGCGAGGGTGGTCACCCAGACCGGCCTCGCCGGTTGGGCGAGCGCCGCCGCCGAACGGAGCCGGTGGATCCTCGAGTTGGCAGCCGAGGGTCGGTGGGACGAGGTGCGGTTGAACTTCGACGACCGGATGCTGGCCAGCGCCCCCGTCGGCATGCTGACCGGGGCCTGGGCTCAGGTGATCGTGCTGCTCGGTGCCTTCACCGCGTTCGGCGAGCCGGACGTGCGCGTGGACAGCGGCCATCGGGTGGTCGACGTGCCCATGCACTTCGAGCGGGGCTGGCTCACCGGGCGGGTGGCACTGGGCCTCGACGACACCGTCGCCGGGCTCTTCTTCCTCCATCCTCAGGCGGGTCCCGCTTCCTGAACCGCCCACCAGGGAGTCTCTCCGTCTTACAGTTGAGCACTTGCTTAATCCAATCGCTTAAGACATACTCGATCCATGGCCAAAGCCGGATCGACCAGCCAGCTACAGGGCTCGGAGCGCAGGGACCCCGAGGGCACCAGGCGCCGACTGGTGGCAGCGGCCATCGCCGCCCTCCGGGAGGTGGGGTTCGCCGGCGCCAGCGCCCGGGAGATCGCCCGCCGGGCCGAGTGCAACCAGGCGCTCGTCTTCTACCACTTCGGCTCGGTGGCCGACCTGCTGGTGGCGGCCCTCGACGAGACCAGCCGGGTCCGCATGGAGCGCTACTCGGCGGCCGTGGCCGGAGTCACCACCCTCGAGGGTCTGGTGACGGTGGGGATCGGGATCTTCCGCGAGGACCTCGACGCCGGCCACGTCACCGTGCTGGCCGAACTGATCGCCGGTGCCTCGACGTCGCCGGAGCTGGGAGCCGCCGTCGCCGAGCGGATCGAGACGTGGAGGCGGTTCACCGAGGAGATCGCCCGTCGGGTCCTCGACGGGTCACCGTTCGCCCCGCTGCTCGAACCGGGCGAGGTGGCCTTCGCCGTGGTGGCCCTCTACCTGGGGATCGAGCTCCTGACCCATCTGGACGGCGACCGCCGGCCGGCCGAGGGGCTGTTCGCCACGGCCGGGAGGATGGCGGCGCTGCTCGGCTCCCTCTCCGGCGGGCCGGACCTCGGCGGCGCGCCGACGTCGGGACGGGCGGAAGAGGGCTCGCCGTGACCGCCGACACCGGGCTCGATGCCGTCACCGGGGCGTTCGGGTACTCGGGCTCCGCCATCGCCAGCCGGTTGCTCGCCGCCGGGCGCCGGGTCCGGACGCTGACCGGCCATCCCGACCGGGCGCCCGTCGGTTCCCCCGTGGCCGTCGCACCGATGGACTTCGACGACCCGATCGGCCTGGCCCGGGACCTGGCCGGGGTCACCACCCTCTACAACACCTACTGGGTGCGCTTCGCTCACGGCGGCAACGACCACGTGGCGGCGGTGGAGAACTCGAGGACGTTGTTCCAGGCGGCCAGACGAGCCGGAGTCGAGCGGATCGTGCACGTCAGCATCACCCATCCGTCGATCGGATCGCCCTACCCCTACTTCCGGGGGAAGGCGCTGGTGGAGCGGGCGCTGGTGGAGACCGGGGTTCCGGCGGCCATCCTTCGTCCAGCCATCCTGTTCGGGGGCGACGGCGTCCTGCTCAACAACGTGGCGTGGCTGCTCCGGAAGCTCCCGGCCTTTGCCATCGCCGGCGACGGCATCTACCGGGTGCGCGGCATCCACGTCGATGACCTGGCTGAGCTGGCCGTCGGCCACGGAAGCACACGAACCGACGTGGTCGTCGAAGCGGTCGGACCCGACCGCCCCACCTTCGCCGAGCTGGTCGGGGCCATCCGCCACGCAGTCGGGAGCCGTTCCGTGGTGGTCCATGTCCCGCGCGCCATCGTCCCGCCGGCGTCGTGGGTGGTCGGCCGGGTGGTCGGCGACGTGCTGCTCACTCCGGACGAGCTGGGCTCCATGATGGACGGCCTGGCCGACACCGACGGGCCGGCCACCGGCGACCGATCGGTGCTCGACTGGATCGCCCACCACGGCGACACCCTGGGGCGCACCTATGCGAACGAGCTGACCCGGCACTTCCGGTGACCGGCGGTGAGGGGCGATCCTGCGCCTCGGTCCGGGCCGACCCGACCGGTGCTCCGATCGTAGGATGGGCCACATGCAGCCCATTGAAGCCCTGACCGTCGACGAGATCGACCTATCCGACATCGCCTTCTGGGAGCGACCCTGGGAGGAGCGCGAGGGGGCCTTCGCCACCCTCCGACGCGAGCGACCCCTGGCCTTCTTCGAGGAGCCCGACCCCAGGGAGGCCTCGCCCCTGGCCCCGCCGCCGGGCCCCGGCTACCGGGCCGTCACGCGGTTCGCCGACATCACCGAGATCAGCCGCAACCCGGACATCTACTGCTCGGGCCGGGGTGCGGTCAGCATCCTCGACCTCCCGCCCGAGATGGTGGAGTACTTCGCCGGCATGATCTCCACCGACAACCCCCGTCACGCCCGGCTCCGCCGGATCGTGTCGGCCGCCTTCAATCCCCGCATGGTCCGCAGCATCGAGGACACCATCGAGCAGGTGGCCATCGACATCATCGACGGCGTCATCGAACAGGGCGGGGGCGACTTCGTCAGCGAGGTGGCCGCCGCCCTGCCGCTGAAGATCATCTGCGACATGATGGGCGTTCCCGAGTCGGAGTACGACACCGTGTACCGCTGCTCGAACATCATCCTGAGCAACCTCGACCCCGAGTTCGTGGCGCCCGACACGGACCCGGTCATCGAGCTGCTCGGGGCCGGTCAGACCCTGACCGAGCTGATGCAGGGCATCGCCGCCGATCGGGCTGTCACCCCCGGCGACGACCTGACCACCGCGCTGATCAGCACCAACATCGACGGCGAGGCCCTCACCCACTCCGAGCTGGCGTCGTTCTTCATTCTGCTGCTGACCGCCGGCAACGAGACGACCCGGAACTCCATCACCCACGGCCTCTACGTGATCACCACCCATCCCGAGCAGCGGGCGATCTGGCAGGGGGACGTGGAGGGGGTGACCCCCACCGCCATCGAGGAGATCGTCCGGTGGGCGTCGCCGGTCATCTGGATGCGCCGGACGTTGACCACCGACACCGTCCTGTCCGGCCAGGAGCTGCACGAGGGCGACAAGGTGCTGCTCTTCTACAACTCCGGCAATCGCGACGAGGACGTGTTCGAGGACCCCTTCACCTTCGATGTGAAGCGCCAGCCCAACCCCCACGTCGGCTTCGGGGCCGCCGGTCCCCACTTCTGCCTGGGCGCCCACCTGGCCCGCCGGGAGATCGACGTGATGTTCCGGCAGCTGTTCCGCATGCTCCCCGACATCCACTCGACGTCGGAGCCGGACCGGCTGCGGTCCAACTTCATCAATGGGATCAAGCACCTCGAGTTCGACTTCTCGGTGCCCGCCCGCTGAGTGAACCGGTCCCCCGGGCGACGTTCGGATCGAGCCGGGTCTATCCGCCGGCAGGTGCGGCGCGGCCGGCACCCGGGGGGTCTGCCTCATGGGGGACGAGGACGCAGCGGGTGCCCCGGTAGATGGTCGGCATGCACTTGTTGCAGTGGATGCACAGCGACGTGGTGGTGGCGCCCCGCTGCCACCGGTCGACGAGGTCGGGCTCGCGCAGCAGGGCCCGGCCCATGGCCACGAACTGGAAGCCCTCGTCCATGGCCCGGTGGACCGTCGCCAGCTCGCTCACCCCGCCCAACAGGATGAGGGGCAGGTCCAGGGCCGCCCGGAACTGGCGGGCGTAGGGGAGGAAGTACCCCTCCTCGTAGGGATAGCTGTGGAGGAACGCCCCACCGAACAGCCGGAACCCGGGCCGGATGAACTTCGGCATGTACCTGGCCATCTCGGCCACCGGAGCCTCGCCCCGGAAGTAGTACATCGGGTTCTGCAGCGAGCTGCCGCCGGTGAGCTCGAGGGCGTCGACGCTGCCGTCCTCGGTCAGCCACCGTGCGACCTGGACGCTCTCGTCCACCCACAGGCCACCTGGGACCCCGTCGGCCATGTTCAGCTTGGCGGTGACGGCGACGCGGTCACCCACCGCCTGTCGGACCGCCCGCATCACCTGCCGGGGGAACCGAGCCCGGTTCTCCAGCGGGCCGCCCCACCGGTCGGTCCTGGTGTTGAGCTTGGGGGAGAGGAAGGAGCTGAGGAGGTAGCCGTGCCCGATGTGGATCTCGACCGAGTCGAAGCCGGCATCGGCCACCAGTGAGGCGCCCTCGGCGAAGGCGGCGGTGAGCCGGGCGATGTCGTCATCGGTGGCGGCCAGGGTGCGGCGCATGCCGAGCGGGTTGAAGATGCGGGTCGGGCCGAGGGCGGGCCGTCCGGTGGCCTGTGGGTTGGCGACGGCCCCGGCGTGGCCGATCTGGGCCGCCACCTTGGCACCCTCGGCGTGGACCGACTCCGCCAACCGACGGAGCCCGGGCACCGCCTCGGGGCGGAGGAGCAGGGTGCGGCCGTCGGTGCTGCCCTCGGGGGAGACGGCGCAGTAGGCCACTGTCGAGAGGCCGACGCCTCCGGCCGCCACCCGTCGATGGAACTCGATCAGCCGGTCGCTCACCAGGTTGTCGGGCTGAGGGCCCTCGAAGGTGGCCGACTTGATGAACCGGTTGCGCAGGGCGAGGGGTCCGAGGGTGGCGGGCTGGAAGGGATCGGCCGCCGTTCCGGGCCGCGAGTCTGCCGGCGACGGAATTCCTGACATGTGGCAACCCTGCCATAATGGCAGATGTGACACAACCGGCGAACTGCGAACGGTCGGGTCCTCCGCAGGCGCAGCCACGGCCACGGCCACGGCCACGGCCGCAACCACGGCTGCAGCCGCAGCAGCCGCAGCAATCGCAGCAGCCGCGATGAGCGATGCATCGCCGCTCGCCCGGGACACCCTCGGCGACCGCGGCCTGCGCCCGATCGACCAGCGGAGCCGCCGCCGTGCCCGGAACGCCGCCGAGGTGGAGCGGACCGCCCTCCACCTGTTCGCCGAGCGCGGCTACGGCAACGTCACGGTCGGCGATGTCGCCGGAGCCGCCGACATCTCCACCCGCACCTTCTACCGGTACTTCCCCAACAAAGAGGACGTGGTGCTGGCCGGCATCGTCGACCGCCTGGCCGGGGTGCCCTTGGTCTACTGGCAGAGGCCGGTGGACGAGCCGGTGGTGCTGGCCCTGCGCCACGCCCTGTCCAAGGTGGCCGACGGCGCCTCGTTCGCCGGCGACCCGATGGAGCGGGACCGGGCCACCGTGCTGGCCGCCGAGCCGGAGATGGCCAAGCGGGGGCTCGACCGGTTGCACGACATCCACGATCGGCTCACCGAGCACACGGCCTTCCGGATGGGGGTGGACCCCCGTTCGGATCCGCGCCCCGGCGTCATCGTGGCCGCCATGGCCGGCGGTCTCCGGGCCGGGTGGTTGGCGGCGGTGTCGTCTGGACGGGTGGACCAGGTGCCTCGCCTGACCGCCGAGGCCCTGGACGTCCTGGTGCCGGTCCTGACGACGCTGGCGGAGCCCCGCTGACCGGGTACGTTGTGGGTCGTACGACGAGAGAAGGCGACACCCATGGCAGAGATCGAACTCCGGAGTCATCACCGGGCCACGGCTGAGAAGATCCTGGCTCACCCGACCAACCACAACATCGCCTGGCACGACGTCGCCTCGTTGCTGGCGCAGATCGGGACCATCACCGAGGAGGCGAACCACCGGTTCAAGGTCGAGGTGGGCGGCGAGACGGAGATCTTCGACCGGCCCAAGGGCGACGACATCGACCAGCAGCAGATCGTCGACCTGCGCCGCATGCTGCGCGAGGCCGGCATCACCTCCGAGTCGCTGAAGAAGTAGCGGCCCGGGCGACCGCAGGCGTCAGTCGGGACCGTCCTCCCGGCGGGCCACCGGGACGGTGGGGACCAGCGCGGTGCAGAGCAGGGCCACCAGGGCGGCCAGGGCCACCACCCACAGGGCGTCTCGCAGCGCACCGAGGCGGGACTCGCTGTTGATGCTGACGATGGCGTCGGCCGTGGCGGCCGGGACCGACGCCGCCTGCAGCTGGCGCCGGAGATCCGTGTCGGAGATGAACGGCACCCCGCTGGCCAGCTTGACGGTCGCCTCCGTCTTGACTGACGGCGGAATGGCCGAGCTGGCTTCCACCCCGCCGACAAGGCCGGCGGTCAGGCTCGAGATGAGCACGGCGCCCACCAGTGCGGTCCCGAGCGAGGCCCCGAAGTTGGTCACCGTGTTCTGCAGGCCACCCACCTCGGCGCTCCGGTCGGTGGGCACCGCCGACACGGTGACCGCCCCCAGCTGGGAGGCCAACGCCCCGATACCGAGACCCAGGAGGACCATGGGGATGGCCACGATGCCGGCATCGGCGCCAGGGTCGAGCCCGCCGACCAGGACGAGGGTCCCGGCCAGCATGCAGAGGAGCCCGCACCGGACGATCAGCCGGGGCGAGACGTCGGCAAGGAGCTTGGGGACCCCGATGGCGGTGACCAGCAGGGCGAACGACAGGGGGAGGATGCGCACCCCGGTCTGGATGGCCGACAGCTCCAGCACCACCGACAGGAAGAGGGGGATGGCGAAGAACACCCCCGCCTGGATGAAGAACTGGAAGAAGAACATGGTCAGGCCACCCACCATCTGGCGATTGCGGAACATCGACGGGCGTACCAGTGGCTCGCCGCCCCGTGCCGTCAGATGCCCCTCCCACACCAGCAGGCAGAAGAGCAGCAAGAGGCCGAGGGTGATCAGCCAGGCCACCGGGGACACCCCGAGGAGGGTGGGGGCGCCGGGCCGGGGGTGCACCCACCCCCAGTCGCCGGAACGGAGCACCCCGAAGACGGTCAGCGAGAGGCCGAGGATGGAGAGGGCGGCGCCCACGAAGTCGAAGGCGGTCCGCGCCGCCGCCGGGCCCTCGTTGACCTTCCGCAGCGTCGGCAGGATGACGATGACGATGGCCACCTCGGCGACGAAGACCCACCGCCACGAGGCGTAGGTGGTCAGCGCCCCCCCGACCAGCGGCCCGACGGCGACCGCGCCGGCGCCGGCGGCAGCGATCATGCCGTAGGCGGCCGATCGCCGCTCGGGCTCGAAGTTGGCGGCCACCAGGGCGACGATGGCCGGGAGGATCAGCGCTGCCCCCAGCCCCTCGAGCAGCGACCAGCCGAGGAGGAGGACGCCGAGGTTGGGGGCCAGCGCGGTGGTCAGCGAGCCCAGGCCGTAGATGACCAGGCCGATGCCGAAGGCCCTCTTGCGACCGATGACCGCCCCGATCTTCGCCCCGGTGATCATGAACGAGGCCATCACCAGCGTGTACAGGGTGATGGCGGTCTGGATGCCGGTCACGGTGGTGCCGACGTCGTGGGCCACCTGGCGGATGGACACGTTCATCACCGACGTGTCCAGCGTCATCAGGAACTGGCTGGCTGCCAGCACGGTCAGGGCCAGGGTGCCGGCGCTGCGTGCCCTGGGCGGCGATGTCACGTCCCCGGCCACCGCCGGAGCCTAATCACTCCGCTCCGGACGACACCGGGTCCGAGGAGAGGACGCCGGCGGGACGCTCAGAATCCCGGGAAGAGCGCCCGGAGATCATCGAGATCGAGGCCGCCTGCATCGACGTCCACCGACCCGCCACGTCCGGTGCCCAGTCGGCCGTAGACCAGGCGGACCAGCGCCTCGGCGGGGAGCCGCACCGACCCGTCGGTCGACTGGCCGGAGAGGGGCTCGAGGCTGACACCACCGGTGGACAGGGCGAAGTGCCGGTCGGGATGAGTGGTGACCACCTCCAGAGTGGCGGGCTGTGCGGCCGGCGTGCCGGTTCGGGCCACCAGCGCGGGAAGGCCGTCGACCAGCAGCTCCACCGCGTCCGCGGCGACCAGGGCGTCGGGATCGAAGACGACGTCGACGTCCCAGGTGTGGAGGGCGTGCTCGGAGAGGCGCATGCGGAGCAGCCCGGCGGCGTCCAGGTCCATGCCGAAAGCCGACAGGCGGAAGGCGCCGAGCTGCTCGGCGCCGAGCTGCTCGAGCCGCCGGACCAGGGCCTCGTTGGCGGAGGTGCTGTGGGCAGCCTGCTCCTCGGGGGAGCGGGCGTTCCAGGTGTCCCAGATCGGCCCGAAGGCGTCCGGACCCGGGGCGTCACCCCCGCCGAGCCCGGCGTCGACCAGCAGCCCGAAGATCTCGGCCTGGCTCCCGAGGTGTGACAGGACGTCGGCGACGGTCCAGTCGGCGCAGTACGAGGGCCGCGCCAGCTGGGAGATGTCGAGATCGGCGGTCCGGTCGACGAGGTGGTCGTGCGAGCGACGCAGCGAGTGCAGCCAGGGGGTGGGGTCGGTCGACATGGTGCCTACCTTAGGGAGCCACGAACTGGACTTCGAGCTCGATCTTCACCTTCTGGCCCAGGGCGAGCTTCCCCACGCCGAGAGGCATGTTGAAGTCGATGCCGAAGTCGTCCCGGTTGATCTCGCCGGTGGCGGAGAAGCCGGCATGGGTGGCACCGTCGCCGGGGAAGACCTCGGAGCCGTTGAACGCCACCTCCAGCGAGATGGTGCGCTCGATGCCGTTGATGGCGAGGACACCCCCGAGCTCGTACTCGTTGTTGCCCCAATTGCGCACGATGGTGGAGCGGAAGGTCATCTCGGGATGCTGGTCGGTGGAGAAGAAGTCGGTTCCCCGCAGGTGGGCGTCACGGTCGGCCTGGTTGGTGTTGACCGAGGCCATGTCGACGGTGGCCGTCACCACGGTGTCCGCCAGCCTCGTCCCCACGGTCAGGGTGGCATCGAACCGGTCGAACCGCCCCCGCACGTTGGTCAGGCCGAGATGCCGGATCCGGAAGTGGACGCCGGAGTGGTTGGCGTCGAGTGTCCACCGACCCGGTGCCAGTGGCAGGGGGGTCTCTGCGTTCTCCATGGTCATGGGCGTCCCCTCCTGGGCGGCGTCGGACTGGCCCATGCTGGCACATCCCGACCCGAGGCCGGCCGGTCCCGCCAGGTCCTCGAGCGCATCGGGGACAAGTGGTCCGTTCACGTGCTCGGGACCGGCACCAGGCGGTTCAGAGCACTGCGCCGGGAGATCGGGGTCAGCCCACCGTGGCGATGCCGCCGTCCACCGGGATGATCGCCCCGGTGAGGTAGGCGCCGGCCCGCGAGGCCAGGAAGATGGCGGTCCCGGCCATGTCGTCGGGTCGCCCGATGCGCTTGAGCGGGGCGGAGGAGGCGATCTGCTCCCCGAAGGCCTCGAGGGTGGCAGCCATCATCTTGGACTCGAACGGGCCCGGGGCGATGGCGTTCACGGTGATGTCGGGCGCCAGGTGCCTGGCCAGGTGCCGGGTGAGCTGATGGACGGCGGCCTTGGACGAGGAGTACGAGTACGACTCGAGGATGGGCACGTGGATGGCGTCGATGGAGCCGATGTTGATGACCCGGGAGGAGTCGTCGGCCGTGGCCCGGGCCCGCAGGAGGGGCAGGAAGAACTTGGTGGTGTGGAAGACACCCTGGACGTTGAGGTCGAGGACCCGGTTCCACGAGGCGGCGTCGTGCTCCTCCAACGGGGCGCCCCAGGTGGCGCCGGCGTTGTTGACCAGCACGTCGACGTGGTCGTTGCCGGCGGCGACCGCCTCGGCCAGCCCCCGGGCACCCTCCTCGGTGGACAGGTCGGCGGGGATGCCCCGGCACTCCCCGAGCTCGGACAGCTCGGCGACGGTGGCGTCGACCGCCCCGGCCTTCCGCGACGACACGATGACGGTGGCCCCGCCGGCCACGAACCCGGCGGCGATCATGTGGCCGATGCCCCGGGTACCCCCGGTCACCACCACGGTCTTGCCGGCCACCGAGAACAGCTCGGACGGCGGGGTGGGCGGGGGCTGCTGGCTCATGGGCTGTGAAGGTACCCCATTCCGTCGTCGACCAGGGCCGACCGGCTCAGTGCTGACACGTCGGTGACCCCGGTGAGCCCCATGGCCACCTCCATCTCCTGGCGGAGGATCCGGAGGATGTGGGCCACCCCGCCCTCCCCCCGGGCGGCCACCGCGTAGGCCCACGGGCGACCGATGAGGCAGGCCCGGGCGCCCAGGGCCAGCGCCTTCACCACGTCGAGGCCGCTCCGGATGCCGCCGTCGACCAGCACCTCGGCGGCGTCGCCCACCTCGTCGACGATGGCCGGCAGCGCCGAGACGGTGGACGGCACCCCGTCGAGCTGCCGACCGCCGTGGTTGGAGACGACCACCGCGTCGGCTCCCCGGGCCGCCGCCTCCCGAGCGTCCAGTGGATCGAGGATGCCCTTCAGCACCAGCTTGCCGTCCCAGTGCTCACGGACCCAGGCGAGGTCGTCCCAGGTCACGCTGGGATCGAACTGCCGGTCGACCCAGGCGCGGAACTCGCCGGGGCTGGAGGCACCGGGTACCGCCTTCTCGAGGTTGCCGAACGTCAGCGGCTTGCCGGAGAGGGCGACGTCCCGCACCCAGGCCGGGTGGAGGGCGAAGTCGAGCCCCTGGGCCGCCCGCTTGGCGACCGGAAGCCGGACGCCGATGCCGTTGCGCACGTCGCGGTAGCGGGCCCCGACCACCGCCAGGTCGACGGTGAGCACCAGCGCCGAGCAGCCGGCTGCCCGTGCCTGCGCCATCAGGTCGGCGGCGTAGGCCCGGTCGCGCATGACGTACAGCTGGAACCACAGTGGGCGGCGGGAGGCGGCGGCGACCTCGTGGATCCCGCAGATCGAGACGGTCGACTCGCAGAACGGGACCCCGGCTGCGGACGCCGCCCGGGCCGCCTGCACCTCCGCCCGCCGGGCGAGCATGCCGGCCAGGCCGACGGGCGCCAGCACCACTGGGAGCGCTACTGACTCACCCAGGACGGTGGTGCTCAAGGTGATGTCCGACACGTCACGCAGCACCCGTTGCCGGAGGTGGATACGGCGAAGGTCCTCCATGTTGGCGGCCATCGTCGACTCTTCGTACGCCGCCCCGTCCACGTAGTCGAAGAGCTGGCGGGGGAGGCGCCGCCGAGCCAGCTGGCGGTAGTCCCGGAGGGATGCCGGAGCCAGCCCGAGGGAACGGTCCCGGCCGATGGTGGCCATCAGGCCACGTCCCCGGCCACCGAACCTTCTGCCGTCCGCCAGCTGTGCACCACCACCGCCTCCCGATCAGACATCGTCAGCTGGATCCAGCCTCCCACAGGCGCTCGGGCCGGTCGTCGTCGAAGGCGCCGGCGAACCACCGGGAGACGGCGCTGGCGGACGTGACGGCCCGCCCGAACCACGTCGACGCGGCGGCCACCTTCCGGGCGCCGCCCGGTGCCGCACCGTCGAGCAGCTCGTTCCAGAAGATCCCCCATCCACCGGCCACCGCCTTCCCCACCACCGGGGCGGTGATCAGCCGCCCCACCGCCGCCACCGCCCGCGGCCGGCCGACCAGGGCGGCGTGGCCGGCGGCGGTGATGCGCTGGTAGGGGAGATGGGCGCGGGCCAGCTCGTGCCGGTAGCGGGTGGCGGCACTGCCCGGAGAGGCGAGGATCGCCCCGGCGGCCGCCCGCCCGCTGGCCATCGCCTGGGCGATGCCCTCCCCCTGCAGCGGGTTGACCAGTCCGGCGGCGTCCCCCACCAGCAGCACCCGCCCGGCTGCCGGCGTGGTCCCCACCATCCCCATCTTGAGCCATCCCCCCAGCCGGCGGGGGAGCGGTCCGGCCGGCGCCCGCTGCAGGAGGCCCAGGCCCACCAGGTGGTCGAGGTAGGCCGGCAGCACCCGCACCGCCTCGGCGCCGGCGCGGCGGTCCGCCAGGGTCCCCACGCCCACGCCGACGTTGGCGCCGCCCCCGGGGCTGGGGAAGATCCAGCCGTACCCGGGGAAGGCGTGCCACCGGGTCCGCTCCCACAGCGTGATGGCCGGGAGGTCGACCTGCTGGTCCAGGTAGGTCCGGACCGCGAACCCCCACAGCACCCGTGCGTCCTCGACCAGCCCGGCCGTCTGCGCCACGTGGCTGGTGGCCCCGTCGGCGCCGATGACGAAGTCGGCCCGGAGCTCGTCGCCGCTGCTGAGCGTGAAGCCGTCCAGGCCGGCGTCCGACCCGACGGGGCGATCGGCCCGGCCCTCGATCGGGACGGCGCCGGCCTCGAGGGCGGCCGTGCGCAGGGCGTCGTCGAGCACCGTCCGGATCACCGCCCGGGCGCGACCGGGGTAGGTGGTGCCGTCGAAGCACGGGAGGAGGACCCGCCGCCCGGTCGGGCCCACCACCACCATGTCGCCGACGTCGAGCCCGGGAGGCTCGGGCACCGCCAGATCGGCCAGCACCTGGAGGCCCCTCGGCCCGACGAAGTCACCGCAGGCCTTGTCCCTCGGGAACCGTGCCTTGTCCACCAGGGCGACGTCGGCCCCGGCGCGGGCCAGCACCAGTGCCGCGATGCTCCCCGCCGGGCCGGCCCCGACGACCAGCACGTCAAAGCGCCTCGTGCCCACAGGACTCCTCTCGAGCGGCGACCGTCTACGGTGGAATCCTCACACCGGAGGAGGCGCCGTGGAGACTCGGGAACTGAAGAGCGACCCGAACCGGTTCGCCCGGGAGCTCTTTGCGCCCCTCCCGTCACGCTACGACCGACTGGCCGAACTGCTGTCGATGGGGCAGAACGGCCGGTGGCGGCGGGCCATGATCGACCACATCGCCCCCGACCGGCCGGGACTGGTGCTCGACGTCGCCTGCGGTCCGGCCGGTGTCTCGCTCCAGCTGGCCGAGCGCACCGAGGCCCGGGTGGTCGGGATCGACCTCACCCTCGAGATGCTGCGCCAGGGACGTCGGAACGTGGCCGAGCGGGCCATGGCGGACCGGATCCAGCTGGTGGCCGGCCGCGGGGAGCAGCTGCCCTTCGCCGACGGCACCTTCGACGCCCTGACCTTCACCTACCTCCTCCGCTATGTCGACGACCCCCAGGCCACCCTGGTCGAGCTGGCCCGGGTGGTGAAGCCCGGGGGGGCGGTGGCCAACCTGGAGTTCCTGCTGCCCCGCAGCCGGTTCTGGCGATTCTGGTGGTGGCTCTACACGCGGCTCCTCCTGCCGGCCGGTGGCTGGCTCACCGGGGGGAGGGAGTGGTTCGAGGTGGGCAGGTTCCTCGGTCCCAACATCTCGGCCCACTACCGCCGGTACCCGCTGGACTGGACGGTGGAGGCATGGCGCCGGGCCGGTCTGGTGGAGGTCGGGGTGCGACGGATGAGCCTCGGTGGCGGGCTGGTCATGTGGGGTCGACGCGGCGGTGGATGAGGAGGAGCCGGCCGGCGGACCGACCTCCGAGGAGCGGGCCGCCTTCTACGCGGCACGTCCGGGGGGGTGGCGTGACTGGTGGACCGTGCTCCACCCGCCCTACACCGCCTGGCACCTCGCCTACGTGGTGGTCGGCGCCTGCCTGGCACCGGTGGTCGACACCACCCGGCTGCTCGCCACCCTCCTGGCCTTCTTTCTGGCCGTCGGCGTGGCCGCCCACGCGCTCGACGAGCTGCACGGGCGGCCGCTCCGCACGCAGATCCCGGCGCCCGCCCTCGCCTCCGCCGCCGCCGTGGGACTGGCCGGTGCGGTCGCACTCGGGATCGCCGGGATCGAACAGGTGGGCTGGGCGTTGGTCCCGTTCCTCGTCGTCGGGCCGCTCCTGGTGGTGGGGTACAACTTCGAGCTCCTCGGCGGGATCGTCCACAACGCCACCGGGTTCGCCGCCAGCTGGGGGGCGTTCCCGGTGTTGACGGCGTACGTGGCCCAGACCGGCAGGCTGGCCGTCGCCCCGGTGGTCGGCGCCGTCGGCGCCTTCGCCCTGTCCGCCGCCCAACGTGCGCTCAGCACCCCGGCCCGGCTGCTGCGCCGCCGGGCCGACGAGGTGGCGGGGACCATCGCGCTGACCGACGGCACGGAGGTGGCCGTCGACCGGGCCGTGCTGCTGGCCCCGTTGGAGCGGGCGCTCCGGGCCATGTCGTGGGGGATGGTCACCCTGGCCGCCGCCCTGGCCATCGCCCGGCTGCGCTAGGGACGCTCGATCCTCCGCCGGAACCCGGCGACGGTCACCTCGACGACGCGGTCGTGCCCCCACTGGAGGACCGGACGGCCGAACCGGCTGGCCAGTCGCATGGCCGGCTGTCGCATCTCGACGCTCCAGGCCACCTCGGCCCAGGTCCCGCCGGCCTCGGGGTGCAGGCGGAGCCAGGCCTTCCCGATGAGGTCACCGCCGACGGTGGCGTCGATGGCCTGGGGAGGCTCGCACCGGTCGAGCTCGACGCGGAGCCGCATACGGTACGGGAGCGGCGGCGTGACCACGCCGTGGAGGACCGACCCCTTCGACAGGCCGTCGCCCTCGATCCGGCACTCGGTGAGCCAGGGCCACCAGCGCTCGAACTGGTCGACCTCCTCGATGCGATCCCAGAGCCGTTCGGGTGTCAGGCCGAACTGGAAGCCCCGGCGGTAGGTGATCACAGGGGCCGGCACGTCTCCCACCGTACGGGCCGCCCGAACCGGCCGGGCCGCACGCCCTCAGTCGGCTCCTAGGCCGACATGCCCACGATCGGCTTGTTGAGGGTGAGGGAGCCGGCCGATCCCTGGAACAGGGCGTCGCCGTAGGCGAAGATGCCACCGTCGGAGGCCACCAGCCAGTACCCCCCTCCGTCGGGCGTCGTCGCCATGCCCACCACCGGCTTGTTCAGGACCAGCGATCCGGCCGAGCCGTGGAACCGGGCGTCCCCGAAGGCGAAGATGCCGCCGTCGGAGGCCACCAGCCAGTAGCCCAGGCCGTCCGGGGTGGAGGCCATGCCCACGATCGGCTTGTTGAGGGTGAGCGATCCGGTGGAGCCGTAGAAGGCGGCGTCGCCGTAGGCGAAGATGCCCCCGTCGGAGGCCACCAGCCAGTAGCCGTTGCCGTCGGGTGTCGTTGCCATACCCACGATCGGCTTGTTGAGGGTGAGCGAGCCGGTGGAGCCGTAGAACTTGGCGTCGCCGTAGGCGAAGATCCCGCCGTCGGAGGCCACCAGCCAGTACCCGTCCCCGAGCGGCGTGGAGGCCATGCCCACGATCGGCTTGTTCAGCATGAGCGACCCGGTCGACCCGTAGAACGGCGCGTCGCCGTAGGCGAAGATGCCGCCGTCGGAGGCCACCAGCCAGTACCCCCCTCCGTCGGGCGAGCCGGCCATGCCCACCACCGGCTTGTTGAGGGTGAGCGAGCCGGTGGAGCCGTAGAACGGGGCTCCGCCGTAGTCGAAGACGCCACCGTCGGAGGCCACGAACCGGTAGCCGGGCCGGGTGTTGGGCGCCGACAGGATGAGCGGCTGTGAATAGTCGTTGCTCGGGTAGTACACGCCGACGGCCACACAGGTCTGTCCGGCGAGGCAGCTCACCGCCTCCAGGTAGGAGTAGTTGTCGGTCTCCACCGGATTCGGTGTGGACTGGAGGGTCCATGATGTGCCGTTCCAGGCCAGGGCCAGGGTCACGTAGGTGGTGGCCGACGAGTCGGTGTACAACCAGCCCGCCGCCACGCACGAGGTCGGCCCGGTGCAGGACACCCCGTAGAGATAGTTGCCGTACCCGTCGCTGGTGTTGGGGCTGGACACGATCGACCACGCCGAGCCGTTCCACTGCTCGATGAACGTCCGGCCACTGTTGTCCTCCACGGCAGATGTTCCACCGGGTTGATAGGTGTACCCGTCGGCCACGCAGAAGGAGGCACTGGCACAGCTGACGCCTTCGAGGATGTTGTCGACTGTGGCGGACGTGTTCGGCGACGGCATGATCGACCACACCGCTCCGTTCCACTGCTCGATCAGGGTCTGCCCGATGTCGCCGGCGGTGTAGGAGACCCCGACCGCCGTGCACGGCCCGGTGCTGATGCACGACACGGCGTACAGGTAGTTGTCCAGGGTGGAAGAGGCCGAAGGCGTCGCCACCACCGACCATGCCGTCCCGTTCCACTCCATGCCCAGGGTTTGTTCCAGTCCGCCGTCGGCGGTTTCGCCGACCGCCAGGCAGAACGACGTGCTGGTGCAGTCGACACCGTAGAGGTAGTTGCCCGTCGCCGTGGTGTGGGGGGAGGCGACGATGGACCACGCCGAGCCGTTCCACTGCTCTACCAAGGCCGAATTGACCGAGGTGCCGTCGGCGAAACCCCCGGCCCCCCAGAACGAGACGGACACGCAGGAGACTCCTTCCAGAACGTTGTCCTCGGTGGTCGAGCTGTTCGGCGAGGTGACGATCGACCAGGTGGTGCCGTTCCACTGCTCGATGAGGGTCTGTGCGAACGAGGTGGGTTCGTTATAGCCGACGGCCACGCAGAACGACCCGGAGACGCAGGAGACTCCGTAGAGACCGCTGTCCTCGACGGTGGACGGGCTCGGGGCCGTAGCGAGCGACCAGCTGCCCGGGACCACCGTGTGGGGCGCGCCGAGAGGTGCTCTCACCGCGGGCGAGGACACGCCGGGAGCCGCCGGGACTCCGCCTCGATGGCCTGCGGGCCCCGCCGGTGTCACCGGCCCCGCCGGTGTGGCCGGAGTCGCCGCCGGCCCGGAGGCGCCGGCGACCGCGGCCGGTCCACCGACAGAGGCTGTCACCACTAGGAGGGAGAAGATCGCCACACCGAAAGACCGTTTCATGCACGCCACCCTTCGTCCACCGGGCCACCCCGAACGGGTGTCTCCGTGAGTGGCCCACCGACTACAGGGCCGCACCGGTTCACCATACACATCCGATCGGCGCCGGTGCAGGGGTTCCGCCACGGCCGGGGGCGGGGCGGCCCATCGCCGGCTCGCCGCGTGCCCCCACGGCTCGCCGCCGAGGAGGGTCAGATGGAGAAGTCCTCGCCCGACCACACGCCGGCCGGGGACGGGCGGGCGCCTTGCTGGTCGGTTCGGCCGTTCACCGAGCTCTCCAGCTGGTCGACCCGCCGGAGCAGGGACTGCAGGCTGGTGCCGACCAGGTCGGGCATGAGGGTGTCCTCCAGGTCCGGTGGCGCCGAGGCCGGGCGGGGACGGCTGCGGGCGATGACCTGGCCGGGGACGCCGACCACCACCGCGTTGGGAGGCACCGGCTTCACCACGACGGCGTTGGCTCCGATCCGGCTGTCGTCGCCGATGGTGATGGGGCCGAGGATCTTGGCCCCGGCCCCGATGGTGACCCGGTCGCCCACCGTCGGGTGGCGCCGACCGGCGTCGAGGTTGGTGCCTCCCAGGGTGACGCCCTGGTAGAGGGTCACGTCCGCTCCGACCACTGCCGTCTCACCGATGACCACCCCGGTGGCGTGGTCGATGAACAGGCCGGGGCCCAGCACGGCGCCGGGATGGATGTCGACCCCGGTGAGCCACTGCGTCAGCGCCGAGCACACCCGGGCGAGGAGCCTGAGGTCGCCCTGCCACAGGCGGTGGCTGATGCGGTGGCCCCAGACGGCGTGGACGCCCGGGTAGCAGAGCGCGATCTCCAGTGACGAGCGGGCTGCAGGGTCGCGGTCGCGGGCCGCTTGCAGGTCGCCGCGCAGGGTGGAGAGCATCCTCAGTCGGAGAGGCCCGCGAACAGTGCCGTGGAGAGGTAGCGCTCGCCGAACGAGGGGATGACCACCACGATGAGCTTGCCGTCGTTCTCCGGGCGGGCCGCCACCTGCAGCGCGGCCCAGATCGCCGCACCCGATGAGATCCCCACCAGCAGACCCTCTTCCTTGGCCGCCCGGCGGGCCAGGTCGAAGGCGTCGTCGTTCTCCACCTTGATGATCTCGTCCATGATGGCGACGTCGAGGATGGCCGGGACGAAGCCGGCGCCGATGCCCTGGATCGGGTGGGGGCCCTTCTGGCCGCCCGATAGCACCGGCGAGGCGGCCGGCTCCACGGCGATGATCTGCGCCGAGGGCTTGCGTTCCTTCAGGACCTCGCCGACCCCGGTGATGGTCCCCCCGGTGCCGACCCCGGCGACCAGGATGTCGACCTCGCCATCGGTGTCGTTCCAGATCTCCTCGGCGGTGGTGGCCCGGTGGATGGCCGGGTTGGCCGGGTTCTCGAACTGCTGGGGGATGAAGTACCGGCTGTCGCCCTTGGCCAGCTCCTCGGCCTTGGCGATGGCACCGGGCATGCCCTCGGGTCCCGGCGTCAGGAACAGCTCGGCCCCGTAGGCACGGAGGAGGGCCCGGCGCTCCTTGCTCATCGTCTCGGGCATGGTGAAGGCGCACCGGTAGCCGCGGGCCGCGCACACCATGGCCAGGGCGATGCCGGTGTTTCCGCTGGTGGGCTCGAGGACGATGGTGTCGGGCCCGATCAGGCCCGCCGCCTCGGCGGCGTCGATCATGGCGACCCCGATGCGATCCTTGACGCTGCCGGCCGGGTTGAAGAACTCCAGCTTGGCCACGACCTCGGCCCCCACCCCCACGGTCAGCCTCCGCAGGCGGACCAGTGGCGTGCCGCCGATCAGCTGGGTGATGTCGTCGGCAATTCTCATGGTGTTCACGCCTTTCGCTGGCTGGCGTCCCTGACCCTAGGGTCGAAAACCTGAGTCGACAAGTCGGGTTTCGTGGGGGCGGGGTGTCCAGAGGGGTGGATCGGATCCGCTCTCCTTGTCTCAGCGCAGACATGCTCACCCGAGTGGCGGGGGTCGTTCCCCTATCACGCGGCCACCGGAGTGATGAGATCTGTCACCAGTGGCGTCAACGTCGGCACCCCCGGTGGTTGTTGTTTCAGGAACTTCACATACGTAGCAAAAGGTTCACTCACCGCGCCGGATCGCATGTTGAGTTGCTACGTGCCGATCAGTTCAATGACCGTATGAAGACGGACGTACTTGGTACACCTAGGCGAATTTTCCCCCTGGCCGGTGGCGCCGTGCTCGCCACAATGGCCGGTGTCGGCCTGCTTGCCGGTGCGGCGGGGGCCGCCAGCTGCGTGTCCCTCGGCAGTGCGGCCAACTACGGCGAGTACACCACGGCGGGGTCGGCGCTCACCAACGAGACCGTCCAAGGGAGCGCCGCCTACGGCTCCGACTCCAGCCTGTACAACTCGACCGTGGCGTCGGTCCCGGGGCCGCCCGCCTCGCAGGTCACCCTGGTGGTGGGTGGTTCGTTGAACAGCGCCGCGGGGTACTCGGGGACGGTGGAGCACGGCAGCGTGGAGTACGTCGGGTCGTACACGGCAGGGTCGATCCTGACGCCCGGTGGAGGGACCGTCACCCAGGTGCCGGCCTCCGGCCTCCCGTTCCAGTTCGCCACGGCCCAGGCGGCACTGACCGCGGCGTCGGGCACCTTCTCCTCGCTGGCCAGCACGGGCACGTCCGTCACCTCCGGGTCGACGCTGACGTTCACCGGCACGGGTACCGGGGCGCTCACCGATGTCTTCACGGTGACGGAGGCGGCGGTGAAGGCTGCCACCACCCTGACGATCAGCGCCCCGGCCGGGGCGGTCGTGGTCATCAACGTCACCGGCACCAGCGGCCTGACCCTCAAGAACCAGACCGTCACCCTCACCGGTGGTGTCGTAGCCAGTGATGTCGTATGGAACTTCGCCGTCGGCTCGATGTCGCTCTCCAGTGAGAAGTGGCAGGGGACCGTGATGGAGCCGAACGGGACCATGGCCGTCACCAGCAGCACGGTCACGGGCAGCCTGCTCGGCGGTGCGACCGGCCAGTTCACCGGCAACACCGTGAGCCAGGGGCTGTTCTCCGGCTGCGTCCCCTCCAGCCCCGGGACAGGGACGCCGGAGGCACCGCTCACCATCCTCCTTCCCCTCTCGGCCATGGCGATCGGCGGGTTGGCCTACGCCCTGCATCGCAGGAAGCAGCTCGCCGCCACCCTCCGGTAGGCCACCGGGTCGGCGGCGGTCGTCTACCGGCGGGCTCTGAGCACCGATCTCCATCCGGTCCGTCGGGGAAGCCAGTCATCGGGCTTCTCCACCACCAGCGCCACCGACGTCGTCACGAACTCACCGAGCATCGTGCGCAGATGGGTGTCGCTGAACGGGGGCACGTCGACGTGGCGGTCGGCGGGTGTTTCTCCCTCGGTCAGATCGAGGGTGATCCGGTATCCCTGACGGGTGAGGCGCTCTGCGAGCTCGGTCAGGTCACGACGACGGTAGAGGACGGTCGGGGCCGCGTCGATGGTGGCGGTGTCAGACGAGATGTTGTACTCGGTGGTGTGGACTGCGACTCCCCCCGGACGCACACATGCCATCTGTCGATCGACGAAGTCAGCCCCGGCCTCGAGCGAACCGAGGTGCTCGAAGGCGCACGACGACCACGAGAAGTCGAATTGGCCGAGGTCGGCGGGCAACCTGGTCATGTCCACGTCGCGGTAGGAGACGAGCTCGGAGAACCTCTGCGGATCGCAGAGCCCGGCATCGTTGAGGCCGTCGAGCCCGTGGGCGTACTCGTCGCCAGACCGTGTCCACCCGGCTGCCTCGGCACGGTCTGGTTGAAGGTCGGTCGCCACCACCCGACACCCTCGATCGGCGAACAAGGCCGCCAGGGGTTCCTTGCCGACACCGAACCCGATGCCGGAGCGTCCGGGCCGGAGCATGTCCCGTTCGGACAGCGCCTCGCAGATGAAGAGCCACTCCCACATCTTCCGGTGCACGATCATGTCCTTGGGGTCCGTGCCGTCGGGATCCCACATCGGCCGCAGCCGGTCGGCCCAGGCGCGCAGGGCCGGGGACGTCAAGCTGTCCTCTCTGCACACCTGGGACGTCAGCACCACACAATGCTGACACAGCCGCAGCGTGTTCCGGCAGCCCGGACGCTCAGGGAGCTCGCCTCCGAACGGTCCCGCGGGCCCGCCCGGCGGTGGCGGTGGGAGCGTGGCGGCCGCCATGGTGAACGGCGTCCTGCCGGCCGTTGGCAGCAGCCAGCAAGCCGTCGTCGAAGTCAGGAACGTCGGCCCCGTCGGCGTTCACTGGCCGGCGACCCGGTGGGCCACGTCGAAGAGCGAGAGCACGTCGGGGTCGTGGGCTCGGCGGATCTGGTCGGCCACCAGTGCCGTCCATCCGGTCTGGTGGGTGGCGCCCAGCCCCTCGCCAGTGTCACCGTTGAAGTACTCGTTGAACAGGAGGTTGTTCTTCCATCGAGGGTCGGTCTGCAGCTTTTCGTAGCGGCCGAAGCAAGGTCGGCGGCCGTCCCCGTCCACCAGGAAGAGCGCCACCGTCCTCTTGCGCAGCTCGGTGGCGATCTCGTCGAGGGACAGCTGGTTTCCCGAACCGGTCGGGTAGTCGAGTCGGACCTCGTCACCCAGGAACCGGCCGTAGCGTTCGATGGCGTTGCAGACGAGGTAGTTGAGCGGGAACCACACCGGTCCCCGCCAGTTGGAGTTCCCTCCGAACATGGCGGTCGTCGACTCGGCGGGCTCGTAGTCGATACTGGCGTGCACCCCTTCGACGTCCAGCACGCAGGGATGCTGGCGGTGGTAGGCGGACAGGGCGCGCAGGCCGTGGGGCGAGAGGAACTCGCTCTCGTCGAGCAGACGGCTGACGAGGCGCAGGACGTGGTCCATGCTCACGACACCGAGCATCAATCGCTGGTCGCCCGGCTCGCCGCGCAGCACGCCTGTGGCGGCCAGCTGGTCGAGGTCGAGTTGCTGGCGGTGGGAGGCGAAGCCCTTGCCGAGCAGCTGGGCCCGGTCGAGCAGGGCCCCGTCGACGATGCCCGAGGCCAGCATGGGGATGATCCCGACCATGGAGCGGACCTTGATCGGGACCTCGGTGCCGTCCGGTAGGCGGAGGCGGTCGAAGTAGAGGCCTTCGGTCTCGTCATAGAGCCCCAGGCGGTCCATCGCCTCCGACACCAGGGCGAAGTGCTCGAGGAACTTGACCACCAGGTCGGTGACCGGCCGCTGGCCGGCGCGGTTGAGGATCGAGGCGATGGTGCCGAGGGTCAGCGCGTAGTAGGCCATCCAGCCGGTGGCGTCGGCCTGCTGGAGCAGCCCGCCCACCGGGAGGTGGGACCGGTCGATCGGACCGATGTTGTCGAGACCGAGGAACCCGCCCTCGAACAGGTTCGAGCCGTCGGCGTCCTCGCGGTTGACCCACCAGGTGAAGTTCACCATGAGCTTGTCGAGGATCCGGCTCAGGAATTCGAGGTCGGTCCCCCCGTCGATGGCGAACACCTCGAGGGCGGCCCAGGCCTGGACCGGTGGGTTCACGTCGCCGAAGTCCCACTCGTACGCCGGCAGCGCCCCGTTGGGGTGCTGGAACCACTCACGGCACACCAGGATCAACTGGTACTTGGCGAACGCCGGGTCGATGTGGGCCAGGGGAATGCAGTGGAAGGCCAGATCCCAGGCGGCGAACCACGGGTACTCCCACTTGTCGGGCATGGACATGATGTCGAAGGACTCGAAGTGCCGCCAGCGGGCGTTGCGGGCGTTCGATCGGCCCTCGGGAGGCGGAGGCTGGGTCGGGTCCCCTTCCAACCAGCGGGCCACGTCGTAGTGGTAGAGCTGCTTGCTCCACAGCAGGCCGGCAAAGGCCTGGCGCATCACCAGGGCCTCGTCGTCCGTGCAGGTGGGTCCGGTGAGCCCGGCGTAGAACTCGTCGGCCTCGGCTCGTCGTCGGGCCACCACGGTGTCGAAGCCCGTCCCGAGCAGTTCGTCGGTCGGGGGGCGGTCTTCGCTCCTGGGCCGCAGCCGTAGCTTCACGGTCACCGTCTCGCCCGGCCCGACGTGGAGCCGGTACCAGTAGGCCGCCTTGGTGCCGACCCGTTCGGGGTTGACCGTGGGTGCCCCGTGCACCACGTGGTCGTTGATGCCGTCCTTGGGGAACGGGGTGAGGGGATCGACGCCGAACAGGCGAGCGGCATTGGTCTCGTTCTCGCAGAACAACGGCTCAGGGCTGGTCCCGTCAGGGCTCGGACCCGCCACCAGCTCGAGGGTGCCCAGCCAGGGATGGTCGATGCGCAGGCCCAGCTCGTCCAGGCCCAACTGGGGCTTGTCGCCGTCGACCTCCCACGACCAGGTGTTGCGGAACCAGGCAGTGGGCAGCACGTGGAGGGTGTCGGCCTCGGGGCCGGCGTTGGTGACCTCGATCTCGAGCAGCAGGTCGGTGGGGTCGGCCTTGGCGTAGTGGGCCTCGACCACCCAGTAGCGGTCCTCGTCGAAGACGCCGGTGTCGAGCAGTTCGTACTCGGGCTCGGTGCGGCTCCGCCGGCTGTTCTCGGCCACCAGGTCCCCGTAGGGAAAGGCGCCCTGGGGGTAGTGGTAGCGCCAGCGGTTCCACGCATGGCTGGGGAGCCCGTCGAGATACCACCAGTACTCCTTGACGTCTTCGCCGTGGTTGGCTTCGGACTGGTTCAGCCCGAAGAGCCGCTCCTTCAGTATCGGGTCACGACCGTTCCACAGGGCCAGTCCGAGGCACAGCCGCTGTTCGATGTCGGAGAACCCGGCCAGTCCGTCGTCGCCCCAGCGGTAGGCGCGGGATCTGGCCTGGTCGTGGGTGAGGTAGCTCCAGGCGTCGCCGTCGGCGCTGTAGTCCTCGCGCACCGTCCCCCACTGACGCTCGCTCAGATACGGCCCCCACCAGTACCAGTCGCTGGCCGTCCGCAGCCCGTCCTCCAGATGGCCGAACCCAGCGACGCGGTCCCTCTCTGTGCCCATGCCCTCTCCTTGCGCCTCGAGATGTTGGGTGAGGCCGTCGACCCTGCTCGCGACCGGCCACTCTCGCCCGGAAGCCTGCGTGGATCAAGGGTCACGCGAAGAATTCACCTCTCTCAGGACTGGCCGGACTCGAACACCTCGGTGAAGAGGCCGCCCTGCGCCGCCCCGGCACCGGACCTGCCACCGCCTCGGCCCCGCAGGACGAAGGCGGCACCGGCCGCCAGTGTGGCACCGGCGATCGGCCCGGCCACGTAGACCCAGTAGCCGGTAAAGGTGGTGCCGACCAGGTCGGGCCCGAACGTGCGGGCCGGGTTCATCGAGGCGCCCGAGATGGGGCTGCCCCACAGACCGGCCAGGGCGATGTAGCCACCGACCCCCAAGGCACCGAAGATCCCGATGTTCTGGGCGCCCGAGGCGGTGCCCAGGATCACGCTGACCAGGCCCATGGTCAAGATGAGCTCCATCCAGAACGCCGCCAGGTCGGAGTAGCCATGGGCGGGATAGTTGGCCCCGTACCTGGCCGACACATTGATGATGGCGTGCAGGACGAGGGCGGCGAGCGTGGCCCCGATGAGCTGCGTGACGATGTAGCCGGGGACGCGCCGCCACGGGAAGTCCCGGCGCAGAGCGAAGGCGATGCTGACGGCCGGGTTCAGATGGGCGCCGGACACCTTGCCCATGAACATGATGATCCCCATGACCATCAGGCCCGGGGCCACGACCGCCGCCGAGCGGCTGATCACCCCCGGAAAGGCCTGGCTCATCATGCCCCCGCCCGCCGCCACCAGCACCAGGAAGAACGTGCCGAGCAGCTCGGAGAAGAGTCGCCGCCACTCCTGGCGCGGGTCGTTGAAGTTCTCGATCCGGTCGATGACGTTCTGCTCGTAGCGGGCGAGGGGGCCCAGGGGGCCCTGCGCGGGTGCATCCTGTGCCGGGGTCATCGTCGCCTCGCTTCGGGGTCAGGTTCGGGAACGAGACCGAGACTACGTCGGGCATCGGCTCCACTGCCTGGGCGCCGGACGGGATCACCGACGATCGAGCGGTCCCGGGTCGGCGGGGCTCACCGCGCCACCGCTGGGCGAGGGTGGCTCGAGTGGCCCGGCGGTCCCAGATCGAACCGCGGCGCTACTGGCTGGCTGAACGACTCACCAGAAGTTCTGGTGGAGCACTCCCGCGTGCCTGCTTGACCTCGTACATCTCCGAGTCGGAGCACGAGATGAGCTCATCGGCCGTGACGCCGGGCGTGCCGCAGGCGATGCCCAGGCTGGCCACGACACGAACCGAGATATCGGATAGGCAGAACGCCGGTTTGAGAACCTTGTCCAGGCGTCGTGCCACCTCGAGCACGGCTTTGGGGGTTGCCACGCCAGGGCACACGACGAGGAATTCGTCTCCTCCGAGGCGCCCGACGCGATCTCCGGGCCGGAGTGCCGAACTGAGCCGTCCGGCCACATCGGCGAGCAGCTGGTCCCCCACCTGGTGGCCGTACCGGTCGTTGACCAGCTTGAAGCCGTCGAGATCGGCATAGATCACGCTCACGTTGCCGGCATGGAGGATGAGATCCTCCTCGAGATCGCTCACGATCGCTCGCCGGTTACGGAGCCCGGTCAGAACATCGGTATCGGCCAACTTCCTCAGGTCGGTCACGTCCACCACGCAGCCCAGGACTCCGAGCACTCGTTCCTCGCCGACCACGGCGCGCAACGTGACTCGAACCGATCGCAACCCTTCGTTGTCCGTGTTCAAGCTCAGATCCAGGTCGGTGTCACGGCCATCAGTCATGACACCGGCGATCGCCGCGTCCAAGATCGGTCCCGCAGCCGCCATGGCGGTGGTGAGGTCGGACAGCGACTGGATCGAGACGTCTCCGATCAGGTCTTGGAGCACGGGGTTGACAAAGAGCACGTTGTTGTTCCCGGCGATGTGGAAGAGCCCGACAGGTACGGTATCGGTCAGTCGCCGGAGGAACTGCTCGTTGTAACGCAGCGCCTCGACTGCCGCCATCTCATCGGAAACGTCGAGTAGCTGGGCCACGACAACTGTCGTTCCATCCTCTCGAAGCTGGAAGTCATTTGAGGTCTCGAGCCAAAGCCAGGTGCCGTCCTTGCAAAGATAGCGGAGTCGTGTGCTCTGGACGCTGTGGCCGTGCTCCCTGGTCAGCCGGCTCATCCAGTTGTCGATGGCCCGGACGTGATCGTCCGGATGGACGAAGTCAAGGGTCGAGTGACCTACCAAGTCCTCAGCGGTCCATCCCAGCATGAGCGTGATGGCCTGATCGACAGAGATGATGGCAGCGGTCTCGCTCTTGATCATGATGCCGAGGCGCGGTCGGGTGGAGGCGAGCTCATCGGCTCGGATCGGCTCGCTGTACTGGTCACCGACGGTGTCACCAGGGGTCACCAGCCGCAAGATGATGCCGTGTTCTTCCCGTAGATCCAGGTAGTGCAGAAGGAACGAGTTGTCCGGGTCGCTGGACATGTGGACCTTGGCGACACCGACCCCCCGGGTGAGGGCAGCCACGAATGCATCGGTCACGGCACGCGAGTCCTCGGGGACCACCAGCTCGAGGAACGAGCGGGTGTCCTCCTGATGCTCCGGTCCCAGCGGGACTGATGCCGGCATCTCCACGGGCGCACCGATCTGGCTGACCGCGCCCACCATCGCATCGGCGTGCGTGTCCAGCCACGACACGAGTGTCTGATCGGATCTGGCACCGATCAGCGCCGCCAACCGACCCGAAGAGGGGATACCCGTATCCCTGGTCGATTTCGAAGCAGACCTGGATTGCGGTTGCCCGTTATTCAGACTATCCACCACGTCAGACTCCTAGTTCGTTCCTACCCCTTTCACTTTCGGCTTTTTGGCACGAAGTCTTAAGAGCCGGACGTGAGCACGCACCAGTCAGGGCCTCGACTCGGTGCAGCGGGAAGGACGGCGGTGCTCCCGCAGCCGGCCCCTTCGGCTGCCTGTGCCTTGCCGAAGAGGGCATGCACGTGAGGGCACCCGACATCCCGGATCGTGGTGGCAGACCCTGCTCAGACGCTGGTCGAGAAGGCGTGGGCCAGCGCCACCGATTCGGATTCGCTGGTCGGCGGCGTCATGAGGATCAGCCCGAGACACATCTCGTCGGTCGATCCGTCCCCCCAGGTGACGAAGTGAGGGGGCACTCTGCGCAGGTTCGGGAGCTCCTGCTCCAGCGTGGGATCGTAGGTGCAGGTGATGCCGATGGTGTCGCCCGGACCCACCGGTACCGGCTTGGCCAGGTCGTAGCCGTGCTGGTAGTGGAAGTCGTAGTCCGTCACGTTGAGCAGGGTCCGCTGCGTCGGGGTGCCCGGATTGAGGACGAATTTCATGCCTACACCCAGCAGGTGCATGTGCGGCGCCAGCTCCACGATATTCCCGCGGCCCCGGATGGGCCACGTGCAGGTGGCGGTGTCACCTTCCGGCGGGTCGGTCGGGTTGTGACCGCAGATTGCCTCGAGCCCGCTGACCAGTGCCTCCTGGGAGGCCCCGAAACGCTGGCCCACGCTCGCCAGCTCCGCCGAGCGACTGCACAGAGGGCCGGTGGCTCCGGCTGGGCACGGGATGTCCGGCGGGGCGGCGGCCAGTTCCAGGCGCAGGGGGCGCAGCGGAGTGGTGGCCGGCACCGTGTCGAGGGTGAGCTGGGAGCGGACCGGCTTGTCCCCCGCCAGCATGTTGTAGTGCTCCTGCACGATGACCAGGCTCCCGGCCGGCATCGGCGCGCCCGTGCCGGCCGGCTCTTTGGAGATGTTGTGGCCCGGTCCCCAGGCCGTCAGCCACGGGGTCCCACCGTTCAGGGAGCGACTGGCACCGGACCCGGAGAGCCCCGACTCGCCGAAGCACGTCCAGCCCTTGCCGCCGTCGTTCTGGGCTTCTGCCTCGGCCACCAGGTCGGGCGGGACCTCGTACGTGATCTCGTGGTGGACCTCGGGGCTGTTGGGCTGGAAGTCGATCGAGGTGATGAAGGCGTTGCTCTTCAGGTGCGGGTCGAGCAGCGTGCAGTGGTAGTCGTCCGTGCCTCCGCCCGGTGGCGCCTTGGGCTGGTAGGCGGTGGGACCCTGCAGCACGATCTGGGTCACGACAGGCGCGTTCGCCGATGCGCTGGCTCCCGCCGCCGAGCTGCCGGCCACCAGCGCGGTGGCGGTGATCACCAAGGCGGCGATCACCCGTGATCTTGCTCCGCCCATAGGGCGATGGTAGTTCCGCCGGCGCCCGGACTTCAGGTCGGGGCTCGGGGTGCTTCCGAGTGTGGGCCGCCCGCAGCCACCGCAGCCTGGGCGGCCGCCCTCAGCGAGCGCTCAACGGGCCGGGCGACGGCGGCCGGAGCCTGGCCGCCTGGATGTCCTGACTGGATGTCGTGATCGTGATACTGATCGTGATAATTTGGGGGTCGGCGAGGGGCGCTTGGAGCGCAGCACGGGGCGGCCCGAATGTCGAGTGAAAAGCAGCTTTCTGCGGTCTTGAGCGATTTCGCCCGGACGATGGTGACCGACTTCCCCATCCAGGGGATCTTGGAGCACCTCGTCCTGAGGATCGTCGAGATGATGCCGATCACGGCCGCCGGGGTGACGCTCATCTCCCCGACGCTGCGTCCCCGCTACGTGGCCGCCTCGGACGATTCGGCGTTGCGCTATGAGCAGCTGCAGACCGAGCTCGGGGAAGGGCCCTGCGTGGCTGCCTATCAGTCGGGTGAAGCCGTCTCCGTCCCGGACCTTCGCAGCGGCGATGACTTCACACGGTTCAGGCCCCGAGCGCTCAAAGAGGGACTTGGGGCGGTGTTCACCTTCCCGCTGCGCCAGGGTTCGAAGCAGCTCGGAGCGCTCGACCTGTACCGCGACACCCCAGGGCCGTTGAGCGACGACGAGATGATCGATGCGCAGACGCTCGCTGACGTGACCGCTGCGTACCTGGTGAATGCCCAAGCCCGGACCGATCTGCAGGATGCGTCCGATCGGGCGCGCGAACGCTCGGTTCACGACGACCTCACCGGCCTTCCGAATCGCATCCTCCTGTTGGAACGCATGGAGCATGCGTTTCTGCGAAGCCGGCGCTCGCATATGCGGTCCGCGGTGTTCTTCATCGATCTCGACCGCTTCAAGGACGTCAACGACACCTACGGTCATCAGACGGGAGACGCGCTCCTGGTTGCCGTGGCCGAACGGATCACCCGCCTCCTCCGTCCCGGCGACACGCTCGCCCGCCTGTCGGGGGACGAGTTCGTCATCCTGTCCGAGGAGCTCGACGACCAGACGCATGCCGAAGCGATCGCACTCCGTGTCGTGGAGGCATTGGAGGAGCCGTTCGAACTGCCGGGTGCCGTGGTCGAGATCTCCGGGAGCATCGGCATCGCCATCGCCGGCACGGATCAGAACGATCCGGAACAGCTGCTCCGGGATGCCGACATCGCCATGTACCAGGTGAAGCACAAAGGTGGCGCCCGCAGCCAAGTGATCGATCTCCGTCAGCGACATGTCGAGGAGAACCGGGCCGCTCTGCAGCGTGACCTGCACCACGCGGTCGATCGAGGTGAGCTGCGACTCGACTACCAGCCCATCGTCCGGGCCGGCACCGGGATGATCGCCGGGGTCGAAGCACTCCTCCGTTGGGACCACCCGACTCGGGGCCCGGTTCCACCGACGATGCTGATACCGCTCGCCGAACAGACCGGGGACATCATCGAGATTGGACGATGGGCGCTCAGCCGGGCGTGCGCCGACTGGAAGCGCTGGTCGCACGCGGGAAGCCACGACTCCTTGGCGATGGCCGTCAATGTGTCGGCGCATCAACTCATGGCCTCAGGATTCGCCGCCATTGTGGAGGAGGTCCTTGCCGACACGGACACGAGTGCCGGCCTGCTCACTCTGGAGCTCACCGAGAGCGCTCTGTTGAGGGACCCCGAACGAGCCCTCGTGATTCTCACCGATCTCAAGGGACTCGGGCTGAACGTGGCCCTCGACGACTTCGGGACGGGCTACTCATCGCTGAGCTATCTCCGACAGTTCCCCGTCGACATCATCAAGCTCGATCAATCGTTCATCGTCGACCTCGGCTTCGACAGGGCCAGTCGCTCCATCGTCATGAAGATCATCGAGTTGGCCCATCTGCTGGGTATGACCGTCGTCAGCGAAGGAGTCGAGACAGAAGAGCGGCGCCAGGAAGTGACGACACTCGGGACCGACTTCTGGCAGGGCTACTACTTCGAGCGCCCGATGAGTGCGGAGAGCCTCGATCGGCTGGTGATGTCCGGTAGGAACGGCTGACCCGGATTTGACGTCGTCCGGCGGGTTCGGGCGGCGCAAGGGACGATGGATGAGATTCTCAGCACCCGCAGCTTGGGGCCACCATCCGGAGTGCGTTGCATCAGGTGGGTACGGCCATCGCCAGCGGGTTGGCGGTGGGCGGGGCGATCCGGGTGAGGGTGTTGGCGTCGTGGTGGGTGAAGAGCTCGTCGCGGCCCGGGATCGCCAGCATGGAGTCCTCCTCGTACGACCACGTTCCGTCGCCGCCGATCGTGACGTGCATCCGGAAGCTGACGGTCCGGAAGTTGGTGTCGAGGAACGGGTTGGACAGGATGCCGTAGACCTCGGTGCCGAGGGCGGCCGTGAGCTCGAACTCGGTGGCCGTGGGTGCCGCCGGACCGTTGGCGAGAAGGACCTGGCCCCGGGGGATGGCGAGGGTGAACGTGACGGATTCGGTGGCCGGCTCCCACAGCCAGTAGCCGACCTGGTCATGGAAGGTCTCCACCTCGCCGGGCTTCACGATGTGGGTGTGGTAGCGGAGCCCGTAGAACAGCTGGGGACCGTTGGTCTGGCGGTCGATGGGCTGGAGCTCGTAGTGCTCGAAGAAGGCGTTCTGCTCGGTTCCCCCCACCACCGGATGGATATCGGTGCCGCCGGTCCCCTCCCAGATGCCTGCCATGGGGCCCAGCGGGCCGAGGTTGGCCAGGGTGTCCGGATCGCCGTCGGGCTCGGTGTAGATGTCGAGTCCGGGGGCGCCAACCGGTCCCGAGTCGTCCGCCGACACCTGCACGCCATCGCTCATGCGACCGACGGTACAGCGGCCCGGTACATGCGGCCAACCAGCGGACGAGAGGGTTCGTGCGAGGTGCAGGGCGCCGTACAGCGATCGCGCCGCCGGAACCTGGCTGGGATTTCGTCCCGCCATCACGATGTCAGACCGTGGGCTGGCATCGGCCCCTGAGAGGGCTTGTTGCCGGCAGTCTCCGATCACTCCAGAGTCGCGATATGGGTCAGAGTGTGTGTTGCCGTTGTGACAAAGAGTGGGCGAGGGGGGACTTGAACCCCCACATCCTTTCGGACACAGGAACCTGAATCCTGCGCGTCTGCCAATTCCGCCACTCGCCCGAGCGACCGCCCGAGATTACCCGAAGAAACCACCCCTTCCTCCACGAGGACCCGGGCCCGAACCGCCCTGGGCCACCGAATTCGGCACCGGGGCGCGCCCCGGGGCAGATTTGGCTCCCCTACCGCCTACCAGGAGGTTGGCACCGGTAGCATGTGGCCAGCATGGGACTTCAGAAGTTCGAAGGGCGCCTCGAGCGCATCGTCGACGGTACGTTCTCCAGGGCCTTTCGGGGCGAACTCCACCCGGTGGAGATCGGGCGTCGGCTCACCAGGGAGATGGACCTCAAGCGACGACTGGGCGTCCACGGCCTCATCGCGCCCAATTCCTTCGTCGTCTACCTCTCGCCCTCTGAGTTCGAGCGGTTCGAGAGCTTCCTCGACGCCCTCGTCCGGGAGCTCGAGGAGGCCGCCCGCGAGCACGCTCGCACCGAGGACTATGTCTTCGTGGGCCCGGTCACCGTCTCGGCCGTCGAGGACCCCCGCCTGCGCCGGGGTCGGTTCAACATCGTCTCCGAGGTCCACGAGGGGCCGTCCGGGCTGACCGCCGCCTCCATCGTCCTGGCCGACGGGGAGCGCATCGTGCTCGGGCCCGAGCCGATCACCATCGGCCGCCTTCCCGAGTCCTCGGTGGTGGTGTCCGACCCCAACGCCAGCCGTCGCCACGCCGAGATCCGGCGGTCGGGCAACGACGTGGTGGTGGTGGACCTCAACTCGACCAACGGGACACGGGTCAACGGCGCCCCGATCCGCGAGCGGGTCCTGGTGGACGGCGATGAGATCGTGGTCGGGACGACGTTTCTCCGGTTCGAGGCGTCGTGACGGCGGCGGACGCCTGAACCCATATGCATCTGTATGTCGCAGCACTCCCGGGGCCGGCCAATGCGCCCGTCCTGCGCGCCCTGGAGTACGGGGTCATCCTGCTGCTGTGGCTCTTCTTCATGTGGGTGGTGCGGGCCGTCTACGTGGAGGTCCGGCCGCTCAAGCGCAAGCGGCGTCGCGACAAGGACGACGAGCTCGACCCGGCCATCGTGGGCAAGGCCCGCCGGGGCAAGCGGCTGCGCCTCCACGTGGTGAGGCCCGAGGACCACGTGGGTCGGATTTACGACCTCGGCGAAGAGGTCACCGTGGGCCGGGCTCCGGGATGCGGCGTTCCCATCGACTACGACACCTTCGCCTCCAACCTCCACGCCCGCCTGTTCCGGCTGGACGGCGACCTGTGGGTCGAGGATCTCGGGTCCACCAACGGCACGTGGGTGAACACCGAGCGGATCGCCGAGCGTACCCGGATCGAAAAAGGGGACCTGCTACAGGTGGGCGGCACCGTGTTCGAAGTGGGGAAGTGACGTGACCGTCCTCCGATCGGGGTCGGCCACCGACGTCGGACTGGTCCGGTCCTCCAACCAGGACCTGGCCCTCGAGACGGGCACCTTGTTCGCGGTGGCCGACGGCATGGGTGGCCACGCCGGCGGCGAGGTCGCCTCGCGCCTGGCCATCGACTCCCTTCAGGCGGCCTTCGGCCGCCAGCCCACCGGCGCCGGCCTGGCCGAGGCGGTCACCTCCGCCAACGAGGTCGTCTGGCAGCACAGCATCGACAACGCCGAGCTCCGGGGGATGGGCACCACCCTGGTGGCGGTGGCGCTGGTCGACGAGGCCGGTCGGGACGTGCTCGCCCTGGTCAACGTGGGTGACTCCCGTGTCTACCGGTTCCACGACCGCCAGCTCACCCAGGTCACCAACGACCACAGCCTGGCCGAGGAGATGGTGACCACCGGGGAGCTGACCCCGGCCGAGGCCCTGGTCCATCCGCACCGGCACATCCTGACCCGCGCCCTCGGCGTCTCCCCCGACGTCGACGTCGACCTGTGGAGGATCCGACCCACCCGGGGGGACCGGTTCCTCCTCTGCAGCGACGGGCTGACCAACGAGCTGGGCGACAACCAGATCATCGAGATCCTCGCCACCATCGGCGACCCGCAACAGGCCGCCGACCTCCTGGTAAGGGCGGCCCGCAGCCACGGGGGCAGCGACAACATCACCGCCGTGGTGGTGGACGTGGTCATCGGCGAGGAGGACAGCGGCTCGACCCCGGCGGTCGCCGCGGTGTCGTCGGACTTCGTGGCCGTCCCGTCCCCCGGCGACGAGCACCCGGCCGGACCACGTGGACCGGTCCCCGTCCCCGAGGCCAAGATCCCCAACCGCCGGGAGCGGCGCCGGACCAAGCGCCGCGAGCGACGGAGGGCCCGTGGCCGCCGCCTGATCACCTTCCGGACCTTCCTCTTCACCGTGCTGTTCGTGGCCATCGTGGCCGGGGCGCTGTACGCCGTCCGCTGGTACGACATCAACTCGTACTACGTGGGGCTCAGCAGCAACGGCAACGAGGTGATGATCTACCAGGGCCGGATCGGCGGCTTCCTCTGGTACCACCCCCGGCTGGTGGAGCGGACCGGGCTGACCATCGCCGACCTGACCCAGACGGACGCGCCGAACGTGCAGGCGGGCGTCCAGGAGTCCTCGCTCCAGGCCGCCCAGACCTACGTGGTCAATCTGCGGTCCGACTATCAGAGCACCCACACCACCACCTCGACCCTGCCGCCCCCGCCGACCACCACGACCGGGCCGCCGACCGCCACGACGAAGGCGCCGGGCTGATGGAGAAGCGCATCCGTCGTCTGGGGGTCTTCTTGGTGCTGTGCTTCGTGGCCCTCTTCCTCCAGCTCAACAACATCCAGGTGCTGAAGGCCAACTCGCTGGCCAACTCGCCCAACAACCCGCGGGTGATCGAAGCGAACGTCAGCCAACCCCGGGGCTCGATCATCTCGGCCGACGGGGTCACCCTCGCCCAGTCGGTGCTGGCCCCACCGGGCAGTGCCTACAAGTACCAGCGCGTCTACCCGGCCAACACCGCAACGCTGTTCGCCCAGGTCGTCGGCTTCGACTCGACCATCTACGGCAACTTCCACGGGGTGGAGGCCGAGTACAACAACTACCTCAGGGCCCACAACAAGCCCGCCACCACGCTGCAGGACCTGCTGGCGAACAACACCGTCACCGACAACGTGACGCTCACCATGAACTCTCAGCTGCAGGAGCAGGTGGCCACGGCCATCGGCCAGACCGGGGTGATCGGTGCGGCGGCCGTGGTCCTCGACCCGACCACCGGTGCCATCGAGGCGATGTACTCCAACCCGACGTTCAACCCGAATCCCCTGGTGTCGGAGAACACCGCCACCCAGACGGCGGCGTGGAAGGCCCTGCTCCTTCAGCTGGGCGATCCCCTCGTGGCCGGCACCTACGCGGAGGTGAACCCCCCCGGCTCGAGCTTCAAGGTGGTGACCACCTCGGCGGTGCTGGAGACCAGCCCGACGCTGACCAACATGACGTACCCGTCGGTGTCGTCCGTGACGCTCCCCGACACGGGGAACCCCCCGCAGGTCCTGACCAACTACCACTCCGGGCTCTGCCCGCAAGGCGGCCCGGGACCCCTGGAAGTGCTGCTGATCGAGTCCTGCGACGCCGACTTCGCCTCCATCGGCGAGCAGCTGGGAGCCACCGCCCTGGTCAACCAGGCCCAGCTGTACGGGTTCAATCAGAAGGTCCCGATCGACCTCCCCGCCGACACCGTGGCGGCCTCCAACTTCGGCACGGTGGCGGACTTCTCCCCCACCGGCCAGAGCGGCATCCCCGGCCTGATGAAGTCGGCCATCGGTCAGGAGAACGTCACCGCCTCCGCCCTGCAGATGGCCATGGTGGCCGGCACGGTGGCCAACGGCGGGGTGGAGATGACCCCCCACGTGATGGCCCAGATACGCGACTCCCAGGGCAACCTGGTGGAGACCTACACGCCAAAGCCGTGGCAGAAGTCGATCTCCCCGCAGACGGCCACCACCCTCACCACCTTCATGCAGGGGGTGGCCCGCTCGGGTACGGCAGCTGGGGTGTTCCCGGCCGGCTGGGACGTGGCGGCCAAGACCGGCACCGCCCAGGTGGGTTCGTTCGGGCCCAACCCGCCGTTCACCACCGACTGGCTGATCGCCTTCGCCCCGGTGGACCAGTCCAAGGTGGCCATCGCCGTGGTGCTCCCCAACCAGCCGGGCACCGCCACCGGTGCCGTCTACTCGGGCCCCATCGTCAAACAGATCCTGGGCGATGTCCGGGCCGACGCCGGGATCTCCGGATGACCGGCCGTCTCGCCCGCACCGGCTGCCGGATGGCGGCACCAGCTCTCCCCCCCGACCAACCCACTGTCCACCAGGAACGCAGGCATAGGCTTTGACCCACATGGATCCCACCCAGGCACCCCGCGTCTTCTCGGAGCGCTACGAGCTGAACCATCTGATCGCCCGAGGGGGCATGGCGGAGGTCTACCGCGCCCACGACCGGCTCCTCGACCGCCCGGTGGCGCTCAAGGTCCTCTTCCCCGAGCTGTCGGTGGACCGGTCGTTCGTCGAGCGGTTCCGCCGGGAGGCGCAGGCGGCGGCCAACCTCTCCAACCCGAACATCGTGCCGGTGTTCGACTGGGGCGAGGACAGCGGTACGTACTTCATCGTCATGGAGTTCATCGACGGGCGTCCCCTGTCGTCGATCCTGAAGACCGCCGGCCCCCTGTCGACCGAGCGGGCCGCCGACATCGGCGCCCATACGGCCGCCGCCCTCGGCTACGCCCACAAGCACGGGGTGGTCCACCGCGACGTCAAGCCGGGCAACGTCCTGATCACCGACGACGGCCAGGTGAAGGTGACCGACTTCGGCATCGCCCGGGCCATCAACACCGAGGAGAGCCTGACCCAGACCGGGGCGGTGATGGGCACCGCCACCTACTTCTCGCCCGAGCAGGCCGAGGGCATCGGGGTGGACGCCCGCAGCGACATCTACTCGCTGGGGGTGGTGCTCTTCGAGATGGTGACCGGCCGACCGCCGTTCCTCGGCGACACCCCGGTGGCGGTGGCGTCCAAGCACGTCCGGGACATGCCCCCCACCCCGCGGGAGATCAATCCGTCCATCCAGCCGACCTTCGAGGCCATCATCCTCAAGGCCATGGCCAAGGACCCCGCCCACCGGTACCAGACGGCCGAGGAGCTCCGGGCCGACCTACTGCGCTTCAACGAGGGCCGCTCGGTGCTGGCCGCCGACGACCCCACCGTGATGCAGGCAGCCCTGGGCACCACCATGGCCGTCGGGGCCGTCGGCGCCACCGGCGGCTTCGATGCCACCCAGGCCTTGGCGTCCCAGCCCGACGAGGAGCCCGCCGAGGAGGGGAAGGAGCCCAATCGGACCCGGAACTACGTGATCGCGCTGGTGGTGCTGCTGGTGCTGCTGGCGGTGGTCGGCTTCTTCCTGGCCCGCCAGCTGGGCTACCTGGGCGGGTCGTCGTCGTTCAGCCTGCCCCGGGTGGTCGGCATGCAGGTGGCGCCGGCCACCGCCGAGCTGAAGGCCGACGGGCTCAAGGTGGTCACCTCCAACCAGGCCAACGCCAACTACCAGGTGGGTACGGTCCTCGTCTCCAGTCCGGCCGAGGACACCCTGGTGAAGAAGGGCGACACGATCACCCTGACGGTGGCCATCGCCCCGCCGGTAAAAACGATTTCGGTGCCGGCCGGCATCGTCAACACCACGGTGGGCAACGCCGAGTCGATCCTCACGAACGCCGGGCTGACCTACACCGTCAAGTACCAGACGAGCAACGCCGCCCAGGGGCAGGTCATCAGCGCCACTCCCTCGCCCGGTGAGACCATCAACACGGGAGCGTCGGTGACCCTCACCGTGTCGTCGGGACCGTCGACAGCGACGGTCCCGGTGCTGGCGGGGCAGAGCCAGGCCGTCGCCGGCCAGACGCTGAGCTCGGCCGGGCTGACGGTCGGCCCGGGCACCTCGGAGTCCTCGACCCAGTACCAGGCCGGCGTGGTCATCGGGTCCAGTCCGGCCGCCGGCACCCAGCTGCCTGTCGGCACGCCGGTCACCATCATCGTGTCGTCGGGCGCCCCGGCACCCACCACCACGACCACCTCGTCGAGCACCACCACCACTACCTCGCCGTCCTCGTCCACCACTACCAGCTCGACCGCGTCCGGCGGGCAGTCGAAGCCCCCGGACCACGGCCACTGAGCCGGTGGTGCCGGCCCGGCTCCCGGTCAGACCAGGGCGAAGGCGAGGAAGTTGGACAGCAGCGACGGGCCGCTCGGGGTCAGGATCGACTCCGGGTGGAACTGCACGCCTTCGATGGGCAGCCGGCGGTGCCGCAGCCCCATGATCGCCCCGTCAGGGGCGGTGGCGGTCACCTCCAGCTCGTCGGGCACGGTGGAGGGCTCCACCACCAGCGAGTGGTAGCGGGTGGCCACGAACGGGTTGGGCAGCCCGGCGAAGACCCCCCTGCCGTCGTGGTGGATGGGCGACGTCTTGCCGTGCATGAGGATCGGGGCGGCCACCACCTCGCCGCCAAAGGCCTGGCCGATCGCCTGGTGGCCCAGGCACACCCCGAGGATGGGGTACTCCCCGCCCAGCTCGGCGACGACGTCCAGCGAGATGCCGGCGGACTCCGGGCGTCCCGGCCCGGGTGAGATCAGGATGGCCTGGGGGTCGGCGGCCCGGATGCCGGCGACGTCGATCTCGTCGTTGCGGTAGACGGCCGGCTCGGCCCCCAGCTCGCCCAGCTCCTGGGCGAGGTTGTAGACGAACGAGTCGTAGTTGTCGATGACCAGCACACGGGTCCCCATGGGTGCCACCAGCGTATCGCCGGCGGCCGGGGGTGGCTCCCGGTGCCCTCCACCAGCGTGGAACTGGCTATCCTTCCGGCCATGGCAACCAAGGCCAATGCCGGACCGGGGAAGGCGACCAGGAAGGGCCGCTCCACCGGTGGGCGCACCACGTCCAACCAGCCCCGCGAGCGGTCCGGCAACGACCGCTACACCCCCCCGGTCCCGAAGAACGTCAAGAGCAGTCCCAAGTGGATGGGCATCCTGATCATCGGCCTGTTCGTCCTGGGGGTCGTCATCATCATCGTCAACTACGCCGGTCTGCTGCCCGGCGGGGTCAACAACTGGTGGCTGGTGGCGGCCATCGGCTCGATCTTCGCCGGTCTGATGGTGGCCACCCGCTACCACTAGCGGGTCCCTTCGCCGGTACCGGTGGCGGGCCGGGTGCCACCTCGCCTTCCCCGCCCCCACGAATTGACCTATGGCCCTACCGCGGCGGTGGCTCCCGTTCGTACCCTGGGAGGAGAGCGCGGCGCCGTCGCAGCTCTTGGCCGGCCGTCTGGACGTGCCGGCTCACGACGTGCAAGCGGCTCGACCCCGAGCCTGGAGGCGACAATGACCGTTACCGAAGAGACCGTGGCCGCAGGGAAGAGTGCCAGTGGGGAGTTCGTGGCGCCGGGACAGCCCGGCAGCTTGGTGGAGGTGAAGCCTCGCTACGAGAACTTCATCGGCGGGCACTGGGTGGCCCCGGCCAAAGGCCAGTACATGAAGAACATCAGCCCGGCGACCGGGCACCCCTTCACAGAGGTGGCCAGATCGACGCCCGAAGACGTGGAGCTGGCGCTGGACGCCGCCCACGCCGCCAAGGACGCCTGGGCCGAAAGCTCGCTGACCGAGCGGGCCGCCGTGCTCAACGCCGTGGCCGACGCCATCGAGGCCAACCTGACCATGCTGGCCGTGGCCGAGAGCTGGGAGAACGGCAAGCCGGTGCTCGAGACGCTGGCCGCCGACATCCCCTTGGCCGTCGACCACTTCCGGTACTTCGCCGGTGCCACCCGGTCGCTCGAGGGCCGTTCCACCGAGATCGACAAGGACACCGTGGCCTACCACTTCCACGAGCCCCTCGGCGTGGTCGGCCAGATCATCCCGTTCAACTTCCCCCTCCTGATGGCGGCGTGGAAGATCGCCCCGGCCCTGGCCGCCGGCAACTGCACCGTGGTCAAGCCGGCGTCGCCCACCCCGTGGTCGATCCTGAAGCTGGCCGAGGTGATCCAGGACATCGTGCCTCCCGGCGTGGTCAACATCGTGACCGGCCCGGGCGGCGAGATCGGGAAGGCCCTGGCCTCCAGCCCGCGTATCGCCAAGATCGGCTTCACCGGTGAGACCACCACCGGGCGCCTGATCATGCAGTACGCGGCGGAGAACCTCATCCCCTCGACGGTGGAGCTGGGAGGCAAGTCGCCCAACGTCTTCTTCGCCGACGTGATGGACGAGGACGACGACTTCCTCGACAAGGCCATCGAGGGCCTGGTGCTCTACGCCTTCAACAAGGGCGAGGTGTGCACCTGCCCGTCACGGGCGCTCATCCAGGAGTCGATCTACGACAGGTTCATGGCGCGCTGCCTCGACCGGATCCGCAAGATCACCCAGGGCAACCCGCTGGATCCGACCATCATGCTCGGTGCCCAGAACTCGGCCCAGCAGCTGGAGAAGATCGCCGGCTATGTCGACATCGGCCGCCAGGAAGGTGCCGAGGTGCTGATCGGCGGCGAGCGGACCGACCTCGACGGGGAGCTCAAGGACGGGTACTACTACGAGCCGACCGTGCTGAAGGGCCACAACGGCATGCGGGTCTTTCAGGAGGAGATCTTCGGGCCCGTGCTGGCCGTCACCACCTTCACCGACGAGGCGGATGCGGTGCGGATCGCCAACGACACCCTCTACGGGCTCGGCGCCGGGGTGTGGACCCGCGACGGGAACCTCGCCTACCGGATGGGACGGGCCATCAAGGCGGGCCGGGTGTGGACCAACTGCTACCACCTCTATCCCGCCGGGGCCGCCTTCGGCGGCTACAAGATCTCCGGCGTGGGCCGGGAGAACCACCGGATGATGCTGGAGCACTACTCCCAGACCAAGAACCTCCTGGTGAGCTACAGCACCAAGCCCCTCGGGTTCTTCTAGAGAGCCCGGGCCGGGCCGAGGGGAGCCGGGCATGGACGGGTCGGGCACCGACGGGTCGGGCCCGTTGGCCCGGGTGGTCGCCACACCGGCGGCGCTCGAGGCCATCGCCCAGCTGGTGGCGGAGCGTGGCCCGGTCATGTTCTTCCAGTCCGGGGGGTGCTGCGACGGCAGCCTGCCCATGTGCTTCGCCGACGGGGAGTTCGTGGTCGGGAGCCACGATGTCCGGCTGGGCGATGTCGGGGGCTGCCCGTTCTACATGGACCACCGGCAGTTCGAGGCGTGGAAGCACACCCAGCTCATCCTGGACGTGGGCGTGGGGGAGCCCGAGGGGTTCTCGCTGGCCGCCGGTGAGGACCGGCACTTCATCGTCCGCTCCAAGGTCTTCACCGCCGCCGAGCAGGCCGTGCTGGAAGGCAGCTGACTGGATCTCGGACGCCAAGAGCCGGCCCCGTGGGGCCGGCTCTTCGGTTGCCACGACCGGTCGGCGGGATCGGGTCCCGCCGACCGGCTATCCCAGACGCTCGATGATGGTGGCGTTGGCCATGCCGCCGCCCTCGCACATGGTGAGCAGGCCGTAGCGGCCACCGGTGCGCTCCAGCTCGTTGAGGAGCGTGCTGGCCAGCTTGGCCCCGGAGGCGCCCAGCGGGTGGCCGAGGGCGATGGCCCCGCCGTTCACGTTGACCTTGTCGAGGTCGGCGCCGGTCTCCTTCTGCCAGGCCAGGATCACCGAGGCGAAGGCCTCGTTGATCTCGACCAGGTCGATGTCGTCGAGGGTCAGCTTGGCCCGCTCCAGCGCCATCTGGGTGGCCGGGATCGGGCCGGTCAGCATCCGGATCGGGTCGCTGCCCACCACCGCGAAGCTGTGGAACCGGGCCCGCGGGGTCAGCCCCAGGTCGGAGGCCTTCTCCTCGCTCATGATCAGCACGGCCGAGGCCCCGTCGGTGATCTGCGAGCTGTTGCCGGCGGTCACCTTGCCGTTCTCGGGACGGAAGACCGTCTTGAGCTTGCCCAGCACCTCGACCGAGGAGTCGGGGCGGATGCCCTCGTCGGTGGTGATCAGCTCGTCGGTGTCGGCACGGTCGTCGTCCTTCACCGCTACCGGGATGATCTCGCGCTCGAAGCGGCCCTCGGCGGTGGCCCGGGCGGCCCGCTGGTGCGAGCGCACGGAGAACTCGTCCAGGTCCTCACGGCTGATCCCCCACTCGTCGGCGATCAGCTCGGCTCCCTCGCCCTGGCTGACCAGCCCGCCGCGTTCGGCGTAGCGCTGCATCATCCGGGGCCCGAAGGGGTAGCCGAGATCGCGGACCACCGAGGCGCCCATCGGCGTCCGGGTCATGACCTCGACGCCGCCGGCGATGACCACGTCGTAGGCGCCGGCGATGACGCCCTGGGCCCCGAAGTGCATGGCCTGCTGCGACGAGCCGCACTGGCGGTCGATGGTGGTGGCCGGCACCGACTCGGGGAACCCGGCGGCCAGGACGGCGTTGCGGCCGACGTTGAGGGACTGCTCGCCGACCTGCATGACGCAGCCCATGATGACGTCGTTCACCAGGCCCGGGTCCAGGTCGTTGCGCTCGATGAGCGCCTTCAGCGGCTCCGAGGCCAGGTCGGCGGCGTGCCAGTTGCGCAGCTTCCCGTTTCGCTTGCCCCCGGCGGTGCGTACCGCGTCGACGATGACGGCGTTGGTCATGATGTGGCTCCTCTCCAGTCCGGCGGAACCTCTGCCTGCCGGCCAGCTCACTGTTACGGACCGGTCGACGGTTCGTCAACTCCATCGACGAAAAACTTGACCGATCGGTCAATATGCTAGCCGGACCGTGCGCCGGACCGGACCGTCGACCGTCGGCGTCCGGCGGGCTACCGTCGGGCCGGTGAGCCACCGGGTGAAGGACATGGATCGCTGGCTGGGCGACGGCGGGATGGAGCTGATCGGGCTGGTGGGTGGCTCCTTCGACGACTACGGGGTCGACGGTGAGGACCTCGGCTGGGTGGTGGGGTCCTTCACGCCGCGACAGTCGGCCTGCAACCCGCACGGCATCGTCCAGGCCGGGGTGCACGGGCTGCTCCTCGACGCCGCCATGAACTTCGCCATCAACTCGGCCCTGGCCGGGCGCGACCGGACCAAGGCCACCCTGGAGATGAAGATCGAGACCATGCGTCCGGCCCTGTTGGGCGAGGCCTACCGACTCCGGGGCGAGGTGGTCCGGATGGCCCGCCAGGTCGCCTACGGGGAGGCCACCGTGCGCGACGTCCAGGACCGGCTGGTCAGCCGGTCCACCGGCACTTTCATGCTGCAGCGCTCAGAGGACACCGACCCGGCACCCTGAGCACCTCCTCGCGCCCTGCCGCCCCGGCGGCCGCCGCCAGAGTCCGAGCCGGGCACCAACCGGCGCCAGCCAGGGACGGCTGCCATGACGAACTCTCCCGTGCCCGCCCCACGATGCCGGGCGTGCGACGGCCCCACCCAGCCGGGCTTCGCCCACTGCTTCTGCTGCACCGCCGTGGTCCGCCAGCTCCACCTGCCGCCGGTGCCGGTGACGGCGGTCACGCCCTACCGGCTCGGGGACCCGACCCACCGGCTGCTGCGCGGCTACAAGGACGCCCCGCTGGCCGAGGAGCGGGCGTCGGCCACCGCCAGCCTGGCCGCCCTGGTGCACCGGTGGCTCCTCGACGCCGGCGGCGACCGGCTCCGGGCCAGGGCCGGAGCCGGCTGGGACCTGGTGGTGGGGGTCCCCTCGTCCGGCCGGCAGGGACGGCCGCCAGTCGACGCGGTGATCGGGTCGGTCCCGGGACTGGGCCGCCTCCACCGCCCCCTGCTGGTCCGGGGCCCGGAGCCGACCGGCCACCTGAAGGCGTCACGTCGGGGCTTCGCCCTCCACCCCGGCTGGCGACCCGACCCCGGCGGCCGGGAGCGACGTGCCCTGGTGGTCGACGACACCTTCGTCACCGGGGCCCGGGCCCAGAGCGCGGCGGCCGCCCTGCGGTCGGCCGGCCTGGAGGTGGTGGGGGTGCTGGTGATCGGCAGGGTGGTCGACCCGGGAGCCTCGCCGTGGCAGGCGGCCTACTGGGAGGGGTCCCGGTGACGAGGCTCTGACCAGGACGTTGGCGGACCATGGTCTGGAGCCATATAGTTGGTTGTTACAAGCAGATACCATCACGTTGCGGGGGCCGAACCCCGAGGATCTGACTATGGCCATCCACACCGACACCGAGACATCGACCGCCGCGGCAGACCCGGCCGCCACCACCACCCCGTGCCTGGTGCCGGCCGGGCTGGAGCGGGCGCTGACCCAGGTGGCCCGGGCCATCCTCCGGCTCGAGGTGCCGGCCGACGCCCTCGGAGAGAACGAGTCGATCGACCGGGCCGGGTACTGGCTGCTGGTCCGGGTGTCCGAGCACGGCCCCGTCCGCCTGTCCGAGCTGGCCGAGTCGGTGGAGCTCGACCCGTCCACGGTGAGCCGGCAGATGCGCGACCTGGTAGCCGCTGGACTGATCACCAAGGTCCCCGACCCGCTCGACGGACGGGCCTCGCTGCTCAGCCTCTCCGAGCGGGGCTCGGCCGTGCTCGACGCCGTGTCCGACGCCCGGCTGGAGACCCTGGCCGAGGCGGTGGCCGACTGGACCGACGACGAACGCAGAACCCTGGCCGCCGGGCTGTCCCGCCTGGCCGCCGGGCTCCACGCCCAGAAAGGCTCACGATGAGCATCGACACACCACCCGGTGGGACGGAGGGGACCCCTGTCGCCTTGGCCGGGTTCGCCAACCCCGACGAGCCGAGGTACGACCTCTCCCACCGGCAGATCATGATCATCTTCAGCGGCCTGATGCTGGGGATGTTCCTGGCCGCCCTCGACCAGACCATCGTCGCCACCGCCCTGCCCACCATCGTCAACGACCTCCACGGCCTCAACCACATCAGCTGGGTGGTGACCGCCTACCTGCTCACCTCCACGATCTCGACCCCCCTCTACGGCAAGCTCTCCGACCAGCTGGGCCGCAAGGGGATCTTCCAGTTCGCCATCGTGGTCTTCCTGCTCGGCTCGATCCTGTCGGGGCTGAGCCAGAACATGGGCGAGCTGATCGCCTTCCGGGGGATCCAGGGCCTGGGGGCCGGCGGCCTGATGGCGATGGCCTTCACCATCATCGCCGACGTCGTCTCGCCCCGCGAGCGCGGTCGTTACCAGGGGTACTTCGGCGCCACCTTCGCCCTGGCGTCGGTGGCCGGTCCCCTCCTCGGCGGGGTGTTCACCGAGCAGTTGAGCTGGCGGTGGATCTTCTACATCAACGTCCCCATCGGCATCGTGGCCCTGGTGGTCACCTCGGTGGTGCTGAAGCTGCCGTTCCGCCGCCAGACCCACGACATCGACTACTTCGGCGCCGTGCTGCTGGTGTTCGGCATCACCGCCACCCTCCTGGTGACGGTGTGGGGCGGCACCCAGTACGCCTGGAGCTCGCCGATCATCCTCGCCCTGTCCGTCGTGGCCGCCGTGCTGGTCGCCACCTTCGTCGTCTGGGAGCACCGCGCCTCCGAGCCGATCCTTCCGCCCAGCCTCTTCCGCATCGGGGTGTTCCGGGTCACCTCCTCGGTCAGCTTCCTACTGGCCATGGTGATGTTCGGTGCCATCATCTACCTGCCGCTCTACCTCCAGCTGGTCGACGGGGTCTCCCCGACCATCTCGGGCCTGCTGCTGGTGCCCATGATGCTGGGACTGCTGGTCACCTCGATCATCTCCGGCCAGGTGGTGACGCGGACCGGGCGGTACAAGTTCTTCCCCGTCGTCGGCAGCCTGCTGATGGTCCTCGGGATGTACCTGCTGTCCAATCTCGGCCTCCACACATCGCACGTCACCATGAGCATCTACGTCATCGTGCTGGGGGCGGGGATGGGCATGACCATGCAGATCATGGTGCTGGCCACCCAGAACTCGGTGGAGGGCCGGCTGATCGGCACGGCCACCGCCGCCGTCACCTTCTTCCGCTCGCTCGGCGGGGCCTTCGGGACCTCGCTCTTCGGAGCCATCTTCATCGCCGGGCTGACCCACTGGATCCCCATCCTGGTCCCAGGGGCGGCCGGCAGGAACCTGCACGTCAACCAGAGCTTCTCCATGAGCCCCGCCGAGCTGCACGCCTTTCCGACGGCGGTCCAGCACGGGATCCTGGAGTCCTTCGTCCGGTCGCTGCACACCGTGTTCCTGGTCGGGGTGCCGCTGGCGGCGGTGACCTTCGTCCTCACCCTCTTCCTGAAAGAGGTCGGGCTGCGCACCGACTCGGGCCTCGAGCGCCCGAGCGAGGACCTGGCCATGGCCGGGGGGATGTCCGGCTCGGGCGACGCCGAGTTCGACGAAGGGGTCTCGGGGCTCGGAGCGGCGATCGGTTGAGCGCCCCCGGGGCTAAACAGGGCCGGTGGCCGGCTCAGCCGGCCACCGCCGGCTGCCGCTCCAGCGAGGCGGCCTCGGCCACCAGGGTGAGGGACCGCGCCCGCGCCTCGTAGGAGTGAGCCCGGGTCGACAGGATCAGCTCGTCGGCCGAGGTGCGCTCCTGCAGCTCGACCAGCCCCTGCAGGACGGTGGCCGGGTCCCCGATCAGGTGGGTGGCGGTGGTGCCGGCCACCAGCGCCGCCTCCGCCTCGGAGAACCGGTAGGCGGCCGCCTCTTCGGGGGTGAGCAGCGGTCCCAATCGTCCCGTCCGCAGCTGGACGATGGTCACCGCCGACGGCCCGGACAGCCAGCGGGCCTCCTCGTCGGTGGGTGCGCACAGCACCGACACCGCCACCATGGCGTGGGGCTCGTCCAGCAGGAACGAGGGAGTGAACGCCGACCGGTACCGATCCAGGGCGGCGTCCACGTAGCCGGGGCTGAAGTGGTAAGCGAAGGAGAACGGCAGTCCCAGCATCCCGGCCAGCTGGGCACTGAAGACCGACGATCCCAGCAGCCACATCTCCGGCAGGTAGCCCCGGCCCGGCACCGATGCCGGGTGGGTCGGCGGACGGTCGGTGGGGGCCAGGTAGTGGATCAGCTCCACCACGTCGTCGGGGAAGGTGTCGGCCCCCAGGTCGGGGGAGCGGCGCAGGGCCCGGGCGGTGGCCGGGTCGGTCCCCGGGGCGCGGCCGAGGCCCAGGTCGATCCGCCCCGGGTGGAGGGCCTCCAGCGTTCCGAACTGCTCGGCGATCACCAGGGGGGCGTGGTTGGGGAGCATCACCCCGCCGGCGCCGATGCGCAGGGTGGTGGTGGCGTCGGCCAGGTGGCCGACCAGCACCGCCGGCGACGAGCTGGCCACCATGGGCATGCCGTGGTGCTCGGCCACCCACAGCCGCCGGTAGCCGAGCGCCTCCACCACCCCGGCCAGGCGGGTGGTCTCCTCCAGCGCCCGGGCCGGCGTCGACCCGCTGGCCACGGTGGCGAGGTCGAGGACGGAGAGGGGGACCATGCCCCTACAACACCGGGGCGGGGCGGTGGCTTCCCGGGGAGCCGGGGTCAGCGATCGTCGCCTGGAGACGGTCGGGCTCTCGACATCCGGGCTGATACTGATTATCATTATCACTCATGGGCGGCAGGGGCCGCAGTCGGACGAGAAGCAAGGAGGCAGCCCGGGATGGCAGTTCGATTCGAAGCACGCTTCAGGAGGACCATCGTAGGAGCGGTTGTCGTTGCCGCGGGCCTGGTCGGATCCGCCTGCTCCTCGTCCGCCACGCCGGCATCGAGCGGGAAGATCGTCGCCGTCGGGGCCGAGAACGAGTACGCCAACGTGATCGGCCAGATCGGCGGGAAGTACGTGGCGACGACCGCCATCCTCAGCAATCCGAACACCGACCCCCACACCTTCGAGTCGAGCCCCAAGGTGGCGGAGGTGGTCGGCGCCGCCGAGCTGATCGTCCAGAACGGCGTCGGCTACGACACCTTCATGAACAAGATCGAGAGCACCTCACCGAGCGCCGACCGCAAGGTGATCGATGTGCAGGCACTGCTCGGGCTGCCCGACTCCACGCCCAATCCCCACCTCTGGTACAAGCCGACGACGATGCCGGCGGTGGCGCAGGCCATCGGCAGGGACCTCTCCTCCCTCGATCCCTCCCACGCCGCGTACTTCGAGTCGAACGTCACCACCTTCACCGCCTCGCTCACCCCCTGGGACCAGGCGATCGCCGCGCTGGCGACGGCGTATCCCGGTGCCACCGTGGCCACCACCGAGCCGGTGGCCGACTACATGTTGGAGGCAGCCGGGACCCGCAACCTGACACCGTTCACCTTCCAGGCCGACATCATGAACGGGGTGGACCCGTCCCCCCAGGACGTCTCCATCCAGACGGGCCTGTTCACCGGCCACCAGGTGAAGGTCTTCGTCTACAACCAGCAGGTCACCGACTCCCTCACGCAGTCGCTGCTCACCCTGGCCCACCAGAACGGCATCCCCGTGGTCGGCGTCTACGAGACCATGCCGACCCCGGGGTACGACTACCAGTCCTGGATGGTGGCCGAGGTGCAGGCGCTCCGCAACGCCCTGGCTCACGGGACCTCCGCCCCCCGCCTGTGATGCCACGGCCCGCCCCGGAGCAGCACGACGACGAGGTCCTGTCCCTCGACGGGGTCAGTGTCTGGCTGGGAGGACGCCAGATCCTCGAGGACGTCGGCTTCTCGGTCCGGCGGGGGGAGTTCGTCGGCCTGATCGGATCCAACGGAGCGGGGAAGACCACCCTGTTCAGGGTGGTCCTGGGGCTGCTCAGCCCCAACCGGGGCGCCGTCCGGGTGGGTGCCAACGGCCCGCACTCCACCCGGAGCCGTTCGATCGGGTACGTCCCCCAGAAGGTGGTGGTGGACCCCGACATCCCCTTGCGGGCCCGGGACCTGATCGCCCTCGGAATGGACGGTCACCGGGTCGGGGCCGGCGTGCCGAGGCGTGCCCGGCGGGCTGCCGTCGACGAGATGCTCGACGCTGTCGATGCCACCGGCTTCGCCACCGCACGGGTGGGGAGCCTGTCCGGTGGCGAGCTCCAGCGAGTGCTCATCGCCCATGCCCTGATCAGCCGGCCCCGCCTGCTCGTCCTCGACGAACCGCTGGCCAACCTCGACATCCGTAGCGAGCAGGAGGTGGTGGAGCTCCTCGGGCGGGTGGCCCGTGAGCAGGAGGTTGCCGTCCTTCTCTCCGCTCACGACATGAACCCGCTCCTGGCGGTGATGGACCGAGTCGTCTACCTGGCCAACGGTCGTGCCGCCAGCGGGTCGACCGACGAGGTCATCCGGCCCGAGGTCCTGAGCGGTCTCTACGGGCATCCGGTGGCGGTGCTCCACGTGCACGACCGCATCATCATCGTCGCCGGTCCCACGCCGGTTCCCGATCTCTCCGCACCACGGACGGCAGCGCTGCGCACGGTCGATGGCGGCGTGGGCTGAGCCCGTGCTCCCGGTCGGTTCCATCGTGTTCGAAGCGGGCTTCTTCCAGAGCCAGCCCGTCCGCACCGCCCTCGCCATCGGGGTGGTCGTCTCGCTGGTGTCGGGATGCGTGGGCGTGTTCACCGTGATCCGGGGACAGGCGTTCGCCGGCGAGGCCCTGAGCGACATGGGGACACTGGGCGGCTCCGGTGCGTACCTGGCCGGGGTGAGCCCGCTGTGGGGGTTCGTCGGGGTGGGCGTGGTGGTGGCGGGCACCATGGAGCTGTTCGGCGTGCAGCGCCGGAGGGGGCGCGATGTGGCCACCGGCATCGTGCTCGGTGCCATGCTCGGCCTCTCCGCCCTCTTCCTGTACTGGGACACCACGGTCAACTCGACGACCGGGGCGACGATCACCATCCTGTTCGGCTCCCTGTTCACCATCAGCGGGATCACCATCCCGGCCATGATCATCCTGGGCCTGGTCGGCCTCGCCGTGGTGTCCCTCCTCTACCGACCCCTCCTGCTCTCCTCTCTGAGCACCGACCTGGCGGCGGCCCGAGGCATCCCGGTACGCCGGATCGGGCTCGCCTTCCTGGTGCTGATGGGGGTCTCGGTGTCGCTCTCGTCGGTCGCGGTGGGCACCATCCTCGGCACCGCGCTGCTGATCGGCCCGGCGGCGACGGCGCTCAAGCTGACCAAGCGGCCGTGGATGGCCATGCTCGCCGCCGGTGGCATCGGCGTCGCCGCCACGTGGTCGGGCATCCTGCTCTCCTACGACAGCTACTACTGGCCCCCGGCGAGACGGGGGTGGCCGGTGAGCTTCTTCGTGGTCACCGCCGTCTTCGCCCTCTATCTGGTGGCCGACCTCTGGAGTTGGCGGCGGTCCAAGCGGACCCGTCCCGCCGGCGGACCATCGGAGGTCAAGGGGAGCAGCCCGCTGGCGGGCCTGAGCGAGGTGACGTGTTCTCGGGGTTCATGATCAACACCTGGGAGGTGGCGACCATCGTGGCCCTGATGGCCGGCGTGGTCGGGTTCTTCGTGGTCATGCGCGGGTCCTCGTTCGTCGCCCATGCCGTGCCTCAGTCGGCCTTCGCCGGAGCAGCAGGAGCCAGCCTGCTCGGTGTCAGCACCATCTTCGGGTTGGGACTGTTCGCCCTCATTGCCGCCCTCGGCATCGGTTGGCTGGGAAAGCGGGGGCGCCACGATGTCGTGACGGCGCTGGCCGTGGTGGTGATGCTCGGCCTGGGCTCGCTCTTTCTGAGCTGGAGCACCGAGTATGCACCGGCGATCTACTCCCTTCTGTTCGGCGAGGTGCTGGGCGTCAGCGGCAACGAAGTCGGGCTCACCGCGCTGCTCGGCGCGGTGTCGATCGCCACGGTGATCGTGCTCTACCGGCCCCTGCTGCTCTCCTCGGTCTCACCGGAGATCGCCGAGGCCGGTGGAGTGCGGACCCGGCGTGTCGAGATGCTGTTCCTGGTGCTCGTCGCCCTCGCCGCCACCATGTCGGTCCCGGTTGTCGGTGCCCTCTTGATGTTCACGCTGATGGTCGGACCCCCCGCCGCCGCACGATCGTTCGTGGACCGACCGGGCACGGCGATCAGCCTCTCCGTGGTGATCGCACTCCTCACCGTGTGGGCATCGATCGCCGCCTCGTACCAGACCAACTGGCCGGTCGGCTTCTTCGTGGGAACCGTCTCCGCCGGCGCCTACGTGGCCGGCCGGTGGTGGGGGTGGTGGCGCAGGAAGCGGATCGCCGGACCGTCCGTCACGAACCGGGCGGCCAGTCCTTCAGGAGGTCGGACTTGAAGGCGACGACGAAGCCGAAGGCGACCGTGTAGAAGACCACCACGAACGCGGTCAGCCAGAGCTGGGAGTAGGTGAGGACGGCCACCACCACCAGGAAGACATACAGGAACGTGGCCGCCCGTCCCTGCCAGGTCAGTGGGGCGAACCCCAGGCCACCCTCCTTCTTCCCGAACCAGAGGCGGCGGTCCTCATGGGCCACGCCGGCCGCCTCCCTGGGCTCGACATCCCGGGTCCGGTGGGCCGGAGGGCATGGCGGACCCGCGCCTGGTGACGCCTTCAGTCGACATCGAGGTGGGCGGGGCCATCGAGACCACGGTACCGGCGGGCGATCAGGTCCGGGTGCCGGCCGGCGGCGTCCACCCTCAGTCCGGCTGGCGCCACCCCCGGGTGAAGGGCAGTCGCCATGCCTGGGGTGCGACCAGGTCGTGGATGGCCTCGGGCCCCCACGACCCGGGGGAGTAGAGCTGCACCTCGGGCGGGTCCTCGAGGAGGGGGATCGACAGCTCCCACAGGCGCTCGATGTCGTCGGCCGCGGTGAACAGGGTGTGATCGCCGCTCATGGCGTCGTGGATGAGGCGCTCGTATGCCTCGAGCACCTCGTCCTCCTGGTGGGTCTCGTGCAGGGCGAACTGGAGGCTCAGCTTGTCCAGCTTCATCCCCGGCCCCGGGCGCTTGCCGTAGAACGACAGGGAGAGCTTGGACGAGTCGGCCAGGTCGAAGGTGAGGTGGTCGGGCCCGTGCGCCCCGATGCCCGAGCCGGCCGGGAACATGGACTTGGGGGGCTCGCGAAAGGCGATGGAGATGATCCGGGCACCCTCGGCCATCTGCTTGCCCGTCCGCAGGTAGAACGGCACGCCGGCCCACCGCCAGTTGTCGATCTCGCACTTGAGGGCGATGAACGTCTCGGTCTGGGAGTCGGGGTCGACCCCGGGAATGGACCGGTAGCCCTCGTACTGTCCCCGCACCACCTGGGAGACGTCGATGGGCCGCATGGAGCGGAAGACCTTGTTCTTCTCCTCGGTGATGGACCGGGGGTCGAGCGAGGTGGGTGGCTCCATGGCCATGAAGGCCAGGATCTGGAAGAGGTGGGTCACCACCATGTCGCGAAAGGCACCGGTCCCCTCGTAGAAGCTGGCCCGGGCGTCGAGGCCGAGGGTCTCGGGCACGTCGATCTGGACGTGGTCGATGTGGCCCCGGTTCCAGATGGGCTCGAAGAGCCCGTTGGCGAACCGGAAGGCCAGGATGTTCTGGGCCGCCTCCTTCCCCAGGAAGTGGTCGATCCGGTAGACCTGCTCGGGGGAGAAGATGCGGTGGACGGCGTCGTTCAGCACCTTGGCGGTGTGGAGGTCGGTGCCGAACGGCTTCTCCATGATGATCCTCGACCGCTCCACCAGGTTGGCCTCCCCCAGGGTCCGGACCACGGCGTGGGCGGCCGAGGGCGGGGTGCTCAGGTAGTGCAGCCTGCGGTGGTCCTTGCCCAGCACGTTCTCCGAGCGGGACACCGCCTCGGCCAACCCTGCCGCACCGGTGGCCTGCGGGACGTACTTGAGCCCGGGGGCGAAGTCGTCCCACCGGTTGGTGACGATGTCGGTCCGGGCGAACTCTTCGCACGCCTGGCGGGCGAAGTGCCGGAAGGCGTCGTCGTCGAGCTCCTCGAGCGACGTCCCGATGATGTGGCACTCGGGCAGTAGGCCGGCGTGGGAGAGCCGGAGCAGTCCGGGCAGGAGCTTGCGGCGGGCGAGGTCGCCGGTGGCGCCGAACAGCACGATCACGTGGGGGTGCAGCGAGGTGATGGCCTCGACGGCCAGGTCGTCGAGCATGGTGTCGGCGGTCATGGCGCCGGTGTCCCGTGCACGGTCCTCCTTTCCGGGGGCAGGGCCCCGCAGGTCGGTCACCCCTCACGGTATTCCACCCATGTTTCGGCTCTGTGACGGGCGGGGCATCGCTCTGTGAACGGGCGACGGCGATCGGCGGCGCCGGACTGGCTAGCGCGGGCGCCGGCGGAGCGCCCTCTTCAGCACGGAGTCGTAGGCGTCGAGCCCCTCGCGGTAGAGCCTCGACTCCGGTCCGGAGGCGATCCCCACCCGCTCGGGGATGATCCCCCAGATCGGCACCTTCGACTCGGTCCACCAGTCGACCGCCTCCTGCAGGTCGTTGGTGCCCAGACGGGCGGCACAGATGACCACCCCGCGCGGGGTGTCGCCGGCGATCATCTCCAGGGTGGCGACCACCCGGGAGTACTCGACCCCGCCGGCCCGGGTGGGGATGATCACCGCGTCGGCCTTGTCCAGGGCGGCCCGCACGATCCGCTCGTCGCCGGGTGGGGTGTCCACCACCGCCAGGGCGTGGCGCCCGCCCAGGGCCCGGGTGACCGTCCGCTCGGACGGGGCCTCGACCAGGTCCACCCCTTCGATCGGGGTGACTTCGAACCACTCGGCCGAGGAGGCCTGGCGGTCGGCGTCGACGAGTACCACCGGCTCCCAGCCCCGGGCGACGGCGGCGGCCGCCAGGTAGACGGAGGTGGTGGTCTTCCCCACACCACCCTTGACGTTGCTGACCACGATGTTCATGACGGGGATCCTCGCTCCTCGCAGCCGACGGGTATTCGCTGGCGCCAACCTACCGGAGTTGGTGGCCGGCCGGCCGGGCCTCGGGGAGCGGCGCCGGGACGCCCAAGCCGCCACCGTGCCGGTAGGGGGAGGTCATGGCCGCCACCCGGGCTTCCGGCCCCACCACCAGGACGTACTCCACGTTCCGGAGGTGGGAGACCTTCCCCACCCTGTCGCCACTGGGGTTGTAGATGCCGATCTGTGCGCCCACGTACCGCTTCGAGTCGAAGGCCAGCACCCCGACGTGGCCCCGGTGCGAGCACATGGTCACCAGGTCCTCCAGGCTCACCCACGACTCGTTGTTGTAGGAGAGGACCATCACCTCGGCCCGGACGGCGGCGATGGTCCGCTCCAGGGCACCGGGCATCCGGCGGGTGGCGTTGAACACGCTCTTGGTGGACTCGTCCCGGCTGTCGATCCGCTTGCACGCCACCCCGTAGTGGGCCGGGGCGTCCCAGGCGACCAACGTCTCCCAGATGTGGTAGTTGGTGAAGTACCGGTGCTGGTTGTAGGGCGGGTCGAGGTAGGCGAGGCCGACGGTGGGCAGGTCGCCCGCCACCGTGGTGGCGTCGGCCCGCACGGCGGCCCCGGCTCCGGCGTGGAGCTCGGGCACCCGCAGCTCGAGCGGGTGGAACGAGCGGGGGGCCCACTCCTTCACGTAGGCCATCTGCAGCCCGGTGGTGGAGTCGACCCGGTCGGCGGCGTAGACCAGGCTGGTCAGGAGGATCGGGAAGAGCGGGCTGTCGGCGAACTCGGCGTCGAGGGCGTCCCGGATGGCGTCGACCCGCTCCCCGTTGAACGGCTGGAAGTACCGCGACCGGACGCAGAACGTCTCGGTGAAGTAGCCGGCGCGGCCCGGCAGGCTCGACAGGTAGGCCAGGGCATCGTCCAGCTGGCGGCGGTCGACACCGGTGGCGTCGGTGCCGATGTGGCAGGCGGCGAACACCTCGGAGTAGCGGGCGGTGTCCACGGCGGTCACGTTGGCCCCGCGGCGCTTGAACTCCTGGGCCACCCGGGTGGTGCCGGTGAACAGGTCGAGGGCGGTGTCCGCCCCCGACCGGGTGAGCAGGTCCCCGAGGACGGGGACGAGTCGTCGTTTGGAGCCGATGTACTTGATCACCTGGGTGGCTTCCGGTTCAGGACCTCGATGGCCGGAACGACGGTACTAGGCGTCGGGATCACCGCTCCGGATGGTCCCGGTCGACGGGCCCCCGTCGGGGGGCTTCATCGGGCAGCCGACCAGGTGGTCCTCGACCAGGCCGGCCGCCTGCAGGTACGAGTAGACGATGGTGGACCCCACGAAGGTGAAGCCCCGCCGCTTGAGGTCCCGGCTGACCCGGTCCGAGAGCTCGGACCGGGCCGGGAGCTCGGCGGCAGTCCGGGGCCGGTGCACCTCCGGCTCGCCACCGACCCACTCCCACAGGTAGGCGTCAAACGAGCCGAGCTCGCGCTGCACGTCCAGAAAGGCCCGGGCGTTGGTCACCGCCCCCCGGACCTTGAGGCGGTTGCGGACGATCCCAGGGTCGTCGAGCAGCTGAGCGATCCTCTCCTCCCCGTACCGGGCGATCCGCGCCGGCTCGAAGCCGTCGAAGGCCTGCCGGTAGTGGTCCCGCTTGTTGAGGATGGTCGACCATGACAGCCCGGCCTGGGCGCCCTCCAGCACCAGCATCTCGAACAGGTACCGGTCGTCGTGGGACGGCACGCACCACTCGTCGTCGTGGTAGACGCGCATGGCCTCCGAGCTCTCGGCCCACGGGCACCGACCCTTCCCCCGGACGGGTGCCCCGGCTCCAGGCGCCATGGACGTCCCCTCAGGCCCGCTCGCCGGCGACCAGGTAGGCGGTGATGCCGTCGGTGATCCCCTGGGCGGCCTGCTGGCGCCACTGGGGCGTCTCGATCAGGGCGGCGTCGGTGGCGTTGCGCATGTTGGCGCACTCGATCAGCACCTTGGGCACCGTGGACAGGTTCAGTCCCCCTAAGTTGTCCCGGACGTCGAGGCCGTCCTCGCCGTCGTAGGTGGAGGGCGGTTCGCCGGTGTCGGCTCCGAAGGCGCTGGCCACGTCGGCCCCCAGTTGGGCCGAGGGGGCGACGATGGCGGTGTTGTCGCTGATCGAGCTCACCACCGGCGCCGGCTCGATGACTGCGAATCCCCGCCCGTCGGGCGGGCCCCCGTCGGCGTGGATGGAGATGGCCGCCGCCGCGTGGGCATCGTTGCCGATGGCCGCCCTGACATCGACGCAGGGGCCGACGCCGTCGTCGGTGGTCCGGGTGAGCACCACCGTGGCACCCTCGGCCTCCAGCAGGGCCTCGGCCCGGGTGGCCACGTCGAAGTTGAAGGCGTGCTCGGGGTAGCCGTCGTCGGTGGAGGAGCCGGCGGTGTCACACGGCTCGGTGAAGCCACCACCGTCGATCGGCTGGTCGATGTACGCCGGGTCGCCACCGTTCCCACCGTCGTGGCCCGGGTCGATGGCCACCGTCAGCCCGGCCAGCGGGAGCACGGCCACCGACCCCTGGAAGGCGGCGTTCCCGAACGAGTAGACCCCGCCGTCGGCTCCGGCCAGCCAGTAGCCCTGCCCGTTCCCGCTCCAGGCCATCCCGACGATCGCCCGGTCGATGACCTGGCCGCCCATCGAACCGAGGAAGGGAGCGTCGAAGCTGAACAGCCCGCCGTCGGCGGCCACCAGCCAGTAGCCGCCGGTGACCGGGTCGGCGGCGATGGCCACGATCGGCCGGTCGAGCGGGGTGCCGCCCGTCGACCCGTGGAAGGCGGCGTCGCCGAAGGTAAGATGCCGCCGTCGGCGGCCACCAGCCGGTAGCCGCCGCCGCCGGGCGTGGTGGCCATGCCGACCACCGGCTGGTTCAGCGGTGCGCCGCCCATCGAACCGAGGAAGGGAGCGTCGAAGCTGAACAGCCCGCCGTCGGCGGCCACCAGCCAGTAGCCGCCGGTGACCGGGTCGGCGGCGATGCCGACAATCGGCTGGTTCAGCGGGGTGCCGCCCATCGACCCGTGGAAGTCGGCGTCGCCGAAGGCGAAGATGCCGCCGTCGGCGGCCACCAGCCAGTACCCGCCGCCGCCGGGCGTGGCGGCCATGCCGACGATCGGCTGGTTCAGTGGGGTGCCGCCCATCGAGCCGTAGTAGGGGGCACCGAAGCTGAAGACGGCGCCGTCGGCGGCCACCTCCCAGTAGCCGCTGGTGACCGGGTCGGCGGCCATGCCCACCACCACGTGGCTGCTGACGGGCCGGGCCGCCGACGACCGGCGGTGCTCCGCCGGGGAGGCCGGGCGGCCGGCACCGGCCGGCAGGGCGAGGGTGCCGACGATGGTGACCAGGGTCACCGTTCCGGCGACGAAGGTCAGGACCCGTCGGCTCATCGGCCCCAACGTACTGCGTGGGCGGCGTGGAGCCTGGGGCGCCCGACGGCTCCGGCCGGCACCCGATGCCCTCGGGGTGGTCGTGACCCCGGCCGGGGTCAGGCCGGCTCGGCGGTGACGAAGCCGGCGCGCCGGGTGCTCGCCACGGTGTGGGGATCGACGGCGGACGGCACCGAGCGCCAACCGGTGGCGTGGAACAGGGCTTCGGCGTCGCCCGCCGTCAGCACGCTCCGGGTCGGTTCACCCAGGGCGGCGACCGCCTCGTCGAAGATCCGGCGGCGCGTTGCCAACTCCTCGCCACCGTCGGTGACCGACAGGCTGATGGCCAGCCGGCTGCCCGGGGCGGCGACCCGGCGGAGCGACTCGACGAGGGATGCGAGCACCGCCGGTTCGAGGTAGACGGCCACCCCCTCGCACAGGAAGAGGGTGGGCACGGCCGGGTCGTGGCCCGCGTCCCGGAGGGCGACGGGCAGGCCGCCCTCGGTGAAGTCGGCGGCGACGAAGGTGGTCCCCGGCGTGGCGATGCCGAGCCGGTCGAGCCGCCGGCGCTTGTCCGCCTGGGTGTCGGGGTGGTCGACCTCGAACCAGGCGACACCGGGCTTGGCGTAGCGCAGGGACCGCCCGTCGTAGCCGGCCCCGGCCACCACCACCTGGGTCGTCCCCCCGTCGAGGGCGGTGACCACCACCCGGTCGAAGAACCGGGTCCGGGCCGAGAGGTAGCGGGTCATGGGGCCGATGCCCACCGGACCGACCTCGGAGGCGACGTCACTGGCCAGGCGTTCGTCACTGTCCGGGTCTCCGAACGGCGCCTCGAGGCGGTCGAAGGTGAGCCGTTGGGCGGCCACCCGCTGTGCCGTCAGCGACGCCCGGCCATCCCTCATCCCGCCAGTCTCGCACGGAGGGCCGATCGGACCAGGGTAGATAGGTACGTGCCGGCAGCTCGGCGCCTGGTCCGACCGGTTCGAGCAGACGTGGAACGGACGGCTCGGAGCCCGTCAAGGTAGGGCCCGGCGGGGCCGGTTCTCGACATGTGGCAGGTCTGCCAACTTGGCACGTCTGTCACAACTGGAGAATTGAGCTGCCGGGAACCGCCGTCGGGGCGCCGGGGGTCTCTGGAGACGGATTTATAGCCAGACGGCCATATCCGGCTAGATATCCCGACAAACTCCCGGTCGGAGTGGCCCTACCCCTGGCGACCGGCACTGCCGGCAGTCAGACCAGACGTCGGTCGGTGGCCCACTTGGTCAGCTCATGGCGTGTCGAGAGCTGCAGCTTCCGCAGCACCGACGACACGTGCGACTCCACCGTCTTGGCCGAGATGGTCAGGTCCCGGGCCACCTCCTTGTACGTGTACCCCCGGGCGATCAGGCGCAGCACCTCGCGCTCACGCGGGGAGAGCTGGTCGAGCTCGGGGTCGAGCCCGGCGGGTGCACCCACCCCGCCCGGGCCCTCGGCGAAGGCATCGAGCACGAAGCCGGCCAGGCGCGGGGAGAACACCGCGTCACCGGCCGCCACCCGGCGGACCGCCTGGAGCAGCTCCTGTCCGGAGATGGTCTTGGTGATGTACCCCCTGGCCCCGGCCCGGATCACCGCGATGACGTCCTCGGGGGCGTCGGACACCGACAGGGCCAGGAACCGGACCTCCGGATGATGGGGGAGCACGCCCCGCAAGACCGCCAGGCCGCCGCCGCCGGGGAGGTGGACGTCGAGGAGCACGACGTCGGGGACCCGCTCGCCGATCAGCTCGACGGCTGCATCGACGTCGTCCGCCTCCCCGACCAGATCGACCCCGTCACCCAGCTCGGTCCGCACCCCCGACCGGAACACGGCGTGGTCGTCGACCAGAAAGACCCGGGGCCGTTCCACCGCGCTCATCGGGCCGGTTCCCGCCTCGGCATGCGCAGCTCGACCTCGGTGCCCCGGCCCGGGGACGAACGGATGCACGCCGAGCCCCCGGCCCGGGCCATCCGGGCCCGGATCGACCGGGCGATGCCCTGGCGGTCCCCGGGGACGGTCGCCGGGTCGAACCCCCGACCCCGGTCACGGACGTAGAGCATCACCGAGCTCCGCTCGACCTCGGCATAGAGCGACACCTCCGCCTCCCCCGACCACTTGGCGGCGTTGACGGTGGCCTCCCGGGCGGCGTCGAGGAGTGCCCGCAGCCCGTCGGTCAGCGGGCAGTTCCCCACCACCACCGCCTGGACGGCGATGCCGTGGTCGGCCTCGACCTGGCGCTGCAGCATCTCGACGCCCTCGGCCAGGGTGGCCGCCTCCCCGCCGACGGTGCCCGGCGGCCGGCCCTCGAACAGCCACGACCGGAGCTCGCGTTCCTGGGTGCGGGCCAGGCGCACCACGTGCTGGGGGTCGTCGGCCGAACGCTGGATCAGAGCCAGCGTCTGGAGGACCGAGTCGTGGACGTGGGCCGCCATCTGTGCCCGCTCCTCGGCCAGCGCCCGGGCCTGTCGCTCCGCCATCAGGTCTCTCACCAGGCTGATCCACCACGGGCCGAGGACGACGACGATGCCCGCCACCAGCAAGATGGCGCCGCCCACCGGCCGCAACGCCTTGCCGACCGGTCCTCCTTGGATCAGGAGCACCATGCCGCCGATCCCGAGAGCCACACCGACCGCCACCCGGCCGGCCAGGCGCCATGCCGGCCGACCGGCACCGGTGTGGAGCATGGGCATCAGGGCGTCGTTGATCCACACCCGCTCCTCGTCGCTGGCGTTGCGCCGGATCAGGATGGCCGCACCGGTCGCCAGGAACACCGGCCAGATGAACGAGCCCAGGAATCCGATGTGCAGGGTGACCGCCACGATCTGCGCCACCACCAGGATGGGCACGATGGCGACGACCAGCCGGATGCCCCGCCGGTCGGTGGTGGCCCGGGAGAGGATCGAGGTGGCCTCGCCCTCGAGGGGGACGAGGAGCCAGGCCACCGCGTAGATCAGGAGGCCCACCCCGCTGCCCAGCGTCATCAGGACGAAGGCGACCCGCACCAGGGTGACGTCGATGCCGGTGGTCTGGGAGATGCCGCCGCAGACTCCGGCCACCACCCGGGTCCCGGAGCTGCGCCGGAGCCGCCCCCGCCGGCCCGGGTGGTGCCATCGACCACCGTGGCGGCGCGGCTCCCGCTCCGGCGAGGCCGGGGGGACCCGGTGCCGGCGGCCCGGGGTGTCGCGGCACGAGCCGCCGGCACCGACGGGGAGCCCGGGCGCCGGTGCCCCGGACGCACCGGTGGTGGGGTGTGGATGTTCGGCGATACCCGATGATCGCGCACCCCGGGTCCGGCGACCATCGGGGATCACCCTGACCGGTGAGGGTCGGGGTCAGGGTCCGTTCAGGGTCGTGCCGGATATCGTCGGCCACCGGGGATGGCCACACTGACGGTATGAACGCCGCCACCGATCCAACCGCCACCGACGACACCGGAACCGCCACCGACCGCGGAACCGCCACCCCCGGCTCCGGCCCGCCGTCTCCCACCGAGCGCCTCCACCGACTTCGGGACGGCCGGATGCTGGTCGGCGTGGCCGGCGGCCTGGCCGACTACCTGGGTATCGACCCCACGCTGGTCAGGATCGGGTTCGTGGCGCTCGCCCTGTGCGGCGGCCTCGCCGTCCCCGTCTACCTGGCCGGGTGGCTCCTCATCCCCGAGGAAGGGGCCGACCGGTCGGTGGCCGAGAAGCTGCTGGCCTGCGACCAGGCCGGCTGACGCCGCCCGCCCCGCCCGTACGCCTCCACCGCCTCCACCGACCGAAGAAGAAGGACACGCCATGCGCTACCGATGGGACCCCGTCTATCCGGGCCAGGCCCGCCCGCCCACCCCCGATGGCAGCCTGCGGGCCTCGGACGCCGAGCGGAACGAAGTGGCCGACCGGCTGGCCCGCCACTACGCCGACGGCCGGCTCGACCAGGCCGAGTTCAAGACCCGCGCCGACCGGGCCATCGGCGCCACCACTCGGGGTGACCTCGACGGGCTCTTCGACGATCTCCCCCGGCTGGACGACGAGCTGCCGCCGGTCCGGGTCGCACGCCGCCGGCGGCTGGTCCCCTTCCTCCTGGTGGTCGCCTTGGTGGCGGTGGCGGCGGGGTCGATCCTCCCCACCGTGCACCTGTCGTGGCTGCTGGTGGTGCTGGCCGGACTGTTCCTGTGGGAGCGGGCCCGGCGACGCCGTCCGCACCACCGCAACTCCTCCGAGCTGGACCGTTAGCATCGTGTCCCGCCGAGGAGGTTCCACCATGACGTTCACCGATCAGGCCACCACCACCACACCGGCCCCGTCCGGGGCACCGGCGGCCCGCGCCGTCGGCCTGGTCAAGACGTACGGCATGGGTGACGCCGTGGTCCGTGCCCTCAACGGGATCGACATCGAGTTCGAACGGGGCCGCTTCACCGCCGTCATGGGCCCCTCGGGCTCGGGCAAGTCGACCCTCATGCACTGCATGGCCGGCCTCGACACGCCCACCTCGGGTCGCACCTTCGTGGGCGACCTGGAGATCGGCCGGCTCGACGACGCCGGTCTGACCCAGCTGCGGCGCGACCGGATCGGCTTCGTCTTCCAGTCGTTCAACCTGATCCCCACCCTGACCGCCGCCGAGAACATCACCCTGCCCGCCGACCTGGCCGGGACCACGGTGGACCAGGCCTGGTTCGACTACCTGGTCGAGCAGCTGGGCATCAAGGACCGCCTGTCCCACCGGCCCAGCGAGATGTCCGGGGGCCAGCAGCAGCGCACCGCCTGCGCCCGGGCGCTCGTCCGCCGTCCCGACCTGATCTTCGCCGACGAGCCCACCGGCAATCTCGACTCCAACTCGTCCACCGAGATGCTGGAGTTCCTCCGCCGTTCGGTGACCGAGTTCAGCCAGTCGATCGTCATTGTCACCCACGACGCCCGGGGGGCGGCCTTCGCCGACCGGGTGGTCTTCCTGGCCGACGGCTCGGTGGTGGGCGAGCTCGCTTCCCCGACCGTCGACTCGGTGCTGGAGCGGATGAAGCAGCTGGGCAGCTGACGTGGGGAGGGTCACCCTCAAGGGCCTGCTGGCCCACAAGCTGCGCCTCGGGCTGACCGCCCTGGCCATCGTGCTGGGCGTGACGTTCATCTCGGGGACCCTGGTGCTCACCGACACCCTGCACGCCACGTTCAACACGCTCTTCGGCCACATCTACCAGAACGTCGACTTCGAAATCCGCGGCAAGGCCGCCTTCACCAACTCCAACGGGGAGCTCGGCGCCGTCCGCAAGCCGATCCCCTCGTCGATCGTGGGGACGGTGCGCCACGTCCCCGGCGTGGCCTATGCCGAGGGGACGGTCAGCGGGTACGCCCAGTACGTGGCGCCCGACGGGAAGGCCGTCAGCACCGGCGGGGCCCCCACCCTGGGGGTGTCGTTCGACCCCAACCCCCAGCTGTCGTCCCTGGACCTGGTGGCGGGGAAGGCGCCCACCACGCCGGACGACGTGGCCATGGATGCGGGGACGGCCCAGAAGTACCACTTCACGGTGGGCGACCATGTCAGGGTGCTGCTGGCCGGACCACCCCGGACGTTCACCCTCACCGGCATCATCCGGTTCGGCACCGCCGACAACCTGGCCGGCGCCACGCTGGCGGCGTTCGACCTGCCCACCGCCCAGAGCCTCTTCGGGCTGGCCGGCCAGTACGACACCATCGACATCCTGACCGCCCCGGGAGCCGACAAGGCCACTGTGCAGCGCGACATCGCCAGGGCCCTTCCGCCGGGGGTGGAGGTGGTCACCGGCCAGACGGTGGCCGCCGAGCAGGCGGGCGACATCAACCAGGCGCTCTCTTTCTTCTCCACCGCCCTGCTGGTGTTCGCCTTCATCTCCCTGTTCGTCGGGGGCTTCACCATCTTCAACACCTTCTCCATCATCGTGGGCCAGCGGACCCGGGAGCTGGCCCTGCTGAGGGTCGTGGGGGCCAGCCGGCGCCAGGTGTTCCGGTCGGTGTTGGCGGAGGCGGCCATCGTCGGCGCCGTCGCCTCGCTGGTGGGGCTGGGTCTCGGGGTGCTGGCCGCCATGGGGCTCGAGGCGCTGCTCAAGGGGTTCGGGATCACCCTGCCGTCGGGACCGCTCGTCTTCGAGTCCCGCACGGTGGTGGCCGCCCTGCTGGTGGGGGTGGGCGTGACGGTGGTCTCCGCCATCAGCCCGGCCCGGCGGGCCGTGCGCATCCCGCCGGTGGCGGCGCTGGCCGACCACCAGGCGGAGCACGAGGAGTCGTCCGGCCGACGGATCACCATCGGCAGCGTCATCGCCGCCCTCGGGGTGGTGACGCTCCTGGCGGGCCTCACCCGGCCGGCCATCCAGCTGGTCGGGGTCGGGGCGGTGGCCATCTTCCTCGGCATCGGCATGCTGGCCCCCATCGTCGCCCGCCCGATGTCGAGCGTCCTCGGTCGCCCGCTGGCCGGGCTCCTCGGGATCTCGGGCAAGTTGGGCCGGGAGAACTCCATGCGGAGCCCGAGGCGCACGGCGCAGACCTCCTCGGCGCTGATGGTGGGCCTGGCACTGGTCTCCACCATGGCCGTGTTCGGCGCCTCCCTGTCCAAGTCGGCGACGAGCAGCGTCGACAACGCGGTGAGCGCCGACTACATCATCACCAGCTCCGCCATCGGAGGCTTCTCCAATTCGGTGGCCTCGGTGGCGGCCCGGGTGCCCGGGGTCACCGCCGTCTCGACGGTGTACGACGGCCAGTTCGAGATCCAGCACGACCTGGCCACCCTCACCGCCGTGACCGCCGTCGACCTCTCGTCCACGGTGATCCTCCGGATGGAGAGCGGAGCCGGGGCTTCCTCGTTGGCCGCCGGCCAGCTGCTCATCGACACCACCACCGCCACCGCCAAGCACCTGTCGGTGGGGTCGGTCGTGCCGGTGACCTTCGCCCAGACGGGGAGCACGCGGATGCGGGTCGGGGGGATCTTCAAGGCCAACGCCCTGCTCGGAAGCTATGTGGTCGGCGACACCTTCTTCCTCGCCCACTTCGACAACCCGCTGCCGGTGGCGGTGCTGGTGCAGACACACGGTGGCAGTAGGGTCGGACCGGCGATCACCCGCGGCCTGAAGGCCTACCCGAACCTGCTGATCCAGACCCGGGCCCAGTTCGAGAAGTCCGAGCAGGCCCAGGTGAACCAGCTACTGGGCTTGGTCTACGTCCTGCTGGCCCTGGCCGTGCTCATCGCCATGATCGGCATCGTCAACACCCTCATGCTGTCGGTGTTCGAGCGCACCCGCGAGATCGGCCTCCTGCGGGCCGTGGGGATGCGGCGACGCCAGATCCGGGCGATGATCCGGTCGGAGTCGGTGATCCTGGCGCTCTTCGGGGCGGTTATCGGCATCATCGTCGGCACCGCCCTCGGCACCGCCCTCTCCGCCTCGCTCAAGCAGCAGGGCATCACCGACATCGTCATCCCGGTGAGCAGCCTGGTGGCCTGCCTGGTCCTGGCCGCCCTGCTCGGCCTGGCTGCCGCCAGCTGGCCGGCCCGCCGAGCGGCGAAGCTGGACGTGCTGGCGGCCATCGCCACCGAGTAGGGCGGTGGCTCCCAGCCGCGGCCCTACAGCCGGGCGGCGATGGCCTTGGCCTGCGGGCCGGTGAAGGCGCCGGCGATCTCCACCTGGCCGTCGAACGAGGAGAACGACGCCTGGGTGGGCTGGACGATGGGGGCGGAGACAACGGTGCCGTTCACCACCACCCCGACCAAGGCATGGAACTGCTCTTGCGCCAGCGAGTCCCACTTCGTCGCACCGTGGCCGTTGAGGTCGACGACGATCACCCACTGGCCGCTCTGCATCGAGGCATGGGCCGATGCCACGTCCGAACCGGTCACGGTCGCCGGGCCCAGCACGTACCGTTGCCCCCCGGCCGCCCCGCTGCCGGGCAGCAGCACCGTGTCGCTCCCCTGGTCGTCGGCCGCCGGGGTGGAGGGGTAGGCGGCGAACCGGCTGTCCGCCCGGAGGTTGCTGTTGGAGGTGTACCCGTTCATGTCGCCGCTGTCCGGAGCCACGTTCAGGTTGGCCGTTGTCAGTGCCGACGAAGGCGAGCAGACCGGCAGCGGGCCGGTGGCCGTGGCCTGCCCGGCCTCCACCGCCAGGGGCGGTGCGTAACAGAGCACCGGCCGCAGACTGAAGACGGCCGCCGAGGCGCCGGCCCCGGTAACGGGAGGGGGAGCGGCCGGAGCGGTCGACGGGGTGCCCCCGCCGTGACCGGCGGTGAGGCTCAGGGTGGCGACAACAAGGACCACCACCACTGCCGAGACGATCCCCGTGACGATCCGGCGACGGCGACGACGCTGCTTCGCCTCGTGGAAGAGGAGCTGGGCCTCGTCGACCACTTCCGGTGCGGGAGGGGAGTCAACGACGGTCATGACGGGTCTGGCGGAACGCGGTTCATGGAGCTACTATGACTAGTACCATGCTTCACGTCAAGGTCGATCGTTCGGACCCGCTGGCCCTTCACGACCAGGTGGCGGCGGAGATCCGCCGGGCCATCGCCGAGGGGGAGGCCGGGCCGGGGGAGCGCCTGCCGCTGGCCAAGGACATCGCCGCGGTGCTGGGGGTGAACAAGAACACGGTGCTGCGCGCCCTGCATGTCCTCCGCGACGAGGGGCTGCTCGAGTTCCAACGGGGGCGGGGCATCACGGTGTCAGGCACCCCCGAACAGAGCGAGGTGGTGAAGCGGGTGCGGGAGCTGGTCGAGTTCTGCCGTGTCCAGGGCTACCGCCGCGAGGAGGTCCTCCGGATCATCGAGGGCCTGCCGTGAACGCTCAGCCCACGCCGCCGCCGGCCAGCTCGTCGGCCCGCTGGCGCAGCTTGTTCTTGGCCACCTTGTCCAGGGTGGCCCGAGGGAACTCGTCGACGACGTAGACGGCGCGGGGCACCTTGAAGTCGGCCAGGTTGGCGGCACACACGTCGATGACCGCCTGCCCCAGGCGGGCGTCGTCCTCCTCGGCGCCCGGGCCCCTGATGACGAAGGCCACCGCCACCTCGCTGAGCATCTCGTGGGTCTGGGCCACCACCGCCACGTCGGCGATGCCCGGCACCTGGCGGCAGGCGTCCTCCACCTCGCGGGCCGAGACGTTCTCCCCGCCGACCTTCAGGACGTCGGCGTCCCGGTCGCAGTAGACGAAGTTGCCGCCTTCGGCCAGGCGCACCACGTCGCCGGTCTTGAACCAGCCGTCGGCGGTGAAGCTTTTGGCCATCGCCTCGGGGTTGTCGTGGTACTCGAGGAACAGCTGGATGCCCCGGGTGCCCCGGACCCAGAGCTCGCCGGGCCGGCCGTCGTCGCAGATCTCCCCGGTGTCCCGGTCGACCACCAGCAGCTCGTAGCCGGGGGTGGGCCTGCCCATGGAGCCTTTCAGGACGGTCCGACCGGGGTTGTCGTTGGTGGCGTGGATGACCGTCTCGGTCATGCCGTAGGCCGGCGTCACCCGGAAGCCCAGCCACTGTTCGAGCTCGGGCACGATCAGGCCGAAGACCCCGACCTTCACCGAGTGCTCCGGGATCGGCTGGCCGGCCAGCGCCTGGTAGACGAACGGGATCAGCGACAGGTGGGTGACCCGATGCTTGGTCACCACCTCCCAGAAGCGCGACGACGAGAACTTGGGCTGCAGGACGACGGTCCCGCCTACCCCCAGCGTGGTCCAGAAGGACCAGCTCTGGGCGTTGACGTGGAAGAACGGCAGGAACACCAGGTAGGTGTCGTCCCGCTCCATGGAGATGCTGGCCGGCCCCACCTTTCCGGCCCACAGGGCGTTGGCGTGGGTGTGGACCACCGCCTTGGGCTGCGAGGTGGTGCCCGAGGTGAAGAGGATGCCGACCGGCGCCATGGGGTCCGGTGCCCGCCGGGGCAGGTCGTCGGCGTCCCCCAGCAGGGTGGCGAACCGGTCGTGCCGGTGACCGGCCTCCTCGGGGGCGGCCGGCTCGCCGCTGTTGTCCTCGGTGACCACCACCCAGCCCAGGTCGGGGCCGGCCTCGGTCACCAGGGAGGCGAAGCGCGGTTGGGTGACCGCGCCCACGCATCCGGTCTTCCGGATGAAGAACTCCAGCTCGGCTCGGACCGACCGGGTGTTGGTGGTGACCCCCACCGCCCCCAGGGCCGCACAGGCGTACCAGGCCAGGACCATCTCGGGGCAGTTGTCGGCGTGGAGGAGGACCCTGTCTCCCGGGCGTACCCCCCTCGCCGCCAGGCCGGCCCCGATCTGCCGGACCTCGAGCCAGAACTCGGCGTAGGTCCAGCGGCGCACCTCGCCGCGGCGCGGCTCCCAGATCAGCAGCATCTTGTCGGGCTGGCGGTCCGCCCAGGTCTCCAGCAGCCAGGGGATGTCCTGACCGGCGAATTGGAACTGCGCGGCGAGCGTCTCGTCCACGGTGTCTCCCCCTCGATCCTCTCCCGGACCCCCGGGGTGCCGCAGAATCTACCGGGCGGCCACCACGGCCTGCGCCAGGCGGTTCAGCGAACGATGGCCTTGCGGGTCTGCTCCTTGTCCTTTTTGGCCTGCCGCTTCTCCTTCAGCGACTTGCCGGGCTTCTTCGAGGCGGCTTTGCGGGGAGACTTGTCGGTCATGTCGGCCCCCTTTCCCTGCACGGAGCGTACTGCCGCCGCCGTCCCGTCGAACCGGTTCGATTCCGGCCCACCCGGAGGGTGCGGTGGCCCTTGGTCAGCCGGTGCAGACCGGCGTGTCCGAGCCGGCGTACCTACTCAGCGGTCGATCTCGGCCTGTTGACTGAGCTCGGCGATGGCCCGTCGGGCCTGTCGACTGAGCTCGGCGTGCCCGGCGAAGTCGTCTCTGCCCGGCGTGATGGGCGACCCGACGAAGACCTCGGCGGTGCCGCGGTGCGGCCGGTAGGTGCCTGGGCGCACGATGTCCCGCGTTCCGCGGATGCCGACCGGGATCACCGGACAACCGGTGGCCGAGGCGACGGCGAAGGCGCCCAGGTGGAACGGTCGCAGGCCGGCGACCGGATCGATCGATCCCTCGGGGAAGACGACCAGATGACCGCCGGCCCGGAGGAGATCGGTCATCTCGCGCACATCCTCGGCGCTCCTGTGCGCCTGGCCGCGGTGCACGAACACGCAGCCCATTCGACGCAGAAAGCTCCCGATGACTCGGTGTCGACCCATGTCACTGCTGGTGGTGAACACCACGGACTCGGGGAGCGCCAGCAGGAGCACCAGGGAGTCGACGAAGCTGGAGTGGTTGGCGACGACGACCGCGGCACCGTCGAAGCGAACCGTCCCATGGACCCGCAGGTCGATGCCGGTGAGCATCAACAGGCTGCGACCGGCGGCCCGGGTCAGCGCCCAACGAAGGCGGCGCCCCATCGGGAGCTCGACCGCCACCCACAGCGGGATGACGATCAGGGCCACCAACACCCACGCGTAGGCGCTGAAGGCCCACGAGACCACCCCACCGCCGCGCCTCGGGCCCGACGTCCGTCGGCGCCACCGACTGAGCCTGGTCGGCCGGGCCACAGACGGCGACTCGGGCGAGCCGAGCTGACCGGCCTCGAACGCCTGGCGGGTGGCGGCACGGCGGATCTTGAGGCTCTGGGTCCGAAGGATCGAGCCCGCCGGGACGAGCACGATCTCGTCGGTCGCGGCACCGAAGACGTTGGCCGCCGTCCGGCTCGCCCGGGCTCGGAGGGCGGCCCGGGCACGGGGCTCCACCAGGTCGGTCTCGATCACCGCCACGATCCGTTCGGTCCCGAGCTTCGGGTCGGCGCTAGCAAAGACCGCCACGCCGTCGCCGTGGGCGCCTTCAAGCTCACCGAGGGCCTGCTCGAGGTCCTCGGGGTGCAGTTTGCGCCCACCCCGGATGATCAGGTCCTTCGCCCGGCCGGTGAGGAAGAGCTCGCCATCACTGAGGTAGCCGAGGTCCCCGGTGTCGAGCCAGCCTCCGGCCCACAGCTCCCGGCTGGCAGCTTCGTTCCCGAAGTAGCCGGTGGTGGCGGACGGGCCCTGGCACTGGATCCGTCCTTCCCGCAGATCAGGCAGCCGGTTCCCCTGGTCATCGATCGCCCGGACCCGGTAGCCCGGGATCACGGTGCCGCAGCCGACGACCGTGATGGCCCCCGCGTTGCCGGGCGCCACCCGCACCGCTTCGCCCGAGTGCTGGAGCCGGTGGCGATCCAGTGTGTCGACACGCGGTGCGCGGTCGGGCGAGGAGATCGCCAGCCCCACGCCTACCTCCGCCAGACCGTAGGCAGGGCACATGGTCTGGCGACGGAACCCGAACGGCCCGAAACGGGCGACGAAACGCTCGATGGTCGACGCGTCGACCGGCTCGGAGCCGTTGATGGCCAGCCGCCACGACGACAGGTCGAGGCCGGCGAGCTCCTCGTCGCCGATCCGGTCGACGCAGGTCTGGTAGGCGAAGTTCGGCGCCGCTGACAGCGTCCCGGAGCTCGCCGAGATCGCCTCGAACCAGCTGACCGGACGGGCGAGGAACTGGAAGGGCGACAGCAGCACGAGTGGAAGGCCGAAGAACAGGCTGGCGTGCCAGGCACCGATGAGACCCATGTCGTGGTAGAGGGGCAGCCAGCTCACGAACACGTCGTCGGTGTCCACCCTGGCCGCCTGACCGAGGGCCCCGACGTTGGCGAGCACCTGCCTGTGGCTGAGGACGACACCCTTCGGATCGCTGGTACTTCCGGAGGTGTACTGGATGAGCGCGAGGTCGTCCGTCCCGACGACCGGGAGCCCCTGGAGGCGACGACCCTCCCCGGGGGCCGTCTCCGGCGTGCGTACCGTACGCAGCGAGGGGACCCGGGAGCGCAGGAACGGCTCCGCCGCCACCACCTCGGGCCCGGCGATGAGGATGCTGGCGGCGGCGTTGTCGAGCAGGGGCGCCTGGCGGCCGAGGTGCTCTTCGAGCTGGGAAGGGTTGACGGGCGGGTAGAGCGGGACGGGCACGCCGCCCGCCAGCAGGACGCCGATGAATGCCACGAAGTAGTCCCGGCCGGTCGGCAGCATGAGGGCCACCCGCTCGCCGTGCTCGAGGCCCCCGTCCACCAGGCTGCCGGCGACCGCCGCCGCTTCGTCCGCCAGGGCGCGGTACGACACATCCTCCGCCGGGTTCTGGCCACGGGAGCCGACGAGGCGGATGCAGACGAGGTCGGGGTGGCATTCCACGTGCCAGGCCAACGCCTCGGTCAGTGTCTCGGCACCGGTCGGCCAGCCTTCTCCGGCCGGTCTGGCGACCGGCGGAGCGGTGGGCAGATCGAGTTCCGGACGTCTCGTCTCGCCGCGGGCCTCGACGACCGCCCGAAGCCAGTCGTCCGGCGTGGCCGCGTTGGCGAGCGCGTCCTCGGACAGCGTGACGCCGAAGGCGGACTCGAGGCGATCGTGGAGCTCGAGGACGGCAAGGCTGTCGAGGCCGAGGTCGCCGGCCAGGTCGCTCTGCAGGGTCATGGCGGTCTCGGCTCCCCCGTGGAGGTCGGCGTAGACGGACGCCACCTCGCGCAGCACGGTGTCCGCATCCTTGCTGGTTTCAGTGGGCATGGGGCCACCCGCGGTCGCACGGTGCACGACGTCGGCCGGCCACAGAGGCGGCGCTCCGGCGCGGCGATGATCCGGCTCGGTGGTCACTGCCCGCAAGACGAGCCATCGGATCCTCCCATCGTCTCGCTACCGTTGTCCCGCCATCCTCGGTCCGCGGCGGACCGCTGACCAGAGGCGGAAGTCCCATCGGTGGCGGAGTAGCGGCCGCGCTGAGGCCTTCGTCACGACGGTCCGGCGATGCCCGACCCCTCATCGCCTCGCTTCACCGGCGCTCAGGACGCCAACCACGGTGCGGCGAGCTCGTCGAGCTGTTCGACAAAGGCGGCGCCCCTCCGGTGGTCACCGGCGAGGTCCTTGGTGCGCAGCTCGACCACGCCCAGGGTGTTGTGGAGGAAGCATCCGCTCGGCAGAGGCTGCGTCACTGCACAGAGGATCGTTTCGGCGCTGAGACGAGGCGGGATCTTGGTCAGCCGATCCCGGCGGCGCCCGGCGCCGGGCGCCCCACCGCCGGTGAGCCCGGAGCTCACGACCCCGGGGTGCACGGCGATCACCGTCATGTCCGGGTGCCGTCTGGCCGTCTCGCGGTAGAGCCACGTGGTTCCGAGCTTGCTGCGGGCGTAGGCGGTCCAGCCAGCTGGGCGGGACGTGTTGCTGAAATCAGACGTGCAGTCGCGAGCCAGGACCTGGATGTCGCCCGTGAGACCCACAACTCGCGACGGGGTGGCCAGCACCCCGGCGGAGCGCAAGCGCTGCAGCAGCACATGGTGGCCGAGAACGTTGACGGCGAAGGCCCGCTCGTGGCCCTGGGCGGAGACCGCTCTCCGGGCGGGAATGATGCCGGCGTTGAGAACGACGACATCGAGCAGCTCTCCGTCGAGCTTCGTCACCAGCGAGTCAGCCGCGGCGCAGACGGAGTCCAGATCCGCCAGGTCGAGAGTGAGCCCGGGTCTCGAACCGAGGGCTCTGATCGGGCCTGCGAGGTCGTTGACCGGGTTGGAGACCTCCCGTGCGGCGACGATCACCCTCGAGCCCCTGGCCTCCAACTCGTCGGTGACCGCCGCGCCAATTCCCTTGTTGCCACCGGTGACGAGAGCCAGGCAGCCGTCGAGGCGGTAGCTCGGCGGACAGCGGAGCGTCCGGCGGTGCTGAGCGACGACGGAATGTGCCAGGCGGCCGGCGGTGGTTCGTGGCGCCGTGCGGGTGCGAATGGCGAGACGGTCAGGAGTCACACCGAAGAGGCGTCTCGGTGTCCGACGAGCAGGCCCTCGAGGTGGAGCCATCCCACGACCGACTCGACCGCCGTTCCGAGCCCCGGGACCTCCTTGGGGTCCGTCACGACCTTCGGATGCACGATGCGCACCTCGTGGCCCAGGTGGGTCAGGGAGAACTGGCCGGCCGAGACGACGTTCCTCACCCAGTCTCGGTCCTTGCCGTACGGGAGCGGGATGACATAGCTGTCGCCGGCCGAGAACAGCAGGACGGGGACGTCGAACGTGCGCCCGGTCCGCCGCCCGACATGATGGACCACCGCCAGATTCGGAACCCAGCGAGCCAGAGGTTTCATGAGACGATTGGTGCCCACGCGATTGAATTCCGCCAGTTGTTCGGGTAGTCGCATGCCGTGGCCTTCCGTTCGATCAGGTCGGTGGAGCAGGGTTCGAGGCCGGGTTCAGGCCTTCCAGCGGGCTTGGCGCCGAGCGGTTGGGCCCTCGAACGACGAATGGTCTCTCACCAGTCACGCTGATCCTCAATTGTGCACAAACTATGGCTCTATTCGTTCAAAGGATCCCACGAGGCCCCTATCTCGTCAAGAGAAGTATGCAATCGCCATCGAAGGGGGGAGCCCCGGTCCGGCCATGGACGGAAGGTCGGCGGGAGGCGATCAGCGCCCGCGCTTGAGCTGATGAGCCCGAACGTGTGGATTATGCCGCCTTGCGTTCGGGCTCGGCGTCTCCGGCGTGATCGTGGCAGTCCCACGAGCAGTAACCGTTGATCAGGCCCTTGGTCGGGTTCCCGCAGTGGGGGCAGTGAGTGTGTTGCATGGTGTGTCTCCTTTCTGGAGCTCGTGGTTGTGGTGAGCGTGAGAGGGCCGGGGTGGAAGGCCTCGGACCGGCCCCGGAATCACAAAGGCCACCCTTTCGGGTGGCCGTCTGGCGGGACTCAGGTTGATGGTTCCCGGTCCTACGTCAGGCGGCTGGCCCCGTTCGACTTCTGGCTGGTGAGGCCTTCGGCGCTTCCTACGCCGGCGGCGCTCGATGCGCACCAGGCGCTCCATGCAGACGGCCGCGTGTGAGCGATCGCCGAGAAGGACCACGACATCCCCATGGCCCCCGGCCTGGTGGCCTCGATCGTGCGGGTGCGCAACATGATGGGACCGATGTTACTCCCTCCTCGCTCGCTCCTGGACGCGACGGAGGAGCCCCCGTCCCAGGTGGACACCCGCCAGGTTGAGTGCGGACCGTGCGACGTAACGCAGGACTCCACGGGCGAGTCCAGACCCTTCAAGCCGGGTCAGGCATGGGTCCAGTGGGCGCCAATCGTGCGTCCGCCCGTACCCAGCGGGCACCGAGGTTCTTTGGCGGATTCCGACCGGTAGCACTTGGGTCCTGTTGAGTCCCGTCGGGGACGGCTCTCCCGTTTCAGCTGGTCAAGGGCCATCGGCGGTTGTGTGACACCACCGTGGTAAGTGTGTCGGCGGACAGTGGACGAGGAGGATCATGGGAAGACGAAGCCGCAAACGTGTCCGTGACGGACTGCAGCCTCCCAAGCAACGCCATGTGCATGTCAACGGTGCCCGGAACGGGGTTCCGGGCACCGTTGGTGGTGCCGATCTGGTACGACTGGTCGAACGACAGTTCCGGTCCGCGCTCGATCGATTCGACCGCGGCGAGGAAACGCAAGCCGAGCAGGGGTTGGTCCAACTGGCCGGGTGGTGGACGGACGGGGTCGGGCGAAGGGCGAACGAGACGCCGGGACTGGTACCGGCCCTGGTGTGCTCCTATCTTTGCGGGGAGATCGAGCAGGTGTGGGGACGTGGCTGGCAACCGGCTGATGTCCCACGGGTGGTGGAGCGCCACTTGGGCCCGAAGCATTCCCGCCTCGTTGTCCAGGCGATTGCCGAGGAGGCTGAGACGTACCGCACCCGCCGACAGACGCTCCCTTCCTGGTTGGCTCAGCTCGCCGAGATCGATGCCGTCGTGCATTGGAGCCCGGCGGTGGATCATCTGACGGATCTGGGAAAGGAGTACGGTCTCGACCGCCTTGGCGTGCTGCGGACCGCCTTCGAGCTGTTAGTCACGCTGCATCACCTCCCTGATATCCCTCAGCTCTGCCCGCCACCGTCCGAGTGGGGTCGCTCCGCCGCCCTCGATGCCGCACTTGCCTGGCGGCACCGGAATGGAGAGGTGGACGTTCGTTACCTCCAGCGGATCCGGTCGTTGTTGGCCAAGGCCGAATCGACCGAATTCGAGGAGGAGGCCGAGTCGCTCACCGCTAAGGCCCAGGAGCTCATGACCCGTCATTCGATCGACGCTGCGCTCCTCAGCGCCCATGCAGCCGGACGCCGTGCAGGTGAACTGCCTACAGGCATGCGGGTCGGGGTAGACGACCCCTACGCCCAGGCCAAGGCATTCCTGCTGGCGGAGATTGGCAATGCATCCCGATGCCGTACGGTCTGGAGCAGGGATTTCGGCTTCGCCACCGTGCTGGGCTTCGAAAGCGACCTCACCTCGGTCGAGGTCCTCTACACCTCGCTCCTCCTTCAAGCCAGGAGAGCGATGATGCGGACTGGCGACATGGGCAAGAAGGCCCGGAGCCGCTCGTTCCGGCAGTCCTTTCTGGTCGGCTTCGCGGCCCGCATCGGCCAGCGGCTGGCGGAAGCCGCAGAGACCGCTCTATCCGACGTGGGGAACGAGCAGGGGAACGGATTCCTACCGGTATTGGCCGAGCGCTCGCGCTTGGTGGACGACCTACGCAATGAGGCCTTCGGCAATTTGCAACAGTGCTCGTTGTCAGCCAATGACAATGCCGGTTGGGCCATCGGAGCCGCTGCGGCTGATGTTGCCGAGATCTCTCGCGGCCCGCTGATCGAGGAGAGAGCTACGGCCTAGCTTCGGGATTCGGGTTCGACCGCCCCTCGAGACAATGAATCCTCAGTGCGAGTGCACCGTGCTTCGGGAATCACGGGCTGAAGTGCGGGCATCGGCACGCCGCGAGCCGAGCCAGATGCCATGCGCTTGCCGGCCACCACGCTGCCTATTCCGCGGACTGGAGTTGTGCCAGCTGGCTCTCGACCGTGGCGATGAGTCCGCCAGCTACCCCGTCGGTCTCGTTTCGCGCGGCAGCGATTGCCGTGGTGGCCTTCGCCAGAAGATCGTCGATGATCTCCTTAGATCATCAGGCTCAGCCCACCGTCCACGACCACGGTTTGGCCGGTGAGGTAGCGCGATCCGATGATCCCGATGCAGGCGTCGGCGACATCGTCGGGAGTGGCCGTGCGATGGAGGGGCGTTGTGGCGGCGACGAGCTCACGTTGGGCGTCCCATCCTTCGGTCCATGGTGTGTCGACCAGGCCGGGTGCGACAGCGTTGACGCGAACCTGTCCGCCTGCGAACTTGGCCACGAGGGTCGTCATGTGGTCCACTGCGGCCTTGGAGACAGCGTAGGGAAGTGAGCTCCCGGTCTGGCGCACGCCGGCGATCGAGGTGACATTGATGATCCAGCCGTCATCAGATGCTCGAAGGAGCGGCAGCGCGGCCTGGGAGACGAGGAACGTCCCGATGACGTTTACGGACAGGACACGTTCCCAGTGCGCGGCTGTCACTGCGTCGATGTCGTGGAGCGGGACCTCGGTCGTCACGGCGGCGTTGTTCACGAGCCCGTCGAGCCGGCCCCAGCGATCTGTGACGGCTCGCACGAGCGCTTCCGCGGTGCCTGGGTCTGCAATGTCGCCGCCGACGTAGAGCGCATCGGGTAGTTCCTCGGCGAGGTCCCGGCCGGCTGCAGCGGATCGGGCCGAGTTCACGACGACGGCTGCACCACAGGCGGCGAACCGGCGTGCCACCGCCTCGCCGATGCCGCTGGTCGAGCCGGTCACGATGACCACGCGCTCAGCCAGGTTCAATGCCGCCGTCACGACGCCACCGGCGCTTCCTGTGAAGCTTCGAGCTGATTCCGGAGCCGGGTGACCAGCTCGGGGACGTCCCGTTCGGTGGGTGCGGTCCCATAGATGGCGAAGTCCGGGCGCTCGAGGACCGCGGCAACGCCGTGGTCGGCGAACCATCGGCTGTACCGCCCGTCGACGTCCTCGACGGACGTGCCGATCGCTACCTGGCGGCCCCCGATCGACTCGAACCACGAGGCCAGTTCACCGTCGAGCTCGGTCGGTTCGCCGCTGGTCACCAGGTGCCATCCCGTGCCGATGACGTCATCGAGGCGCCCCTCTGCGTCTCCGGCCCGGACGGTGGCCTGGATGAAGAGCTCACCTGACATCGCGGAGTCGGCCAGGATGCCGCCCGAGATGCCGGGCATCGGTGGTGCCGGGGTGCTGCCGCCAGGCGGGACGAGCGGTGCCATCTGCTCGTCCCGAGTGCGGGCCTCTGCCGTGTCGGGGATGCAGATCACCCTTCCGAGCTCGGTGGCCACCTCGATCACCGCGGCGGCCTGGGGAATGCGCTCGGTGTCGTAGGTCTCGAGGAGCGCCGTCGCTTCGGGGTGGTCCAGGGCGAAGTCGATCTTCCAGGCCAGGTTGGCGGCGTCGCGCAGGCCGGCGCACATGCCCTGGCCGGCGAAGGGCGGCGTCTGGTGGGCGGCATCCCCGGCCACGAAGATCCGGCCCTCGTGCCATCTGGTCGCCCACCGGGCACGGAAGCGGTACCCGGCGTGGCGGACCATCGTGGCGTTGTCGGGGCGGACGTCCCATGACTCGAGGAACGCCCACGCGGCTGCCTCCTCGTCGAGCGTCTCCAGAGACTCGCCGGGGAGGCACATGAACTCCCAACGCCGTCGGCCCGGGCCACCCGAGACTACCGTGGTGGGGCGGCGGGGGTCGCACACCTGGAGGTTGGGGGGGTCGAAGACCCGCGGCTCGTGCAGGGCGACGTCCACCACCAGCCAGTCGTAGTAGAAGCCACGGTCGTCGAAGGTCACACCGAGCCGATCCCGCACCGTGCTGTTGGCGCCGTCGCAGCCCACGACGTAGGACGCGTCGATGCGGGTCCGGGCGCTGCCGTCCGCCGGCTCGATCTCGACCCAGGCGCTGTCGCCGTCCTGACCGGCGTCGACCGCAGTGTGGCCCCAGAGGAGGGACAGGCCCTCGGTGGCCTCCACCCGGTCGAAGAGCCGGGCCTCAAGGTCGGGCTGGTTGAACATGTTGGCCGATGGCCAGCCCTGCCGGCCTTGCGCCGGCATCTCGAAGCGGAGCAACGGCACGCCTTCGCCGTTGCGCCACTCGTAGGTCGTGGCCGGCTCGGAGAGAGCGGGCAGGTCCCCTCCGAGTCCGCAGGCCTGGAGGATCCGTGCCGTCTCGTCGTCGAAGTGGACGGCGCGCGGCAGCGGGTACGGGCCGGTGTGGCGTTCGACCAGGAGCACGCTCCGACCCCGCGCCCCGAGGAGCAGCGAGAGCGCGCAGCCGACCGGCCCGGCGCCGACGACGACCACGTCGACCCGATCAGGTACCGGGGCGCTCACTGGTCCGCCCAAGCGGCCTGGAGCTGGTCGAGGTCGGGCGGCACGATGAACTCGAGCGGGAGGTCGGGCCCCCACGAGTTGGCGACGTGCTCGAAGTCGAACGGCGTGCGTCCTCGGCGCTCCCACGCATCGTCGTCGAGGATCTGGTCCAGGTCCGAGTAGAGCTCGAGATAGGAGCCCGCCGGATCCCGCAGGTACCAGTAGAAGTTCGAGCCGGCGAAGTGCCGACCCAGCCCCCACGTGTGACGGGACGGGTCGGGCCGCAGCAGCGCGGACGCGCTGTGGCCGACGTGGTCGATGTCGTCGCACTCCCAGGAGTAGTGCTGCAGCAACGGGACCGGTGACTCGACCAGTGCCACGTTGTGGTGGTCCGGCGAGCACCGCAGGAAGGCGATGACCCCTTCGATCTCGTCGCTCAGCTTGAGCCCGATGCCCTGCACCAGCAGGTCCCGGGTCTCGCCGATGGCGGGTGTGCCGATCACCAGGTGGCCGAGTCGGCGCGGCGGTCGGGGTCCGGCGAACACGGCGGGGGCCCGTTCGTCGGCCCGGACGGTGGCGCCGGGCGCATTCGGCACGACCAGTGAGGCGGGGGCGGACGCAGGGGCGGGCTCGGCCACCCGCACCACGAGCTCGACTCTGCTCGCCGGGTCGACGACCCGCACCTCGCTGTCAGAGATGACTGGCGCGGCGCCCCCGTCGGTGAGCCGGCGCGCCAACGCATTGAGGTCTTCGGGTCCGTCGCAGCCGAACTCGACCCGCACGAGTCGGCGGAAGTCGCCCTCGTCCACGAGGACCGCAGAGCCACCGTCGCTCCCCGTGAACCCCGTCGTCGGTCCGCCTCCGAGCCCGAGCTCGCTGTAGAAGGCGGCCAGGCCCTCGGGGTCGGGGACGGCGGTGGTGAAGCCGAGCAGTCGGTGCAGTCCCATCAGCGGGTCCCTCCTTCGGGTCCGGTGCAGCGGTTGCGGAGCTCGCCCACGCTCTCGACCGTGGTCACGATCTCGTCTCCGGGGGAGAGGAAGCGGCCACGCGCCATGCCGACCCCGTCAGGCGTCCCGGTGAAGATGAGGTCGCCCGGAAACAGCGTGCAGATCGAGGAGAGGTACGAGACGAGCTTCGGCACGCCGAAGATCAGCTGTGCCGTCGAGGACTCCTGGACCACCTCGCCCCACACCTCGCAGCGCAACGCGATGTCGTCGGGGTTCTCGAAGGCGTCCACCGAGACCACGGCGGGTCCGGTCGGCCCATAGGCGCCGAAGCTCTTGCCCAGGCAGAACTGCGGTGGCGAGCCGGTGAGCTGCACTTCGCGGTCGGAGATGTCCTGACCCGCGGTGACGCCCGCCACCACGTCCCAGGCGGCGTCCTCGGGAACGTCGCGGCACATCCGGCCGATGACCACGACGACCTCTGCCTCGTAGTCGACGACGGCGCCGGACAACGGGACGTCCGCCGTCGGTCCGGCCAGGCAACTGGGGAACTTGGTGAACGTAAGGGGTGCCGGCGGCAGCTCCATCCCGCTCTCCTCGGCGTGGCTCTGGTAATTGAGCCCGATGCCGAAGACCTGCCGGGCGTCGGGTACCGGTGGGCCGAGGACGACCTCGTCGAGCCGCCCGTCCTGCTCGGCTCCTTCACAGCGTCTCGACAGCTCGTGCAGCTCCTCGAAACGCGCGAGGCACGCCGCTGCCGTCGCGAGCGAGTCGTCGTCGGCCAGCCGGGCCACGTCGTAGAAGCCGCCCGCGTGCTCGAGGGCCGGCCGACCCCCGATGTTGACCAGTCGGAACATGTGTGCTCCCCTCCTCGCCCGATCCGGCACATCCGCATGCGGACCTGGTATGCAAGAGATTTATCATATGAACAAGAGTCTGGCAACTACATAGATCAGCCGATAATGTTGTGCCGTGGCATCCAGGACCGTGGAGGAGCGGGTGCAGCGAGCTTCGGCCGACGGCACACGGGAGAGGATCCTCGCCGCTGCCCTCGACCTGTTCTCCGAGCGGTCGTTCGAGGGGGCGAGCACCCGGCTCATCGCCGAGCGCGCCGGCGTGCAGCAGCCGTTGCTGACCTACCACTTCGGCAACAAGGAGGAGCTGTGGCGGACGGCCGTCGGGCAGCTCTTCGAGGACTTGGCGCGCTCACTGGCCGAGCGGGTGGCCGGGCTGCGCGGGGTGGACGACGAGACGGTGGCCAAGTTGGTGGTGGCGGATTTCGTCCGCTTCTCGGCTGACCACCCCCAGCTCCACCGGATCATCATGCAGGAGTGCAAGTACGAAGGCGACCGGCTCGCCTGGCTCGTCGAACAGCACATCCGGCCGCTCTTCGAGTCGGCGGTGGCACTGCTCGAGCCCCTCGTGGCGGCCGGCAAGGTGCGTGACGTCCCCGCCGCACACCTGTACTACCTGTTGACGGGGGCGGCGGCGACCATCTTCGTGCTGGCGCCCGAGTGCCGGCTGCTGACCGGCGTCGACCCGGTCGAGCCGTCCGAGGTCGAGCGCCATGTCGACGCCGTGATCTCGATGCTGTTCGTCTCATGAGCGGCGCCGGGTCGATTCCGTCCTACGACACCGATCTGTTCACCGATGAAGCGCTCGCCGAGCCGTACGGGCACTATCGGGCCCTCCGGGATCTCGGTCCCGTCGTCTGGCTCGAGGCCCATGGCGTCTACGCGGTCGCACGCTACGAGGACGTACGGGCCGTCCTGGCGGATGCAGAGACGTTCTGCTCGGGTCAGGGCGTCGGTCTGAACGACGTCTTGAACGAGATAGGCCGGGGCACGACGCTCATGAGCGACGGTGACGATCACCGGCGCCTCCGCAACGTGATCGGCCGGCCGCTCACCCCGAAGGCGCTCTCCGAACTGCGACCACAGGCTCGTGAGCGTGCGACGGAGCTCGCCGACCGCCTGGTCGAGCGGAGCTCGTTCGATGCCGTGCCCGACCTGGCGGAGGTGCTTGCGACCACTTGGGTTCCCGACCTTCTCGGTTGGCCCGAGGAGGGCCGAGAGAAGCTCCTGGATTGGGCAGCAGCCACCTTCAACGGGTTCGGACCGCCCAACGAGCGAACGAACGCAGCGGCGTCGGGCATCATCGAGATGGCAGCCTTCGCCGCGCGGGTCGCTTCCAGCGAGTTGCCGGAGGGGTCGATGGCCGCCGGCATCCTCGAAGCCGTCGCTCGGGGTGACCTCAGCGCCGGCCAGTGCCCCTTGGCGATCATCGACTACCTCGGCCCGTCCCTCGACACCACGATCAGCGGCCTCGGCAATGCCATCTGGTTGTTCGCCACGCATCCGGAGCAGTGGCAGCGCCTTCGGGAGGATCCTGGGCGCGCCAAGCAGGCCTTCGACGAGGCCATCCGCCTGGAAAGCCCGGTGACCGGCTTCACCAGGGTGACGACGCGGGCCGTGGAGATCGGGGGAGTCGAGCTCCTGGCCGGAGCCCGGGTCCTCGTGAGCTACTCGTCAGCGAATCGCGACGAGCGCTACTGGGACGACCCGGAGCGCTTCGATATCGAGAGGCCCAACGCCTCGCACGTCGCGTTTGGCCATGGCGAGCACGCCTGCGCCGGAATGGGGCTGGCAAGACTGGAAGTGACTGCAGTTCTGACGGCCCTGGCCCACCGCGTCGAGCGCTTCGAGCTGGACGGAACGCCGGTCCGGAAGTTGAACAACATGATCAGAGCCTTCGGTTCGCTGCCCGTGAGGATCGTCTCGGCAGCCCGGGCGTCCCGTTGAGCGCCTGCGAGCAGCGAAAACTGGCGGCGTGGCGCGGACACACCGAGAAGAGGAGAAGTGACCCATGTTGTTGCCCATCACGCCTGAACCGTTCAGCGCCCCGACCGAGAGGGACATGTTGCCATCGGAGAGGCGCCTCTTCGTGCGCACACATCGCACTTGTGTGCTCGGCTACCAGCGTCTCCTTGACGGACCGGCGATGTCGGTCGTGTACTACATCCCGACAGACGAGCACGAGCTGCTCGTCTCGACCACGGCCGGACGGGCCAAGGCGCGCGCCGTGATCCGAAACCCGAAGATCAGTCTCTGCGTTCTCGACGAGCGCTGGCCATTCGTGTACCTGCAGGTCTACGCCCATGCGGTGATCGACAGCGACCGGGAGCTCGCGGTGGACGTGCTGATGGCGGTGGCCGGCCGCATGTCGGGTGAGCCGGTCAGCGAGGACACACGACCGTTCTTCGAGTCGATGGCCGACCAGGAGCAACGCGTCGTGCTGCGCTGCCGTCCCTACGAGACCTTCGCCCCGTCCCGACCCGTCAAGGCCGGGGACGAGTCCGTCGTCCGAGGCGTCTCCGGGGCCGTACCCTGGGACGCGCCCGACCCGAGCTGATCAGTGACCGCGGTGGAGCAACCGCAGAGCGTTCTCGCTCCTGATTCCCTCGAGTGCACGAGAGTCGGAGCGCCGGTCGGTGGCCGACACTGACAGCACGGATGTGTCGATGCCCAACCGGTCCATGACGCCGAGGGAGATGTCGGGCTCCACTCCTGGCCCGCCACCTCCGCCACCGCCGGGTCGCCCAGGGCCTTGACAAGCGGCGGGGCAGGAGATGGTGGAGTAGGTTGATCAGCCGCCCGTCACGATGCCGCCTCGGTGGTGTCGAGGTGCACGCCGGACCAGAAGGCTCGGTTGAGCAGCGCGTGAAGCTGCTCGAGATCCTCGTCATTCAGGTCGGAGAACTGCCTCCGGTGGAGGGCCTTGACCTCGTCTGTCGCGCTCTGGAAGATGGCCCGCCCGCGTGCCGTCGGCCGGACGCGCACCATCCGGCGATCAACCTGCGATCTCGTGCGCTCAAGCAGACCGGCTGCCTCGAGCCGGGTGACGAGCCGGCTTACGTCCGAAGCATGGGTCACGAGCCCGTCGGAGATCGAGCCCAAGGGGATTCCCTCCGTGTTTCCATGGAGGCAGGCGACCCACATGACCGGGTACTGCGCCGCAGTCAGTCCCTGGGCGCGGCACACGGCATCGAGCTCCCCGACGAGGCGTTGGCTGAGCAGCTCGACGAGCAGGTACGTCTCGCGCCCGACCCAGTCGCGCCGTGGCTCGCCGCCGCTCATGCCGTTCGCGCCAGCACCTGAGTGAGGGCGGCACGCAGTGTCCCGACGGGGTCTGCGACACCCCCCATGGAGCGGAAGGCGATGCAGCGGTCTGGCCGCACGAGTACAGCGCCCTCGGGCCCGAATTCGCGCACTCGCTCGAAGCGCAGTCGGGGGTCGCGCAGGTCGCCCGAGGCGTGTCCGACGCACCAGGCGTCGATCTGCACCCCGAGCTCGGCGGCCACCACGCCCGCTGCGTCGCGCCAGGGCTCGCCCCGTTCCCCGGCGAGGAGGACGAAGCGGTCGATGGACACGAGGTCGAGTGTGGAGGGTCGGTGGAAGTCGTCGTCCTCGAGCCACGCGTGGGGCAGAGGACAGCCCGGGCGGGTCGACGGGAAGAACATGCGGAAGTCCCGCTCGGGCGGCTCGGGGCTCCCGTCGTCGATCACCGCAGCCGACCGGTGGCGATAGCCGTACTCGACGTCGTGCTCGTGGAATTCCTGAGACTGCGCTGCCATGAGGTCCCGCACGGCGCGGCGATGTTCGGCGTCCTCGGGCGCGTCGCTCCACAGCCGAGCCAGGCGTGCCCAGCGCTCCTCGGCGGTCGCATTCACGTCGTCCATCCCCATGGCCTGAGCCATCACGGCGTAGCCGAGCGCGTTCTCGAGGGAGCGCTGCACGTTGCGACCGTCCACCGGCCGCCGCTCGACTTCGTAGGTGTCGAGCAGGTCCTCTTTGGCCACGCCCCGGAGCACGAGGGCCAGTTTCCAGCACAGGTTCTGGGCGTCGTGGATGGCGCTGACCAGTCCGAGGCCGCCCGTCGGCGGGTGCCGGTGGGCGGCGTCGCCCACGACGAAGACGCGACCCGACCTGAAGCGGTTGGCGAGGACCCCGCTGACCGTCCAACGGGTGATCAGCTTGACGTCGAGCGGGTGGTCGCCGATGCCGAGCGCTTCGCGCACATCTTCGAGGACGGCGGCGTCGTCAAAGGGCCGCTGGTCTTCGAGGTCGTAGGTGACGTGCACGACCCACTCCTCGCTCTCGCCGCCCCAGCGTGTCGGTCCCATCGGAGCGAGCACGACGAGTTTGGCGTTGGCCGGGCAAAACACCCAGCGCAGCAGGACGTCGGCTTCCTTGGCCCACCCAGAGAGGTCCGCCGCCAGGTGCACCGTGGCGGTGCGGCCTACCTCGAGGAGACCTTCCAGCTCGATCCCCACCAGCTTTCCAACCGTGCGGCCACCATCGCATCCGAGAACGTAGCGGGCCTCGATCTCGTAGGAGCGCTTGTCCGCCAGGTCGGTGACCGTGGCGATGACGCTGCGGTCGACCTCCTCGAGCGCGGTGACCTCGTGGAAGAAGCGAATACGGCCCGGCGCGAGCTCCTCGGCTCGCGCTTTCATCAATGGTTCGAGATGGATCTGCGGCAGGTTGGTCGTGAGCTTGGGACTGGCCGCGACCCAGTCGGGGTCCTCTCCTCCCGCGCCCCAGGTCTCCTGTGCGAACAGAACGCGGCCGGCGTCGGGGTGACCCGCGAAGCCGGCGTAGAAGGACGTGCGCCGGAGATGCTCGGGCGGGGTGCCCACGGCGTAGATGGCGTCTGCCACGCCGCAGTCGCTCAGGACCTCCATGGCGCGCTGGCCGAGGACGTGGGCCTTGGGGAGCACCGACGTTTCGGGCAGAGCGCTCACGAGTTGGTGGTCGACCCCCAACTTCGAGAGGAGCATCGAAGCCGTCAAACCCGCTCCGCCACCCCCAACGATGAGCACGTCGGTTCTCAACCTCTGCTGATTCTTCTCCCGCGACACTGCGTCCCTCCCACTCTGGTCGTCCCGCCGTGTCACACAGGGAGCGATGGGCGGACTCCAAGAAAGCATGTTATAACAATAACTGTTATAACATAGAAAACCCACGTGTGCCCAGACAGGATCTGGACCGGGCCGTTCGGAGGCTCCTCAGATCGTTGAACGATCATCCGCTCTGTCGGGCGTTTCGTACTCTTCACCGATGCGCATGAAGGCCTTGGAGAGCTCTTCGAGGTCGAAGCCGGCCAAGTGGTCGATCACGTGTCTCCGAGCACTGGCGAGGTGGGCCGGGTAGGCGCGCTCGAGGCGCTCCAAGCCGCGTCCGGTGAGGTCCGCATTGAAGCCCCGGCCATCCTCCTCACATCGGTTGCGCTCGACCAATCCGTCCTCAACCAGCCGATTGACCAGGCGGGTGATGCCACTGATGGTCAGAGAGAGGCGCTTGGCTAGGTCGCCGATCCTCATCTTCTGGCCCTTTGCCTCAGAGAGGAACATCAAGACTCCGTATTCGTGGAGGCTCAGGTGCTCCGCCTGATCGAGATCTTCATCGAGGACTCGAGGGAGCACCACCAGGGCCCTCATCAGCGAGTGCCAGAACGCGGACTCGCCACGAGTCAGTGGTTTTGGCCCTTTGGCCGGGGGACTCATGGACGGTCAGTCTAGTTGCTTGACACGAGAAATAGATGGTATCATTGCTTGACGGAGCAAGTAGATTTCTATCCCCTGTGGACAAAGAGTCGTGCCCAGGGAAGGGAGTACCGACATGGAACCTGTCCACACCGACAACGAGGAAGCCACGGGGACGAGTCAGGCGGACGACCTGGTCCTCGACACGCTGACCCTGGGGTTTCCGTGGTCGACCATCGACCCGTTCATTCTGGTGGTGCACCACCTCGATCACTATCCGCCGGGCAACCCTGAGATGGGACCGGCGACGACCGAAGGGAAACGGCGCGATGCCGACCCGTCAACCCCCGGATGGGGCATGTATTACGGAAGCGTCGTCCCAGGTTTCCCCCAACATCCGCACCGTGGATTCGAGACCGTCACCTTCGTCCGAACGGGCGCCGTCGACCACTCCGACTCCCTCGGGGCGACGGCACGGTACGGCGCTGGCGATGTGCAGTGGCTGACCGCGGGGAGCGGGATCCAGCACGCTGAGATGTTCCCGCTCCGGGACCCGAGTGGGCCCAACACGTTGGACATGTTCCAGATCTGGCTCAATCTGCCGGCCGCGGACAAGATGGTCGAGCCGTACATCACGATGTTCTGGCGGGAGGACCTGCCGAGCATGGTCGTGAAGGACGATGCCGGTCGTTCGACCCAGGTGATCATCGTGGCCGGGGCCTTCGAGGACGTCGCGCCTTTGGCGGCCCCTCCGGATTCCTTGGCCTCAAAGAGCGAGGCTGAAGTGGCGATCTGGCAGGTCCTGGCCGAGCCCTCAGCGCAATGGACCCTTCCACCCACCACGCAGGCCGAGACCGTCCGGACGCTCTACCTTTTCGAGGGCTCCGTCGAGATCGGTGGAAGAACGCTCGACGCACCGGTCGGGGTCGTGCTCCGATCCGATACCCCGGTCGCCGTCTCGGCCGGTCTGGACGGCGCCCAAGCCCTCATCCTCCAGGGTAGGCCAATCGGTGAACCGGTGGCGATGGTCGGCCCGTTCGTGATGAACAGCCGAGCCGAGATCGAAGAGGCCTACCGCGACTACCACAGGACGGGATTCGGTGGATGGGCCTGGCCCAGTAGTGATCCGGTGCATCCGCGGTCGACGCCGCGGTTCGCGCACCACCCCGACGCCCGGACCGAGTATCCCGAGGGCGAGCAATCGTGGAACGTCGAGCACCCCGACCCCTTGCAAGCAGAAACAGACATCAACCACACGTCAGGAGTTCCCAGATGACTGAAGCAACCGCCACAACTCTGGCCGGAATGGTCGGAACATGGCAGCTGGATCCGAAGCACACGACCGTCGAATTCCACACCACCGCGATGTGGGGCCTCGCGAAGGTCACGGGCACCGTCCGGGCCGTGCAGGGTAGTGGGCTCAGGGGTGACGATGGAGGAGTCTCGGGAGAGCTCGTACTGGATGCAACATCCATCGACACCAAGATCAAGTGGCGCGACAAGCATCTTCGAGGTCGCGATTTCTTGGACGTCGGTACGTACCCCACCTTCACATTCACGGCCTCGGAAGCAACCCCGTCCACTGAGGGAACCGTGGGAATCAAAGGATTGCTGCGGATCAAGGATCAGTCACATCCGATTGAACTCGTCGCAACATTGACAACTCCGTCAGTTGAACGCATCACTATCAGCGGCGAGGTTGCCATCGACCGCCGACAATGGGGAGTGTCGCGGGCGCCGATGGGTGCCGGACTCGCCAATCGCGTCGTCGTGGTCGCTCAGTTTGTACGCCTCTAGACCTGCGGTGACTGGGAAACCCCTGGGAATCAAACGCCGCATGCTGCATGGATGCGGCGATACGGGATGGACTCCCACACCGTTCTGAGGAGCCACAAGGCGACGGCGCCGGTCTGTCCGGACAGCCTCAACGAGATTCCTAACCGGGGCACTTCCGATCTACCTCCTCCCGTGTACGACGCGGCCAAGGTGTTCGGCGGCCCGTTTGTCCGACGAAGCTCTGGACTTCGAATAGTGGCGTGTCAACACCTGGGGGCCGTGTCCTTGCCGCTGGGCCACCACGCTGATGTTGAATCCCGCATCTCGGAGCTCCGAGGATGTGAACTTGCGTAGGCGAGAATCGAGCCGTCGAGGTCCAAGTCCCCGCGGCCTAATACCTGGGCGTGTTCCCGCCGTTCGGCGGAGGCCACGGCCAGGTTTGCCCACCGCTCGCTGCGACCCAACGCCGCGCCGATGTCTCGAAGAGCCTCTTTCAGTGCGCCCCTCGGTGTGCGCCCCTTCGTGTGTGAGCCCCTCGGGATTCGAACCCGAAACCTGCGGAATCGAAAGAAGGGATTCCGACGACGAGGGATCTTTCGCAAAAAGATCTGTTCAGGTTTCCGTTTGTCTGATCGTTGACGACCGCCGAGTACCGCTGTTTTCGCTCGCGCACGGATCGCGCACGAAGCTTGAGAGTTCTCAACTTTCGGGCGTGGTGACGGATGGTCCCACAGAGCACGACTTCAGAGGTCGAGAACGAACCGCAGTGCGCGGTCGATCGCTTGCATCGACTCGGGCGAGATGCGGCCCCGACGGCTCGAAAGGCGCTTGGTCGAGAGCATCCGGATCTGGTCGCACCGCGCAAATGAGCCGTGGTCGAGGCCAGAGTCACCCGGCTCGAGCTCTACGTGACTTCGCAAGCCGTAGCGCGTGGATGTAATCGGGACGACCCCAACCAATGCGCCCGGTCCGTTGTTGATCAGGTCGGCAGAAACGATCACGCCCGGACGGAGGTGGGCGGGCTCATGGCCAAGGGGCACGCCGAGATCAACGTCGTAGATTTCGCCCCGCCAGATCAAGCGAGGGGATCCCACTCCAGCTGCTCGGCCAAGAGCGCTTCCCGGCTCTCCGGATCCAACTGCCGATAGTCGTCGTTCAGTCCGCGCATGAACTCCAGCCGTTCCAGCGCGTCGATGGCCGTGTGCACTACCTCAACAACAGTCGTCTGGCGACTCTCAGCCAACGCTGAAAGCCGCTCGGAGTCGGGTCGCCGGACTCGCACAGTGGTCGTATCGGAGGAAGCCATGGTCCCAGTGTAGACGAAATGTAGATCAAAGAGAATAGCGCTCCAAGCCGGGCGCTACGGGTCACCCCTGCCATATGCTGCACTCCTGCCTTCTGACGTCGAAATCACTCGCTTCGCACTGATCGGCGATGTGCAGGGTTACGCGGACCGTCTCGCAGAGGCGCTGGCGGCGCTCGGGGCCGATCTGGACCATGGCATTGTGCCGGAGGGTCTTGCGATCATCCAAGTGGGAGATCTCGTCCACAAGGGGCCCGATTCAGAAGGGTGCGTCGCCCTTGTCGAACGATTCCTACTGAACTCACCGGGCCGCTGGGTCCAACTGGTCCCGTGATGTCGGTGAGCATCAAGTCGTGGGCCATGGACACGTTGTTCCACTCCACGACGACGGTTCCGTTGAAGCGCGACGGATCCACTGGGCGCCGCACCACGATCCTCGTCCGGGATGGCACCGCCTGAGACCGCTCGGCGCGCCAGCGCCCGTCCCGGGTGTGCGCAGAGTCGGGAGCGAGTGCATACGTCGGAGCCATACCTGCGATGAAGTACTCCTCCTCCACGTACCCAGGCGCCGCGAGGACCTCGATGCTCGCCCCGAAGGGCCACCCGTGGCGCCCGCCTGTCACGGGTCCCTGGATCTCCATGTCGCCCACCGTTCAGCGGCGATCCACTAAAGGCACGAGCGCCTTCCGGAGTATCCATCTGCTCCGCCCCCACTGCTTTCACGATCGAGATGCAGGAGCAGGCACCAACTGGCCGGACCGAGGGTCATAGACAACGACGTTCGCCTTTCCTATGGCGTAGGGCTGATCGGGTCCGAACGAGACAGGTCCACCACTACCGGGAAAGGTGACATTTCTGAGCTGATAGCCCGCCTTGGTGAAGCTCGCCACCGTCAGATTCTTCCCAGCGGCATCGGCGATCTTGGCAAAGATCGCCAGGTCCTGACAGGCGGCCTCCACCGCGGCATAGGTCGTGTCCGCACCACTCGACGCAGCCTGAGGGCTGTTCGGATTGACGGGCGCGGCAATGGCATCTGATGGGTACGCCTTGCGAACGATGGCCGTGCACTTTTGCACCGCCGGATCCATCCATACCTGGTAGGCGGACGACAACGGGGTCGAAGTCATCACGTTGTCCAGGTAAGGATTCCCCCCTTTGGCGGATGCCACGTAGGACGCGAGTGCCGTCACGTTCGTGGCGATCCAGGGGGGCTTGTACATGCTCTGATTGTCCTGAAGCGCCCGTGGCCAGGTCGCCGCACCGGTACCACCGACCCCGACCACCTCATTCACACCGGCATCCTGGAACCGAAGGGCAATGGTCTGAGCTTCCTGGTCGACCGCCACGGTATCCGTCGCCGTCACGCTGTCCTCGGCGGACAGTACGACGTCGACCTGCAATTTCTTGAGGTCCGACTGGACCACTTTCGCTTCGGATGTGTCATCTGGACCGTAGAAGATGCCTACTTTTTTGCCCTTGAACGCCCCCCGGTTGTCGAACCCGGCCAGCTGCACAGGGTCATAGGCGGCGTCGGGCGGCGTGAGACTGAAGTCGGCAGCAGCGCTCGCCGGCAATGTGCCCGGTAACACTCCCCCTATGACGGGCGTGTCGTAGGTCTGCTGATAGCAATCCGGATAGACCGGGAACAGGACGATGAAGGCCTTGTCGTCTTCGGTGAGCTCCGAGCACGATGAGCTGATCGATGAAGCTGAGGCCGGGTTCATCTCGACGAAGTAGGGGACGACCTTTCGGCCGTCAACCCCTCCATGGGCGTTCATGTTGGCCTTCAGCGCGCTGACGGCGTCTTGATAGTTGCCATCGTTGAGCGTGACGCCGACGGCTTGCAACGCAGCGAAATCGATGACCGATATGCCGATCCTGATGGTGGTCGACGTCACACCCTGGTCGGCGGGGCTCGACGCTCCGGCCTGTGTCCAACCCGAAACGAGGATGGCCCCCAGCACGACAACGATGCTTGCAACGGTCGCGAATATATTTCGAATGCGATTGGGTCGCTGCTTCAGCAGGAGTGGATTCGTTCGGTGACCGCCGCAAACGTGTACCACTACCTCGAGCGCTGCGCACCCCATTAGTGCTACATCCCCCTTCGCGGCTGGGGGGCTCACAACCGTGGACCTCCCACTGTCCACCGCAGAAGTTAATATAGTATACGATTTCCACGGGAGCCGACGGCGCGACGAGGGAGTCAACTGTCACTCCTCGCCCTCGGCGATCCCGATGCAGAGGTGGCCATCCATGACTGTGAAGCTCGCTCTACGCCTGAATCTGTATCGAGCCGCCGAGCTCCGCGTGCCGGTGGAGACCCTTCGACGCGCGGAGTCTCTTGGCTACCACTCGGTCTGGACCGCCGAGGCCTACGGATCGGACGCCCTCTCTCCGCTGGCCTATCTCGCCGCGTTCGTTTCGTCATGGTTCCTTCGCCATGATGTCCGAAGGCTGTTACGGCCGTAACAACATCCTGGTGACCGCCGAACAACGGCCTCCCGCTTGGGCGGGTGGGTCGCCATTGGGCGGCAGACCAGTCCGCGCGGCGGCAAGACTCCACTCAAGGCCCGATTTCGGGGCCACGAGCAGGATTATTGCGGTCACCATTGGGATACACCCTGGTTAGAGGTGGTGTGTTTAGGGGTGTTATGTGTTATAATAACTACATGACTCCGACCTCAGAGCTCGTGCGAACGATGAAATCGAACAGCGGACACACGCTGCGGGAACTGGCACGTCGGGCGAAGACGTCGGCTCCCGCTCTGGTCGATTACGAGGCTGGGCGTCACGAACCGAAGCTCTCAACACTGCAACGGATTGCTGACGCAGCTGGATGCGACCTCATTGTGGAAGTACGCCCGCGATTGACCCATCCTGAACGGCGAACCCTTGAACTTCACAAACTCGTGGCCGAGAAGCTTCGAGCTGATCCACAAGACGTCATTCAGCGCGCCAAGGCGCGAATCGACGTAATGCGATCGAGAGATCTGGAGGGACGCTCAGCGTCCTACATCAATACTTGGGACCGACTTCTTTCGGGACCAATCGATGAGCTCGAAGCGGCGTTGACTTCCACCGATCAGGCATCACGCGACCTTCGTCAATCAAGCCCCTTCGGTGGCACGTTGTCGGACGAAGAACGACTGGACGTCCTGAATCGAGTCGCTGCTGAAGATCGGATCGCCAGGGCCATCCAATGAAACGAGAGGATCTGGAGCACATCATTCGCGCTGCGGGTGATGTGCTCCATGAATCCGAGGTGATCATCGTGGGGTCCCAAGCCATTCTCGGGGCTCCGTATGAGGGTCTGCCCAAGGACGTCACCCTCTCAGTAGAAGTGGACGTGATGGCCACGCATGACCCCGACGGCAGCAAGGCACTTCGTCTCAACGGAGCCATCGGAGAGATGACTCGTTTCGACGATACCTACGGGTACTACGCCGAAGGGGTCGAAGACGGACTCTGCCGATTTCCCGAAGGCTGGCGCGAGCGGCTCATGCCAGTTGGATCTCCGGCAACCAATGGGGTGACCGGGCTGTGCGTCGAGCCACATGATCTGTGCGCCTCGAAGCTCTTGGCCGGGCGAGACAAGGATCTTAAATACGTTGCGGCACTCTTGAGATCCGGTCACGTCAAGGCGGAAGTCCTCATCGAGCGACTCCAAACAACCGATGCGACAGCCGATGAGTTCGAACGGATCATCGGCTTCATAGAACGGACAACACACCCAGCGACGAACTCACGAGCTCGACGAGGTCTCCGAAAGGCCAAGAGTCACCTCGCATCAATGAGAAGCTCTGAGGATCCCTCGCGCCGTTAGCGGTCCTTGGGGTATTCGAGCGTCAACTTATCGGGCTCATCGGTACGCACGTTGAAGGGTTGGACAGGCGGGCCGCCCAGTTAGGTGTATCGATCAGGGGTATCTGGTTCGGATTCTCACCGACCATCATCCGATACTCTTAATCCGGTCACCGAATCCCTTCTGACCTGGCCAGTTCGTGCGCCCCTCGGGATTCGAACCCGAAACCTGCGGAATCGAAAGATGGGATTCCTCTGACGAGGACATTTGAGAAGAACCCCTGGTCAGGCGGCAAATGTTCTGACCACTCGACACCGAAATATACCGACGTTTTCCGTCCGCTCGCGCACGGATCGCGCACGGAGCTTGAGTAATCTCAAGTATCGACTGGGTAATGCCTTTACGGCCGATCCGACAATCCGGTGAACCGCAATCCCAAGTTCCTCTGAACAGGCACTGTGCTCGTCCAACCGTTGCGACTCTCGGTCGCCGATGTCAAGGGAGGCCGACGCGTTCGACGCCGAGTGGCGCAACTTCATCTAGGAGACCGCACTGTTGCCCAGGGAACCGCACTTCTCATGGCGGATGCCGACGGATTCGAGGTGCCCCGACGGGACCAGGCATCAGAACCACCTCAGGGCCCAGAGGCCGAAGATTCGTAGCAGAGCAACCACTCGAAGGAGATTCCCGAACGGGTGGTAAAGACCTTGCAGTTATGGCATT
>JBKQTE010000053.1:0-17614 GCA_052143315.1 Acidimicrobiales bacterium | reverse complement strand
TTGCCGGTGGTGCTGGAGGCGACGGCGGTGTTCATCCCGACCACGTGGGCCTGGGCGTCGACCAGCGGGCCACCGGAATTGCCGGGGTTGATGGCGGCGTCGGTCTGGATGAGGCCCGTCAGGTTCTCGGTCTGGCCGCTGTCGTTCTGAGCGGTCAACGTGCGGTTCTCGGCGGAGATGATCCCCTCGGTGACCGTCGGGCCGCCGGCCAGGGCCAGGGCGTTGCCGATGGCCAGCACCGAGTCGCCGACCTGGCTCTGGGACGAGTCGCCGAGGGTGACGGTGGGAAGGTTCGAGACGTTGTTGATCTGCACCAACGCCAGGTCGTTGGCGGGGTCGGTCCCGATCACGCGGGCGGCGCGCGACTCGGTCTGGCCGAAGAGCGTCACCGTGACGTTGGTGGCCCCGGAGACCACGTGGTTGTTGGTCAGCACCTCGCCCTGGGGGGTGAGGATCATGCCGGAGCCGGCGTCCTCCACGACGTCCCCGTTCGAACTGCCGCCGCTCTCCACACTCTGGCTGTCGATGGAGACCACCGCCGGCTCCACCTTGGCCAGGATGGCCTGGATGTCCTCGGGGTGGACCAGCACGCTCTGGTTGGGGAAGAACTCCTCGACCAGGGTCCGCTGGCTCTGCACCCCGACCACGGCGCCGACCCCACCACCCACCAGGGCGGCCACCATCGCCGCCACCACCACCACCCACAGCCAGTTGCCCCGGGTCAGGGTGTGGCGGACCACCTCGGGCGCTGGGACGGGGGAGCCCAGGTAGGGGTAGCCGCCATAGGGGGGTACGTACCCCCCGTACGAGGGGTACGGCGCCGCTACCGGGGGGTAGGGCACCGGAGCGGGGGGAGCCGGGGTATAGGGGTAGGCGCTCCCGTAGACCGGGGGCGGGTTCCCGACCGGAGCGGCGGGGGCCACCGGTATCGAGGGCACGCTCCGCGGGGTGGGACGGACCGGCGCCTGGGCCACCTGGGGGTCGCCCCACGGGCTCCCCGCAGGCCCGCCTGCAGGGCGTTCATAAGAAGGCCCTGGTCCCCCATAAGAAAATTGTGAGGATTCCATCAACACTGGCTCATTTCGCGCCGATCAAGGGGTTGGGATGGGACACTAGCTGTGGAACGGATGGCGGCAACGGCGAGCCCGGAATCGGGTGCACGCCACCGTCGCCACCTACGACCCGAGGGAGCAACCATGGGAACCGACTGGATGAGTGAGGGCAAGTGCCGGGATCTCTCACCCACGATCTTCTTTCCGAGCGACGGCATCGGCGTGCAGGTGGCCCAGCGTATCTGCGCCGAGTGCCCGGTGGCTGACGCCTGCCTGCAGTACGCGCTCGACCAACGGGTCGACCATGGCGTCTGGGGCGGCAAGTCCGAGCGTGAGCGTCGACGGATCCTCCGCCGTCGCCGTCTGTCCCACCCCGTCAGGGTCTGACGCCTCCCGTTCGACCGGGCGCCCATGCTCATCGAGAGCACCATCAACATCAGCGAGGGCCGTGACCTGGTGGTGGTGGCCGCCATCGCCGGCGGGGCCGGTGACACCCTCCTCGACGTCCACAGCGATCCCGACCACCACCGGTCCGTGCTGACCCTGGGCGGCCCGGTCGAGGCCGTCGAGCCGGCGGCCCGGGTGGTGATCGCCGCAGCCGTCGAGCGCCTGGACCTGAGGGACCACCACGGGGTGCACCCCCGGTTCGGTGTCGTCGACGTGGTGCCGTTCTCGGCGCTGGACGGCGGGACCCTCGACCAGGTTGTCGCCGTCCGGGACCGGACGGCCCGGTGGGAGGGCGCCGAGCTGGAGGTGCCCGTCTTCTTCTACGGCCCGGAGCGCCCGCTCCCCGAGGTGCGCCGGGAGGCGTTCCTCACCCTCGACCCCGACGCCGGCCCGCAGGCTCCGCACCCGACGGCCGGGGCCACCGCGGCCGGAGCCCGGCCGCTGCTGGTGGCCTACAACGTGTGGATCACCGTGTCGGAGGACGGCGTGCCCGATCCGGAGGGGGCGCTGTCGATGGCCAGGGAGGTGGCCGGCACCATCCGGTCCGAGTCGGCCCGGAGCCTGGGACTGGCGGTCGGGACCGGCGCCCAGGTCAGCTGCAACCTGGTCGACCTCGGATCGATCGACGTCGCCACGCTGTTCGACACCGTCGCCCGCCTGGTGTCGGAGGCCGGCGGGACCGTCGAGCGGGGCGAGCTGGTGGGCCTGCTCCCCGCCGCCGCGCTCCACGACGTCCCCGCCCACCGCTGGGCTGAGCTGGACCTCAGCGAGGACCGAACGATCGAGGCCCGGATGGAGAGCCGGGGCACCCCGGTCGGCGCCGCCGGACGGCCCTGAGGCGGCCGGTCAGGAGGCGCTGACCACCGCCCGGCGCTGCAAGGCCCGCTGGCGGCGGAGGCGGCGACGCTCACGCTCGGAGAGCCCGCCCCAGATACCGAACTTCTCCCCATTGGCCAGGGCATACTCCAGGCAGTCCTCGCGGACGACGCAGCCCTTGCACACTTCCTTCGCCTCCCGGGTCGACGCCCCCCGCTCCGGGAAGAACAGATCGGGGTCAACCCCCATGCAGTTGGCCCTCGTCTGCCAGCTGCGTTCCTGGCGACCGTACATCAGTGACACGATGTCCACCGGCTCGCCTCCCCTCACCACTCAGCCAGGCGGCCCGCCGGGCGGATCGCATAGCACGGATGTAACTACAACGGTGTTATCTTCCTCCATCCGTTGGCCAAACGCAAGGCAGAAGTTGCGTGATCACTGGGCAAACCGGTGTGGACGGCTCCTCCGGGGCGCCCCGGGCCGGATGTCGCCCTCAGCCGGCGTGGCGACCGCGGGAGCGGACGGTCGTCTTGTGGCGGAGGAAATCGACCAGCACGTAGTCGCCCAGCTCGTCGGGGGACGTCGAGAAGGTGCGACCCCGGTTGATCCGGCTGAGCTGGTCGACGAAGCCCCACAGCGCCCGGTCCGGGTCGAGCAGGAAAGTATTGATGGTGATGTTCGAGCGCGTGCACCGCATCACCTCCGCCAGGGTCACCTCGAGGGTCTCGGGGATCGGCGGGTAGTTGAAGAACACGTCGTAGCCCACCCCGCCGTCGTAGGGGACGATGTGGGCGGTGGGCTCACCGTCGGTGACCAGGATGATCTGCTTGGTCCCCGGCTGGTGGGCCAGCATCTTGCGGGCCAGGATCAGCCCGTGCTGCAGGTTGGTGCCGTAGACGTAGTCCCAGCTCACGGTGGGGAGGTCCTCGGGCTCGATCACCCGCGCCACCTCGGAGAAGCCGACCAGCCCCAGGTAGTCGCGCGGGAACCGGGTGGTGATCAGGGTGTGGAGCGCCAAGGCCATCTTCTTCGCCGGCACGAAGTTGTCGCGCATCGGCATCGACAGGGACAGGTCGAGGAGGAGCACGGTGGCGCTCCGGGTGAGGGCCTCGGTCTCGATCACCTCGAAGTCGTCGGGGGTGAGCCGCACCGGCACCCCGCTCCCCGACCGTCGCACGGCGTTGTGGACGGTACGGGACAGGTCGAGGTTGAACGGGTCGCCGAACTCGTAGGGCTTGGTGGTCTCCTCGCGGTCGTGGCCGCTGCCGCTCCAGCTGGTGCGGTGGTTGCCCACCCGGTCCTTGGTCAGCTGGCCGAACAGATCCGACAGGGCCTGCTGGCCGATGCGGCGCATGCCGGCCGGCGTCAGCTCGTAGCGGCCCTCGCGCTGGTCGATGAGCCCGGCGTCGGCGAGCTGCTTGGCCAGATTGGCCAACCGGTCCACCGACCGGGCGGCGTCCTCGCCGAGGTGCTTGGCCACCTTGTCCAGGTCGACCTCGGACAGCGAGGCCGGTGAGCTGGCGGACCGCAGGAACGCCTCGAGATCGTCGAGGTCGCGCAGGCGGGAGGCGGCGTCGGTGCCGTCGCCCATCCCCAGGGGCTGGTCCCCGCTGAACCGGTAGCGCTCCTGCCACCCGGCATCGGGGAAGGCCTTCTGGAGGTTGGCGGCCAGGCGGTCGACCTGCCACCGGAGATCCATGTCCTCCAACAGGGACTCGGCCAGCCCCTGCAGCTGCGATCGCTGCTCGGGAGACATCGAGTTCCACATGGCCTGGGCCGCCGCCATCCGGGCGGCCAGCTGCTCGAGCAGCTCGTCGAGGTCGGCCGGGTCGCCGGGGAACAGGTCGCCGTAGCGCTCCATGAACTCCTCGAACGTCGGGTCGAGCGGGGCACCGGCCTCCCGCTGCTCGAGCATCCGGTTCAGACCGTCGAAGGCGTCGCGCATGCGGGCCAGCTGCTCGGGATCGGGGTTGGCGAGCGACCCGGACATCTGCTCGAAGTAGGTGCGGGCCACCTCCTCGCGCAGGCGCTCCATCAGCTCCTCGAAGTGCTGGCGGGCGTCGGACGAGACGAACTCGTACCGCTGCAGCTCCCGGACGGTGCCGGCCAGGTCCGGCGGCATCAGGTCGAGCTGCATCCGCCGCTCGGTGGCCACCTCGTCGGTGACCTCCTGTCGGCGCTGGTCGCCGGAGTGGCGGGCGTCCTCTTCGAGCTGGTCGATGCCGGAGCGCTCCTCGGCCAGCACCTCCTGCAGCTCAGCCGCCACCTGGCGGTACGACCCGCCCAGGTCGCCCCGGTCGAGCTGCTCCTCGCGCTCCAGCCGCAGGCGGTCGAGCAGGTCGCGGAGACCCTCGACCTCCTGGCCGTCGGGGGTCCGCCAGCCCCGGTTGAGCATCCGCTGGATCGCCTCCTGCAGGTCGCCGTTGGCCAGCAGGTCGTCGGTCAGCTCCTTCAGGATCGAGTCGGTGTCGTCGACCAGCCCGTCCTGGGTGCCGTCCCAGCGCCGGTAGTCGAACTGCCAGGTCACCCGCGTCCCCGGTAGATGGCCCTCGACCCGGCGGCCTCCTTGTTCAGGCGCTTGGTCAGGTGAAGGCCCTCGAGGATGAACTCCACGGCGCTGGCCACGGCCCCCGGATCCTCCGAGCCGGCCAGGGCCAGCACCGGGGCGGCCAGGGCGGGCAGCTCGGTCAGGGTGTCGGCGTAGGCGGCGGCCGGCAGGTCGTCCCCGGCGTGCACCACCGTCTCCTCGGTGAACGCCGCCACCACCGACCTGGGGTCGGTGAGGACCACCCGTCGCCGGAAGACCAGCAGCACCGCCGCCGAGACCAGCTGCTGGAGGAGGACCTCCTCGCGACCCTCCTCCAGCGACTCCACCTCCACCTTGCCCTGGGTGGAGGAGACCAGCGCCTGCAGGTCGGAGACGCGGGGGACGGCCTCGGGCTCGCCGTTGCGGAGGGCCCGGCGGGTGGCGTTGGCGGCCAGCGTCTCGTAGTTGGCGATGGTCAGGCGGACCGAGACGCCCGAGCGCTGGTTGAGGTGGGGGCTCTCCCGGGCCAGCTGGCTGAGCTCGGCCACCACCTCGGCCATGAAGTCCGGCATGGCCAGGGTGGGGACCGGCCCGCCGGCCGGGCCCTCGTTGCCCGACAGGTCGGCCTCGAGCTCGGCGATGCGGAGCTCGGTGACGGCATCCGGGGGGTAGTGCGTGCGGATCTGGGCGCCGAAGCGGTCCTTCAGCGGGGTGATGATCCTGCCCCGGTTGGTGTAGTCCTCCGGGTTGGCCGTGGCCACCAGCACGATGTCCAGCGGCAGGCGCACCCGGTGGCCTCGGATCTGGACGTCCCGCTCCTCGAGCACGTTGAGGAGGCCGACCTGGATCCGTTCGGCCAGGTCCGGGAGCTCGTTGACGGCGAAGATGCCCCGGTTGAGCCGAGGCACCAGGCCGTAGTGGATGGTCAGCTCGTCGGAGAGATACCGGCCCTCGGCCACCCGGATCGGATCGACCTCGCCGATGAGGTCGGCGATGGAGGTGTCGGGGGTGGCCAGCTTCTCCCCGTAGCGGTCGCTGCGGTGGACCCAGCCGATAGGGGTGTCGTCGCCCGACTCGGCCACCAGGTCCTTGGCGAACCGGGAGACGGGCCGGTACGGGTCGTCGTTGATCTCCGAGTGGGCGATCACCGGCAGCCACTCGTCGAGCAGGCCTACCAGCGAGCGGATCAGCCGGGTCTTGGCCTGGCCCCGCTCCCCCAGCAGGATGACGTCGTGGCCGGCCAGGACGGCGTTCTCCAGCTGCGGGAGCACGGTGCGCTCGAAGCCGAGCACCCCGGTGACCAGTGGCTGGCCGGCGGCGATGCGGGCGGCGGCGTTGCGGCGCATCTCCGCCGCCACCGGTATCGACAGCCAGCCCGAGGAGCGCAGGCGCCCCAGCGTGGTGACGTCCGGCGGCGGGGTCGTCCTGGCCGCCAGATCGGCGGGTTCGGGGGTGGCGGCAGGCTCAACCGGGCTCATGCCCAGGAGCCTACGCGTGCCCGTTCCCCCATGGTTCGGCGCCGTGACCGGCACCTGCCGGGCCTGCGGTTTCACGCGATGCCCCCAACGGTGGAAAGATGATGCACCGTCGGCATCCGGACCGGAACGGTCCGCGCCGTTTTTCGGGTCCGCAGGCCGCATCCGGCCGATCGAGGAGGAACGACTTGACCACGTTGGAGGACGCCAAAGTCACCCCGGTGGTACTCGGAGGGGTGCGGGGTGGCCCGTCGGTCCCCACGCTTCGCCGGGACCGGTGGTGGATCCAACCGGTGGCCACGGTCACGGTGCTCACCGCCTTCGTCGCCTACGCCACCTGGGCCGCCTTCGTGAACAAGGACTACTACGTGGGCGCCGCCGCCCACCGCGACCTGATCTCGCCCTTCTACTCGCCGTGCCTGACCGAGAGCTGCGTGCCCGGCAGCCACCCTGGGACGATCATCACCTGGTGGACGATCTCGCCGGCGCTGCTGATCCTGATCTTCCCGCTCGGCTTCCGCATGACCTGCTACTACTACCGCAAGGCGTACTACCGGTCGTTCTGGTGGGCGCCGCCGGCGTGCGCCGTCTCCGACGCCCACGGCTCCTACACCGGCGAGTCCCGGTTCCCGCTGCTCCTCCAGAACATCCACCGCTACTTCTTCTACGCCGGGCTGGTCTTCAACGTCATCCTGACCATCGACGCGGTGGTGGCCTTCCGCCAGCCGGGCAACGGCATCGGCTTCAGCGTCGGTACCGCCGTGCTGCTGGTCAACGCCGCCCTGCTGTGGATGTACTCATTGAGCTGCCACTCGTGCCGGCACCTGTGCGGGGGCGGCGTGAAGCAGTTCTCGCAGTCGCCGATCCGCTACAAGATATGGAAGACCCTGACGCCCCTCAACGCCCGGCACATGTACTTCGCCTGGGCCAGCCTGATCTTCGTGGCCCTCACCGACGTCTACGTGCGGCTGGTGGCCAGCGGGACCATCCACGACTACGGCTTCCACTTCTAAGGGGTACCGACGCACATGCCAGAGTACGAAACCCACGACTTCGACGTCATCGTCATCGGCGCCGGCGGCGCCGGGCTGCGGGCCGCCATCGAGGCCCGTTCCAGGGGCCTCCGCACCGCGCTGATCTGCAAGTCCCTGCTGGGAAAGGCTCACACGGTGATGGCCGAGGGGGGTGCGGCCGCCGCCCTCGGGAACGTCCAACCGGAGGACAACTGGAAGGTCCACTTCCGCGACACCATGCGCGGCGGGAAGATGCTGAACAACTGGCGCATGGCCGAGCTCCACGCCCAGGAGGCACCCGACCGGGTGCGCGAGCTCGAGGAGTGGGGGGCGCTCTTCGACCGCACCAAGCAGGGGCTCATCCAGCAGCGCGACTTCGGCGGCCACCGCTTCGCCCGCCTGGCCCACATCGGCGACCGCACCGGCCTGGAGCTGATCCGGACCCTGCAGCAGAAGGCGGTGGCCGACGGCATCGAGGTCTTCATGGAGGTGAAGGTCCTCCGCCTCCTCCGTGACGCCGACGGGGCGGCCTCCGGGGTGGTCGGCTACTGGCGCCCCAGCGGCGAGTTCGTGACCTTCTCCGCCAAGGCGGTCATCCTGGCCACCGGCAGCCTCGGCAAGAGCTGGATGTACACCTCCAACTCGTGGGAGTCCACCGGCGACGGCGTGGCCATGGCCCTGTGGGCCGGGGCCGACGTCATCGACATGGAGTTCGTCCAGTTCCACCCCACCGGCATGGTCTGGCCGCTGTCGGTGCGTGGCATCCTGGTGACCGAGGGGGTCCGCGGCGACGGGGGCGTGCTCCGCAACTCCGAGGGCCGCCGGTTCATGTTCGACTACATCCCCCCCATGTTCGCAGAGGAGACGGCCAAGACGGAGGAGGAGGGCGACCGGTGGTACGACGACCACTCCGCCGGCCAGCGCCCTCCGGAGCTGCTCCCCCGTGACGAGGTGGCCCGGTCCATCAACAGCGAGGTGAAGGCCGGCCGGGGCAGCCCCCACGGCGGCGTGTTCCTCGACATCGCCACCCGACGGTCCGCCGAGGACATCCGTCGCCGGCTGCCCTCGATGTACCACCAGTTCAAGGAGCTGGCCGGTGTGGACATCACCGCCGAGCCCATGGAGGTGGGCCCGACCTGCCACTACGCCATGGGCGGGGTCCGGGTGGAGGCGGACACCGCTGCCACCACGGTGCCGGGGCTGTTCGCCGCCGGCGAGGTGGCCGCCGGCCTGCACGGCGCCAACCGGCTGGGTGGCAACTCCCTCTCCGACCTGCTGGTCTTCGGGCGGCGGGCCGGCGCCGGCGCCGTCGAGTACGCCGAGGGGCGCACCGGGTCGGTCACCGTCGACCAGGGCCAGGTGGCCGAGGCGGTCGACGCCGCCCTCGCCCCCTTCCAGCGGGAGGGCGGCGAGAACCCGTACGACCTCCAGACCGACCTGCAGCAGACCATGCAGAGCCTGGTGGGGATCATCCGCCACGGATCGGAGCTGGAGGAGGCGATGGGGAAGCTGGAGGAGCTGGAGAAACGGGCGACGAAGGTCGCCGTCTCCGGCGGCCAGGCCTACAACCCGGGGTGGAACCTGGCTACCGACCTCCCGTCGATGCTGACGGTGTCGCGAGCCGTGACCCAGGGAGCCATCAACCGCAAGGAGAGCCGGGGCGGGCACACCCGCGACGACTACCCCAAGGCCGACGCCGAGATGGGGACGATCAACTTCGTCCAGCGGATCCCGTCCGGGACGGGCGGGTCCGGCGGGGCCGGGGGGACTCCCTCGGTGACCACCATCACCGTCACCCCCGACCCGATCCCGCCGATGCCGGACGAGCTCGAGTCGCTCATGGAGCTGGAGGAGGCGAACTGATGGCCGACGAACCGATCCACGACGAACCGATCCACGACGAGGTGCCCGACGAGGTGGCCGACGGCGCCGGGGCCCCCGATGAGGCGCCCGACGGTGACGCCGACGCCCTGACCTCCCCCGCCGAGCCGGCCGTCTCGGCAGCCACGCCCGAGGGGGAGGAGGCCGACGGCAAGGTGACCATGGTGCTGTGGCGGGGGGACGCCGCCGGTGGCGAGTTCACCGACTACGTGCTTCCCGCCGTCGAGGGCGAGGTGGTGCTCGACGTCATCCACCGGGTACAGGCCACCCAGGCGCCCGATCTGGCCTGCCGCTGGAACTGCAAGGCCGGCAAGTGCGGCTCGTGCTCGGCGGAGATCAACGGCAAGCCGGCCCTGATGTGCATGACCCGGATGAGCGAGCTGCCGGAGGGCGCCGACGTGGTGGTGGCGCCGCTCAGGGCCTTCCCGGTGATCCGCGACCTGGTCACCGACGTCTCCTACAACTACGAGGTGGCCAAGCGGATACCGCCGTTCAATCCCCGGGCCAAGACGGAGGAGGAGGTCGAGCTGGGCGGGTACAAGATGGCCCAGATCGATGTGGAGCGGAGCCAGGAGTTCCGCAAGTGCATCGAGTGCTACCTGTGCCAGGACGTCTGCCACGTCATCCGCGACCACGAGGAGAACAAGACGGCCTTCGCCGGCCCCCGGTTCTTCGCCCGCTCCGCCGAGCTGGAGATGCACCCGCTGGACGTGACCGACCGTCGGGCCATCCTCCGGCAGGAGCAGGGCCTGGGGAAGTGCAACATCACCAAGTGCTGCACCGAGGTCTGCCCCGAGAACATCAAGATCACCGACAACGCCATCATCCCGCTCAAGGAGCGGGTGGTCGGCGCCCAGTACGACCCGGTGGCATGGCTGGGCCGGAAGATCCGGGGGCGCCGGAAGGGCACCGTGGCGGAGGCGGAGGAGACCAGCCCGGCCACCGGCCCGGCCGCCGTCCAGCCCGAGGTCCCGGCCCATGGCGTCCCGGAGGCCGGGGGGCCGGCACCGGTGGACGATCCCGAGCCGACCGAATCGGAGCCGGCAGCCGCGGTCCCCGAGTGACCGAGCGCCGGCCCCTCGCCCCTCGGTCCGGCCGGCCGTGCCCCGCTTCCTGAGCCCCGAGTGGGTGGCGGCGTTCGACGCCGCCCTCGACGGGGTGACGGTGGCCGGCCCCGGCGACGATGCCGGGTTGGCGGCCATCGGCGGCGTCTTCACCGTCGTCCAGGAGGTGCGAGGCGCGCCCGAGGGGGACCTGACCGTGGTCCTCCGTGTCGACGCCGGTGCGCTCCACCTGTCGCTGGTACGACCCGACGACGGTGAGGAGATCCGGGGCGACGTGGCCATCTCGCTGTCCTACGAGGATGCCGCCGCCCTGTCCAGGGGCGAGCTGGTGGCCGCCGAGGCCCTCACCGGGGGCCGGGTCCGGGTCCGGGGCGACCTGTCGGTGCTGGTGGCCAGCCAGCAGATGCTGGCGTCGGCCCAGCCCCACGTGGAGTCCCTGGCCGCCGACACGACGTACTGAGCCACCCGCCACCACCCCGGCCCGTGCCGGGCCGGTGGCGGCCCCCCGGCGGCCGTGGCACGGTGGGGCTATGGAGATCCTCACCAGCCGGACGATCGTCCGCCCCACCGACCTCGACCGGTCGCTGGCCTTCTACCGTGACGGGCTCGGACTGGCCGTCGCCCGCGAGTTCGGGTCGGGATCGGCCCGGGGGGTGGTCTTCTTCGCCGGGGGCGGCCTGATCGAGGTGGTCGGCGAACGCCTTCCGGGCCACGGGGCCCTCGACGGGGTGGCGCTCTGGCTGCAGGTCCGGAGCGTCGACGACGTCGTCTCCATGCTGGAGTCGCACCAGGTGGCCGTGGCCCGCGGGCCGCAGCTCGAGCCGTGGGGACTGATCGAAGCCTGGGTCGACGATCCCGACGGCCTCCGGATCCACCTCGTCGAGGTGCCGGTCGACCATCCGCTGCGCCGGGACAACCGGTCGACCTGAGCCGGTCCCGGTGGCGGACCACCGCCCCGGGCGGAACCCCCCTCGCGACCTACGCTGGCGGGCCTGGTGATCCCTTCCCCGGCGACCTGGCGGAGCGGGACCACCGATAGGGTGGGGTCGATCCCGGGACCGGGCCGGAAGGGGACGACGGTGGGCACAGAGCGCAGCTACCGGTTGGTGGCCATCGACCACGTCCAGCTGGCCATGCCGGCCGGCGAGGCGGCCGAGCAGGCGGCCGGGCACTTCTACGCCGGGCTGTTCGGACTGACGCAGGTCCCGAAGCCGCCCGAGCTGGCGGTCCGGGGAGGTTGCTGGTTCACCAACGGCGACGTCACCCTCCACCTGGGGGTCGAGGGCGAGTTCCGCCCGGCCCGCAAGGCCCACCCGGCCCTGGTGGTCGACGATCTGTCCTCCCTGCTACACGTGCTGGAGGAGGCCGGGTTCGCCACGCTGCGGGCCGAGGACGTGCCGGGGCGGCCGCAGTTCTACGTGAACGACCCCTTCGGCAACCGGATCGAGCTGACCCCGAACGAGGACGCCGGCGAGCCGCGCTGACCGGGTTGCACCGGCCGCCCCACCCGGTGCCGTCGGCCGCCCGCGTCCTAGGCCTCGGCGGTGAACGCCTTGGTGATCTCGGCCATGTCGAAGTAGTCGCGCCAGGCGCTGATCTTCCCGTCACGGACCTCGAAGGCGCCCATCACGCGCAGCGGCGTCTCCACCTCTCCCACCGTGAAGGTATCGATCCGCTCGTTGAGCACGACGTTGTCCCGCACCGCCAGGTGGATGATGTCGATCACCAGCCCCGGGCACATCGCCAAGAAGCTGTCGATGAAGGCGATGGTGTCGTCGATGCCGATCGAGGGCTCGAGCGGAATGTTGTGGTAGACGACGTCGTCGGTGAAGAACGGTCGCAGCGCCTCGGCGTCGTGCTTGGCGATGGCGTCGCACAGGTCGCGGACGACCCGTTCGGCATCCTCTGCATCTCCCATGGCGGTACCTCCTGGGGCGATCGGTGAGCGGTGAGTGGTGAGGTCCCACGCTAGCGAATCCCCTGCCGTCCCGTCGGACCGGCGCCGGACCCGCGCTCCGTCAGCGGGTCGGCGTCGGCGAGGTGAGCGTGATCGCCATCCGCTCCGAATAGTGCACCGTTCCAAGCGGCCCACCGCTTTCGGCGATGTCGACGCTCTCCTGCTCGCGGAGGATCAGGCCGTCGTCCAGGGACACCCAGTAGTCGCTGGGATTCGTCCCCGTCTCGGCACCGGAGAACGAGAGCGTCAGGCGCGTGTGCAGCGCCGGGATGGTGTCTCCCCCGACGTCCACCGACGACACCCCCACCACCTGCCCGACAAGGACGACCGTCTGCCCGGTCGCATGGCACGTGGCGTTCCACCGCTCGCCGACCGACGGGGGCGGCACCAGGTAGGCGCTGGGCGGGCAGCCGATGACGTCGGTGGTCACCACGCCGGCGATCTGCTCGTGGGACATGGCCGTCGTCATGGACAGGGCACCTGCGGGCTGCGGGCACTCCACCAGTCCCTCGGTGTGCTGGGTAAACGGCTCCCACACCACGGTGGCGCAACTGGCATCGGTCACGATCATCTCCGTGGAGGTGGGGAAGGTGCGGCTGATCCCGCCGACACTCAGCTTCTCGCTTCCCGAGGTCCCGTAGCGGTAGACGCCGGGCGGCGGGAGGTCCCCCGCTCCGTGGGCCTGCCCGGCCGGCTGGAGTTGCCGGTAGAGGCGCAGCGCCTGGTTCATGTCGACTCCTGTCGCCGGGCTCCTCAGCGCCAACAGCCACACCCCGAAGGCGACGGCGGCGACGACCACGGCCACACCGATGCCCAGCAGGCAGGTCCGGTGTTGGGTGGCCCAGTGCAGCACCGGCATACGGTCCTCCGTCGGCGCGTCCTCCAAGCCACGGACGTGGCTCCAACCACCACTCTCGCGCGTCCGACCGTCTCGTGCCGTCGACGATCCTGCGACAGGTCAGCGGGGGTCCGCCCCGGGGTGCCGGCCGCGCCACCCCGGGGCGGTCCCCCGCCTACCATCGGGCGCATGAAGGCCGGCCTGGCATGAACCTCCCGTCAACCGCCCGCTGGGCCGTGCTCGCCTCCGTCTGCGTCGGGCTCTTCGGCGCCGCGTTCGCCATCGCCAGCCTGTTCACCCCGCTCCCGGCCAACGCGGAGGGAACCTGTGGGCCCGGGACCGGCTCGGAGACCGCGGCTGAGGCGTTGTTCGAGCCGGGCTCCATCGGGGCAGGCACCAAGCCTCCGGCCACCGACACCACCGCCCTGGAGGAGTGGTCGGCGTTCGTCGACGCCTGCCAGACGGCCACGGACGACCGGGCGCTGGTGGCGTTCCCGGTCCTGATCGTGTCCATCGGGATCGGCGCCGTCGTACCGCTGGTGGTGCTCAGGAACGCACGGCGTCGGGCCGGCCCGGGCTCCGGCCCGGGCAACACGGCCGCCGGGTCGTCGCCGCCCTGGCCAGCCCCGATCGACCACCGAACGCCGCGGGCGGCAACCGGTTGGGGATCCGGCGCCCCCGAGATCACGCCGGTGGGACTGGGGCCTCCCGAGGGCGGGACCCGACCCGACACGGGGCAAGGCGGCCCGTAGGCACGCTCAATCCTGACCGGTCGGTTGGAAGCCCATCCCACGACCGGTGAGGGCCGCGGGCCGCCCTACGGCAGCAGGTCGTCGACCTCGGCTTTCTCGGACTCGAGCTCTTCGGTGGTGATGCGGATGCGCTCGGCGGCGAAGTCGTCGCGGGGCAGCCCCTCGACCACCTCCCAGCCGCCGGAGCCGTTGGTGATCACCGGAAAGCCGAACTGCAGGCCGGTCGGCACGCCGTACTCGCCGTTGGAGACCACGGCCAACGACGTCCAGTCGCCGGCCGGCGTGCCGGTGCGGATGCTCACCACCGAGTCGATGGCGGCACTGGCCGCCGAGGCGGCCGAGGACAGACCCCGGGCGTCGATGATGGCTGCCCCCCGCTTCTGCACGGTGGTGATGAACTCGCCCTGGAGCCACGAGGTGTCGTCGATGACCTCGGGGGCCGGCCTGCCGTCGATCCGGGCGTTGGCGAAGTCGGGGAACTGGGTGGCCGAGTGGTTGCCCCAGATGGCCAGGTTGGAGACGGACGCCACCGGCACGCCGGCCCGGTGGGCCAGCTGGCTCTTGGCCCGGTTCTCGTCCAGTCGGGTCATGGCGAACCAGCGGTCGGTCGGCACCTCGGGGGCGTTGGACCGGGCGATGAGGCAGTTGGTGTTGCACGGGTTCCCCACCACCAGCACCCGCACGTCGGAGGAGGCATTGGCGGCGATGGCCTGGCCCTGCGGGCCGAAGATCCCCCCGTTGATGGTCAGCAAGTCGCCCCGCTCCATGCCGGCCTTGCGGGGCACCGAACCGACCAGCAGGGCCCAGGAGGTGCCGTCGAACGCCGTCTTCAGATCGGTGGTGGCAACGATGTCGCTGACCAGGGGAAACGCCCCGTCGTCGAGCTCCATGACCACCCCCTCCAGCGCCTTCATCCCCGGCTCGATCTCGAGCAGGCGGAGGACCACCGGCTGGTCGGGGCCGAGCAGCTGGCCGGAGGCGATCCGGAAGAGCAGGGAGTAGCCGATCTGGCCGGCGGCTCCGGTGACGGTGACGTGGACGGGGGGTTTGGCGGACATGCTCCGAGGCTAACCGGTGGGGCGAGAATCGGTCGAACCTGAGGCATCGGCGAAGATGCCCACGGGTGGGCCGGGCGGCGGGTGCCTACAGGTGGTCGACCACCGCCGAGGCGAACTCCGAGCACTTGACCTCGGTGGCGCCCTCCATCTGGCGGGCGAAGTCGTAGGTCACGACCTTGTCGGCGATGGTGGCCTCGAGCGCCCGCACGATGTCGGCGGCGGCCCCGGCCCACCCGAGGTGCTCGTACATCATGACGCCGGAGAGGATCACCGAGCCCGGGTTCACCTTGTCCTGTCCGGCGTACTTCGGGGCGGTGCCGTGGGTGGCTTCAAAGATGCCGTGGCCGGTGACGTAGTTGATGTTGCCCCCCGGGGCGATGCCGATGCCCCCGACCTGGGCGGCCAGGGCGTCGGACAGGTAGTCGCCGTTCAGGTTGGTGGTGGCGATGACGTCGAAGTCGGTGGGCCGGGTCAGCACCTGCTGCAGGGTGATGTCGGCGATGCTGTCCTTGACCAGCAGCTTGTCACCCGGCTTGCCGTCGCAGTCGTCCCAGCCCACGGCCACGTCGGCGAACTCCTGGCGGACCAGCTCGTAGCCCCAGTTGCGGAAGGCGCCCTCGGTGAACTTCTGGATGTTCCCCTTGTGGACCATGGTGACGCTCTCGCGTCCGTGGTCGAGGGCGTACTTGACGGCGGCCCGGATGAGCCGCTTGGACCCGAACGCAGAGATCGGCTTGATGCCGATGCCGGAGCCCTCCCGGATCTCCCAGCCCATCTCGTCATGCAGGAAGGCGGATAGCTTGCCCGCCTCGGGGGTCCCCGCCTCGACCTCGAGGCCGGCGTAGATGTCCTCGGTGTTCTCGCGGAAGATGACCATGTCGACCCGCTCGGGGTGGAGCACCGGGGAGGGGACGCCGGTGAACCAGCGGACCGGTCGCAGGCAGACGTAGAGGTCGAGGATCTGGCGGAGGGCCACGTTCAGGGAGCGGATCCCCCCGCCGATCGGCGTGGTGAGCGGCCCCTTGATCCCGATCAGGTGGGAGCGGAACGCCTTGACGGTCTCGTCGGGGAGCCAGTTGCCGGTCTCGTCGAACGCCTTCTGGCCGGCCAGGACCTCCTTCCAGGCGACGGTCTTGCCGTGCTTGGCGGCGGCGGCGTCCAGGACCAGCTTGGCGGCGGGCCAGATGTCGACCCCGGTGCCGTCCCCTTCGATGAAGGGGATGATCGGTTCGTCGGGTACGTGCAGCACGCCGTCGGCGGCGAGGGAGATGGTCTCGGGCATGGGCCCGAGCCTACCGGTGCCCCCCGGGTGCCTCGCCAACCGGCGGCGCCGGGTTCAGCTACAGTCACCGCACTCCGTCCGAGAGCACGCACGTGGAGCATCGGTGCGCGGTCCGAGGGAGCGCTCGCATCGCCGACATCTCTCCGGAAGGGCCGACCCCATGAGAAGGACCATCGGGACCGTTCTGGTCTCCACCCTCGCACTCACCAGCTCGATCCTGTTGGCCGCTGGCCCCTCCCAGGCGTCAACCGCGCCTCGGGCCACGGCTGGGGCGGAGACGAGCGCCACGGCCCCCCACACCGTGGTGCCAGCGGCGTGGTCGATCGTCCCGTCCGCCAACGTGTCGGGATACGACGCCCTCGCCGGGGTCTCGTGCGTGTCGGCGTCGTTCTGCATGGCCGTGGGGCCCGGCCCCGAAAGCTCGGGAAAGCCGCTCCTGATCGAGCAGTGGAACGGTGCCGTCTGGTCTGTCCTCCCGAGCCCGCCGACGCCTTCCCAGGCCTACCTCGCCGCCGTCTCGTGCACCACCACCTCCTTCTGCGTGGCGGTCGGGGGCTCCCCCGGGGCGTCGTTTATCGAACAGTGGAACGGCTCGTCGTGGACGGTGGCTCCCACCCCGACCTCGGACCAGCTCGCCGGGGTGAGCTGCATGAGCACCGCGTTCTGCATGGCAGTCGGCAGCCTGGGCGGACGGACGGCGGGGCTCCAGTGGAACGGCTCGCAGTGGTCGGCCGTCTCCACCCCGGACGCCTCGCCGTCCGACTTCGAGTCCCTCGAGGGTGTCGTCTGCAAGAGCCCGTCATGGTGCGTGGCCGTCGGGTACGCCGACCAGGGCGGCATGCACGCCCAGACGCTCATCGAGGCGTGGAACGGCTCGGCCTGGTCCATCCAGCCCAGTCCCGACCAGCCCGGGGCCTCGCACTCCTATCTCTTTGGGGTCTCCTGCCCCAGCGCGAAATTCTGCGTGGCCGTTGGTGAGTCCAGCGGCGCGCCGTGGGCGACCCTGATCGAGCAGTGGAACGGCACCACGTGGTCGGTCGTCCCGAGCCCGACCGCTGACGAGCCCTCCGGCAACTACATCTACAGCGTGTCCTGCTACGGGACCACGTCGTGCGTGGCCGTCGGCGGCGGCGCTGCTGCCGGTAGCGGGACGGTGGCGATGGCCTGGAATGGCTCGTTCTGGGCACTCCAGCCCACGCCGGATCCGTCGCCCCAGGACGGCGGCGCACTGGAAGGCGTCTCGTGCGTCGGTGGCCACACCTGCACCGCCGTCGGCGTGGCCTACGGGATTGGCGGGCTCGGCGACGTATCGCTGATCGAGTCGGCCCCGATCGCCCGGCCTGGCTACCGGTTCGTGGCCTCGGACGGCGGCGTGTTCGCCTACGGTGCCGGCTTCGACGGCTCGGCCGGCAGCCTCACCCTCAACAAGCCGATCGTCGGCATGGCAGCCAC
>JBKQTE010000052.1:0-51240 GCA_052143315.1 Acidimicrobiales bacterium | reverse complement strand
CGAATCATTCGTGACGACATTGCCCGCGGTGGACCGCCGCATTGCCGAGTTTCTCGACGATCCTGGCGGTGCCGCTTCGTCCACTTCCTGGCCGTAGGGCTCCTGACGTCGCACATTGCCTGGCTTTCCTCAGAATGTCTCTGGTCCTGCTGCAGGACATCGGGATCTCCAAGCGTGGATCGACTCAACCGGCAAATCCGCTCCCTGTTTCTCGGAGAATGGCATGTCAGGGCACTTATCGCCAGGCCAATTCGTGCCGATACATTGAGGGTCACACACCGGTGGAACGCTGGAGCGGTCGCCAGTCAGGGGGACACAACACGGTGCCGACGCGGCTTCGAGAGATGCTGGCTCTTCTGGCCACCCTGGTCCTGATCGCCTGTGGTTTCGTCACGCTGGCGGGGTCGCCGCCGGCCACGGCTGCCATCACGGTGACGCCTGCGCCCAATCCGCCGTTGCCCGCGAGCTGTGGGATCAATCTCGCGCTCGATTTCGACCTCTCGAACTCCATCACGGCGCCTCAGTTCACCCAAATGCGCCAGGCCTCCATCAACCTGGTGACCTCCCTGCAGGGCACGCCGTCGCATGTCGGTGTCTACACCTTTGCCACGTTCGCCCCCGCCACGAACGGGTCGGGTGGCACGGTGAACCACCCGACCATTCCCGGCAGCCAACCCGCAGCCAACTACGCCCTCCCGGCGACCCCCATCGCCACGCCAGGCGGCGCCACGACGGTCAACCAGCGCATCGCCGGGCTCACACGGGTGGCGTCGGCCTCCGGGGGAACGAATTGGGACCAGGGGTTGTCGCAGCTGGTCGCCTCAGGTCAACCGCACTACGACGCTGTGCTCTTCATCACCGACGGGGACCCCACCACCTGGGGACCGAACAACAACGGCAGCGGCACCTCGACCGACGACACAACGGTCAACGCCGCCATCACTTCGGCCAACGCCGTGAAGGCGACCGGCACCCGCGTCATCGCCGTCGGGGTCTCCAACACGACCGGCCCCTCCGTGCAGCGCCTCAAGTACATCTCAGGACCGACCGAGAACTCCGACTACTTCATCACGAACTGGGATGCCCTCCAGGACACGCTCGTCTCCATCGCCACTGCTGCGTGCCAAGGGACGATCACCGTGGTCAAGCAGATCCGCAACCTGAACGGAACGACGAGCCCGGGGGTCGGATGGACCTTCTCCGCCACGAATAGCCGAGGTCCCGTCACCCCACCTTCAGGTCTCACCTCGAGTAACGGAACTGTGAACTTCGCGGTCCCCGACAACAGCACCGCCACCGTCAGCGAGACGCAGCAGACCGGGTACCAGCTGGTCCAACAGAACGGATCGAATGCGGTCTGTACCTCGGGGGGCAACCCCGTTACCTCGACCAATAGTGGTGCGACCGGGTTCAGTGTGCCGATCGGATCCCGCCAGATCCTGAGCTGCACCGTGGTGAACTCGCTGATCCCGGCCACATTGACCCTGACCAAGACCGTCGACAACACCTTCGGTGGTGATGCCGACCCGGCCGACTGGACCCTCCAGGCCGCCGGACCCCAGACGATCTCGGGGACCGACGGCTCGAGCGCGGTCACGGGCGCCAAGGTCGCCCCAGGGACCTACCTCCTGTCCGAGCTCGACGGACCCGACGGCTACAGCCCCTCGGCCTGGTCGTGTACGGGAGCGACCGTCAGCGGCAATGCGGTGACCCTGGTGGCCGGTGCCACGGTCAGTTGCGGGATCACCAACACCGAGCTGGGCGCTCCCGCCCTCACCCAGGACAAGACCGTCAACGCCGCGACGGCCCACGAGAGCGACACCCTGACGTACACCATGACCGTCGGTAACACCGGCACGGCGGACGCCACCGGCGTGACAGCGACCGAGACGCTGCCCGCAGGTGCCACGTTCGTCTCCGCGACTGCATCGACGGGAACCTTCGACTCGACGAACGGGGTGTGGACCGTGGGGACGGTCGCCGTCGGCGCCACCGAGACCCTGACGGTGACCGCCACCGTCAATAGGGGCACCGAGGGCACGACCCTGGTCGATCGGTTCGCAGTGAGCCCACCGCCGGGCGTCGGCCCGCCCGAGGTCGAGAACCCGTGCCCCGATGACGCTGCGCAATCGTGCGCCACCACCGACATCCTGCCGCCCCCCGGGTCGCCTGAGCTCGTTCAGTCCAAGAGCGTGGACCAGACCACGGCGGTGCCCGGCGACACCCTGACCTACACCATGGGAGTGGCCAACGACGGGACGGCGGACGCCACCGGCGTCACGGCCACCGACACGCTTCCTCCGGGCGTCACCTTCGTTGCGGCGGACACCCATGGAGCCGGCAGCTACGACCCCGCGACGGGCGTCTGGAGCATCGGGACCGTGGCCAGCGGCACGTCGGCGACCCTCACGATCACCGCCACCGTGAACACTGGAGCGGAAGCCAGCACCCAGATCAACCGCTTCATAATCACCTCCACCGGGATCCCGGTGATCGTCCTCGAAGCGTGCTCGGACGTGCCGACCGAGTCGTGCGCCTCGACGACCGTCCCCGGCGTACCCCGGCTGGTCCAGAACAAGACCGTCGACCAGGCCAGCGCCCCCGTCGGTGCGACGCTTACCTACACCATGACCCTGGCCAACACCGGGACCGGCGATGCGACGGGCGTCGTGGCCCAAGACGCGCTGCCGGCAGGCGCCAGCTTCGTCAGTGCGGACACCAACGGCCTCGGGACCTTCGACGCCACGACCGGTGCGTGGAACATCGGGACGATCGCCGCCGGTGCGACGGCGACGCTCACGGTGACGGCGACCCTCGAACCCCAGGCCGCCGGCTCCACGCTCGTGAACGCCTTCCAGGTCGTCGAGCCCCCCGATCCTCCCCCGTTGGTCGTGAACAATCCCTGTCCGAGCCCCGACGAGGAATCCTCGTGCGCCACCACCACGGTGCCGGGCATACCCCAGCTCACACAATCCAAGGCCGTCGATGCCGAGACCGCGGTCATCGGCCAGACGCTCACGTACTCCATGTCTGTGGGCAACACTGGCTCCGCCGACGCCACCGCGGTCAGCGCCCAGGACCTGCTGCCGGCGGGTGTCACCCTGGTGACCGCCGACACCGGCGGCATCGGCTCCTACTCGCCGACGTCGGGCATCTGGACCATCGGAACGGTCCCTCAGGGTGCGATCTACACGCTGACCATCACGGTCACGGTCAACCAGGGAACCGACAACACAACTCAGATCAATCGTTTCGCCGTGACGACTCCACCCGGTGACCCATCTCCGGTCGTCGAGCAGCCTTGTGCAGACAACCCCAACCAGTCGTGCGCAACCACGTGGATCCCCGGGACGCCGCAACTCGTGGTGGGCAAGACGGTGAACTCGCAAAGCGCTGCGATCGGCGCCAGCCTGACCTACACCATCACAGTGGCCAACACCGGCACCGGGGATGCCACCGACGTCGAGATCCAGGAGCTCCCTCCATCGGCGCTGGCGTTCACGTCGGCGAACACGAACGGATCGGGCACGTTCGATCTCGTCACGTTGCTCTGGACGGTTCCCCTGGTGTCCCCAGGGGCGACCGCGACCCTCACGCTGGTGGGCACGGTCCTCGCCGGTGCCACCGGGACACTGACGAACCGGATCAGCGTCACCGCGCCGCCCGGCGCCGGCCCGACCGTCATCACCGATCCCTGCACCGATAGCGCAGCCCAGGCCTGCGCCTCCACCTCCATCACGACGAACGGGACCTTGGCCGTCACGGGCATCGATGTGTCGGGGCTCGTCTCCTGCGCCGCCGTCTTCGTCGCCCTCGGCATGCTCGCCCTGGTTCTGTCACGCCGCCGCTCTCCGGTCGGCGCCGCACACTGTCCCGCGATTGGCTCCAACGGCCAGCTCCGAGGTGAACGAAACGTTCAGGGAGCAAGCTCGCCGTAGAAGTAGGACGCCGTCACGCCCCCGTCCATCAGGATGTCGCTGCCGGTGATGAAGGCCCCGGCGGGGCCCATCAGGAGCTCTCCGACGAGCCCCGCGTGACTCGAAAGCTCAGGCCGCTTCGTCCGGCCGATCGACGCGGACGACCCACATCGTCGTGTAAGACCGGAGGGATCCGCCCTCGCGCCGGGGTGCCAACTGCAGTTCGGTGGCATCGCCGATCCGTCGCAGCTCGTCTTCCGGCTCACAGAGACCTCATACGGATGAGGAACGATCGATACGGCCGGCCAAGACGTCCTCCAGGAGCCGGGGGATGGAGATCCGGGCGGGCACCGGACCCCCGCGCCACCCGTCACCCGTCGGCTTCGAGCACTGCCTCGATGGCCTCGGCCCCAGGTTCCCGGCACGTCATCAGGCGCCGTTGTCCTTACGAGCACCCGCTGGTCGACCCGCAGCTCCCGCACACGTAGCACGAGCCGGCCCGCTGCATGGTGTTGCCGCAGTTGTAGCAGAGCGGCGCATCGAGCTGCTCCGCCCGGGCCATCGGCATCGGCGCGCCGGCTGCCACCGCCAGACCGTCGCTCAAACCGTCGTCGACGAGCCCGATCGACGGCGTCGCCATCTCCTCCACGCCGGGCAGCGTCGGCTGCGTCCGCTCCTGCGTGGAGAGGATGCCCAGCTCGGTGCGCTCCTCCACCGGCAGGAAGTCCAGGGCCAGCCGCCGCGAGATGTAGTCGATGAGGCTCGTCGCGATGCGCAGCTCCGGGTCGTCGGTGATGCCCGCCGGCTCGAACTTCATGTTGGCGAACTTGCGTACGAAGGTGGCCAGCGGCACGCCGTGCTGCAGCCCCAGGCTGAGCGAGATCGAGAAGGCGTCCATGATCCCGGCCAGGGTCGAGCCCTGCTTGGCGACCTTGATGAACACCTCGCCCGGGCGCCCGTCCTCGTACTCGCCGACCGTCACGTACCCCTCGCAGTCGGCCACCCGGAACGAGAACGTCTTCGAGTTGCGCTTGCGCGGCAGGCGCTCGCGCACCGCGCCGACCACCAACGGTGACGACGCCCGCTGCTGCTCGTGCACCAGCGCCGCCTCGAGCTCGGCGATGCGTTCCGCCGTCGCCCGGGCCCTGGCCTCGGCCTCCGAACCGGCCGGGGCGGCGTCGCCACCCTCAATGACCGCACTCGCACTCACCTTCTTGGTCGTCGACAGCGGCTGGGCCACCTTGCAGTTGTCCCGGTAGATGGCCACGGCCTTGATGCCGAGGCGCCAGGCGTCGATGTGCAGCTGCTCCACGTCCTCCACGCTCACGTCTTCGGGCATGTTGACCGTCTTGGAGATGGCACCGCTGATGAAGGGCTGCACCGCCCCCATCATGCGGATGTGGCCCGAGTAGTGGATGGTGTTGTCGCCCATGGAGCAGGCGAAGACGGGCAGGTGTTCGAGGGCCAGGTGGGGCGCGCCGAGGATCGACATGTGCTCGTTGATGTAGGTCACGATGTCCTCGGACTGCTCGACACCGTAGCCCAGCTTGGCCAGGGCGCGCGGCACCGTCTGGTTGACGATCGACATCGTGCCGCCGCCGACCAGCTTCTTCGTCTTGACCAGTCCCAGGTCGGGCTCGACGCCCGTGGTGTCGCAGTCCATCAGCAAGCCGATGGTCCCCGTCGGGGCCAGCACCGAGGCCTGCGAGTTGCGTACGCCGTAGGCCTCGGCCAGGTCCACCGCCCTGTCCCAGGCCTCCTGGGCCGAGGACAGCAGCTCGGGCGGCACGACGTCCTCGTCGATGCGGGCGGCCTCGGACTGGTGCATGCGCAGCACGTTGAGCATCGGCTCGGCGTTCTCGTGGTAGCCGGCGAAGGGCCCCATGCGGGCCGCCGTGCGGGCCGAGGTGGCATAGGCGTGCCCCGTCAGGAGCGCCGTGATGGCGGCGGCCCAGGCCCGGCCGGCGTCGGAGTCGTAGGGCAGGCCCTGCGCCATGAGCAGCGCGCCCAGGTTGGCGTAGCCGATGCCGAGCTGGCGGAAGGCCCGCGTCGTGTCCCCGATGCGATCCGTCGGGTAGTCGGCGTTGCCGACGATGATCTCCTGGGCGGTGAAGACGACCTCGACGGCCGCCTTGTACCCGGCCACGTCGAACGACGAGTCGTCGTGGAGGAACTTCATCAGGTTCATGCTGGCCAGGTTGCACGCCGAATTGTCGAGGTGCATGTACTCCGAGCAGGGGTTGGAGCCGTTGATCCGACCGGTGTTGGAAGCGGTGTGCCACCGGTTGATGGTGGTGTCGAACTGCATCCCCGGGTCGGCGCACTCCCACGTCGCCTGGGCGAACTGACGGAAGAGGTCACGGGCGGGGACGGTGCGCACCGGCTGGTGGCTGCCCCGGGTGGTCAGCGCCCAGTCGGCGCCGTCCACCACCGCCTGCATGAACTCGTCGGTGACCCGCACCGAGTTGTTGGCGTTCTGGTACTGCAGGCTGATCGAGTCCTTGCCGTCGAGGTCCATGTCGAACCCGGCGTCGCGGAGCACTCGGGCCTTGCGCTCCTCGATGGCCTTGCACCAGATGAAGTCCTCGATGTCCGGGTGGTCGGCGTCGAGGATGACCATCTTGGCCGCCCGGCGGGTCTTGCCGCCGGACTTGATGGTGCCGGCGGAGGAGTCGGCGCCCCGCATGAAGCTGACCGGCCCGGAGGCGGTGCCTCCCCCCTTGAGGAACTCGTGGGACGAGCGGATGCGCGACAGGTTGACGCCGGCGCCGGAGCCACCCTTGAAGATGACCCCCTCCTCGGTGTACCAGTTGAGGATCGAGTCCATCGAGTCCTCCACCGACAGGATGAAGCACGCCGACCCCTGCTGCGGCACGCCGGCCACCCCGATGTTGAACCACACCGGCGAGTTGAAGGCCGCCTTCTGGTGGATGATCAGGTGCTTGAGCTCGGCCCGGAAGGTCTCCGCCTCGTCGTCGTCGGTGAAGTAGCCGTCCTTCACCCCCCAGGCGGTGATGGTGTCGACCACCCGGTCGGCGACCTGCTTCAGCGACCACTCGCGCTCGACGGTGCCGGGCGTCCCGCGGAAGTACTTCTGGGAGAGGATGTTGGTGGCGTTGAGGCTCCACGTGGAGGGCACTTCGACATCGAGCTGCTCGAAGGCCACGGCACCGTCGCGGTAGTTGGTGATGCGGGCGTCGCGGCGCTCCCAGGTGACCTCGTCGTAGGGATGGGTCTCGGGTGAGGTGAAGTGGCGACGGATGCCGATGCCGAGCCTCTGAGGAGCGATGGCCATGTAGGGCACCTCTTTCTGCGTGTCAGATGGTGAGTGGGATGGATGCTGCCGGTGTCGCGGCGCCGAACGACCCCGGTCCCCGGCGTCGCCACGTTCCCTCGCTCCATTCTACTGGAGTGTTCTGCCCCAACCACAAGATGTTGTGGTCGACCCTCCCCCGAGGTACGAGATAGTGGGTTCATTACAGCAGCGTAGTTACATCCCTGTCAACGGTTTGTTGGATGAATCTCGCCGTCGGCCACCTTGATCGGCCCGATGCCGCCAGCCGGCGGCACACCTTGTGGCTATCGTCCGACCGTGGCTTCTCCCGACACGGTGGTGATCGCCATCGACGCCGGCACCACTGGCGTCAGGGCCCAGGTCTTCGACCGGTCCGGCGTCGAGCTGGACGGGGCCTACCGCGAGCTGACCCAGTACTACCCCCGTCCCGGCTGGGTGGAGCACGACCCCGACGAGATCTGGTCCGGGGTCCGGGCCACCCTGGACGAGGTCGCCGGCCGTCTCGACGGGTCTGCCCGGGTGGCGGCCGTCGGGATCACCAACCAACGTGAGACGGTGGTGGCCTGGGACAGGCGCACCGGGCGGCCCCTCCACCGAGCCGTCGTCTGGCAGGACCGGCGCACCGCCCACGCCTGCAACGACCTCGAGCGGGCCGGCCACCTGCCACTGGTCCGCCGCCGGACGGGCCTGGTGCTCGACCCCTACTTCTCCGCCTCCAAGATGCACTGGCTCCTCACCGAGGGGGAGGTCCCGGCCGGGGACGGCCTGGCGCTGGCCACCGTGGACTCATGGCTCCTGTGGAACCTGACCGGTGGGACCGACGGGGGCGTCTACGCCACCGACGCCACCAACGCCTCGCGCACCTCCCTGTTCGACATCGTCGACCGTCGTTGGTCACTAGAGCTGTGCGAGCTCTTCGGGGTGCCCTCGGTGGCGCTCGCCGAGGTGCGCCCGAGCTGTGGCCGGTTCGGGCTGCTCCACCCGTCGGTGCTGGGCGTGGACTCGCGGCTGTCCGGAGCGCCGATCAGCGGTATCGCCGGGGACCAGCACGCCGCCCTCTTCGGGCAGGCGTGCTTCCACGCCGGCATGGCCAAGGTGACCTACGGTACCGGCAGCTTCGTCCTGGTCAACGCCGGGCCGACGTGCCCGTCCCCGGCTGACGGGCTGATCACCACGCTGGCGTGGGACCTCGGCACCGACCCGCGACGCACCGCCGGGTTGCCGGCGGTCTCCTACGCCCTCGAGGGCTCGGTCTTCGCCTCGGGGGCCGCCGTCCAGTGGCTCCGGGACGGGATCGGCATCATCGGCTCCTCGGCCGACATCGAGCCGTTGGCCCGCACCGTCGAGACCAGCGAGGGGGTGACGATGGTCCCCGCCTTCACCGGTCTCGGCAGCCCCCACTGGGACCCCTACGCCCGGGGGACCATTCTCGGGCTCAGCCGGGGCATCACCCGTGCCCACCTGGCTCGGGCCGTCATCGAGGCCATGAGCTTCCAGGTACGCGACGTGGTGGACGCCATGGGCCGGGCCACCGACCGGCCGCCGTCGGTGCTGCGGGTCGACGGGGGGGCCTCGGTGATGGACCTCCTGCTGCAGCTGCAGGCCGACCAGACCCGGATCCCGGTGGCCCGCCCGCGCTCCATCGAGACCACGGGGCTGGGGGCCGCCACCCTGGCCGGCCTGGCCGAAGGGGTCTGGGGGACCCTCGACGACCTCGCCGTCCTGTGGACCAGCGACGTCTCGTTCGATCCGCTGGCCACCGTGGAGGAGGTCGACGCCTCCCACCGGGCGTGGACCCGAGCCCTCGACCGCTCACGGGGGTGGGTCGACCCGGAGTAGCCCGGGGCTCTGCTCAGCCGGCGGCGGACGGGGCGGACAGCTCCTGCCAGCGATGGTCGGCCAGCTCGGCCATGGTCGCCAGGCGGAGCCGTTCACGCGTCCGGAACACCAGGTCCCGGCGGCCCACCACCAGGACCACCCCGGCCCGGTCGAGCCGGGTGGTGGCCACGTGGTCGTCGTGGTCCGGGCCGTCGAGCGCCAGGGTGCCGAGCTCCGGATCGGGCGGAGGGTCACCGACGGCCCCCACCCGGACCGCGGCAAGCGGGTCGACGGTGGCGGCGAAGGTTCCGCACAGGCTGTCCCGGGCCCGGGTGGTCAGGAACTCGAGGGTGGCGACGGGCGTGTCCTGCCGGAAGAGGGCGGCGGCGAACTCGAGGATCTCGACGTTCCGATCGGGCAGCGGTCCGCCAACTGGCCGCACCGCCTCCACCGACACCCCGTCGACCTCGAGGATCTCGTCCCGCAACAGGGCGACCAGGTCGTCGCCGGCCAGCACCACCCCGAGCTCGTCGACCACCACTCCGCCGTCGCGCTGGAGGATGTCGATGGCCACCACGTCACCGCCCACCGCCCCGATCCGGCTGGCCACCGCCCCGAGCGCGCCGGGCCGGTCAGGCAGCCGCACCCGGACCAAGTAGTTCGCCACCGGTTCAGGCTAGGCCGTCGTTGTGAATACGCTGTTTCCGACCGGTTACGAGATGGCTCCGGCGGACCCTGGCCTGCAGGGCCCGGGCGGCGGCCGTCCCCGGGGCACCGTTGTCGCCACGGTTGGGGGCGCCCGGCGCCTTCGCCCGGTTGGCGTACTCGTCCACGTACTCCTGGCCCGAGAGCTTGGCGATCTCCGTCATCAACGCGTCGGTGAACCGGCGGAGCTCCTCCGGATCGGCGGCGGCGTCCGTCCCGTGGGCCCCCGCCTCCCCGTCGGCCCCGTCCGGCCCCTCCGAGAGCGGGGGGCCGAACCGGAGGGTCACCGGGTGGAAGGCCCGCATCAGCCGGCACCCGGGGGGTTGCACCTTGCGGGTGCCGATGATGCCCACCGGGATGACCGCCACCTGGCAGCCGAGCGCCAGCCGGGCCACCCCGGTGTGGCCCCGGTGCAGCCGGGCGTCCGGGGCCCGGGTCCCCTCCGGGTAGATGCCCAACAGATCGCCGCCCCGTAGGACCTGGGTCGCAGTGTCCAACGCCCGCTGGGACTTGTCACCCCCGCCCCGGCTCATGGGGATCTGCCCGGCGGCCCGGAAGAACCACGCCGTCTTCCAGTCGTCGAAGTACTCCGCCTTGGCCACGTAGGTCACCCGCCGGCGCAGCACCAGGGGGAGGAAGAACGAGTCGCAGAACGACTGGTGGTTGGCGGCCAGGATGGCCGGCCCGTGGGCCGGCAGGTTCTCGCGCCCCTCCACGTCGACCCGCCAGAACAGGTAGAAGATCGGGGTCAGCACCACTTTGAGGAACCAATAGGCCACAGGCCACGGTACCGCCGTGGGTGACCGGCTGCACCGCCAGGCGTGAGGTCGCCGGCGCCGACGGGCACCGGCCCTCCGCCTGATTGACCCTGCACCGCCGGACCCGTAGCGTCGGGCGGAATGGCCCGCCGCCTCACACCCAAGGGCGCCAGGCGGCGTCACGACCTGATGGACTACGCCGCCCGCACCTTCGCCACCGACGGGTACCACACCACCTCGGTCACCGGCATCGTGGAGGGGCTGGGCGTGGGCAAAGGCGTCTTCTACTGGTACTTCGACTCCAAGGACGAGCTGCTACGGCAGATCCTCATCGACGCCCAGCACGCCATGCGGTCGGTCCAACGCGACGCCATCGCCGGCGAGCCCGACCCGGCCCGGAGGATCGAACTGGGCATCCGGTCGTCGATCCGGTGGCTGAGCGACAACCGGCACCTCTTCGCCATCATGGAGTTCGCCCGGACCGAGGAGCGGTTCGCCCCACTGATCCGGTTCGGCGAGCAGCAGACCATCGCCGACGCCCTCCCTCACGTCACTGCCGGCATCACCGCCGGCCTGCTCCGCCGCGAGGACCCGGTGGTGCTGACTACCGCCATCCTCGGGGTCGCCTCCCACCTGGCCCGGTCGCTGGTCCTCGAACGGGGGGACGACGCCGACCGGGTGGCCGATGCCGCCGTCGCCTTCTGTCGGCAGGGCTTCCTGGCCGCCGCCGACCCGGCCGTGGCCCGGGACCGGAGCGCCTGACCGGGCGACGGGTCCGCCCCGTCGCCTACCGGAGCCGGGTCAGCGCCTTGCGGAGGGTTCGGATGCCCTGACCGGTCCGCTGCTCGTTCTCGATCAGGGCGAACCGCACGTGGTGGTCGCCGCCGGGGCCGAACCCGATGCCGGGCGACGTGGCCACGTCACCCTCCGCCAGCAGGAACTTGGCGAACTCCAGCGACCCCATCTCCTTGTACGGCTCGGGGATGGGGGCCCATACGAACATGGTGCCCCGAGGCGGGGTGATGTCCCACCCGATCCGTCGCAGGCCGTCGCACAGGGCGTCGCGGCGGGCCTGGTAGCACTCGTTGATGTACTTGGGATAGTCGGGCGCCTCGTTCATGGCCACAATGGCGGCGATCTGGATGGGCTGGAAGGTCCCGTAGTCGAGGTAGCTCTTCAGCTTCGTCAACGCCTGCACAATGGCGGCGTTCCCCACCATGAAGCCCACCCGCCAACCGGCCATGGAGAACGACTTGGTCATGGTGTAGAGCTCGACGGCCACCTCCTTGGCCCCCGGCACCTCCAGGATGGAGGGCGGCCGGTACCCGTCGAAGGCGATGTCGGCGTAAGCGAAGTCGTGGACCAGCACGATGTCGTGCTCGCGGGCGAACTCCACGATCCGGGTCATCCACGCCAGGTCGACGCACTCGGTGGTCGGGTTGTGCGGGAACGACAGCACGACGACCCGAGGCTTGGGCCAGGCGGACTCCCAGGCCTCCATCAGGTTCGAGAAGAACGCCTCCCCCGGCTTGTCGCCGGTGGCGTCCCCCGGCCCGTCGAGCCGGACGTGCCGGACGTCGGCGCCGGCGAACAGGGGCGCGTAGATGTGGATCGGGTACGACGGCGACGGCACCAGGGCGGTGTCCCCCGGGCCGACCAGCACCCACATCACGTGGGAGAGGCCCTCCTTGGCACCGATGGTCGTGACCACCTCGGTATCGGGGTCGAGGGACACGTCGAACTTGCGGAGGTAGAGATCGGCGATGGCCTGACGGATCTTCGGGATTCCGCGGCTGGCCGAGTACCGGTGGTTCCGAGGGTTGTGGGCGGCCTCCGACAGCTTCTCCACCGCCACGTCCGGGGACGGAAGGTCGGGGTTGCCGAAGCCCAGGTCGATGACGTCCCGGCCGTCCCGGCGGGCTGCGGCCTTCAGGTCGTTCATGGTGGCGAAGACGTACGGGGGCAGCCCATTGATGCGTCGGAACTCCATGGGGAGAGGCTACCCGCGGCCGTGGGCGACCCCGGCCAGGTTCACCGCACGGATTCGGCGGCGGCGGCGATCACCTCCAGCGAGCCGGGCCAGGCGCACACCGCCCACGTGGCCCCGGCGGCGGCCAGCTCCTCGAGCCGGCGGCGGACGTCGTCGGCGTCCCCGTCCACCGGCCCCCCCCACGTCACCTCCACCCCGGCGGCGGTGAGCTCGGCCACCCGGAGCGTCTCGCCCTCCCACAGGTTGGCCGCCCCACCGACGGCGCGTGCCAGGTCGGTGGTGAACGGCAGGCCGCCGGCCACCCACACGGGGATACCCCGGGCGGCCAGCGCCACCGCTACCGTCCTCAGCCGCACCCGCCGCACCCCGGCCGGCTCGAAGGGGAGGCCGAAGGCATCGTTCTCGGCCCGGCTCAGTTGGTCCCCGGTCCCGAGCCCGGCGATAAGGCGACCGCCGGAGATGGCGGCCAGGCTGGACAGCTCGGCCACCAGCACCTCGTCGGGAAGCAGGCCGATCCGGGCCACCAGCGTGCCCACCCGGATGGACGAGGTGGAGGCGGCCAGGGCACCGAGGAGCGGGCCGGAGGAGATGGCCGGTCGCCCGGGCTGGCCCATCGGCCAGAGATGGTCGAAGCAGAACACCCCGTCGAGACCCAGGGACTCGGCCCGGCGGGCGGCGGCGATGGCCGAGTCCGCCTCGTCGCGGAACTGCGGCAGGGTGATGCCGACCATCATGCGGCGACGGCACGGGGCCGGGGCCCGCTCACGCCTCGGACTCGGCCCTGGCCTTCAGGTCGCGGAGGGCGATGGACATGATCCGGCTCTGGGCGCGCATCTTGATGAAGCCGGGGAGCGGCACCTTCATCTCCACCTCCAGGTGGTAGGTGACCTCGGTGCCGCCGGAGGGGGCGGGCTCGAACACGTACTGTCCGTCCAGCTTGGCGGTGATGTCGCCACGGGTCTGCACCCACGACAACACGTGCGGGGCGTCGCTGTAGTCGTAGGCCAGGGTGTAGCTGGTGCTCCGGCCGAAGGCCGCCGCCCGGAAGGTGACCAGCTGCGGACGACCCTCGTCGTCGCGGTCGTGGACGGTGACCTCCTTGATATCGGCCGCCCACTGCGGGTACGCGTCGATGTCGCTGGAGACCGCGAAGCAGCGCTCCGGTGTCGCCGTGACCACCATTCGCTCGGTGGCTTGTTCCGCCACGTTCAACCCTCCTGTTCGCGTCCCGGCGTCGTGTGGCCGGCGGTTCAGCCTTCCACGTCCGCTAGTGCCGCGGCCAGCCTAGGGGCGAGACGGTCGTAGTCGAAGGATGCCTCGGCCCGCCGCCGGGCCTCGAGTCCCATGCGGGCCCGAGTTGTCGGGTCCCCGAGCAGGCCACCGATGGCATCGGCCACCGCCACCACATCGGTCGGGCGCCCGACCACCCGGCCGGTCAGGCCGTCGAGCACCGCCTCGCCGGCGCCGCCCGAGTTCCCTGCCACCTGGGGCACCCCGGCCGCCGCCGCCTCGAGGAAGACGATGCCGAAGCCCTCCTGTTCGAGGTCGAGCCACCGGTTCCGGCACAGCATGGCGAAGACGTCAGCCGCTCCGACCAGGCGTGGGAGATCGTCGTCCGACACGCCCCCGAGCAGCCGGACCGGTGCCTGGCGCTCGGCGATCTTGCCGACCAGGCGATCGTGGTCCCGGCCCCGTCCGGCGATGGCCACCACCAGGTCGGGCACCCGCTCGGCCAGGCGGGCTGCCGCGTCGATCAGGATGTCCATCCCCTTGCGGGGGACCAGCCGGCTGACGCTCACCACCAGGGGTCCGTCGGCCGGTAGCCCGAGGTCGGCCCTGGCCGCCGTCCGTTCCACCCCGCTCAGCGGGCGGAACCGGGACAGGTCCACGCCGGGCGGGATCTCCACCACTGGCGGCACCCCCCGGCCCCGGAGCGCCCGGGTGGCCTCGGCGGCCGGGTAGCCCCCGGCGGAGACGGCCAGCACGCTGTTCCGGAGGGCGTAGGCGAGGAGCTCACGGCTGGCCGGGAGCCGTCCGGGGATGGCCACCTCGGCGCCGTGGAGCACGACCCCGTAGGGGATCCCCAGGCGCGGGCCGATCACCCCGAGCGGAAAGGCCGGGTCGATGAGGACCAGGTCGGCGCCGACCCGGGAGGCGGTCTGGCGGATCCGGCGCACCAGGTCGGGGGTGGGCAGCAGCACCGGCGACCGGACCCGTTCGATGCGGACGCCCCGCTCGGCCTGCTCGGCGTCGAACCGGGCGGCGGACGGATCGGAGGAGGCGGTGAGCACCGCGAAGGTGCCGGGCGCCATCCGGCGCCAGAGCTCCCACAGGTAGGCCTGGATCCCCCCCACTTTGGGGGGGAAGTCGTTGGTGACCAGCAGGTGGGTCACGCCTCCTCCCCCACCAGGTCGTGGCGGCCCAGGCGGCGGGCGGCCCAGGCGGCGTGCTCGGCGAGGACCGGGTCCGGATCCGCCAGGGCCCGGGACAGGGCCCGGACAGTGGCCGGGTCGGTCCCGTCGCCGGAGTTGCCCAGGGCCACCAGGGCGTTCCGCCGGAGGTAGCGGGGCTGGCGTCCGGCGATGTACCACCGGCCGTGGGCCGCCAGCAGCTCCTCGTCCGAGGAGTCGAGCAGCCCGACCAGGTCGACCTGGGCCCGGCTGTCAGGCTCGGCCGCCGCCGGGGGGTGGCGCCGGTCCGCCACCCGGTTGATCGGGCACGCCCGTTGGCACTCGTCGCACCCGTAGACGCGGTCCCCGAGCGCCTCCCGGAGCTCCTCGGGGATGGAGCCCGGTGCCTGGACCAGCCAGGCCAGGCACCGGCGGGCGTCGAGGACGCCGGGGGTCGCCAACGCGCCAGTGGGGCAGGCGGTCGTGCAGTGCGAGCAGCTCCCGCACCCGCTGCCATGGGCGGCCACCGGCGGCGCCTGGTCGGCGGCGGCGAGCAGCGGGGCGTCGGTGAGGACGCTGCCGAGGACGAACCACGACCCGAGACCCGGCAGCAGCAGCAGGGTGTTCTTCCCGAACCACCCGAGGCCGGCCCGGTGGGCGGCGGCCCGGTCGACCAGGGCGTTGTCGTCGCAGACCACCACCGCCCTCCATCCGTCGGCCCGGAGTCGCTCGGCCACGGGGGCCAGCGCCCGGCGCAGCGAGTCGTAGTGGTCCCGCCAGGCGTACCGGGCCACGCTGCCCAGCGGGGGGTGACGGTCGCCCCCGGCGGATGGAGGGTCCTCCCGCCGGTAGCCCCAGGCGCCCACCACCAGGGAGCGGGCCCCGGGGAGCAGTCGGGCGGGGTCGGTCGAGCGGTCGGGGTTGCGGTAGGTGAACTGCATGCCACCGTGGAGGCCCTGGTCACGGCGGGCCAGGAGGTCGGCCCTGGTGTCGGCAAAGGGGGCGGCGTCGGCCACGCCCACCGCCGCCAGCCCCTGGCGGCGGCCGATGGACACCAGCTGGTCGGCCAGGGCCTCCCCGCCGACCGGCGCAGGAGCGTCCGGTGGTGCAGGTCCGAGCATGCTCCATGCTGGCACGGGACCCGGTGGTGGCCGGCCGGATCCTCCCCGGCCGTGCCCTCAGCCCACCCGGCGGGAGTGGCGCACCTCGGGCACAAGCCCGGCCTGCTGGAGGAGACGCACCGCCCGGGCCTCGTCGACGTCGACCACCACGGCGTCCTCCGGCCGGCGGTCCACGATGAAGCTGACCACACAGTCGTCGCACACCGAGGTGTGCTGGTGCTCGCACTCGGCGCAGTCGATGACGAATGACGGCGGTGGGGCGGGACGTGCAGTGCGCACGACCGGGGACGGGACGGCTACGGTGGTGGTAACGGGCACGGTGCGGCCTCCTGATGCTCGGTTCCGGGAGCGGTCTCCCCTTGCCACCAGTGTCGACCGGGGGTGTGACATCACCGCCGTCCGACAGTTCCGTCCCAGCTCAGACTGCCTCTCGAGCGTGGCCGGGTCGCTCAGTAGCCCGCCTCCGGGTCGACGGAGCCCACCAGCGGCTCCCCGGCGGCGAAGCGGGCCACGTTGGTCCGGATCCGCTCGGCCAGCCGCGGCTGGATCATCTCGATGGTGTCGGCGGTGTGGGGGGTGATGATGCAGTTGGGCAGCTCCCACAGAGGGTGGCCGTCGGGCAGCGGCTCGGGGTCGGTGACGTCGAGCGCGGCGCCGCCGATCGAGCCCGACCGGAGGGTGTCCACCAGGGCGTCGGTGTCCACGTGGCGGCCCCGGGCCACGTTGACCAGCCAGGCGTCCCCGTCGAGCCGGGCCAGCTCGGCGGCGCCGATGATCCCCTCCGTGGCGGGGCTCAGTGCCAGGGCCAAGAAGACGACCTGGGCGCCCGGGAGCACCCGGTGGAGCTCCGGGGTGGTGACGGTCCGGGCGGCACCCCGCACCGGGTCGGCCCTACGCCTGACCACCGTCGCCTCCACCCGGAACGGTGCGAGCTGCTCGAGCAGGGAGGCGGCGATCCCACCACCGCCGAGGATGGTGACCTTGCGGTCGTAGAGGCTGGTGCCGGCGGGTGTGCCCCACGTCCGGGCCTCGGTGCGCTCCCGCAGCCGTCGCAGGCCGGCCAGCGCCAGGGTGAGGGCGTGCTCGGCCACCGGCTCGGCGTAGGCGCCCTTGGCGCACGTCCACCGACGGCTCGGGTCGAGGAGCCCGGCCTCGATGACCGGCTCCACCCCGGCGAACGGCAGCTGCACCCATCGGGCCTCCGGCGCCGTCTCCAGGGCGGCCCCCAGCTCGGTGAGCGCCCCAGGGTCCAACCACACCAGTGCCTCGGGCGCCTCGTCGAGGGCGACCACCGTGCCTCCCCCGTCCACCACCGCGTCAACGGCGAAGCGGTGGGAGCGGGGACCGATGGCGATGCGTGGGGTCGGCATGCCACGCACGATACCGAGTGGCGCGGTGGTCCCCTCCGTCCTCGTGCCGCGCCGGGACGGCCCGTTTGATTCAATGGGAGCGACCAGTCGACCGAGGGGGGACGATGATCGTCGAATTCAATGTGCGTGACTTCCTCGACCGGGCCGAGGTGAGCTACCCGGACCGTCAGGCCGTCATCGACGAGCCGAACCAGCCGGCACCGTCGTGGGGTTCGCCCACCTTCGCCGAGCTGGCCGCCCGGGCCCGGGCGCAGGCCGCCGGGCTCGACGCCCTCGGGGTGGGCCCCGGGGAGCGTGTGGCCGTGGTGTCCCAGAACTCGGCCCGGCTCCTCACCTCGTTCTTCGGGGTGAGCGGATGGGGCCGGATCCTGGTCCCGATCAACTTCCGCCTGGCGCCGGCCGAGGTGTCCTACATCGTGGGGCACGCCGGGGCGTCGGTGCTACTCGTCGACCCCGAGCTCGAGGACGCTCTCGCCGCGGTCGGCGTCGAGCACCGGTTCGTCCTGGGCTCCGAGAGCGACGAGGTCCTCTTCCCCACCGGCATCGACCCCCGGCCGTGGTCGGCCGACGAGCAGGCCACCGCCACCATCAACTACACCTCGGGGACGACCGCGCGGCCCAAGGGGGTGCAGCTGACCCACCGGAACTGCTGGGTCAACGCCGCGGTCTTCGGCTGGCACGCCCAGGTCTCCGACCGCGACGTCTACCTGCACACCCTCCCGATGTTCCACGCCAACGGCTGGGGCATGCCCTGGGCCACCACCGCCATGGGCTGCCCGCAGGTGGTCCTCCGCAAGGTCGACGGCCACGAGATCCTCCGGCGGGTGGAGCGGCACGGGGTCAGCCTGCTGTGCGCCGCCCCGGCCGTGGTCAATGCCGTCCTCGACGCCCTCCCGACCTGGGATGGACCGGTGCCCGGGCGCGACCGGGTGAGGGTGGTGGTGGCCGGCGCTCCGCCGCCCCGCAGGACCATCGAGCGGGTGGAGACCGAGCTCGGGTGGGAGTTCATCCAGATCTACGGGCTGACAGAGACCGCGCCCCTCCTGACCTTCAACCGGCAGCGCTCGGAGTGGGACGACCTCTCCTCCGGCGAGCGGGCCCGCAAGCTCATGCGAGCCGGTGCACCCGCTATCGGCACCGCCGTCGAGATCGCCCCGGACGGCGAGGTCCTGGCCCGGAGCAACACTGTCATGGAGGGGTACTGGCACCAGCCCGAGGCCACCGAGACGGCGCTCGAGGGCGGGTGGTTCCACACCGGTGACGGCGGCGTCCTCGACGAGGAGCTCCACCTCCACATCCTCGACCGGAAGAAGGACGTCATCATCACCGGTGGGGAGAACGTCTCCTCCATCGAGGTGGAGGACGCCATCTTCTCGCTTCAGGGGGTGGTCGAGGTGGCGGTGATCGGCATCCCCCACGACACCTGGGGCGAGATGGTGGCCGCCCTGGTGGTGGCCGACGAAGGGGCCGGGCTCACCCAGGAGGCGGTCATCACCCACTGTCGGGCCATCCTGGCCGGCTACAAGTGCCCGAAGCAGGTGGAGTTCCGGGCGGAGCTCCCGAGGACGGCCACCGGCAAACTCCAGAAGTTCCGGCTCCGCTCCGAGTACTGGGAAGGGTACGAGCGCCAGGTCAACTGAGCGCCCGGGCAGGCGAACCGCGCAAGGCCGTCCGAGAGCGTAGGTTCCGGGCATGGACGGCGCCTTCGACCCACCGGTGGGAGCGCAGTGGAGCCGGGTCTCGCCCAGGCTGGCCCGGATGCGGCGCTCCATGGTGGTGGCCGGAATCGTGCCGCTGGCGGCCCTCGCCGTCGGCCTCGGCTCCGAGTCGACGCCGGCGGGGCTGATCGTCGGTGGGGCGGGGGTGGCGGTGCTGGTCTGGGCGTGGTTCGCGGTCGGCCGCAACTACCGCTCGTGGGGCTACGTGGAGCGGGACGACGACCTGCTGGTCACCCACGGCGCCATGTTCAAGTCCCTCACCGTGGTCCCCTACGGCCGGATGCAGCTGGTCGACGTCAAGGCGGGCCCGATCGAGCGGGCGTTCGGCGTGGTCAACGTCAAGCTCCACACCGCCGCGGCCACCACCGATGCCAAGGTGTGCGGGCTCACCCCGGCGGTGGCGGAGCAGCTACGCGACCGGTTGACGGCGCGGGGCGAAGCGCATGCCGCCGGGCTCTGACCGTCCGGTGGCCCCGGCCACCCCCGGAGCGCCGGAAGAGACCTTCCGGCTGCACCCCCTGACCCCGATCGCCCTCGGGGGTCGGATCCTCGGTCTGGTGGTGGTGATCACCCTCCTCGGACTGGCCGAGCACCAGTCGGCGGGAGGCGGCGGCCCGAGCTGGACGGAGCTCGCCTTCTTCGGAGGGTTGGCGGCCATCGTGGTCGTGCGCGGCGTGGTCACCGTGGCCTTCACCAGCTACCACCTCATCGGCGGGGAGCTCCGCATCGACACCGGCATGTTCCAGAAGCAGTCCAAGCGGATCCGGCTCGACCGGGTCCAGAGCGTCGACGTCCTCGAACCGTTGGCCGCCCGGGTGTTCGGCCTGGCCGAGGTGAAGGTGACCACCGCCGGCAGCGAGCGGGCGTCGGTCCGGCTGCGGTACCTGGGGCGCCCGGTGGCCCAGGCCCTCCGGGCCGATCTGCTGGGACGGTCCACCGGCGCCGGCGAAGGGGTGACCGAGGCCCCCGAGCGCCTGCTCATCGCCGTGCCCCACGGGCGGCTGATCGGGTCGGTGCTTCTGCAGATGGTCTCCTGGCGGCTGCTCCCTCTGGCCCTGGGACCGGCCCTGACGCTGGTGGGCCAGCAGAACGGCCACAGAGCCACCGTCGGCATCGGCATTGGCATCTTCGTGTGGTTCGCCATCCTCCTGATCCATGCCGTCTGGCAACGGATCAGTTCGCAGTGGGAGTTCACCGTCACCGACTCGCCCGACGGCCTCCGGGTCCGGCACGGGCTCCTGTCCACCACCCGCCAGACGGTTCCTCCCGGCCGGGTCCAGGCCATCCTCATCCACCAACCGCCGTTGTGGAGGCCTTTCGGGTGGGTGCAGGTGCGGATGAATGTGGCCGGGTACGGCAACACCGACTCGTCCAAGCGGACCATGCTCATCCCGGTGGCCGACCGGGCCTTCGCCGATTCGCTGGTCGGCTGGCTGCTGGGCGGTGTCGACCTCCGGGACATCCCCCTCACCCGGCCACCCCGCCGGGCCGCCCTGCGGGCGCCGCTGTGGTGGCGGGCCCAGCTGGCCGGAGCCGACGAGCGGATCTTCGTGGCCCACCACGGGCTCTTCTCCCGGACCACCGACGTGGTCCCCCACGAGCGCACCCAGAGCCTGCGGCTGACCGCCGGCCCCTACGAGCGGGCCCTCGGTCTGGCCTCGGTCCACCTCGACTCGACCCCGGGCCCGGTCAGGACCCGGGCCGCCCACCGCGACGCCGCCGAGGCACGGGAGATGCTCGACCGCCAGATCGAGCGGGCACGGTCGGCCCGACTGCTGGTGACGGCCACCTCGGCCCCGGCTCCCCAGGCGGGGTAGCGGCGTACCGTCCGGGCATGGCTTCGGAGGGGTTCGACCGGCCACCTGCCACGTCCTCGCCGCGGCCCTGGTCCCCGGCGCGTCAGAGCGAGTGGTAGAGGGCGTCGATCAGATCGCGATTGCGCGGGCTCTGCCATCGCGGGACCACGTGGTTCATGACGTAGCCGAAGGCGACGCCCGCCTGCGGATCGGCGAACCCGACCGCTCCCCCGGTGCCGAAGTGCCCGAAGCTCCCCGGGTTGGGGCCGAACGGTCGTCGGGGCACCGTCGGCTTGAACCCGAGGCCGAAGGTGACCTCCTCCCCGAGGACCGGGCAGTGGCCCTGCGACTGGACGGAGGTCGCCTCCGCCAGCAGTTCGGCCGAGAGAAGGCGACCGGGCTCCAGCAGTGCCGCGTAGAGCCGGGCGATTCCGCCGGCGGTGCCGTGACTGTTGGTCGACGGGACCTCGGCGCGGCGCCATGGCGTCGTGTTGACCACTCCGATCGACGAGTAGCCGGAGGGGTTGAAGTAGCTGAGCATCGTCATCAGCCCGTCTCCGGACAGCTCCGCGAAGTCGACGTCCTCGACGGACGCGGAGCCGGCCCAGATCACATCGGCGCATCGGTGCAGCTCCACCCGGGGGACCCCCAACCACAACTCGGCGTCCAGCGGGGCGGCCAACGCTCGGAGCCGGCTGCTGCACGTGGCCCCGCTCACCCGGCGGACGACCTCGCCGATCAGATGCCCGTAGGTGTTGGTGTGGTAGGCGTGGCGGGCCCCCGGCTCCCACCAGGCGTCGGTGGCCGCCAGCGCGCCGGCCATCCGGTCCCAGTCCCAGAGGTCAGCGTTGGTCAACGGCTCCCGGATCGCCGGCACTCCGGCACGGTGGCACAGGGCCTGACGCAACGTGGCCGCTCCCTTGCCCCCGGCGGCGAACTCGGGCCAGACCGAGCCGACCGGGTCGTCGAGTCCGACGAGACCGGCATCGACCAGCTGCAACGCCAGCAGGGCGACCAGTGGCTTCCCGACGGAGTACACGTTCACCAGGGTGTCGGGCTGCCACAGGCGCTGCTGCGCCTCGTCGGCCCAGCCGCCGACCAGGTCGACAACCACCTGGTGGTCGACCACCACGCAGACGCCGGCGCCCACCTCTCCGCGTCCGGCGAAATTGCGGGCGAACGCCTGGCGAACTCCGTCGAACCGGGCATCGCACGTCCCGCTGATCGGGGCATCCACGACGGCAGTCTCCCACCGACCGGGCGATCGCCGCCGCCGCCCGGACAGGGCCGAGGTACCGATGGTCACGATCGAGGGTCGCCAGGCACCCGGCGCCTCCGACCCCCTGCCGTCAGGTTGCCCTGACCACGATTCGCGTAGGCTCTTGCCCCGATCCTCAAAGGAGACGAGATGAAGGCAGAGGGCTGGTACGTCGACCCGTATGGCCTGCACGACGCCCGCTGGTTCTCCGACGGGAGTCCCACCGTGCTTGTCCACGACGGCGGCGTGGAGTCACAGGACCCTCCACCAGACACGCCGTACACGGGCCAGCTCCAACGGCCGGCGGAGCCGGCCTCGACAGACGGCGATGACCTGCGACGTGCCGATAGCGCCGAAAGCAAGCGGTTCGATCCCGAAACCGAGGAAGACGCCGCCTGGGAGGCGTTCGACCAGAGCAGCGGGGGAGACTGATCTCACCGCCGTGCCCGCCACCGGGACGTCCGGATGGAACCGTCAGACCTCACCGGCGATCCGACCGTCCCGACCATGCCATCATCTGGCCCGTGCGAGCGCACCGGTCCATCCCGATCCCAGGGGCGCACCCCCTGCCGGCGGCAGCCTGAGCCCGTGGGAGCCACCAGGCGCACCCTGGCCGAGGCCGCCTCGGCCGCCGCCGGCCGGGACCCGGTACTGGGCGCCCTGGTGGAGCGGCACGGCACCCCGCCGGCCCGTCCCCACGTGCCGGCCGGCCTGCGCTTCGCCACCCTGGCCCGATCGATCCTCTACCAACAGCTCGCCGGCAACGCCGCCGCCGCCATCCACGGCCGGTTCGTCACCGCGGTCGGCGGGGTGGTCACTCCTGAGGCGGTTCTGGCCGCCTCACCCGAGGACCTGGCCACGTGCGGGCTGAGCCGGGCCAAGGCGGCCTCCATCCGGGATCTGGCCGACAAGGTGTCGTCGGGACAGGTCTCCCTCGAGCGCATCGGCCGGCTGGGCGACGAGGAGGTGGTCGAGCACCTGGTGCAGGTCCGGGGGATCGGCAGGTGGACGGCGGAGATGTTCCTCATCGGAACCTTGGGGCGCCTCGACGTCTGGCCGGTCGGTGACTACGGGGTACGGGCCGGGTACGGGCAGGGATGGGGCCTCCCGGGGATCCCCACGCCGGCTGAGCTGACCGTCCTGGGCGAGCGTTACCGCCCGTACCGAAGCGTGGTGGCCTGGTACTGCTGGCGGGTGGTGGACGACCGCACCGGCGGCGACTGACCGGGCGCTGCGGGTGGCGGCTACGGGTGCCGGCCGATGGGCATGACCTCGGCCGTCCCCCACTGGGAGAGCGAGTTGAGCTGCACCTGATCGCCGGTGGCTTCCACGATGCGGCCTCCGCCCACGTAGATGGCGGTGTGGTCGACGGTGGTCCAGTCGCTCTCGTCCGAGCCCCAGAACACCAGATCCCCGGCCTGCAGGTCGGCCAGGGACATCGGGACGCCGGCTGTGTGGTATTGGTCGTCCGACACCCGGGCGAACGAAACTCCGACCGACACCCAGGCGGCCAGGGCCAGCCCCGAGCAGTCGTAGCCGACCGGGCCGTTGCCACCCCAGATATACGGCTTGCCCAGCTGGGCGAAGGCGAACAGGACCGCACCGTCGCCCGGCGTCACCGGCCGGAACAACAGGCCCTGGACCGGGGGCGTCGGGCCCGCGTCCCCGAAGGCCCACGCCGTGCCGTTCTGGTCGACGATCCAGTAGCCATGGCCGCTGGAGGTGGTGACCACTTCTTGGGCCGGGTCGGGGGTGGGGGTGGCACCCATCGAGCCGTAGAAGGCGGCGTCACCGAAGGAGAAGATGCCGCCGTCGGCGGCGATCAGCCAGTACCCCTTGCCCTCGGGGGTGGGGGCCATGCCCACCACCGGCTGGTTGAGGACCAGGCCGCCGGTGGAGCCGTAGAAGGCGGCGTCGCCGAAGGAGAAGATGCCGCCGTCCCGGGCCACTAGCCAGTACCCCTTGCCGTCGGGGGTGGGAGCCATGCCCACCACCGGCTGGTTGAGGACCAGGCTGCCGGTGGAGCCGTAGAAGGCGGCGTCGCCGAAGGAGAAGATGCCGCCGTCCCGGGCCACCAGCCAGTAGCCGTGCTTGTCGCCGGTGGGGGCGATGCCGACGACGGGCGCCGCCGGGGCGGCCGCCAGACCGCCGTAGTCGCCGGCGTCACCCATGGCCCATACCTGGCCCGAGGTGGAGGCGAGCCAGTAGTCGGTCGGCGACGGGCTCCCGTGCACCCCTTCGAGGCTGACCGGGATGTCCGGGGCGGCGGCGGCCGGGGCGGCGGTCAGCGTCGCCGCTGTCGACACCGGGAGGCAGGCGAGCACCACTCCCACCATCGCGGCACGCCAGCGTGAGACCATCGGTCTGTCGTCGGCACCGGACGTCCCCGCCTTGAGCGACAGGTGCGTGACGAAGCGGCGGTGAGCGCTAGCTGAACAGGATCGAGATGCTCTCCCGCCGGGCGATCCTGCGGACCGCCTCACCGAACAGACCGGCAACCGACACCACCTCGATCTTCTGCGAGAACTCGACGGGCTGGGTCTCGACGCTGTCGGTCATGAAGAGCTTCTCGATCGGGCTGGCGTCAAGACGCTCGATGGCCGAACCGGCCAGCAGTCCATGCGTAACCGCCGCGTACACGGAGGCAGCGCCGCGCTCGACAAGCACCCGGGCAGCGTCGGTGAGGGTGCCGGCCGAGATGGTGAAGTCGTCGACGATCAGCGCCGTCCGGTCCTCCACCGACCCGATCAGCTCGACGACCTCCGCCGACTCCGAATGATCGACCCGGCGCTTGTCGGCGATGGCGAGGGGCGCGTCCAGGCGCTCGGACCACTGCCGGGCCTTCTTGGCGAACCCGGCGTCGGGGGCGACGACCACCAGGTCCGGGAGGCCCTTGGCGGCGACGGCATCGCACAGGACGGGCATGGCATAGAGGTCGTCCACAGGCACCTTGAAGAACCCCTGCACCTGGGGCGCATGGAGGTCGAGGGTGACCACCCGATCGACCCCGGCGGCTTCGATGGCGTCCGCGCACACCCGGGCCCGGATCGACACCCTCGGCTCGTCCTTCTTGTCCCCCTTGGCATAACTGAAGTAGGGGATGACGGCGGTGACCGATGCCGCGCTCGCCCGCTGGAGGGCGTCGATCCAGAAGAGCAGCTCCATGAAGTTGTCGTTGGCCGGAAAGGCCGTCCCCTGCACCAGGAACACGTCCCGGCCCCGGACGTTCTCGAGGACCCGGACGAAGAGGTTCCCCTCGGAGAACCGCAGCGACTCGCTTGCCCCCAGCTCGCAGTCGAGATATCTGGCGATGGCGCCGCCGAGGCGCTGGCTGGCGGACCCGGCCAGCAGAATGAAGTCGTCGCTCACATGGCAAACGTACTCCCACCTGTGGATCGTTCGGCGGCCGGGACCGTGTCCCCGATGAGGATGGTGATCGTCAGGCGTCCCGGTCCACGCCACCGGGGGGACCCGTGACACCCTTGAGGAACATCACCGCCCGGTCCAGCGCCTCCCTGCCCTCGGCCCCATCGAGATCGAACTGGTACTCGTGATCCAACGAAGGTTCGTGATCAGTCGCAAAGAAGTACCGCTCGACACGAACGCCCACGGCCGCCAGGGCATCGGCGAACGCCTCCGACTGCGATAGCAGGGGATCGACGTTGCCGGCCGAGATGAAGGCGGGCGGGAATGTCGAGGTGACGTAGTTCCTGACGGATGCGGTAGCGAAGGCCGGGTCGGTCCGGAAGTCCTCGGAGCCCGAGTAGGCACTCAGCACCGACTGAAGCAGTCCACCGAACGGTCCTTCGTCACTGGTCAGGCCGATGTCGAAGGCCCCACAGAACAGGAGGGCGCCGCGCAACCGATCCTGGGTGATGGTCGGGGCGAGGCCGGTCTGCCCGGCGTAGGACGGGTTGGTCACCACCGTGGCCACCTGGGCGGCGATCTGCGCACCGGCCGAGTCACCGGCCAGCACCATCCGGTTCGGATCTATGTGCAGGCGGGCCGCCTGGTCGCCGAGGAATTTCAGGCCGGCGAGGACCTGCACGACGGGAGTGGGGTACCGACCTTCCGGGGCTCGGGTGTAGTCGATGCCCACCGTGGCGAACCCGTGGGACGCCACGATCTTGAGATAATTGGCGATGAGGTCCTTGCTCCCCGAGACCCAGCCGCCGCCGTGCACCCATACGACCACCGGTAGGGGGTCGGAACCGGGCGAATGCCCGGGGAGGTGGACATCGAGCCGGGCGTCGGGATCGTTCGGGCAATAGACCAAGTCGCGGAGTGACTCGATGCCCTCCGGAACATGCTTCTCCAGCGCTCGAGCGGCGGCCTGCCCGCCCAGCTCGAACAGGGACCGCACTGCCAGAAGAGACGGCAGCTCGTCGTCGGCCATACGCCACAATTAGCACGCCCACGCCCCACGACCACCCGTAGTCCGTGAAGCCACCCACCGACCACCCGGGGGGCGATCTGAGCGGGGTCGACCACCCGGACCACGTCGCACGGGCGGCGCGGCGACACGGACCGTCTCCGGTGCCCTACGTTGCACTCCATGGTCCAGGGTCACGGCACGACCGGACGGCGGTCGTGACGGCCACGATCGACCCCCACCTCGTCGACTCGGCGTCGTCGGCCGCCCTCGAGCGGGCCGACCGGCTCGGCTGTACCCACGCCGAGGTGCGGCTGGAGCGGATCCGGTCGCAGGCGGTGGGCCTCCGGGACGCCCGACTGGAAACGGCCGTCGACGACACCCAGGTCGGGGTCGGGGTCCGGGTGGTGCTCGACGGCTCCATCGGCTTCGCCGCCACCGTCGAGGTGACCGTCGCCGCCGCCGTCCACCTGGTGGACCAGGCGGTGGCCTCGGCCAGAGCCACCGCCGCCGCCGCCCGGCGGCCGGTGGTGCTGGCCGACGAGCCCGGGCACGGCGCGGTCGAGTGGTCGTCCCCCCACCGGGTCGACCCGACGGCGGTGCCGCTGGCCGACAAGGTCGCCCTCCTCGAGGCGTGGAGCGCCCGGCTCCTCGACGCCGACCCCGTGGACCACGTCACCGCGTCGGTGCTGGCGGTGCGCGAGGACAAGCACTATGCCGACCTGTCGGGCACCCGGGCCGCCCAGCACCGGGTCCGGCTGCATCCCCAGCTCGAGATCATGGCCCTGGGCGACGGGGCCACCGGCTTCGAGACCATGCGCACCCTGGCACCTCCGGTCGGCCGGGGGTGGGAGTACCTGTCCGGCGACGGGTGGGACTGGGAGGCCGAGCTGGCCGCCCTTCCCGAGTACCTGGCCGGCAAGCTGGCCGCCCCGTCGGTGGAGCCGGGCCGGTACGACCTGGTCGTCGATCCGACCAACCTGTGGCTCACCATCCACGAGTCCATCGGCCACGCCACCGAGCTCGACCGGGCCATGGGCTACGAGGCCGCCTACGCAGGCACCTCGTTCGCCACCCTCGACCGGCTGGGCTCGCTCCGCTACGGCTCCGAGGTGATGCACGTGACCGGCGACCGCACCGTGGAGCACGGCCTGGCCACCATGGCCATCGACGACGAGGGGGTGGCGACGCAAGCCTTCGACCTGATCCGGGACGGCGTGCTGGTGGGCTACCAGCTCGACCGGGCCATCGCCTGCTCTGCGGGGCTCGGCCGGTCCAACGGCTGCGCCTTCGCCGACTCGCCCCTGACCATCCCCATCCAGCGGATGGCCAACGTGTCGTTGCAGCCGGCCCCCGGGGATGGCCCGACCACCGAGGCGCTCATCGCCGGCGTCGACCACGGGATCTACATCATGGGCGACAAGAGCTGGTCGATCGACATGCAGCGGTACAACTTCCAGTTCACCGGGCAGCGGTTCTACCGGATCGAGCACGGCCGACTGGCCGGCCAGCTCCGGGACGTGGCCTACCAGGCCACCACCACCGAGTTCTGGGGATCGATGGAGGCGGTGGGCGGCAGGGGCAGCTACCTGTTAGGCGGCGCCTTCAACTGCGGCAAGGGGCAGCCGGGGCAGGTGGCACCGGTCAGCCACGGCTGCCCGTCCGCCCTGATCCGGGACGTGCGGGTGCTGAACGCTCGGTCGGAGTCGGGACGATGACCACCACCCAGAGCAGCCGGGGCGACAGCCACGGGCTCCCCCCGGCCCAGGACGTGATCGAACAGGCCCTCGAGGCGGCCGGCGGCGAGTGCGTGGTGATCGTCGAGGAGTCCAGCTCGGCCGAGATCCGGTTCGCCAACAACACCACCACCACCAACGGCATCCGGCGTGACCGGCGGGTGACGGTGGTCCGGTTCGTCCAGACCGGCCCGGGCACGGCCGCCGGCATGGCCAGCCGGGGGGGCATGGTCGACATCGCCGACCTGGTGGAGTCGGCCACCGTTGATGCCCGCACCTCGCCCCGGTCCGACGATGCCGCACCCCTGGTCGGCGCCGGTACCTCCCCGTCGCCGTTCGGACTGGCGCCCGGGGAGACCGACCTGTCGGTGCTGTCCGGGGTCCTCGCCGGGCTGGTGGTGGCGTTCGCCCGGGCCGAGCGGACGGGCACGGTGCTGGCCGGCTACGCCGAGCACACCGTGGAGACGGTCTACCTGGGCAGCTCGACCGGGCTCCGGCTGCGCCATCGCCAGCCGACCGGCGCCTTCCAGCTGGTCGGCCGCAGCGCCGACGGCACCAACTCGGCCTGGGCCGGCCAGGGCACCGCCGACTTCGGGGACGTGGCCGTCGACGCACTGGAGGAGGAGGTGGCCCGGCGGCTGGTCTGGGGGACCCGGCGGCACGAGCTCGACGCCGGCCGCTACCAGGTGGTCCTACCCCCCGAGGCGGTGGCCGACCTGATGATCGGCCTGCTCGGCTCGGCCGGCGGCAAGGAGGCCGAGGACGGCCGCACGGTGTTCTCCGCCCCCGGAGGTGGGACCCGGGTCGGCGAGGCGCTGTCGGCACTCCCCTTCCGGCTGCGCAGTGATCCCACCGAGCCGGGCCTGGAGTGCGCGCCGTTCCTGGTGACCCCGAGATCGAGTGCCGATGTCTCGGTCTACGACAACGGCCTGGCACTGGCTCCCACATCCTGGATCGACGGCGGTCGGCTGGCCGCCCTCCAGTACCATCGGGCCGGGGCGGCCCGGTCCGGCGTCCCGGTGGCACCGCCGATCGACAACCTGGTGCTCGAGGTGCCGGGAGCGTCGGGCACCGTCGACGGTCTGGTGGCGGAGACGGAGCGAGGCCTGCTGCTGACCTGCCTCTGGTACATCCGGGAGGTGGACGCCGCCACCCTGCTGATGACCGGTCTCACCCGGGACGGCGTCTACCTGGTCGAGGACGGGGTGGTGGTGGGCTCGGTCAACAACTTCCGGTTCAACGAGAGCCCGGTCGACCTGCTGTCCCGGGCCACCGAGGTCGGAACGTCGGTACGGGCCCTCGGCCGGGAGTACGGGGAGTGGGTCAACCGGACGGCCATGCCCCCCCTGCGGGTCCCCGACTTCAACATGAGCTCGACCAGCGCTGCCAGCTGACGCCGGCCCGGCCGGCACGAGGACCCCGATCCTTCGACGCTCGGCGTCGGACCCGGGGACAGGTGCCGGTGCCAGCGATCCCTGACAGCACGAACTACCGTGCATCGCATATGAGCGACGCCCCCGCGCTTCCACCTCTGCCCTCCGGAGACGTCTCGTCGATTCAGGGCGCCGTCGACCGGCTGACCACCATCTCGGCGAAACTTCCCCCCACCGACGGGCTGGCCTGCTTCAACCGGATGTACCTCATCGTCACGGAGCGGGTGCACTCGGAGGTGACGACCGGCCACTTTTACGCCGATCCAGCCTTCATGGCCCGCTTGGACGTGGTCTTCGTCAATCTCTACCTGGGAGCGATCGACGGATTCCGGGCCGATCCCCCCACCGCGCCCCGGTGCTGGAGCGAGCTCCTCGCCAACCGCTCCGACCCCCACATCGCCCCGATGCAGTTCGCCCTCGCCGGGATGAGCGCCCATATCAACCACGACCTTCCGATCGCCGTCGTGCAGACATGTCAAGAGTGCGGTACCGCGCCGGACCAAGGCACCCATGCGGCGGACTTCGCCAAGGTGAACACGCTGCTCGCCTCGCTGGACCAGCAGATCCGCGAGTCCTTCGAGACCGGCGTCATCCTCGATCTCGACCGCCAGGCGGCCGGGCTGGAGAACCTGGTCGGCGAGTTCGGCATCGGCACCGCCCGCGAGGCGGCCTGGGTGAACGCCGTGGCGCTTTGGCACCTCCGTCACGAAGCCCTCCTCTCGAAGCCGTACGTTGCAGGCCTCGACGAGGCTGCGGCCCTGGCGGGTCGATGCCTGATGGTGCCCCGGCTCTAGCGGGCGTACGAGGCTCCTCGCCGCCGTGAGTCGGAGGCCCCGGATTCGGGCCGGCGGAGACCGGGGAGCGGCTCAGACAGGCCTCCCTTGGGCATCGCCGCCGGCCAGCCAGGCCTCGAAGGTCGGCCCCTCGAACCGGGCCCCGGGCGACGGGAGAAGGGCTCCCGACCGCATGGCCCGGCCGGCGGCACCCGGCACCGGCACGGGCACCACCCGTGTCCGACCTCCCCGCCGCCGGACCAGGGCGCGGGCCAACTGCACCAGGTCGGCTACCTCCGGCCCGGCCAGCTCCGGTGCCGTCCCGACGGTATCGACCTCGGCCAGTGCCACCAGCGCCTCCCCCACCGTCCGGGCCGCCACCGAGCGGACGCGCATCCTCGGCACCGGTGCGACCGGCCCGCGGCGGCTCCGAAGCATGACCTGCCCGGGGAACTCGTGGAACTGGGTGGCCCGCAGCACCGACGACGGCAGGGGGCCGGCCAGCACGGCCGCCTCGTGGCACAGCTTGGCCTGGTAGTACCCGAAGCCGGGGGCCCGGTCGAGGCCGACGATGGAGAGGGCCACCAGCTTCCGGGCCCCGCCGGCGCCGCCGGCCCGGTGGAGACGGCCGGTGACCTCGGTGAAGAACCGGGTGGCCGGCCCGCGTCGGAGGGAGTCCGGGTTGGAGCAGTCGATGATCACGTCGACACCCCCCAGCGCGGAGTCGAGCCCGGCCCCCGAGGTGAGGTCCACCCCGGCGGCGCGGCTGAGGCACGTCGCCTCGTGCCCACGTTGCCGGGCGGCCTCCACCACGTACCGCCCGACGGTTCCGGTCCCGCCTGCCACCGCCACGTGCATGGCGCCTCCTCTCACTCGTCACTCGGAGATTTACTCGGATATCCGTCATCCAGGTTATAGGTTCGAGGATACCCGGACAACTAGGCTCCGTGTATGCGAATGAACCAGGGCGTGGAGTGGGCCGCCCACTGCGTGGTGTTGCTCTCCATGCTGCCGGAGGGGACCAGCCTGTCGGCCGCCGACCTGGCCGAGTACCACGGCGTGCCCGGGCCCTACCTGGCCAAGAGCCTCCAGGCCCTGGCCCGGGCCGGGCTGGTCGCCTCGGAACCCGGCCGCGGCGGCGGCTACCGGCTCGGGCGGCCGGCGGACCGGATCACCCTCCTCGATGTGGTGGGGGCCGTCGACGAGGGGGAGCGGTTCTTCCGGTGCACGGAGATCCGCCAGCGGGGCCCGGCCCGGGCGCCGGCGCGGGCCTACCCCCCGGTGTGCGCCGTGGCCGGGGCCATGTGGCATGCCGAGGACGCCTGGCGCCGCGAGCTGGAGCGGACGACGGTGGCCGACATCGCCCGCCAGGTGGCTGGTCAGGCTCCCGAGGTGGCGGTGGACCGCAGCATCCGCTGGCTCGGGACCAAGGTCCGCGCCGACGGTTAGGTGCCGCCGCCCCCGCCCAGCTCCTCGCGGCTGACTCCTTCGAGCTCATCGAGCCCGGACCGGAGCGACCGTTCCCAGGTGTGCTCCAGCTCAACCAGGACCGGGGAGCCGGCGTCGATGCGGAACTCCTCCGGGTCGAACGAGTCGCTGAGGTAGATGGCCAGATCGTAGGGCGGGCCCACCGACAGGTTGGCCCTGGCGGTGCTCATCATCGAGGCCAGGGCGATCTTGGTGGCGGTGACGGCGTCGACGTCGGAGGTGACGGCCAGCTCCAGGAGGAATTTGCCGTACTTGGTCTCGCCGATCTGCAGGAAGGGCAGCTCGTCGGAGGCCCGGATGTAGTTGCCCTCCGGGTAGATGAGGAGGATGTCGGGCCGGTCCTCCCCCACCTGGCCACCCAGGATGAACGTGGCCGTCCCGTCCGCCCCGATGGCATCCAGCGCCTCCCTGTGGCCCAGGGTGACCTCGCGGCTCAGCCGGCCGAGGTAGAGGGCGGCCTCGAACAGGTGGCGGACCGAGGCCAGGCTCTCGTGGTCACCGGGGCTGGCGAGGTCGCGGCGGATGCGGTCGAGGACCTCCTGGGTGGTGGCCAGGTTGCCGGCCGACTCGATCACGAACACCCGGTCCGGGCCCGGCTTCAGTACGTGCTGTTTGCGGTAGGTCCCGATGTTGTCGACACCGGCATTGGTCCTGGTGTCGGAGAGGAGCACCAGACCCATGTCGAGACGGAGGGCAAGGCAGTAGGTCATGGCAGGCTCCCGGAGAGTGACGGTGACGATCGGCGCGTAGCCTACCGACAGGGCGCGGCGCCGGGTCCGGCCCCAGCACCTCGGCCCCGCCACCGGGGGCACTGCCACCGTGGACGGCGGAGGGCAGGGGACCGTGCCACCGCAGAGAACCTCAGCGGATTCCGGTTGGGCTGATGATCAGCGGCCAGAGCCTCGGGCCGATCCAACCGTAGAAGCGATCGGCCATGCCGGCATCGTCGGTGTCGCCGGCGAACGGGTTCCCGGGAACGTAGGCGGGGGTGTGGATGCCGTCGGGCGTGCGGACCTGTACACCGTCCACGGTGAGTTGGAACGTCCCGGACGGGGAGAGGATCTCGCCGTAGGGGATGAGCGACACCTGGTCCGGATGCTCGGCGGCGAGGTCGGCCAACAGGCGGTTGTAGTCGGCTCGCCGGGCGGCCGAGTCGGTCGCCGCCACCGGCGTCCCGTAGGCGTAGTCGCCGTCCATGGCCGCCATGGTCAACAGGTCGAGGTGGGCGCCGTGGGCGGTGGCCACCTCGTAGAGGGTGTCGAGCTGGCGCGCCTCGTACCGTTGGAAGACCGGCTCCCCGATGTCCTGGATCTCGCCGTCGGCGAAGGTGGTGTCGCCGGTCTCCCAGTGGCCGGCGAGGAAGAGGACCTGGTCTCCGGGGCCGGTCGAGGCCACCGCCCTGGCGTCGAGGGCCGGCCACTGGCCCGAGACGGGGGTCGACTGGTTGCACGGTGCCACCCTGGTCAGCCCGGTGGACTCGGCGATCGACAGTCCACATCCCCAGAGCGCGGCGTTCACCACCTGCACCCCGGCGGGGGCGCTGGCCTTCAGGGCCACCCCCAGGGTGAGTGCCGTCGAGTCACCGAGTATCACCACCTGGCTGGGAACCCTCGTCACCGGCCGAAACCGCTCCACCGCCGAGGCAGGGCCGACCAACGGAGCGATGGTGAGGGCGGCGATGAGCGCCACAGTGCCTGCCGTGCCCACGACGGCCACCGGAAGTGCCCGGACGGAACGCCAGAAGGTGCCACGGATGATGGGACGCTCGACGGTGTAGTAGCTGATGGCGGCGATACCCACGCTCAAGGCGAGCTGCACCGCCGCCAGTTCGTAGCCCGAAAGGTGGACGCGGGCCGGGGTGAGGGCGACCCATACCGGGAAGTGCCAGAGGTAGATGCCGTAACTGATCAGTCCGATCCAGGCCAGGGGCCGGACGGACAGGGCGGTCGACAGCGTCGAGCCGGGGCGGGTCCTCACCGCCGCGAGCATCACCGCGGTGAGGAGAGCGAAGGCGAGGAAGCCGAACCGGTAGAGCCATGCGGTGCCGCCGGCGACCGTCACCATGGCCAACCCCACGCCGAGCGCTGCCGCCAGGCCGAGGGACTGCCACGGCGGCTTCCGGTACGTTCGACCGCGGAGCCAGACGAAAGCCAGGGCCAGCGACCCTCCGACCATCACCGACATGGCATGGGTGTCGGTGCCGAAGTAGAGCCGGGTGGTCGACCAGCCGTCCAGCGATCCGTACGCCATCCACGCCTGGCTGGCCAGGGAGCCGAGCACGGCCACGGACAGCAGCACACCGACGGCTCGGCGCAGGGGCCGGACCAGGTGGAGCACGGCCAGGACCACCGGGGGCCACACCAGGTAGAACTGCTCCTCGATGGCCAGGCTCCAGGTGTGCGTGAGCGGGGAGACCGGGCCGGTGGCCGCGAAGTAGTCGGTGGAGGTGGCGATCTGGTGCCAGTTGGAGAAGTAGAACAGCGTGGCCAGTGCGTCGCCCCGGTAGCCCGGGTAGGTGCCGGGGAGCGCCACGTACCGCACGTAGAGCGTCACGGCCATCAGCACCAGCAGCAGGGCCGGGAGCAGGCGCCGAGCCCGGCGAGCCCAGAACTGGCCGAGACGGACGGTGCCGGCTCGCTCGAACTCCTTGACCAGCAGCGAGGTGATCAGATACCCGGACAGCACGTAGAACACGTCGACACCCAGGAAGCCGCCCGCCACTCCGGGGACGCCGAAGTGGAAGGCGCACACGGCCAGGACCGCCAGTCCGCGCAGCCCGTCGAGGGCGCCGATCCGAGGGCCCGACGCGGGGTCCGTCGCCGACGACCGCGACGTCACGTCCGGCATCAACTGTCCGCACCTCCCTCCCGTGGACACCCTCGTCGATGTCGGAGCTAGCCTCGCGCATCGAACCGGGTCTCCGGAAGTCGGCGCCTCCGGGGTGGGCAAGCCTCTGCCATGGTGGCCCCGTCACCGGTCGTCCCCGGCGACCAGGCCCGGACCCATGGACGTGCCTACCACCTCCGAACGTGGTCCGGCCGGGGGTATGGAGCCACGGCTCCGATCCTCCGGAGAGGGTGCCGTCAGCTCGGACGGTCGGCCCTCGCCACCTCGAGCGCGGCGTCCGCGGCGTCGAGCGCGTCCTCGTCCAGTCCGGCGGCGTTGAAGCCCACGCCGATGCTTATCCCCACGGTGACAAGGCGGCCGCCGGTACGAAACGGCCGGCGCAGGCTGGCCAGGATCCGTTCGGCCATCTCGTCCGCCTCCTGCTCGGAGTCGACTGCGCACAGGATGGCGAACTCGTCACCGCCGAGGCGCGCCAGCAGGTCCGAATCCCGGACGGACTCCTTCAGGCGTCCGCCCACCAGGTGGAGCAGCTCGTCGCCGGCCGCATGGCCCAGCTCGTCGTTCACCGGCTTGAATCGGTCGAGGTTGCAGAGCAGGACGGCGCCACCCCCCTTCCATTCGGAGAGGCGGCCGAAGAACGCCCGGCGGTTGGCCAGCCCGGTGAGCGAGTCGACCCGGGACGCCTGGTCGAGCACGCGGACCTGCTCCGTCCACCGCATGATCAGCTCGATGATCTTCTTGGCCGTACCCATGCCGAAGGCGTGGATCGACGGCGACCGCCCCGGCACGGTCCACACCGTCACCGTGGCCGGCGGGAACTCACTCGACCAGGTCACTGGCTCGATCCAGTAGCGCTCCAGGCCGACGGCGTTGGCCAATCGCTCGCCCCCGGGTGAGAGGTCACCCGCCACACCCTCGGTCGCCTCGGCAGTCGACCGGGTCTGGGCCCACGGGTCGAACCCGTCGTGAACCGGTGCACTGCCCCCCAGAGACACGTGCATCCCCGTGTTCACCTGGTGGTGTCCCTGGGAGTCGAACCAGTCGATGGCCACCCGGGACCCCGCGCCGTTCCACTGGATGGTGTTGCACACCGGCGCCAGCACCTCACGGCGGTCGGCGCCGGACAGGAGCATGGTCATGATCTCCTCCAGGAAGGTCTGGTGGGAACCGTCCCGGGCGGTGATGCCGATGAGCTCCTCGTTGCCGTCGGTCACCTCGGAGGCCCAGAGCTCCACCGGCACCCACGAACCGTCCGTGTGCCGGAGCCGGAACCGGCTGAGCGCCCGGGTGGCACCGACCGACGCCCCGGCGGTGATCTGCAGCAGCAATCGCTCGACGTCGTCGGGGTAGAGCCAGGCGAGCACATTGGTCCCCACCACCTCGACCGGATCCGTGCCCAGCAGCCTGGTGACCCCCTGGCTGGCGAAGACAACGGTCCCGTCAGGGCGGATGGCCAGCTGGAGAAGCTCGCCGTCCTCGACTAGGGAGCGATAGAGGCGGTCGGTCGTCGTCGCCGCCGATTCGTGGATGTCGCCGTGCATGGAAGTAGTTTCGCGCACAGAGCCGCCGTTTGGTCACTCCGGGCACCTGGTTGCCCTACCCCACTAGGCTGACGCCGGTGATTCTCGAGCGCGTCACGGGGCTGGTCGACGTTCCCGCTGCACCCAGCAGTACAACGTGGGCGCCGTGACGTCGGTCGCCCGGGGGCCGGCATCCCCGGCGTTCGAGGCCGAATTCGACCGCTCCGTTCCGGTGGTCCTGCTCAAGATCGGCCGCTACCCGCTGGACCACGGTGGCGTCGGAGCCGTCCGTTCCCTCGGTCGGGTGGGCGTGTCGGTGTACCCGGTCGTCGAGGACGCCACCACCCCCGCTGCCCTGTCGTCGTTCACCAGGGGGACGATCATCTGGCCGACATCGGGTCGTGAGCCGCAGGAGCGGCTCGTCGAGGGCGTGGCCGCCATCGGCAGGCAGCTCGACGAGAGGGCCGTGCTGCTCTGCACCGACGACGAGGCGGCGGTACTGGTTGCCGAGCACGTCGAGGAGCTGTCCCAGTGGTTCATCCTGCCGCCGGTCCCGCCCGACCTGCCGCGTCGACTGGCATCCAAACGACAGCTGGGTGCTCTGTGCGAGGAGATCGGGATTGCCTCGCCACGGTTGGCTGCACCCCGGACCCCGGGAGAGCTGGAGGCCGTCATCGAGGAGTCGGTCTATCCGGTAGTGGCCAAGAACGACGCCGCCTGGACCCGGCTGTCGGCCCCGGCGGTGCAGGCCAACACCGTGGTCCGCAGCCCGGCGGAGCTGCGCCGGATGGCGACCGCCTGGGCACCGCCCTTCGGGGTCGTGCTCCAGGAGTACATTCCGTCCGACGCCGCCGAGGACTGGTTCTGCAATGCATGGGTCGGTGCGGACGCGGCATCGACCGTCCTGTTCACCGGGGTCAAGCTCCGTATGTGGCCTCCCGAGGGTGGGGTCGCCTCCTGCTCGCAGGCGGCGGACAACCCCGAGCTGACCGCGCTGTCGACGGATGTCTTCCGGGCAGTCGGGTACCGGGGCATCGCCGACCTCGACTGGCGGTTCGACCGGCGAGACGGGCGCTACAAGCTGCTCGATTTCAATCCCCGCATGGGGGCCCAGTTCGACGTGTTCCAGACGGACACCGGGATCGACGTGGTGCGCGCCGCGCACCTCGACCTGACGGGCCGGCCGATCCCGGCGGGCCGGCCGAGAGTGGGCCGGTCCCTGGTGGTGGAGCACCTCGACATGGCCTCCCGACTGTCCCGGCAGCGCCGCACCGAGCTACCGTCGTCAGTGGCGAGCCCGGGGGGACGCGGCTTGCGCACGCTGGCCTGGTTCGCCGGGGACGACCCTCTGCCCTTCTTCGCCATGCTGATGCGCTCGGGGGGGACGTTCGGCGCCAGGCTCTGGCACCGGCGGAGCGCGCCGTCACCATCGAACGAGAGGCCCGACGACTCGCCGGAGCCGGTGCTGCGGCAGCGGAAACGACCGCCGGCCGAGCGGACGTCCTTCCGCAGCGAGGCCGGCATGCCGCTGTTCCGGAACGGCCATGCCCTCGTGCTGAGCTCCGTGGTGACGAGCGTGATCGGCATGTTGTTCTGGGTGCTGGCCGCCCGGCGGGCATCGCCCTCCGTGGTGGGCCGCAACATCGTGGCCATCAACGTGCTCACGTCGATCGGTGCCGTCGCCCAGCTGAACCTCCAGAGCACGTTGATCCGCTTCGTGCAGCCGGCCGGACGCCGTACCCGCCGGCTGGTGGTCGGGATCTACCTGGTGAGCGCGGCGGTGGCCCTGGTGCTGGCGGGGGCGTTCCTGGCCCTGCTGCCCCGCGTGGCGCCACAGCTGGCGTTCCTGCGCTCCTCTCCGGGCATGGCGACGTGGTTCGTGGCCGCTGCGGCGATCTGGTCGATCATGATCCTCGAGGACGGCGTGCTGACCGGGTTGCGAAAGACCCCCTGGGTGCCGGTCGAGAACGCCGGATTCTCGTTGCTCAAGGTGGCGATGGTCGTCCCGTTCGTGGCGTTGTTCCCGATCGCAGGCATCTACATGTCCTGGACGGTGGCCGCGCTCGCCACGGTCGTCCCGACCAACATCTACCTCTTCGCCCGGGCCATCACCCAGCACCAGCGGTCGGCCGGTGCATCGGGCGGCGTCACCTTCCGGCAGTTGCGCAGCTACGTCCCCTACGACTTCCTCGGCAACCTGTGGTGGCAGGGCCTGATACTCGTGCTGCCACTGATCGTCCTCGCCCAGTCCGGTGCCGCCGCCAGTGCCTACTTCTCCCTGGCGTGGTTGATTGCGGGCCTCCTCTACCTGGTCAGCCTGGGGATCGGGGACTCGCTCGTGGTGGAGCTGTCGATCGACTCGTCCGAATTCGAGGCCCGATGCCGGCAGGTGATGGTCCACCTGCTGAAGATCCTGGTGCCGGCGGTGGCGCTGCTGGTCCTGGGCGCCCCGTGGGCGCTGCGGATCTTCGGCACTTCCTACGCCGCCGACGGGACCGGCGCACTCCGGCTCCTGGGGCTGTCGACACTGCCGTTCATCGTGACCGGGACGGCCGTGAGCGCGGCCCGCGGCCAGCGCCGGACCCGCCAGGTGATGGCCGTGTTCGGGGGCCTGTTCGTGCTGATCGTGCCCCTCGGGTACGGCCTTCTGTCCGTGGCCGGGATCACGGGGATGGCACTGGCCGTCCTCATCGGCCAGTCGGCCATGGCCGCCATCCTGCTCTCGGTGAGGCACAGGTGGATGCGAGGTCCGGTTCTCCCCGGGGGGCACCCGGCCCCGCTCACCGCCGAGGCGCCGTAGCCGTAGCCGTAGCCGTAGCCTTCACCGGCCGAGGCGGCGAGGGCGTCCGGCTGGGGGTGGGCGCCGACGCCATCATCACGGGCCCTCGACGGAGGTCGGGGGCGCGGGCGCTCAGTGCTGCCAGACCCTGACGTATTCGACCTGCATGGCCGCCGGTGCGGTGTCCGGCGAGGTGATGGTCGACGACAGCGCCAGGTCGAGGATCAGGTACATCGGTGCCGAGGTGATCCCCGACGTATCCGTCCAGACCTGGGCTCCGTCGTAGTAGTAGGTGACCGACCCGGGCTCCCAGTCGGCGGCAAAGGTGTGCCATCCGCCCGCGTAGTTCCCCGTCGCACAGGTACCGGGCCCGCCGGCCGGGTTGTGGAAGTGGGCGCAGGCCTGGCCTCCGAGCCCTTCGACGGTGTCGATCTCACCGGTGGTGGGCCAGTTCTGGCCGTCGGCCCAGAAGGCCGGCCAGTCGTCGATGCTCGAGGTGCCGGGCAACCAGATCCGGGCCTCCATGTAGCCGTAGGTGAAGCTGAACTTCCCGTCGGTGGTCACCATGCCCGAGGCATAGGGCTGGGTGGTCCCGCCGCACGTCTCGGCGCGTGCCACGGCCGACAGGTCGAGCGCACCGTTGGTCACGCTCACCTGCGAAGGGTCGTAGCACTCCTGCTCGGAGCTACTGGCGCCGGTGGTGATGCCGGCGCCGAACCACCCCGTGGACCACTGCGACGTGTCGAGCGAGGAGCCGTTGAATTCGGAGTCGAAGATCAGGTTCCACGGGCCGGCGTCCTGGCCGACGGGCTGGACCGCACCCGGGGCCGTGGTGGTCGTGGTAGTGGTGGTCGGCGGCGCCGTGGTGGTCGTGGTGGTGGTCGGCGGGGTCGTGGTGGTCGTGGTGGTGGTGGTGGTCGGCGGCGCCGTGGGGGTCGTGGTGGTGGTCGGCGGCGCCGTGGGGGTCGTGGTGGTCGGCCCTCCCCGGTGACGCTCGACGAGGAGCCGTTGCCGTGCGGACATCGGGGACAGGGCCTTGGAGGCGGGCGTGGCCCGGGCGCCGACGGTAACAGCCGAGCCCGTCGTGGGCACCAGCAAGGCGACGACACCACATGCCACTGCTACGGCGACCACGGCGGCGGCCCCGACCGCTCGTCGGGGCTGGTACCCCGACTGCGGCCGCCGCCGCCCCAACCCGTCGCCGACTCCACGCGCGTGTCCCCTGGATAGCCCCATGCATGGGCATCGGCTTCAAAACGGGGTCACTGTAGCCCTTTCGTCGTCCCGCTCACGCTGAGTGACGGAAATCGACCAGCCCGGAGGGAACAGAGGCGTGGACGAGAGCACCCCGCCCGTGGCTACCCGGCGGGAAGCGCATCACGAGGTGGCGTGGGAGTCGGCCGCTCGTGGGTGCTGCCACACCTCGATCGATCGGATCTGCAGGCTCTGGGGAAACCGGACCGAGGGGTCGGGGCCCGGGTTCCCGGCCACCGCCAGGCTGGCGAGCAGGTACTCCGGCTCCGTGATGGAGACGGCAAAATGGGCCTGTAGGGCACCGTCCACATACCACGAGATCGATCCCGGCTCCCAGTCGACTCCATAGGTGTGGAACCCGTCGGAGAAGGTGGGCACCACCACGGACGACTGCTCCCAGCCGGATTGGCCGTAGTGGAGGAAGAGGTCGATCGTGTCCGACTGCGCCCAGTTCTCCATGATGTCGATCTCGGGAGGCCATCCCCCGGCCTCGGGGAGAGTCCAGAACGCCGACCACAGGCCCTGTCCGCTCGGTAGCTTGGCCACGACCTGGGCGTAGCCGTAGGTGAAGCTGAACTTGCCGTACGAGGAGACCATCCCCGACACGTACTGCTTTCCGTGGGTCTGTTCCGGATCGGCCGTCAGGGAGAGCGTGCCGTTCTCCACGGTGGCCTGCGAGGCTTCGTACCACTCCAACTCGGGCTGGGACCGGTTGGTGCAGTCCCAGTAGTAGCAGGTCGACCAGTGGGCGGCGTCCAGGGTGGTCCCGGCGAAGTGGTCGGAGAACGCCAGCCGCCAGTCGCCTCCAGGACCGTCGGGGGAGCCCGTGGCCCGCGGGTGGGCGATCGCCACGCCACCCGGCGCTTCCGAGCCGGTGTTGAACGCCGCGAAGGCGCCGACCAGCGACAGGACGACGACCGCCGTGGCCAGGACCAGGCGGCTTGGATTCCTCGTCATCGCCCTCGTGCCTGCTGCCGGGCGGCACCGGCAGCCGCCCATCGGCGCACTCGCCACATCTTGGTTCGCCACAGCTCCCGATCCCGGGCGATCGGTGCGCCTCTGCCCTGGAGCCAGTCCCTCACCGTGTCGGTCGTGGTGAACTCCCGCACCGTCAGCCGCGCCAACGAAAATGGGTCGTCGCCGACAGAACTGAAGGCGTTGCGCACGGCGCAGGCCGAGGTGTAACCGGCCGCCCGCACCTGCTGGCGCACGGCCGCCCGGTAGGAGCCGTGCGGGTAGGCGTAGCTGGCGACGGGATGGCCCAACAGGTCCTCGAGGATCACCTTGGGTCGCCGAATCTCGTCGAGGGCCACGGACCTCGGGGCCACGTCGACGTGGTAGTGGTGGTGGGAGTGGGCGCCGATCTCCACCCCCAGGGTCTCGAGTGGGGCGAGCTGTTCGGCCGTCAGCATGGGAGCGCTCGGCATCCCGACCGTGGGCGACCCAACCAGATGACCGGTGGTCACATACATCGTCGACACCATCCCACGCGCCGCCATCTCCTCGGCGGCAGGGACGAAATCGGCGTAGCCGTCGTCGAAGGACACGACCACGGGGCGCTCGGGGAGCTGCTGGCCGCCGGTGATGGCGGCGGCGAAACCCGACACGGTGAGCGGAGTGCGCCCTTCGTCTCGCAGGCAGTCGAGGTGCTGACGGAACCGCTCCGGGGTGACGGACCAGGTGGCCAGGTCAGGACCCGGCCGGTCCGTGACCGCGTGGAACAGGAGGATGGGGATCGGTACGGGCGACCGCTCGGCCGGCAACGTCACTCCTTGCCTGTGGACAGTGTGGGCCGGGGCGCCGGCGCGGTGAACGAGAAGCATCCGTACATCAGGCACGGAGCTCGCGGATCGTCACCACAACTGTACTGAGGACGGCAAGCACTGCCAGCGCGTGGAGCCCCGTCATCACATGGAGGAGCGAAAGCACCACAGCCACCAGGGTGGCGATGCTGAGGCTCAGGACCACGGTGAGCACCGCCCGTTCCAGCCGGTCCGTGCTCTCCAACAGCCACGCCAGGGCCGCACCCGGCGCCCAGGCGGACGCCGCCACCACCAGCACCGCGCGTGCCGGCAGGGGGAGCTGGACAGCGACCACGGCCACCGCCGCCCAGGCGACGATGACCGGGAGGTCCCGGCGGACGGCGGCCATCACCCTCATTGGTTGACCCGCAGTGTCACGACGACCACGCCGCCCTGCGACAGCACCGTCTGGAATTGGGGCGAGGAGAGGACGTCGTGCTCGATAGCTCGGTACTTACCCGGCGGCAGTATCCCGGTCATCTCGATCTGGGCCGCGTCGGTGGGGCTGAAGATGAGGTAGGCGTTCGGGTACGGCTCCATCAGATCCACGAGCGCCGGCACGGGGTCCGTCGTGACCGCCTTGGTGACATCGGCGGAATCAGCGAGGAACCAGAGGTACTGGTAGTCCGCATAGTGCGTGAACGCCCACGGGGTGTTGCCGGTGGCGCCGAGCATCAGCGACCCGGGAGGGGCGAGGGAGTACAGGCGTTCCATGGCGGAAACCTCGGTGGGAGGCATGTAGTTCATGCGCTCCTTGCCGTAGTAGGAGAAGAAGAAGGAGACGGTGAGTGCCGAGACCACCCCGAGCCCCACCACCCACCGGACGGTCCGCCGGCGGCGGGAACCTGTCGGGCGGGGGGCCAGGACCGAAGCGGCGAAGAGGGCCAGGAACGGCAGCCCGAACAGGAACACCCGGAACACGACCTCGGTCCCATAGCTGGTGGCGAGAAGGGCGACGACCGGTGTGGCGGCCAGGCACGCCGCCGGTTGCCATCGGCGCCAGCGGGCCGACCGCCACGCCTGCCAGGCGCCGAACAGGGCCAGGCCGCCCAGCGCGGCAGTGAGGGCCCGATCGAAGTAGGCCACCACCACCTGGTCGTGGCTGGCGACGCTGAGATTGATGAAGGTGGCCGACGTGTTGTCGAACGGGTGGCCGAGGGTCTGGAGCACCGCCGGCAGCTGCTGGTGGAGGAAGGGCAGTCCCCAGATGAGGATCCAGCCCACGCTGATCACCGTCACCACCACCAACAGCGACCACGAGCGGAGGCGCCGTGTCGCCAACAACCCGCCCAGGGCCGCGATCAGCATGAACGGGGTCAACTGGTGGCTGACGGCGATGGCGGTGGCCAGCACCACCACCGAGGCGTACATGGCAGGCGTGCGCGTTCGTGCCTGCGGTTCGACGGCCACGCCGCTGCTCGTCACCAGGAGGGTTGGCCCCGGGCGCCGGAACCGGGCGTACGCCGACCGGGTCCACGTCGACGGGGGCAGCCGCAGGAACCACCGCAGCACGATGGCGATGGCCGTGAGGTAGAGCACGTAGGCGAACGCCTGCGGCGAGAAGTAGTCCTGGCCGATCCAGTTGCCGAGGTAGAACAGCCATACCGCGGTCCACACCACGGTCCGGTTGGCGGTGAAGCTGCGCAGGATCAGCACCAGCGGCGCCAGCAGCGCCAGCTCGTTCACGAACGGAGCCCACACGGTGTACGAGAGCGCCGAGGAGACGCCCGATCCCGAGACGAACAAGGCGTTGAGCCCGAAGAACCCCGGCCAGTCCTGGTAGGCGGTCAGGTTGGGCATCGAGCTCTCGACCCCGTGATGCGTCACGATGTAGTCGACGATCCCCACGTGCTTGTAGGACCACGAGTAGCGCGTCGTCCCGTAGAGGATCGCCGGCGTGGCGTGCATGATGGCGATGAGGCTCACCACGTGACCGGCGAGCAGGGCAGGACCTGCCCGCCTCCAGCGGACCCACCACCAGAAGCTGACGGTCAGCAACCCCACCGCCACCCAGTACACGACGGGCATCACCGACACCAGGCCGAAGTCGGTCATGCGGTCGAGCCGGACCGTCCATGCGAAGGTCGAACCCCACAGCGCGGCGATGGCTACCAGGCCTAGCCAGCCACGCCACGACCCCGGACGCACCGTCGTCCCGCCGGAGCGCGGTGCCACGGTGGCGGTGGCGTAGCCGAGACCGGCGGCGACCACGCCGACAACCACGGCGACGGCCATCGTCAGGCCGCCCGACGCCGGGCGGGTCGGGTTCAGGCATTGCGCCACGCGGCGGGGTATGACGCCACCGACGTACGACCGCTCGCTGGCCAGGGCCTGGTCCTGTCCGACCAGGCGTGCCACGACGGCTTTCGAGCGGCCCTCCTGGTAGCACCGCCGGCCGAAGTAGCGCCGCGTGGCGCGGATCGCCGGCACCCGGTGGAGCACCCGTGCCGATGGTTCGTAGATGAGGCGACCGCCGTCCTGTCCGGCCATCCGGATGCAGAGCTCCGTCTCCTCGCAGCCACTGGCGTCCGCCCCCACGCGCCCCAGCTCTGAATCGAAGCCGCCGGATGCCACCAGGGCGTCGCGGCGGAACGACATGTTCGTCCCGATGAAGTTGCGGACCGGGGCTCTCGTCTCGGGCATCCCGTGGTACGAGCAGCCGACCACCCAGTCGAACTCGGGTGGGAACCATCGGGGACGCGTCTCGGTCCAGCTCGGGGTCACCGACCCGCCCACCCCGAGCACGCCCCCGTCCCGGTACGTCTGGGTGAGGTGCGCCAGCCACCCGTCCTCGGCCCTGGCGTCGTCGTCGAGGAAGGCCACGATGTCGCCGGTGGCCACGGCCACGCCGGCGTTCCGGGCGCCGGACAGCCCCCGCCGACCGGTGTTGACGGTTGGCTTGATCCCCGTGATCTCCTGGCGGACGCGCTCCAGCAGCGCCTCGTTGTGGTCGATCACGACGATGACCTCGGGCGCCGGGGGATCCTGCTGCTGCACGGAGAGGACTGCCGCGACCAGGTCGTCCCAACGGGCCTCGTCATAGGCGCAGATCACCACCGAGACGGAGACCGCGAGGTCGGTGTCCGGCGTGGCCACGGCGCCGACGGCGCTGTTCAGTGCGCCTCGGTCCGTCGCACGCGCGCCCGGCTGACGGCGTACGCGAACGGGCCGTACAGCAGGCCTCGTCGCTCGAGCCGAGAGAGAGGCCGAGGCCATGAATCCGGCCGGATCCCCGAACCGTTGCGGCGGCCGCGGAAGTGGGCCAGCCCGGCCGGGGCGCGGCGTACCATCGAGAACAGGGTTCCGGGCTCGTGGACGACGACACTCGTCAGGTAGGCGCCGAGTCCGACGCCGTAGTCGTAGACCTGCCGGCGCACGGCGGCCGGGTCACGGTGATGGTGGTGGCGGACCAGGGCGCCCGGCCGGTAGGCGAGCGACCGACCCGACCTGAGGACCCGGAACAGCGCAAGCAGGTCATCGCCGCCGCGAGCCGGGGTGCCCACACCGGTGGCGGCGTCGAAACCACCGACGCTGCGAAGCCATGCCGTGTCGAACGCCATGTTGGCCCCCGACCCGAGCTTGCCGGTGGAGAAGGGGAACAGCACGTCGTCGGGTCGGTTCGGACCGAGGTCGTACAGGCGTGCCTCGAACCCCTTGCCGAAGTGGCCGTGGACCTCGAGCATCATCTGTGCCGGGGTCTCGAGCTCGGCCGGCAAGATCAGCCCGGTTGCTCCCGCCACCTGGGAGTCGGCCACGAAGGGGGCGACGAGCTCGCTCAGCCAGTGCCGATCCACGGCCACGTCGTCGTCGGTGAACGCCACGATGGACCCCCTCGCCGCCTCCAGCCCACGGTTGTGGGCGGCACCGAGCCCGCGACGGTTCTCGCGGAGGTAGGTGATCGTGCCGGAGGCGGACCCCCGGGTCGCCACCAGCTCGGCTGTGTGCGAGGTGGACGGGTCGTTGTCGACGACCACGACGTCGAACGCCGGGTAGTCGAGTGCCAAGACGGTGTCGAGGCACGCGTCGAGTCGTTCGGGCCGGTTGCGCGTGGCGATGATGACGGTCACCGGCGTGGCGGCCGCCACCGTGCGGCGCCGTTCTTCGAGGCACGGAGGATCGTCCGGCGCGCCTCCACCGGCCCAGAGATCAAGCGAGGCCGGGTCCAGCCCGTCGGCGCGCAGATGCCGGTCGATCGATCCAGCCAGGGTGGTCCGCGCCACCTCGGTCCAGTCGAGCTCGGGGTCCTCGGCGTCGTCGGCCAGGATGAGGTAGCCGATCGGGTGGGAGTGCAGGCGAACCAGCACGAACAGCTCCCGCCCCAAGCGGGGCGGGCCCACGGAGCGGCGCAAGCTCGCCAGACCGTCGGTGAGCTCGACATCGGCGACTCCGGCAGCTCCCCCGACGAGCAGGTCGAAGAGGTCGACGCCGTCGGGGACGAGGGCGATCGCGGTCATGATACAGCGCCCTGCGCGTCGTCCTCTGCGGTTCCTCCGTCGGCCCGCCCCGCCTTCGGCTTCCCGCCCAGTTCGTGCTGTGCCCTCGCCTGCTCACGGAACAAGGTCCGCAGGACCCTCACCCCGTCCCTGAAGGTGTGAAGGTTCGAGGCGCCGCTACGGCGGGGAAGCTCCATGCTGGGCGCCTCGGTCACGCGCAAGCCCATCAGGACGGCGCGCGCCGTGATCTCCGTCTCGATCTCGAAACCGGTCGACCTGAGGTCCAGGTGATCGAGGAACTGGCGGCGGAAGGCGAAGAGCCCGTAGCAGAGATCCGTGAGCTGCGTCCGGTAGAGGTGGTTCGCCAGACCCACCAGGGCGCGGTTTCCCACCCGCCGGACGGGCGTGATGTCGAGAGACCCTCCTCCCACCATGAAGCGCGAGCCCTTCACGAAGTCGAAGCCGTGCGCCAGGTAGTACAGCAGGTTCGGGATCTCACCGGGCGACATGGAGCCGTCGGCGTCCATGGCCACGATGATGTCACCCTGCGCGGCGGCGAACCCCGCTCGCAGGGCGTTGCCCTTGCCCGGCGAGCGCTCTTTGATGATGCGCACGTCGGGATTGCAGGCGGCGGCCATCGCCTCCGTCACATCGGACGACAGGCCGTCCACCAGGATGACCTCGCAGATGGCGTCGGGCACGTGCTCGAGCACGGTTGCGAGGTTGCGCGCTTCGTTCTTGGCGGGGATCACCAGGCTGACCGTGTCCACACGGGGCGGGCGGCGCGTCGTGGAGCGCCGTTCGGCCCATCGGGGGAGCTCGGTCTGACCATTGTCGGCGACCGGACGCAGCTCGGACCGTCTGGCGGACCGCCGCTCATCGCTCTCCGAATCCCACTGCTGGGAGGTACCCATGAACCTTCCTTGCCTCGTTGCCGGTGGGAATGGCCTCGATCGGGGCAACTGGGTCCGCCGGTATTTGCGGTCTGTTCCGTCGACGCACTCCATGAGCACCTCCCGAACTCCTCCTCACCTTGTCGGACGTTCGAGGCTCAAACTGAAGTCGCGGTGACCGCACTCAGTGTAGCCGCCGGCCGGATCTCGCGTGGGTTGTCGCAGGTCAGGGCGTGATCGCCCTTTTCGCGAGTGCCGCGGCCCAGCGGCGGTCGTGGCATGCCCCCGACCCGCGGGCCACCTTCGGCGGTGGCGGCCCATGGCGCGCTGCAGACGACCGGCTGTCGGCCCCGAGACAGGCGGCGATGTCCAAAGGCCACCACCACGATCAGCAGAGCATCGTCGTCGATCGTGTCGACGATCCGGTGATCGCCCACCCGTACCGGGTCCTTCTTCCGGCGGAAGTGACGGACGAGGTCGCCGGCAGCTTCAGCCATGCATCTGGGATCCCCCGAATCCGTCCCCGGCGATCACACCGTCGGCGGTGCGCAATCGCCACACCTCTGGCAGACAAGCCAGGTGTTGGCTGCGTTGATCGAGAAAGCGGCGGGTGTGGTCGTGGGCTTCGTGTGCTTCGAAAGCGCTCTCATCCTGGTAGCACTCGTAGAAGATACGCTCCGTGGGCCGGTCGGGGCGTAGGTGGGTGACGTACACCACGGTCCCCGGCTCCTCTATCGCGATCGCGGCCACCGTCTCCGTCACCAAGGAATCAAAGGCTCCCAAATGTTCAGGGAGGACATCGAATCGGACAACCAGAGCGAACATCGGCTCACCTCCGTGGTCCGTTGACGAAACCGTCACCGTACCCTGGTCTCGCCTGCCCGATCGCGCTGATTCGGGCGTGTCACACTCCGAGCCGTCCTGCTCGAACTGTCCAGCTCGGATTGCAGTGGGACCGGTTCGTGCAACCGAATTTGGTGGGCGCTGAGGGACTCGAACCCACGACCTGCTGCTTGTAAGGCAGCTGCTCTAACCAACTGAGCTAAACGCCCGAAGGCACAACGCTACCCGCCGAGGCGTCCCGCAGTTCCACGTACAGAGCCTCGGTGGCCGCCGCCACCGGCGTCCGGCGATCGTCGTGGGACAGTGTGACCAGCTCCCGTCCCTGCGACTCCCCCACCACCGCACCGGCCTCGCGGCACACCAGCAGCCCCCCCAGGTAGTCCCAGGGCCCGAGCGACGATCCGCCGACCACCGCATAGCCGTCGAGCGCTCCTTCGGCCACCGCGCAAAGGTCGAGGGCGGCGGCCCCCAGCCCCCGGTACTGCGACCAGCCGAAGTATGTCGGCGGATAGCCCGAGAACCCGACGATGGCCTCCCCCAGGGTGTCGCACGCCGTCGGCCGGATCGGCTGACCGTCCCGCCGGGCCCCACCCCCGCGGGTCGCCTCGAACCGCACCCCGGACGCCTGGTTCACCACCACCGCCGCCCTCGGTCCCCGGTCGTCCACCGCGCACAGGCTGGTGGCGTACCACGGGAGGCCCCGGGCGGCGTTGGTCGAGCCGTCGAGGGGATCGAGCGCCACCACCACTCCCCTGTCCCCGTCGGTCAGCCCCGACTCCTCGGACATCACCCCGAGTCCGGCCTCGTGGAGGACGGCCAGCGCCGCCGAGTCGGCAGCCAGATCGGACCGGTACTGGCCCTCCCGCGTGCCGGCCAGACCCCAGTCGCTCAGGCTCCCGAGCGCCACCGCCACCGCCGTGGCGGCGTCATGAAGCACCGCCAGCAGGGCATCGTCGTCCATTGAACGACGTTACCGGACAAGGTCACGGACCGGTAGGCTCCTCGTTCTGTGGCAGTCATCGACGTAGCCGGATATGTGGCCGATCTGAAGGACCACTCCGTCGACCACGGGTTCCACGTCCACGACGAGCGCCACTTCGTCGAGACGTACTCCCTCCGTCAGGTCTGGGAGGTGGAGCTCCACCCCGAGGACGGCTGCGGTGGGCCGCTCGACCTCCACCTGGCCCTGGAGATCGACCCCCGAACCCTGCTCTCGTTCGAGGACGTCGTCTTCGCCCTGCCCGAGGACGAGGACCCGCCCGACGACTACCACTTCCCCCTGACCTTCACCTGGGCCCTCCCGCCCCTTCCCAACGGACCCGACCTCCTCCGCCTGGCCATCGACCTGGCCGGCATCGGTGGGATCGAGCTGCCCCTCGAGGTCTCGGCCATCGACTCCTACGCCTCCGCCACCGACGCCGCCGAGCGCCGGCTCACCATCGTGGCCCGCGCCCCGGTGTCGCTGGCCAGGATCCTGGCCGGCGAGGAGATGATGTGCGACGTGTTCGACCGGTGCCTGGCCGTCAGCCGGTACCTGCTCGACTCGGCCGGTAGCTGGTTGGTGTGACCAGGGCCCGACTCCGACTGGCACTGCCCCGATGGGCAGCCGGACTCGGCATCGTCGTCGGAGGGGGGATCGGGCTGGCCGCCTGCGGCGGTGGGGGGACCGCCCTGGCCCGGCAGGCGTGCGTCCACATCGACCGTTCGATCACCCTCTACCAGCGGTCGACCGACGACACCGACCCGACCAGGTCGGCGGCCCTTTCCCAGCAGGCCTACATCGAGCTGCGCCAGGCCCTGCCTCTCGCCGCCCTGGCGGCCTCCCAGGACGGGCAGTACCAGGCGCTGATGACCACCGTCTCCGAGTCCAGCCGGGTACCCGAGGTGGACCTGATCACCGCGCTGACCGCCCAGTGTGCGGCAGCCACATCGTCGGACAACGGTGAGCCGCCGCCTCCGTCCAGCATCCCACCGCCGGCCACCACTCCCCAGACCTCCTGAGTCCGGTTGCCGGCCACCGCCGGCCGGCGGCCGGCCCGGTTCAGGCCGCCGGCGGCGGCGCCGTGCCGGTCGGTGACGTCAACGCCTGACCGGCCATGTGCTGCCGGCCAATACGGACCGCCTCCGGAAGGATCCGGGCATCGAGCCAGGCACCGGCGGCGGCCGTCGGCACGATGTGCACCCCGTCGGCGTCGCGGATCTGGACGCCGTCGAGGTAGGTCTCGAACTGGCCGCCAGGACACAGCAGCGACCCGAAGTCGTAGACCTCCACCGTCTGGGGGTGCTCGGCGGCCACCTGGCGAAGGATGGCGTTGTACTCTGCCAGGCGGGTGGGCGAGTCCTCCGGCCACGGCTGGCCGTTGTCCTGCTCGCCGGAGCTGAAGCACGGGGCCGTCATCAACATCAGCGGCGCCCCCGACGAGGTGGCCGTCCTCACCGCCTGCTCCAGCGACTGCTTGAGGATGGCGTTGTAGGCGGGCTCACCGATGTGCATCCACTGCCCGTCGATCAGGCGGTCGGTGATCTCCCACCGGCCCACCAGCACCATCACCACGTCGGGATGGAACTCCTTGAGATCGCCCGACCACTGGGTGGGCCACTGCTGCGATGCCGGGGTCGACGAGTTGCACGGCCCGACCGACGTCTCGGGCACCCCGTGCCCCAGGTACTCGGTGCTCACCACCGCCCCGCACCCGACGATGGCTCCGTTGTCGATGTCCACGTCGTAGCCCTGCCCGGGATTGCTGAGCGACATGGCCAGCCCGAGGCGCGACGCCACCGAGTCCCCGAAGATGGCCACCTTCACCGGCGGACCGCTGTACTGGGTCCCGGTGGGGCGGCTGTCCGCCGCCGGAGCGGCGTCGGCCGCCGTCGGCAGGGTGGCCACCACGGTGACCGCCACCACCGCCAGGAACGCCCCCGAGGTGACCA
>JBKQTE010000051.1:0-9303 GCA_052143315.1 Acidimicrobiales bacterium | reverse complement strand
ATGATGCCGAAAGGGTGTGACATCGAAGTCGACCGATGGCCAAGTCGAAGCCGAAGCCGAAGCCGGCTCCCAGCCGCCCCGGGTCCACCGCCGGGGAGGCCCGCCGGAGGCCCGCCGGGGAGGCCCGGCGCAGGCCCGGCGCACCCGCCGGACGCCCGCCGGACGCGGCGCACCCGGCCCCCGTGGCCGGCCCCCGTGGCCGATACCCTGTGGTGCGAGCGGTGGCTCCGCCCCCCGGTTCAGGCGGGAGGGGCGCGTTTGCCCAGCACCGGCCGATGCCGTAGCATTGTTTGTTCGCACGACCAGCGCCCGAGGGTGCTCCGTGCCCACTGCAGTAGTTCTCCGTACTTCATGCTGCAACCAACCCCGCATCCATAGCCTCGAGGTAGCGCGTGCCCACGATTTCCCAGCTCGTCCGCAAAGGTCGGGCGACCAAGCCCACGAAGAGCAAGACGCCGGCGCTGAAGGGTGCCCCCCAGCGCCGGGGTGTCTGCACCCGCGTGTACACCCATACGCCGAAGAAGCCGAACTCGGCCCTCCGCAAGGTGGCCCGTGTGCGTCTGACCAGCGGGCTCGAGATCACCGCCTACATCCCCGGCGAGGGCCACAACCTGCAAGAGCACTCCATCGTCCTGGTTCGCGGTGGTCGTGTGAAGGATCTGCCGGGTGTCCGCTACAAGGTCATCCGGGGCACCCTCGACGCCTCCGGTGTCCGTGACCGCAACCAAGCCCGCAGCCGCTACGGCGCCAAGAAGGAGTCCTGACGTGCCCCGCAGTGGTCCCGCCCCCCGACGTGAACTGATCCCCGACCCGGTCTACCACTCGGTCCTGGTGACCCAGGTGGTCAACAAGGTCCTCAGCCGGGGCAAGCGCACTCTGGCCGAGCGGATCGTCTATGACGCCCTGGCCGACGTGGGGGAGAAGTCTGGCAACGACCCGGTGGCCGTCCTGAAGAAGGCCGTGGAGAACACCCGTCCCGAGCTCGAGGTGAAGAGCCGCCGGGTCGGTGGCGCCACCTACCAGGTCCCCGTCGAGGTCCGTCCCCGCCGGGCCACCACGCTGGCCATCCGGTGGCTGGTCTCCTACTCGCAGCAACGGCGCGAGAAGACCATGGCCGAGCGCCTCTCCAACGAGATCCGCGACGCCGCCAACGGCATCGGTGCCGCCGCCAAGCGCCGCGAGGACATGCACAAGATGGCCGAATCGAACAAGGCCTTCGCCCACTACCGTTGGTAGGAGGGTGCGGATGTCCCCCCACCCCACTCCCCGCACACGAACTACGAGCACGACCCGAGAGCTGATCAACTATGGCTGAAACGCCCACCCGCACCCACTCGCTGGCCAACACCCGGAACATCGGGATCATGGCTCACATCGACGCCGGCAAGACCACCACCACCGAGCGGATCCTCTACTACACAGGGAAGAACTACAAGATCGGTGAGGTGCACGAAGGCGCCGCCACCATGGACTGGATGGTCCAGGAGCAGGAGCGTGGCATCACCATCACGTCGGCCGCCACCACCTGCCGCTGGCGCGACAACATCATCAACATCATCGACACCCCCGGCCACGTGGACTTCACCGTGGAGGTGGAGCGCTCCCTGCGGGTGCTCGACGGGGCCGTGGCCGTCTTCGACGCCGTGGCCGGCGTGGAGCCCCAGACCGAGACGGTCTGGCGCCAGGCCAACAAGTACGAAGTCCCCCGGATCTGCTTCATCAACAAGATGGACCGGACCGGCGCCGACTTCAACATGTGCGTCGACATGATCAGGGACCGCCTCGACGCCGTCCCCGCCGTGGTCCAGCTGCCCATCGGCTCGGAGGGCGGGTTCCGGGGCGTGGTCGACCTGATCCACATGCGGGCCCTGGTCTGGGACGACGGCATGGGTGAGGAGTGGTCCGAGGAGGCCATCCCCGCCGACATGCAGGAGGCGGCCGACGAGGCCCACCACCAGCTGATCGACGTGCTGTCCAACTACGACGACACGGTGATGGAGCGGTACCTGGCCGACGAGGAGATCACCCCGGAAGACCTGGTCAACGCCTTGCGGGCTGTGACCCTCAGCACCGAGGCGATCCCGATCCTCTGTGGCTCCGCCTTCAAGAACAAGGGCGTCCAACCCATGCTCGACGCGGTGGTCGACTACCTGCCCAGCCCGCTGGACATCCCGCCGGCCGTGGGCACCGTCCCCCGCAAGGAGGACCAGCTGGTGGAGCGACCGCCGAAGGACGACGCGCCGTTCTCCGCCCTGGCCTTCAAGATCATGACCGACCCCTACGTGGGCAAGCTGACCTATCTCCGGGTGTACTCGGGGACGCTGGCCAAAGGCTCCGGGGTGGTCAACTCCACCAAGGACCGTAAGGAGCGGATCGGCCGCCTCCTCCAGATGCACGCCAATACCCGCGAGGACATGGATGCCTGCTTCGCCGGCGACATCGTGGCGGCGGTCGGTCTCAAGCAGACCACCACCGGGGACACCCTCTGCGACCCCGACGACCAGGTCATCCTGGAGTCGCTGACCTTCCCCGAGCCGGTCATCCACGTGGCCGTGGAGCCGAAGACCAAGGTCGACCAGGACAAGCTGTCCAAGGCGCTCTTCGCCCTCTCGGAGGAGGACCCGACGTTCCGGGTCCACTCGGACGAGGAGACCGGCCAGACGGTCATCTCCGGCATGGGCGAGCTGCACCTCGAGGTGCTGGTGGACCGGATGCTCCGCGAGTTCAATGTGGACGCCAACGTGGGCAAGCCCCAAGTGGCCTACCGCGAGACCGTGCGAAAGAAGGTCGAGAAGGTCGAGGTCCGCTACATCCGCCAGACCGGCGGCAAGGGCCAGTACGGCCACGTGGTCATCTCCCTCGAGCCCACCGGCCCCGGTGGAGGGTACGAATTCGAGGACAAGATCACCGGTGGTGTCATCCCCAAGGAGTACATCCCCTCCATCGACCAGGGCATCCGCGAGTCGATCACCTCAGGGGTGCTGGCCGGGTACCCCACCGTGGACATCAAGGTGACCCTGACCTACGGCTCCTACCACGACGTCGACTCCTCGGAGATGGCGTTCAAGATCGCCGGTTCGATGGCCATCAAGAAGGCCGCCAACCTGGCCGACCCCGTGCTCCTCGAGCCGGTGATGGCTGTGGAGGTCACCACCCCCGAGGACTACATGGGCGACGTGATCGGCGACCTCTCCTCCCGCCGCGGCAAGGTCGAGGGGATGGAGCAGCGGGGTAACAGCCATATCGTGCGGGCGCAGGTACCGCTGAGCGATATGTTCGGCTACGCTACCGACCTGCGGTCGCGCACGCAGGGACGAGCAACGTACTCGATGCAGTTCCACGCGTACAACGAGGTCCCCGAGTCAATCGCCAAGGAGATCATCGCCAAGGCGCGCGGGGAGTAGCCCCACACCGACCGGCTCACCCCGGCCGGTGCCTGCAGCATCGCACGACCGCAGTACCGACTTCCGGGCAACATCCGTTCGGGATGCAACGTCCGATCGAGTCGTGCAGGACCACGCAGCACCGCACCACGCAGTACCACGCAGCACCGCATCGATACCGATACACGAGGAATGACGGCAGGCAACCGCCTCCGTCGTGGCGGGCCCGAGGGGGCACCGCCCCGAGACCAGGGAGCATTACCCCAGCCATGGCCAAGCAGAAGTTTGAGCGCACCAAGCCCCATGTGAACGTAGGGACGATGGGCCACATCGACCACGGCAAGACCACGTTGACGGCGGCCATCACCAAGGTGCTGCACGACAGCGACCCGACGACGTCCTTCACGCCCTTCGACCAGATCGACAAGGCGCCCGAAGAGCGCCAGCGCGGCATCACCATCTCGATCGCCCACGTGGAGTACGAGACGCCCAACCGGCACTACGCCCACGTCGACATGCCCGGTCACGCCGACTACATCAAGAACATGATCACCGGCGCCGCCCAGGTGGACGGCGCCATCCTGGTGGTTTCGGCCGCCGACGGCCCGATGCCGCAGACCCGTGAGCACGTGCTGCTGGCCCGACAGGTCGGCGTGCCCTACATCGTGGTCGCCCTCAACAAGGCCGACACCGTGGACGACGAGGAGCTCCTCGACCTGGTGGAGCTCGAGGTCCGTGAGCTGCTCACCGAGTACGACTTCCCCGGTGACGACACCCCCATCGTCCGGGTCAGCGCCCTCAAGGCCCTCGAGGGCGACCCCGAGTGGACGCCGAAGATCACCGAGCTGATGGATGCGGTGGACTCCTACATTCCCGAGCCCGAGCGCGACGTCGAGAAGCCCTTCCTGATGTCGATCGAGGACGTCATGTCCATCACCGGCCGTGGCACCGTGGTGACCGGCAAGGTCGAGCAGGGCGTGGTCAAGGTGGGCGAGGAGGTCGAGATCGTGGGCCTGCGCGACACCCAGAAGACGACCGTCACCGGTATCGAGATGTTCCGGAAGCTCCTCGACCAGGGCCAGGCCGGCGACAACGTCGGCGTGCTGCTCCGTGGCACGAAGAAGGAGGACGTCGAGCGCGGCCAGGTGCTGTGCAAGCCGGGCTCCATCACCCCTCACACCAAGTTCGAGGCCACCGTCTACGTGCTGAACAAGGACGAGGGCGGCCGGCACAAGCCGTTCTTCACCAACTACCGGCCGCAGTTCTACTTCCGGACCACGGACGTCACCGGCACCATCAACCTGCCGGAGGGCACCGAGATGGTCATGCCCGGTGACAACACCGACATGACGGTCGAGCTGGGCAAGCCCATCGCCATGGTGGAGGGCCTCCGGTTCGCCATCCGCGAAGGTGGCCGCACCGTGGCCTCGGGCCGGGTCACGAAGATCCTGGCCTAGTCGGGTCGTCGTGAGCACACTCAGGAGAGGACGCCGTACCCATGGCCGCTGAAGGCCCCCGCCAGAAGATCCGCATCCGCCTCAAGGCGTACGATCACGAGATCCTCGATCAGTCGACCGAGAAGATCGTCCAGACCGTGCTGCGCACCCAGGCGAAGGTGCTGGGTCCGGTGCCGCTCCCCACGGAGAAGCACCGCTACACGGTGATCCGCTCCCCGCACAAGTACAAGGACAGCCGCGAGCACTTCGAGATGCGGGTCCACAAGCGCCTGGTCGACATCGTCGAGCACACGCCGAAGACGGTCGACTCGCTCCAGCGGCTCGACCTCCCCGCCGGCGTGGACATCGAGATCAAGATCCAGACGGTCTGAACCTCCTCCGGAGGGGCCGGGCCCCCTGGCGAGGCACCCCGGCGATGGTGTAGCGTAACCAGTCGGCCTGATTTGGGCCGGAGATCTCAAACGACGTGTTCGAGCGCCCGCCGAGTTGAACGGCGGGGACCTCGGGCCACCCCAGGCGAGCGCTCCGCTCGGTTTGATCCGAGCGGAGCGTCTGCGTGCGGGCCGAGGCCGGTGATCCGAGCGGTCACGGGGCTCGGTGGTGGCCCCGAGGCGTCGGCCCCACGAGGGCGGGCAAGCGGAGACAGGAAGCCAGGAAGCACAGCGACACCAGGCAGGACCAGCAGTTCCGATCGGCGCCGAACGGCGCCGAGCACAGCAGAGTCGAGACGGAGAAGCCGCAGTGGCCACCAAGGCGATCGTGGGCGAAAAGGTTGGCATGACCCAGATCTGGGACGACCAGCACCGGGCGATACCGGTGACGGTGGTACGCGTCTCGCCGGTCCGGGTGGTGCAGGTCAAGACGGCCGAACGCGAGGGCTACGCCGCCCTGCAGGTGACCTGGGGTCACCGCCGGGCCTCGACCCTCACCAAGCCCGAGCAGGGCCATTTCGACAAGGCCGGGGTGGATCCCGGCCGGCGACTGGTGGAGCTGCGCATCGACGACGTCGCCGCCTACGAGGTGGGCCAGCAGCTGACCGCCGATCTGCTCCAAGCCGGCGAGCTGGTGGATGCCATCGCCGTCTCCAAGGGCAAGGGCTTCGCCGGCGGGATGAAGCGCCACAACTTCAAGGGTCAGGGCGCTTCCCACGGTAACCACAAGAAGCACCGTTCGCCCGGCTCCATCGGTGCCTGCGCCACCCCGTCCCGCGTGTTCAAGGGGACCCGGATGGCCGGCCGCATGGGTGGCGAGCAGGTCACCACGCTGAACCTCGAGATCGTCCAGGCCGACCCGGAGCGCGAGCTGGTGCTCGTCAAGGGCGCGGTCCCCGGGCCCAGGGGCGGCATGGTCGTCCTCCGGGACGCGGTGAAGGCCCCGCTGGCCAAGGGAGGCAAGGCGTCGTGAGCCCGACGGACACCATCGACCTGGAGACTGCCTCCCCGGCGCAGATCCGCCGCTTCCTCCGGCCGGCCCCGGTCACCCGTACGGTGGCCCGCCGGTCCATGGAGGGCACCGAGCTCGGACGGGTCGACCTCGACCCCGAGCTGTTCGGCATCGAGCCCAACCTGGCTGTGCTGCACCAGGTGGTGACCGCCCAGCTGGCCGCCGCCCGTTCCGGCACGCAGTCCACCAAGACGCGCTCCGAGGTCCGTGGCGGCGGGGCCAAGCCGTTCCGCCAGAAGGGCACCGGCCGGGCCCGCCAGGGATCGACCCGCTCCCCGCAGTGGATCGGTGGTGGCGTCGCCCTCGGCCCCAAGCCGCGCTCCTACGCCCAGAAGACCCCCAAGAAGATGATCCAGCTGGCTCTGCGCTCGGCCCTGTCCGACCGGGCCTCCCAGGGCCGGGTCGCCCTGGTCGACGCCTGGGCCTTCGAGGTGCCCAAGACCAGGCAGGCCATCGCCGCCCTCGAGGCCCTCGGCCTCTCCGGCAGGATCCTGGTGGTGCTGGGTGATGAGGACGGCTACGCCGAGCGGTCCTTCGGCAACCTTCCTGACATCCAGACCATCCTGGCCGGGGAGCTGAACTCGTACGACATCCTGGTGAACGACTGGGTCGTCTTCACCGACGCCACCCTGCCCGGTGGGTCGGTCACCGCCGCCGAGGCGCCGGTCGCCGCCGAGCCGGTCGAGGCGCCGGTCACCGCCGCCGCCGGGGCCGCCGAGACGCCGGTCGCCGCCGAGGCGCCGGTCGCCGCCGAGCCGGTCGAGGCGCCGGTCACCGCCGCCGCCGGGGCCGACACCGACAGGACCGACACCGACGCCGAAGGGAGCGCATCGTGAGGGATCCCCACAACGTGCTCCTCCGACCCGTGGTGTCGGAGAAGTCGTACGGCCTGATGGACGACAACGTCTACGTCTTCGTGGTCGACCCGTCGGCCACCAAGATCGACGTCCGCCATGCCGTGGAACGGGCCTTCGGGGTCCGGGTGAAGAACGTCAACACCCTCAACCGCAAGGGCAAGGCCCGGCGGAACCGAAAGAGCAACACGCTCGGTCATCGTCCCGATACCAAGCGGGCCATCGTCACCCTCCATGAGGGTGACTCGATCGACCTGTTCGAGAGTTGAGAGTCCGAGGATCATGCCGCTCCGTTCACGCAAGCCCACCAGCGCAGGCCGCCGGTTCCAGACTGTCTCGGACTTCGCCGAGATCACCACGGACCGCCCGGAGAAGTCGCTGCTCGCCCCGAGCCCGTCCACCGGCGGCCGGAACAGCTACGGACGCAAGACGTCGCGTCACCGCGGCGGGGGCCACAAGCAGCAGTACCGGATCATCGACTTCAAGCGCGACAAGGATGGCATCCCGGCCAAGGTCGCCACCATCGAGTACGACCCCAACCGGAACGCCCGCATCGCCCTGCTCCACTATCTCGACGGGGAGAAGCGCTACATCCTGGCCCCGGCCGGGGTGAAGGTGGGCGACCTGCTCCAGTCCGGACACGGCGCCGACATCCGACCGGGTAACGCCCTCCCACTCCGGTACATCCCGGTCGGCTCGGTCGTCCACAACGTCGAGCTCCGTCCCGGCGGCGGCGGCAAGATGGGCCGAGGGGCCGGCATGAGCATCCAGCTGGTGGCCAAGGAGGGCGCCTTCGCCACCCTCCGCCTGCCGTCCACCGAGATGCGCCGGGTCTCCATCGACTGCCGGGGCACCCTCGGCACGGTGGGGAACTCCGAGGCCGAGCTGATCAAGATCGGCAAGGCCGGCCGGAACCGCTGGAAGGGCAAGCGCCCCCAGACCCGTGGTGTGGCCATGAACCCGGTCGACCACCCGCTGGGTGGCGGCGAGGGCAAGTCGTCCGGTGGCCGCCATCCGGTGTCGCCGTGGGGCCAGCCGGAGGGTCGCACCAGGGCCCGCGGCAAGGAATCCGACAAGATGATCGTCCGCAGGCGCCGCACACGCGGTGCCCGGCGGTAGGGAAATAGAGGGAACGCCACACCATGCCCCGCAGCCTGAAGAAAGGTCCGTTCGTCGACGACCACCTCATCAAGAAGGTGGACGTCCTCAACGCGGCCGGCGACAAGAAGGTCATCAAGACGTGGTCGCGTCGCTCGACGATCATCCCGGACATGGTCGGCCACACCATCGCCGTCCACGACGGGCGGAAGCACATCCCGGTGTACGTGACCGAGTCCATGGTCGGCCACAAGCTGGGCGAGTTCGCCCCGACCCGGACCTTCAAGTTCCATGCCGGCCAAGAGCGCGCGGGGAGGCGCTGACGTGCCCGGAGTGAAGACCAATGAGCGTGAGGGCACCCGTGCGGTGCTCCGTCACAGCCGGATGTCCGCCTCCAAGGTGCGCCAGGTGCTCAACCTCATCCGTGGCCAGGATGCCGATCGGGCCGCGGAGATCCTCGCCCTCGGCGACCGCGAGGCCGCGGCCACGGTGGGCAAGGTGCTTGCATCCGCGGTGGCCAATGCCGTCCACAATGACGGGCTCGATGCCGAGGAGCTCTATGTGTCCGCCTGCTATGCAGACGAGGGGAGCACCCTCAAGCGCTGGCGGCCCCGGGCCCGGGGCCGTGCCACGCGCATCCGCAAGCGGACCTCGCACATCACGATCATCGTGAGCCGTCTCCCCGATGAGCGGATTGCCCGGCGCCGGGCCAAGCAGGCGGCCGGCTCCTCGCAGCGCTCACGTCGGGTGGCCGGGTCACGGCGTCGCCAGCAGGCGGAGGCCTCGGCGTCCACTGCGCCGGTCAAGGGCGGCAAGGACACCGAGCTCGAATCCGAGCCGGGAGGCACCGCTGAGGCGGACGTGGGCGAAACCGAACAGGTCGAGTCCGAGGGCACCGAGCCCGAGGCGGCCACCGAGTCGGCACACGCCGACGACCAGGCCGTGGACACCGCGGAGGACGCGGGTTCGAAGGCCGAAGAGACAGACGGCGAATCCGCCGAAGAGAAGGGCGAGTAGATGGGCCAGAAGGTAAACCCCTACGGGTTTCGGCTCGGCGTCACCACCGAC
>JBKQTE010000050.1:0-9408 GCA_052143315.1 Acidimicrobiales bacterium | reverse complement strand
CCAAGGAACTGCGCGACCTCATCGGGCCGATCCGACAGGGAGGAGGAGTGATCGAGTAGACATGGACTACACGCCGGACGAGGGAATTCCGTGACGTGGGCGTTCGGGAATTACGTGACGGTTGACACCCGCTCGAACTCGGCGAAGACGCCGAGCATCTGGACCATCATCCGCCCCGCCGGCGTCGTGGTGTCGAAGGGCTCGGTCGCCGAACGGAACGCGGCTCCGGCCGTGTCGAGGTCTTCGAGGAGCTGGGCGAGGCCGCGCACCGAGCGGGAGAAACGGTCCACCCGGTAGACGAGCAGAAGGTCGAAGCGCCCAGCCCGAGCCTCTGTCAAGGCGCGCTGCAACCCCGGTCGCTCGGTCGAGGCGCCTGAGGCCTGGTCGGTGAAGCGCCGGGTGAGCTCCCAGCCGTCCTGGCTCTTCACGTAGGCGCCGAGGCGCTCGGCCTGGGCTTCAAGGGAGTACGGCTGATGGTCCTCGTCGGTCGAGATCCGGGTGTAGGTGGCGACCCTCATGGGCGGGCTCCTTGGGTGGAGGACATGGACAGGTGGAGGAGACCTCCGATAGATGCGCTGGTCAAGCCACCTCCACGTCGTCGGGGTCCGTGTAGGTGGCGAGCAGCTCCGCCAGGGCGGAAAGGGCGGCCTCCTCGTGCGCCTGGTCGAGTCCGACGTAGCGGGTGGTGGCAAGTGTGAGCCGTGGATTCCGGCGTGACCGGCAGCGCCCCGAGGGCGCGGCGCGCTCACCGGGGTGCGATTCGGGTTGGATAGCCATGGGTGGCCCTGCGACGGCCGAGCAAGCGTGCCCCATTTGGGACCGATATCCATCGCTCGATCTCGTTCAGAAGTCAAGGCCTCTGGCGAGGAAATCTGGTGTGCCAAGAACTATAAGCCTTATAGTATACAGATCTGCTATAGTTCGTTGAATATGAGCGTTCTCGCCCCTCGGCCGAACCCCTACACGCCCGGGGCGGGCGACCGCCCTCGCGCCCTGGTCGGTAGATCGGACCAATTGGCTCTCGCCGAGAGCGTCCGCACCCAACTCGAGGCGGGCTACTCGGCCAACAGTCTCGTTTACGTGGGACTGCGGGGCGTTGGCAAGACGGTCCTGCTGAAGGAGATAGCCGATCAATTGGCGTACGCAGGGTGGTATGCGCCCTATCTCGAACTGCGCCGTGGTCTGGCGGTCGATGTGGCACTGGCGGCAGTCGCCGATCGATTCGCAGGACAACTGCGGCCGGGCGCCAAGTTGACCCGTCGGGTTGGTCAGTTTCTCCGTCGCGGAGGTGGCCTACAGGTGCTCGGAAGTGGCGGCAGCGTAGGTGCTGGTCGATCCGCGCCGGCCTACAACGACCTCGCCAAGGTACTCACCTCGTTGGGTGAAGCCGCCCGGGAGGACGGCCTCGGCGTCGCGCTGATCGTGGACGAATTGCAGGCGGTCAGCCTGGCGAGCTTGGGCGCGTTGGTACACGTGGTCCAGGATCTGCGAGACCGACTGCCGTTCGCTTTCATCGGCGCAGGGTTGCCGCACCTGCCCTCGTACATCGCCAGAGCGGCCACGTACACCGAGCGGTTCCGTTACGAGCCAACGGACAACCTTCATCAGAAAGAGGCGCGCGCCGCGGTGATCGAACCAGCGGCTGAAGAACGAGTGACCTGGGAGAAGGACGCACTCGCGAGAATCATCGACGTGGCCGATGGATATCCCTATTTTCTTCAGCTCTATGCATTCGAGGCGTGGGAGGCCGCCGCCCGAGCCGGTGAGATCAAGACGATCGCTCTCGGCCACATGACGGCTGCAGAGCCGTACGCCCAACGTCAGATCGAGACCGGCATCTACGCTGCACGCTTCGAAGGAGCTACCGAGTCGGAGCGCCGGTATCTATTCGCGATGTCGGAGCTGATGGAGGCCGAAGGAGGTCGCGTGCGTTCAGGTGATGTAGCGCGCGCACTCGGTCGAGAACTCTCCGCCGTCTCGCCCACGCGGGACGCTTTAATCCGAAAGGGTCTCATCCATTCGCCAGATCATGGCCTCCTTGCCTTCTCCATCCCGGGATTCCGCCAATACGTCATCGAACGATCCGACGAAGAGTGACGACGAAATGTCCTGCGACGACGCTCCGGGCCTACTCGTCCATCGCTGATCTGTGAGACCCGCGATGTACATGATCGAACGGTCAGGCTCTGGCACGTTGAGCACCATGGCTCGACCGAGAGGAAACGACTGGCTCGCCGATGAAATGAACGGTCTGCGCGAAGCCGGCACGGAAATTCTGGTCTCAATGCTGACCTCCGATGAGATGAATGACCTGGACCTTCAACAAGAACCTGAGGCTGCCGCAACTGCCGGTCTGATCTTCTTCTCGTGCCCAACGCCCGACAGGGGCGTACCAGACGCTCAGAGGTTTCGGGACTTGCTGCGCGAGTTGCAGGTGGCCCTGAGCCGAGGGCAGAACGTGGTCGTGCACTGCCGAATGGGTATCGGGCGGTCCTCCCTGGTGGCGGCGGGCCTCCTCATGGCCGAGGGTATGGCGAGTGCCGAAGCATGGGCCGCAGTCGCCACAGCTCGAGGGATGCAGGTCCCTGATACGGAGCAGCAGAAGGCCTGGCTCAACGCTGCTATGAGTTCCTCGCCCTAACCTTCCAAGGCGAGAAGTTCCTGCACGCGTTTGCGAACCTTGTCGTCGGGCTCTTGAAACAAGAGTTGAGTCAGTGCTTCTTGGGCCCCATCGGGCCACCGGTCCCGAGGCCACTCCCCCAGGGCGGCGAGGGCCATGTTCCGAGTGCGGGTGACTCGGCATCTCAGTCCGACTTCAATCGCCGTCCATCCTTGCTGGGGGAACTTTCGCAGCCGCTGGAGGATCTGATCGAGGCAGGCCTCAGCGCGGTAGGCCTGTCCGAGGCCGAAGTCCTTGGCTGGGCCCGTCTGGATCGCGTCGAAGGGAAGGATGGACTCCGCGAGCGCAACCAAGTCAGCCATCATTGCGGCATCAGCCCGGGCGAGGATCGTCTGCCAGAGGTACGCGTCGTGGGGCTCTCGGGGCACCCACGATCGGACGACCGGGACTGGGTCCAGATCGAAGCGGTCAGCAAGAGAGAGCGCGCTCTTCACGTCGGTGAGTTCTTCACTCGACAAGGCATCGGCGACGAGCGATCGCCACTCTGGACGTGCGAGGACCGCGCTCAGTTGGGCGCTGAGTTCGCTGCGCTGCTCTGCGCCGAGGTGAGGGTTCTCAGCCGTTGAGTCCGCGAGATAGCGCTCCAACACGACAAGATGGTGGAGCCGTTGGAGAGTCGCCGATGCGGATGCCATGTGCACGAGATACTCGGACATGGCCGCGGCTCCATCGTCATAGTCGGACATGTCCTGGGCGGGACCACCCGTGGCGAGCGCAGCCAAAAGTCGACCGGCCCAATCGAGCAATTCGTCATCGACGTCTTGGGCCAGCGCGGTTCGCAAGCCTCCCGTGGTAGCAGCGATGAACGCCACCTCCTCGTCCATCACAGCATTTGCGAACCCGCCCCGAAGCAGCCAACGCTGGATCACCGGATCCGTGGTTTTCGCGAGCCGGCGCACGGCATGGATGCGGCCCCACCCGTCCACCTGCTGTGCCAGTTCGAAAATCTCCTGCTCGGCTTCCGGCAGCAGATTGGTGAGCGCGACCAGGGCGTACAGGGTGAGTTCCTCAAGCAATCCCAGCGTCTTGATGAGTTGGCGATCTTCAGGAGCGCCCGACGCGCCCAGAAGGGTGAGACCAGCCTTAACCTGCTGACGGTCGACGCCGTGGGTACACAGCCATCGAGCAAGGGTTGCCAACCGGGTACGGGGCACGCTCCGAGCTGCGGCAACGGCGTCAAGTAGCCGGTCGAAGGCGCGTGGTCCTCGGAGGGCGGCGAGTCGTTGTGCGACCAGGTGCACCGCGGCGGTGTTGGGGCGGCGGGAACGTACTAGGTCGAGGATCGCAGCTGCCGCAACGAGGGGGTTCTGGTCCTCCTCTGGGCCCTCGCGGTAACCCCCGATGCCGTCAAAGGAGCCTGCGCCGAACTTGATCACGGCGGGGTCGGGCGGAGGCTCGTCCGGCAGCGGCTCCCCACCATGGGGCAGCGGACCACGGCCGGATTCAGCCAACAGCCGCTCCACGTGTTCGAGTATCGGCAAGCCGACGAGTGGATCCACGCCGGCGAGAGACCAGTCGCCTCCGCGGCTCTTCAAGACGGGGATCATCGGCGAGACGATCGCTTCTGGGTCCCACTCAATGCCGTGGTCATCCAGACAGTTTTGCGGATGCCGAAGCGTCAGCGGGGCGGTCCGTCCCGCTGGGGTTGCCGTCGATACTCCTGCGTTTCGGCGATCCGCGCCTCGGATTCCGCCGAAATGGGCACCACGGCCAGATCTGCGAGACGCAACCGCCGGCCTTCGTTGTCTAGCGGCGCCCAGACGGCTTCGTGCGGCCGGGGTGTCGGCCCCAGGGCCGCGGTGGCCACCGGGACGGTGGCTTCGGCCAGGACCCGGCGGGCGCCGGCCTCCCGGCGCGGGTGGCCGAAGCAGAAGCAGATCCAGTAGGCGAGGCCGGTCGCGACCTGCAGGTCGCGATAGCTGTCGAGCTTTTTCGCCAAGCGGTCGAGGCTCTCGGTCGAGCGGTCGTACTCAAGGCAGAGGACGATCTGGTTGCCGGCCTCTTCCCAGACTCCGAGCCCGTCGGGCTGGGCGATCCGCTCGAACCGGTTGGCGCAGTGGCGCTCTGACCACCACAGCGACAGCTCGCAATCGGACCTGCGCCGGGACTCGGCCACCAGGGCTCCGAAGAAGCCGTTCACCCCGACGAGGTGCCGGAGGCGCTGGCACTTACCGATGGCCAGGGCCTTGTCGGCGCGCCAGCGAGACTTGTCGGGATCCTCGCCGCGTTCGGCCGCCACCACCATGGCGCCGAGCTCGTCGAGCACGTAGTGGTACGGAAGGCTGGCGTACCGGTGGTCGAGCGGCTGGAAGCGATCCACGAGCCGGAGTCGGTAGAGCGTGGTCAACCGGTGCTGAGCGGTGTTCGTGTTGTCGAAGTACATCTCGGCCAGCTGGTCGGTCGTGAACACGCGATGGCGATAGAGCATGGTCAACATGGAGCGGTCCCGTTCGGTCAGCCGGTGCGCGACCTCCATGACGAGCCCGTCGCCGGCTCGTGGCCGCAGAGAAGAAGATTTCATCAGAACAACCCCAAGGAGTCGGGGTGCGCGACTGGCGAGGGTGTAGTCGCCCCACGCTGGTCGTTCGCGGCGGGGAGGGTGGTCCGATCAGGACTGGCGACCGTAATGGCGGGGGTGATGGCGACCGTGCTGGCGACCACACGGACCGGCCTCACTTGGCGTACCCCTCACGGCGGACCTTGGTGTGGCGAGCCGCCAGGCTGATCGCCGGCCCTTCGACCAAGGGCTCAAGGTTCGCATTCTGGGAGGCTGGGGGCGCCGTGGGCGCCGTGGGCGCCGTGTGATCTCGCGAGGGGGGAGCAGCTCGACCCTCGGTGCACTGCTCGACGGGCACATCGCGCACATCGGACGGATGCGGGGGGCGCCCACGACGCTGTACCTGTACCGGCGGATCGTTGCCACGCGGATCGGCGCGGCGCCCGGATCGAAGCGGCTGGACAAGCTGACGGCCCACGATCTCGACCGGGCTTGCGAGCGAGGAGCCGTCGCCGTCAGCCTGTCGAGCTGCAGGACACCGAGCGCCGGACCGGTGGTGGACTCGATATGGCTCTGATAGGCCGCCAGCGTGGCCTTTGCCCTCCGTCGCCTGGACTCAGCAGTCGCCAGCCGTGGCTGCAAGACTCGGAGGCATGCTCAGGCGGGCCGAGAGGATGTTGGCGCATCGGTGGGTAGGACGACACTCGGATAGCTCGCGGAGTCGACCTCACGCTGAGCTGGACCTCGGTACTGACACTCTTCCTGAGATCAAGAGCATCGTTGTCCTCATGATGGAGAACCACTCCTACGACAACTACCTGGGGATGCTCCAGGGTCGGGGCGACGGCTACGCACTCGGAGCAAACGGCCTTCCAGGGGATCCTCACTCAAATCGCACATCGAGTGGGCAGGCTGTCCCTCTGACCCATGCCCCGTCGACCCGACAGCACGATGGCGTTCCCAGCCAGAGCTGGGCGGCCAGCCACATCCAGTGGAACGGCGGGGCGTGCGACGGGTTCGTTCGAAGCACCGAGGAGACGCTGAACAGTACTCACGTCACGGATGGGATGGCGTACTGGACCGAGGAGGACTTGCCCTTCTACTACGGGCTCGCAAAGACATTCCCCTTGGCGACCCGTTGGTTCTCGTCATGTCTCGGCCCGACCTTTCCCAACCGTCGCTTCCTCGTGTCGGGTACGGCGAACGGCCTGATCGATGACGTGGCCAGTGGTCTCACCGACTACCCGGCTGCCGGAACCATCTTTGATCGCCTCACTGCACACGGAATCAGTTGGACGAACTACCACAACAAGTCCCGCGCGAAGACCGTTCTCAAGTCCCTCCTCGGGAAGCGGGGCCTGTCCGTCGGGCGCTACCTGAACCTTGTCCTCGCCGGTCTCGTTCCGGGATTCGAGCAGTTCGCCATCGGTGAACTCCAGTTCAGCGCAGACATGTACCCGCGGGGGCTCTTGCGCACTGTCAATCATGCCAAGTCGATCGAGCAGTTCTTCGAGGATGCCCAGGCCGGCAATCTGCCATCGGTCAGTATCATCGACCCTGACTACGGGAACTTCTCTGAGGAGGACCCCCAAGACGTTCGGGTCGGAGAGAGCTTCGCTCACGACGTGATCAATGCCGTCATGTCCGGCAAGGGGTGGCCCAACACGGTCCTGTTCTGGCTTTACGACGAGCACGGGGGCTACTACGACCATGTGCCCCCACCCGAAGCGCCGGCGCCCGACGACGTCCCAGCGCAGAGCATCCCCGAACGTCATCCATGGCTCAGACGCCTCCCCTTCCTGAAGAAGAAGTTTGCCGAGCTCGACGTGGCTGACAACGGTCCGAGGACCTACGACCGCTACGGGTTCCGGGTACCGGCGGTCATCGTCTCGCCCTACGCTCGGCCCGACTTCGTTACCGACACGGTCTACGACCACACCTCGGTGTTGAAGCTCATTGAGCAGAAGTGGAACTTCCCGCCCATGACGCGACGCGACGCTGCGGCAACTTCTCCTATCGAGGCGTTGGACCTGGAGAGTTCACCGGCATTCCTCGTACCCCCGAAACTTTCGCCACCGGCGTCTCCTGGCGCCTGGAAGGAGTACCTCAAGTGACACCGGTGCGGTCGAGCCCCTCTTCTGGGTAGACCACCGAGGTGGGCCAGGCGACCGGCCCTCCTCGTACCCGCAAGGCGGGCGTCCGTCCAGCCAGCCATCCGGCGTGCCACCGGCTCACGGTCTGGCGCGACACCTCGAGCTCACGGGCGAAGTCGGCCTACCTCTTGCCCTGGCGGAATAGTTGGGCGGACCGTTCCCTTCGGCGCTCCAGGCCTTCGAAGTCACGCGACACACCGGAGCTGGCCGTTGCCACGGCCATCAGGAATGACGCGCGGGTGACGAGCACGCCGTCCTTCTTCCACCGTGGCCGAGAACGGTACCCCTCCTATGCGATCCTGTCTAGGACCCGTGTTTGCCACCTCCGGTCCAACTCCCCAGCCGTTCTGCCGGTTTCAACCATGTTGGGTAATGAAGCGGCCACGCCAGGTGAGACCGTCAAAACTATCTTGCGCCAGGTGGTTGCCTATTTCTCGATTGCTCGTTACCGTCAAATTCGCCACATCGGGTGGATCCCGCGGCGTTGCCAATCGGTTGGGCGCGGGTGTGGAGGGGAACTTAGGGGGGCGAGTCCCGTGGCTCGCCGTACTCGTTTGAGCGAGGGGATTCTTCGGTGGGCTTCGCCCACGAGTCGAAGTCTGTCGTCCCGCACGTCGTCGAGTGCCCTCGGAGCTCCCGGATCGCAGTGTCAGGGCTGTTCGGTGAGGCGCACCGAACATGCGCCAGGCGGGCGGTCTTGGGCCACAGGTAGATGAAGGGGCATGTGGGCACCATGTACAGCAGGAATCGAACCATCCAGGGGCTTCTGGCCAGCTTGAGGACGTCGATAGCAGTGATCATGGCCGTGGCCATCGCCGCTGCCGGACTCGTCCTGCTGAGTGCTCCCGGAGCCGGTGCGGCATCGACCACAACCTATTTCACATTCGGCACTCCGATCCTCGGTGGTTGGATCCAGCAAGCGGTTATCACGACGGGAACATCGCCGGCAACAGCGCCACAGGGCTCGAACTTCACCGTGGCGATCACTCCGGCTTCACAGTCCATTCCGGCCAGCGTGAGCATCGCCACCGTGAACTACTTGAGCGGCCTGACCACCATCGTCCCGGTCCCCGCAGGTGCGACCTTCGTATCGAGCTCCGCAAGTGGCACTGGCAGCTACACGGGCGGGCCGGCCTCCAACCCAAGTGGGACCTTCACGATGACGGCCACATACTGCACGGCCAACAACGGCACCACCTGCACCGCCACCGCGCAGAACTTGACGGCATCGAGCAGTGCCAGCTCGGCTCCGTACCCATTCGCTGGCGTCACCACGACGCCGTACATCGAGATATCTACCGGTACCGCGCAGCTCCCCGGTGGAGCGACCGTGACCTTCCCGACGATCGACACCACGCTGACGGCCTCCGGCGCGGTGGGTACGGCGTTGAACGCTCAGATCTCCGAGTTCGATACGAGCGTGAACGTCACGATTGCGAGTCTGGGCACCTATGGCGTGTCGGTATCTGGCTGGCCAACGGGCACCACTGCCCTGCCGGCGGCGTCGTTGACGTCCTCTTCGCCGATCCCGCCTGCGGTACCCGTGACGCTCACCTCGACGACGATCACTGCACCCCCAGCCACCGCCCCTGGTGCTCCGACCATCGGGACGGCCACCGCCGGCAACGCCAGCGCCACGCTCACCTGGACGGCTCCTGCCTCCAACGGTGGCGACCCGATCACCGGCTACGTCATCACGCCGTCGAGCGGCTCTCCCGTCACCGTCGGCAACGTGACCAGTGACACCATCACCGGCCTGACCAACGGGACCGCCTACACCTTCAAGGTGGCGGCGATCAACGCGGTCGGCACGGGTGCGGCCTCGGCAGCCTCCAACTCGGTGACACCGTCGGCTCCCAGCATCTGCAGTTTGCTCCCGGCCTGGCTGGTGTGGCTGCTGCACTTCTTCTTCGGCATCTGCTGACCACTGGTGACATACCCAACGGGCTCCTGTTGAGAGACAGGTAGCCAGAAGCGAAACGACCCCGGGGCAATCCCCCGGGTCGGTTGGCGGCCGCACCCGGTCCCGGCCGCGCCCACAGGCGCGCGCCCCCGTGGACCGGCACATACCCCCCCCA